>NZ_CP150269.1:4397500-5057500 GCF_037976825.1 Paenibacillus sp. FSL K6-1330
TGACTTCCGAACCACGGGATACGTCAGCAGCATCCTGCGCTGCTTCCGGTCTGCTTGAAATCGCGGACCTGGTGCCTTTAACCGAAAGCGCTCTGTACCGCCAAAGTGCCCTGCGTATCATCGACTCCTTGACGGCCCATTACGCCGAATGGGATGACCCCGCGTATGAAGGCATACTGAAGGAAGCCACGGGACATCTGCCTGCAGGACAAAATATAAATGTCTCGCTTATCTATGGCGATTACTATTATGTTGAGAGCGCAGCCAAGTTAATGGGATGGAAAAACCGGATCTTCTGATCCGGTTTTTTGCATGTCCATTCATCTATTCTTCTTTCGGAATCCGGATATAGAAGCAGCTCCCGCCGGCAAACTCATCTCCGCTTTCGGCCCACACTTGACCGCCATGAGCGGAAACCAGCTGCTTGACGATGGCCAGCCCCATCCCGCTTCCGCCGCTTAACCGATTTCTTGACTTATCGCCCCGATACAGCCTTTCGAAAATATACGGCAGATCGAAGGAAGAAATCCCCTGACCTGAATCTTTGATTCGAATCAGGGCGTTTGCCCCTTCGTCCACGAGCTCGGCTTGTACCGTTCCGCCAGCTGGCGTGTAGTGTAAGGCATTACTTAACATATTGATTAGAACCTGAAGCATTCGGTCGGCATCCACCTCGGCTAGGATCGGCGAACCGCTGACATATTGCAGGTCCACCTTTTTTTCTTGATACATTGCTGCCGCCAAGGTGATGGCTCTCTCCATAATTTGACCAAGCTCCTGCTTGGATCGGGATAGTTGAAACTCCGGCGATTCCATATCGTGCAAATCCTCGAGCTCCGTGACAAGCTGAATCAATCGATCAATCTCTTTCAGGCACGTTTGAAACCGATCTGCGGTCGGCTCCCATATGCCATCCTCAAGTGCACGGGTGTGACTCTTTAATGTGGTTAACGGCGTTCGCAGTTCATGTGCGATATCTTGGGTCATATTCCTGCGAAGCAACTCCTGCTTCTGTAACTGCACAGCCAGCTCGTTCAGCGAAGAGCCGAGTCCCGCGATTTCATCGTACCCTTTTGTTGTCACACGGATGTCCCACTTCCCCCGCGTCATCATTTCAGCTGCTCGCTTCATCTGGACGAGGGGGGCCGATATTCTCCTTGCAACATATATACCTATTACGGAAGCAATCGCAATGGATAAGAGACATGTCAAAATGATGGATTGCATCTGCGCCTGCTCCAAATGATAATTCAGCTCAGCCATTCCATCATGCACGGATGACTGCTGCTGGAACATGGCTATATGATAATGGTTGGTCACAATATTGATCACGGTAAACATGATCAGAATCCCTGCCGTGGTACTGATAATGATGGCGGCAAGCCTCAGGTCCAGCCGATGCTTCAAGCCCCATCACCTCCAAAGCGGTATCCGAAGCCGTAAACGGTGATGATATACTTGGGCTGTCTGGGGTCTGATTCAATCTTTTGCCTCAGATTCTTGATATGCTGATCAATAATTCGGATGTCGCCGATAAAGTCATAGCCTAACACCCGGTCGACCAGTTCTTCGCGCGAAAAAATGCGCTGGGGGTACTTGGCCAACAGAAGCAGCAGTTTGTATTCGCTTGGCGTCAAGTTTACAACCTGTCCATGGCAGGTAACTTCGTGTTTCATCGAATGAATGGCCAGCGCGCCTTGGTGATACACAATAACGTCCGCCAAGAGCTTGCTGTCGTCTCCTCGTCTCAAGACGGCCTTGACTCTGGCCACAACTTCCCGAGGATCGAACGGCTTCACGATATAATCATCGGCTCCGATGGCAAACCCGCCAATCCGGCTGCTCTGGGCCACCTTAGCCGTTAACATGATAATGGGTACCGAGCTGAACGTACGAATTTCCTGACATATCCGCTCACCATCCATATCCGGAAGCATGAGGTCCAGTATAACAAGATCGACGGATTGCTCTCGCAGGAAATCGAACGCTTCGGCACCGTTGGCCGCTTCCAGCGTCAGATAATGCTCTTTGTTCAGGTAAGATACAAGAACTTCTCGAATATTCGGTTCATCATCCACGATTAGTATAGTCCTCATTCTGGTTTCTCCTTATTGAATCCTTCGTCAGTACAAATCAACTTTAACATAAGACCCCATTGTAACTGAAACTTGTGAAGATTCGATGAGGATGAACCCAGGAGCCCATAACATTCATAGGTGCTGCTGTTATTGCGTTGAAGTTCGTGTCATAACATGGCCTCTGTGATTTGGGACTTCAGATAAGAGACGCTTTGCGGCACCTGACGTTCATGCAGGCCATGAAGAATCAGCGGACCCTTGAAATGATAAGCGTGCAGCAATTTCATGTAAGCTTTATAATCCAGTTCGCCAGTTCCTGCAGCCGTATAATGAAATCCCTCTACGGTCGAATAATCCTTGGCATGCGCAATAATGACATGTTCACTGAGCAGTGACAGCGCTTGATCGATAACTTCTGCCAGTGGCCTCCTCTCAGTCGGACTGAACAAGTTCGCTGCATCCAGAACGAACTTTAACCGGGGAGAATCCATCGTATCCAGCAGCCGTCTGGCTTTGACGGCATCGCTGATCACATTGGCAGGCTCAGGTTCAATTGCCAGTTCCAGCTCGAACTCCTCTGCCATATTCACTAATTCACGCAGGGTCGCAAGCAGGTCATCCCATGCTTCCGGCGAATCGTTGTCCGGATGTGCCCTCCACATATTGTCCTTATCCCTTGTGCCTGTGCACAGGGTAATGACGGACGTCCCCATTGAATGGCACATCGCTGCCAAATGGCGAAACCGGCGAATGTCATGCTGGCGTAACCCCTGATCCGGGTGAATCATATTGAAAGTTCCGGATACTGCGGCTATATGTAGATGCCGTTTCTCACATTCTTCTCTTATATGCACCGCGGTTTCCAGATCGATCTCGTCCGGCAGTGATGGGAGACCCGCGCAGGTAAGATTGAATTGAATCACACTCAGTCCGTTTGCTTTCACTGCGTCCAAATTCCCCTCCAATGTAGGTCGTTCAAACGTCTTGGAGAAGATGCCCAGCCTCATGCCTCATACACCTCCCGTTACATCAGCCAGCTTCACCGTATTCCCGCTCTCCACCGATCGTGCAATTGCCGCCATGGCACGCATGGCTGCCACTCCATCCTCCAGATTGGCCCCTCGCATGGGTGCCTGCTCCATAATCGTATCCGCAAAGGCTTCAACCTGCAGCTTGAAGAAATGCGCATCTTCCCCGAGCGGACGATGATAACAACCGTCGCGTGAGGAGAATACCTCGACGTCGCTGGACTTAAAAAGCCAAGGATTATAGGTCTTGCCAATAACGCTTCCGTGTTCGCCGTAGATCTGAAAGCCCTCATGCCAGTCCATCCGCACGGCAACCGTTAGATCCAGATGTCCTACAGCGCCCGAGGCATACTGCACCGTGACAAACCAGTTATACGCTCCGAACTTTTGCGTGTTCCAGGCTGTAACGCTATTCATCTCTCCACCTAAAAATCGAGCCGTATCCACCAGATGGCTGCCATGTGTCAGCATGAAGTAACGCAGCTTATCCAGCTTGGGATTGCCTTCCGGCCTTAAGGCATTCGGACTAAGCTGCACCATGGGCTGCACGTTCTCGGTGACCGTATACCGGTAGGTTGAGTCGCAGTACCATGCTTTCAGCGCCAGCATCTCACCCATTTCTTGATCAATAAACTGCTTGGCATAAGCGATGCCCGGGTCAAAGCGCTTCATATTGCCGATTTGGACAATACATCCGGAATGCCGCGCCTTCCGCTGCAATTCCTCACACTCTTCTACGGTGACGCCAAGAGGCTTCTCCACTAGAACATGTTTCCCTGCTTCAATGGCTTTAAGGGCAGCTTCCACGTGGAATTGATCCGCGATGCCAATGATGACAGCCTCCACCCCGGGATCGGCGAGCATTTTATCATAATCATTGTAGATCTTGGTTGGCTGGTGGATTTCGGCCATGCGGTTGAGCAGATCCTCAGCTACATCGCATATCGCGTATAGCCTGGCATTGCGCGCTCTCCGGCAAGCCTCGAAATGTCCGTACTGCGATATGGGACCGCACCCCAGCACGCCGATATTTAACACCTTCTTATCCATCAAGACAGCACCTCCTGTAATGGATGATTATAAGAAAAACGTCTATCGACGTACTTTCTCAGAAGACAGACCGCGGTTAGAGGAAGTTTTTCTTGCGATATCAGGAAGGCCCAAGCCTCGAAGTTTATACTTCCTGATATCTAAAGAAAAACGTCTATCGACGTACTTTCTCAGAAGACAGACCGCGGGTATAGGATGTTTTTCTTGCGATATCAGGAAGGCCCGTGCTTCGGAGTTTATACTTTCTGATATCTAAAGAAAAACGTCTATCGACGTACTTTCTCAGAAGACAGACCGCGGTTAGAGGAAGTTTTTCTTGCGATATCAGGAAGGCCCAAGCCTCGAAGTTTATACTTCCTGATATCTAAAGAAAAACGTCTATCGACGTACTTTCTCAGAAGACAGACCGCGGGTATAGGATGTTTTTCTTGCGATATCAGGAAGGCCCGTGCTTCGGAGTTTATACTTTCTGATATCTAAAGAAAAACGTCTATCGACGTACTTTCTCAGAAGACAGACCGCGGTTAGAGGAAGTTTTTCTTGCGATATCAGGAAGGCCCAAGCCTCGAAGTTTATACTTCCTGATATCTAAAGAAAAACGTCTATCGACGTACTTTCTCGGAAGACAGACCGCGGTTAGAGGAAGTTTTTCTTGCGATATCAGGAAGGCCCAAGCCTCGAAGTTTATACTTCCTGATATCTTTACAAAAGCCGCGGGATATATTCCAGCGGCTTCTTTTCCTTTTATTTTTTGGCCATATATTTGCGAATATCAAATGCGACCGCTGCTACGATAATAAGCCCTTTAATGATCAATTGCCAGTATGGGCTGACGCCGATAAAGGTTAATCCGTAATTGATGACGCCGAAGATAAGAACCCCGGCCATCACGCCTGGCACCGTACCGATGCCTCCCGCAGTGGATACCCCGCCAACCACGCATGCGGCAATCGCATCCAGTTCATACATATTGCCGTAGTTATTCGTCGCGCCCCCGGTCCTCGCAGCCTCCAGTACACCGGCGATGCCATACAATGCACCGGAAATCGCGTAGATCGCTATAAGATTGCGGGCTACATTGATCCCGGATACATGCGCCGCTTGCACGTTACCGCCGATGGCATACATGTTTTTGCCGAGCCGGGTTTTGTTGAATATGACCCAGCAGATGAACGCAACGAAGACGGCGATAATGACGATGTAAGGGAGTGAATATCCGCCGCCGAAGTCAATGTAGCCGCTGCCCCACACGGTAAAGTCCGGTCTCAAGCCGCCAATCGGCTGGGATTGGTTCGGCTCCATATCAAAATAGATGGAATTGATGCCGTAAATGCCGACCATCGTACCGAGCGTGGCTATGAATGGGGGCACATGCAGTTTAGCTACAATGAAACCATTGATTAACCCAACGATAAGCCCCGCTAATATACCGATAAGAATCGGCAATACAACCGATACTTGGGGCAGGTCCGGGAAGAAGCGGTTTGCGTATACATCCGTTTGCAGCATGGAAGCCGATACAACCGCCGTTAATCCGACAACGCGTCCTGCGGAGAGGTCAACCCCGCCGGTGATCAGAATGAACGCCGCGCCAAGGGCGATAATTAATCGGGTGGAGGATTGCTGCAAAATATCCCGCAGCGTGGAGAAGGCCAGAAAATTGGGATCTGCGACTGCAATCCCGACAACAAGTAATATCAATACTACAAATATGGCGCGCTGCGCCAAATAATCTTTCACCTTACCGATGGTTTGCGTATTCATCGACTTCCCCTCCCGAATCAGCTGACCGCTGCTGTGCGGCAAGCCGCATGATTTCCTCTTCGCTTGCTTCCTGCCCTGCGAGAATTCCCGTCAGCCGCCCTTCGCTCATCACCATGATTCGGTCAGACATTCCGAGCAGCTCGGGCATTTCGGAGGAAATCATAATAATGCTCTTTCCTTGCTTGACTAACTGCGTAATGATCGAATAAATCTCAAACTTAGCGCCCACATCGATTCCACGTGTCGGCTCATCCAGCAGAAGGATTTCAGGCTCGGTCAGAAGCCACCTTGCCAGCAGCACCTTCTGCTGGTTGCCGCCCGACAGGTTCCGTATCTGGGTATGGACCGATGGCGTTTTGGTTCTCAGCTGCTCCACGTTCGTTCGCGCATCCTCGATTCCTCTGCGTTCATTTAACAGGAACGCGAAGTTCTGATACCTGCGAAGATTGGCAATGACGGTATTCTCATAAACCGAGAGAACCGGGAATATGCCAGTAACTCTGCGCTCTTCCGTCAGCAGCGCCATGTTGTTTTTCTTGGCATCAGAGGGTGATTTGATCTTTACCGGTTTCCCGTTAATCGAGATGGTTCCGGATGCCACCGGACGAAGCCCGAATATAGCTTCAACCAGTTCCGTTCGCTGGGCACCGACAAGGCCGCCAATGCCCAGGATCTCCCCCCGTCTTAGCTCGAAGGATACATTCTGAAACGATTTCGGATTCGTGGAACTTAATTGGTGGACCTGCATCCGGGTTTCGCCGGGAACGTTCGTCCGTTCAGGATAGCGCTCCGTCAAGTCCCGCCCCACCATACGGGTGATAATCAAATCGGTCGTCAGCTCGCCGGCTTGCCAGGTTCCCACATACTTCCCATCGCGCATGATCGTCACGTCATCGGATATGCGCAAAATCTCTTCCATTTTGTGCGAGATGTAGACAATCGACACGCCTTGCGAACGCAGCCTGTTCATGATGCTGAACAGATGCTCCACTTCATTCCCGGTCAGCGATGAGGTCGGTTCGTCCATGACAATCACCTTGGAGTGATAGGACACGGCTTTGACAATCTCAAGCGATTGGATCTTGGATACAGAAAGCGCTCCTGTTCTTGCCCTGGGATCAATATCGATATCGAGCTCGCGAAACAGGCGGAGCGTATCTTCTGCCATCTGTTTCTCATTCACGAATTTCAAAGGCCAGAAGCCCGTCATCGGAAATCTTCCAAGCCATATATTCTCCATCACGTTGCGATGCGGCACGGGATGAAGTTCCTGATGGATCATGGATATTCCATGATTCAGTGCGTCCTTGGAGCTGTTGATGGCTACCTTGCTGCCGTTTAAATAAATATCACCTTCATCAGGCTTGTATATGCCGAATAAACATTTCATCAACGTTGATTTACCTGCCCCGTTCTCGCCCATAAGAGCATGCACGGTGCCTGGTCTCACCTTGAATGTTACGTCGTTTAGCGCCTGAACGCCGGGAAACGCCTTCGATATATTCCGCATCTCCAGCACATACGGTTCCGTCACCTTCGGGATACCTCCTTCGCTAGCCGGATTGAAAAAAGCCGAATATAAAGGGACAACGCTTCGATTAGCCGCTGCCCCTTCCTATAACCCTGCTATTATTTCGCGTCGGCGATATTGTCCTTCGTTATTTTTTTGTAAGCGATCCATACGTATTTGCCGTCGGTAATATCAAATCCGGTGTTGTCCTTGTTCGGCGTTTCCCCTTTGGATAGTGCTGCGGCAATCGCTACAGAAGCTTTGCCCTGGCTCTTGGCATCATTAAGCACGGTGCCGAGAAGCGTGCCATCTTCCAGCGCCTGAATAGCCGGAGCTGTCGCATCTACGCCCACGACCGGCATATATTTGTCGCCGCTGAAGTAACCCGCTGCTTTCAATGCCTCAATAGCGCCGAGCGCCATATCGTCATTGTTGGCCAGAACCGCTTCAATCTTGTCGCCATGGGATGCAAGGAAGGCTTGCATCTTTTCCTGTCCTTTCACGCGGTCCCACATGGCGGTATCCACCGCTAGCGCTTCGACTTCGATCCCCGCATCTTGAATCGCCTGAACGGAGAACTTGGTTCGCAGCTCGGCATCCTGATGCCCCGGCTCACCCTGCAGCAATACATACTGCAGCTTGCCATCCCCGTTCTTGTCCGCCTTCGGATTGGCCTTCCAATAATCGACAATAAGCTGACCCGAAATCGTTCCGGATTCCTCCGCTTTCGCCCCTACGTAATACACCTTATCCCATTTGTTCATGTCTTCCGCGATCGGCTCCCGATTCAAGAAGACCACTGGTGTATTCGCAGTTTTAGCCTTATCGATAATGACACCGGCCGCCGTCCGATCCACCGGGTTGATAATCATGGAGCTGTATTTCTTTGAAATAAACAGATCGATTTTCTCATTTTGAGTTGGCTGCGCATTTTGGCTATCCACGATATCCAGTTTGGCTACGCCATTCGCTGCATCGGACATCGCATTCCGAACGCCTGTCATGAACGTGTCGTCAAACTTATAAATCGCCACCCCGACTTGAGGGGTGCTGCCACCCGCCGCTTCACTTCCCTTGCTATCGCTGCCGGTTGAACTGCTCCCGCCATTATTGCATGCCGCCGTGGTCAGCATCATGCCGGCCATAAGGATTATCAGCCATTTTTTCTTCACCTGGGTTGACCTCCCTTGTTTCATTCGAATTTTCAGTGACGGGTACGGCATTTATATGCCATATCTCACTGTCTACCGCCATTATGCCGCAATGCTCCTGACATTCGAATTCAAAATCCTCATGCTTTCTAGCAAAATTCTCATCACTTTACTTCTAAGCATCGCATCTTCTTTACTTCACAAATGGAAATAGCACCTTCTGATTATCCATCCAGAACATGTTGTCGGCATCAATTACCTTGGTCTCAAGCACAATCGGCTTGTCATATTTCGAACCATCTAAGACCTTCACGGCCTGTTCTACTCCCAGATAACCCGTGCTGAACCCGTTCTGCACAACGAGCTTATGAAGGATGCCATCCTGCAGAAGCTGAAGCTGCTCCAGATCACTTCCGAAGGTGACAATCTTGATCTTCCCCTGAACTTTCCTTCTCGCGACTTCTTTGGCCGCTCCCAAGGAAGCCTGAATATCAAGTGCCAGAATCCCGTCGACCGATTCCCGGTCCAGCAGCTGCTTGGCTGCCTGCCAGCATGCATCTTCACGTTTGCCGCACGCAGCTCCGTCCGCGATTTGAATCCCGCTCATTTCCGACAGTACACTTTTGGCGCCCACTTCGCGGGCCATTAGGTCGGGATCCTCCCTGTCGGATCGAAGTATGGCGATAACACCCCGACCTTCAAGTAAGTCAGCCAGCTGCTCACCCGCCTTGCGTCCGGCCACCTCATTATTGATTGCAATGGCGGACAGGACACCTGTGGTCATTCGCTCATCATTCAAAGCAATGACGGGGACATCAGCCGCTGATGCCTGATCCCCTAATTTCTGCAGTACGGCTTCGGATGCCGGATCAATCAAAATCGCGGAGGAACCTTTCTCCAGCACCTTCAATGCAGCTTGCAGTTGCTCCGCTTCATCGTCACTTGGCTCCAGCGGGATATAATCGAGCACCAATCCGTTTTCCTTGGCAGCCGCCTCGGCACCTAATCGAATGGCATCCCCCTGCTCTTCGGCGTGTATGGGAGCCACGAGGGCAATATGCCGGAGTTCGGTTTCATTCTCATCCATGGTTGCGCCTGATGAACACGATGTTAATAGGAACGAGGTTAGGATAAGCACGACGAGTAAGGCCTTGGATACAACCGGTATACGTACCACATGATGAATTCTAATCATTCTCCCGCCCCTCCCCTATGTCGTGAATGACCGGAATCCGTATGCGAACGGTAGTGCCCACCTCGAGCTCGCTCTCAAATTCCAGACCGTAACGATGCCCATAATACAATTGGATACGGTCATGAACATTTCGAACGGCCACGCCGGAGCCTGCCGTATTGATAAATGGAGCCGGATTATGATGCAGCGCTTCAACCTCTAATATCCTTTCAACCATCGCGGGAGACATCCCGACTCCATTGTCCTTCACCGTCATCTCCAATAGGTCGCCTTTGATAGCTGCCGTTATGTGAATATGTCCATGATCCACCATATACTCGATGCCATGTACGATGGCATTCTCAATTAAGGGCTGAAGCACCAGCTTTAACGTGTAACAAGACTGCGCTGCTTCATCCGCTTCGATCATAAAATCGAATTTCTGTTTATATCTCATCTGTTGGATGGTCAAATAATGCCTTGCATGTTCCAACTCCTCACGGACACTTATCGATGTCTTCCCTTTACTCAAGCTCAAACGAAACAGCTTCGACAAGGAAGTAATCATCGTAATGACCTCCTCCTTCTTGCTCATGCCGACCATGCGGACCACCGAATTCAAGGTGTTATATAAAAAATGCGGGTTGATCTGAGCCTGCAAAGCTTCCAGCTCGTATCTACGCTTCGATTCCTGCTCCTTCACAATCTGCTTCATGAGCTGCCTGATCTTATCCAGCATTAGATTGAAGCGGCTGGACAACTGTACCACTTCCAGCGGCCCCTGCATCGGGAGCTCCACGTTGAAATCGCCCCGTTCCACCGCCTTCATCGTTCTGCCCATCCGGCGGATCGGGCGGGTCAGCATAGCCGAGAGAATTAGGGAGACCACGATGGCAAGCACCAGAACAATCGCCACAACCTGAACCAGATAGCGATTGACCTCTTCTCTTGTTGTCATGATTTCATCCAAATAGGAAACCCCAACGATTTTCCATCCGATATTAACGACCGACTTCACCGTATTCAGCCGCTTGACTCCATCCGATTCATCAATGTAACTGTCCGAAGAAGTAAGTGCCCGTTCTACGCTCTCATTCCGAAGCCCCATGTAAATTAACTGCTGCTGGGG
Source organism: Paenibacillus sp. FSL K6-1330 (assembly GCF_037976825.1). Classification (NCBI taxonomy): domain Bacteria; kingdom Bacillati; phylum Bacillota; class Bacilli; order Caryophanales; family Paenibacillaceae; genus Paenibacillus; species Paenibacillus sp. FSL K6-1330. Next base: position 4,408,385 of record NZ_CP150269.1, read on the forward strand.
ATGATACACAATGTTTCCCGCTCCTTCATCGATGATGTACGCATACCCCCGCTTACCCAGGCTAATGCGGCTGCTCAGCTCATCGATTTTCTTGAAGTTGATATCCACCAGCAGAATGACATACGTCGGCTCTCCGTTATGAACAACTGTAATTCCTTTGCTCATCGTGACCACCCATTTAAATGTATGGTCGTACAAATTCTGCACATGCGGCAGCGAGAAGCTCAGATGGTCGGAGACTCTCATGGCCGAGTGAAACCAGCTCTGCTCCGTCACCCGGGCGCTGGGCTTAACCGGCATGGCCGGGTGGTTCCTCAGCATATCGCCCTGTTCATTAAATAAAGCGATGGAGACGATGTCATCCCGACTTCGCATGATGGTGTTCAGCTGTTGAGTCACCTGCTCATCGTCCCATTGCCCGTCCGCGAGCATATTTTCCTCAATGGCCCGATACAGCTGTGCCATCCCGTCCACATAATCCTCGAGATTATAGCTGACCTGATCCACGATTTGCTGGGCATTCAAAAACACGCTTTGCTCCGCCGATCGCGAGAATTTATTGAACAACAGAACAGCTACCACGATCACGATAAGCAGAATAAATGCCGAGAAGGACCACATGATGATCGATTGAATGCTGTGTGCGCGAAATCGCCTAACCCACCGCTGAATGGTTGGTTTAAACGAGTCCCGCTTAGCATACGTGATTTTCACCGAGTTCTACCCCCTCGCTTGTGTCCGGTATTCCTTGGGTGAGATACCGACCTGCTTCTTGAAGCAGAAGCTGAAATAATTCGGATCTGCAAATCCGACACGCTCCGCGATTTCGAACGCTTTAAGTTCCGATGATCGAAGAAGCTCTTTGGCCGTTTCCATCCGAAGCTGCATCAAATACTGCACGTAGGTCATTTTGACTTCTCTTTTGAACACAGCGCTAAAATAGCCTGTACTGATATGAAGCTGTACGCACAGCTTCTGCAGCGATAGCTCCGAGTCACCGTAATGCTCCCGGGTATAATGGAGTGCCTTCTCCACGATGTCTTTGTACGCATGCTGCCTGGAGCTGGCGATATGTTTGCGTATAGTCAAACAGACGTCCTGAAGCCAGGCTTTAGCCTCCTGCAATCCGGAAAACTTGAAGATCTCCGCATGCAGCTGAGACCCTGCGCCGAACAACGCCTCGATCTCAATTCCGGATTCTTGAGCCGATCTCAATATAGCCGTTACAACCTCCAAAAGGTATACCTGAACGTCCTGAATGGTACAGGAGGCACCCATGAGTTCATCAAATATGTGCGAGATTGCTTCAGTTAATTCCTCTTCCGTTCCGAGTTTTAGACTGCGGTTCAGCGCTTGCTCCTTTAATTCATCCAGACGAACTCCCTCCGGTCTCGGGCGCTCAACATCATCAATGAAGATGACTTTCTCGGCACCAAGAATCAACCGGTAGTCGAGCGCCAGCAGCGCATCCTGATAGGAATACTTAAGGTCGGACAGATTCCGCACCATAGAGCCCACTCCAATCGTAACCGGGAGCTTCAAATAATGAAGAATGCTTTTTAACAAGCGGTCAAGTGTCACCTGCAGCTCGCTATACCACGCTTCGTTTTCGCTCTCGTCATTCGTAATCAACAGCACAATGCTGTCCTGATATATGAATACGCTTACAAGAAATTCGGGATCCAGAAGCTCCTTAGCAATGTTCAGCATGGCATGCAGCATTAAATCCAAGTCTCCCGAATGGCGAAGGGAAGTTGAGGACGTATGCTCCTTATCTACAGAAGCGGGATATAATGCCATAACGGCAGCCAGGTAACTCCCCCCATTTAAAGACAAACCGTAATTTCGAGTCTTCTCCTCAATGATCGAGCGGGGCAATTTCCGGGTGAGCAGAGACGCAAGAAACGATTCCCGAAGCAAAGGCAGGCTCGTGCGGTAATGCTCCTTCAACTGGCGCACATCCTCACGCTCCGTAACCTCCATATCGATCTTGTCTTTGATCTTCCCCAATAGCTCCGTGAAGCTTTCGGCAGAGAATGGCTTCAGCAAATACTCGTCCACGCTGAGCGTAATCGCTTGACGGGCATAATCAAATTCATCATATCCGGTTAAGATCACGATTTTGCACAGCGGCTGAAACTCTCTGAGCCACGAGGCCAGCTGGAGCCCATCCTGAAACGGCATACTGATATCGGTAATGACGACATCCGGCTCCAATCGCTCCGCAAGCTCCATGGCCTCTCTCCCGTTCTCCGCCGTTCCCTCGATCGTAAATCCGCAGGCTCCCCACTGGATTTCCTGCACGAGTCCCTCCCTAACATCAGCTTCATCGTCCACTAACAGCACTTTATACAAGGCAACCTCTCCTGTTCTAATCTGTCAAATTAGTTAAAAGCATCTAATGTGATCTTACCCCGGCGCATCCAAATTTGGAATGCATCTTTTTTCAAGCTTGATGAAGCAAAAAAAAGAACGAATGCATGGCTCTTGAACAACAGAATGATTTCTGTTCATTAAGTCATGATTCGTTCTGATTTCAATTGTGTAAAAATCCTTACGCCTGAACAGGTACGGAGACGGGTTTAGCAGGCGCGCTTAATCTTTTAATGCTCAAGTAATAGGCAATACCGAGCGGAATGACGGCTCCGAGCCAAGCCAGCGGATTTGCCAGGCTTGCGCCGAGGAACCCAATCTGCGCGGTCAGGAAGATGGCTGCCAATACCCGCATAATCAGTTCCATAATGCCGGCTACGGTTGGGATAAAGCTCTGTCCCAGCCCCTGCAGCGTGAAGCGGTAGATGAACAACAGCGACAGAAGCAAATAGGTGCTGCCGTTCGATAAGAAATACAGCCTGCTAAGGGACAGCAATTCTTCTTGTCCTTGACCGACGAAGAGGCTGACGGCTGCAGGACCCGCGAATATAACCAGCAAGCCCACGGCGATGCTGAATGATCCCGAGACCCAGATACACTGTTTAACCCCAAGCTTGATCCGGTCAATGCGATTTGCCCCAAAATTCTGGGCAGCAAAAGTCGCCATCGTAATGCCAAAGGAACTCATGGGCTGCGTAGCAAGCATGTCAATCTTCTGAGCTGCCGTATATGCGGCTACGGCCGTTGCCCCAAGACCGTTAAGCGTAATCTGTAAGATGATGGCTCCGATCGCAATAATGGAGGCTTGGAAGCCCATCGGGAAACCGACCCACATATGCTGGCGTATAAATGTCCAATCGATGGACCAATCGGCATTCTTGAACTGCAGAAGCGGAACTTTTTTGTGAATGTATAATAAGCAGAGCAGGCAGGAGAACAGCTGCGATACCACCGTGGCAAGCCCCGCTCCGGCTACTCCCATCTTGAATACGAGAATAAATAACAGATCAAGTACGATGTTCAGAATGCTTGCGACCACCAAGAAGAGAAGCGGCGTCCGGCTGTCCCCAAGTGCTCTGAGCAGGTTAGCCAGCAAGTTGAACAGAACGGCTGCGCCAACACCCCAGTTAATAACGATTAAATACGAATAAGCATCATCCAAAATTTCTGCCGGCGTGTTCATCATGACGAGGACGGGCCTCGTGAATATGACACTCACAATGGTGAGGAAAACCGTGAATACAAGACTAATCCATATACTTGTTCCCACGCTTTTGCGGACGCCCGCGATATCCTTGGCGCCAAAGCGCTGCGCCGTTATGATGGACAAACCTGCCGTCAAGCCTTGGGCAAAGCCAATGACAAAAAACAAAATACTGCCCGTCGAGCCAACAGCCGCAAGTGCGTTTACACCAATAGTACGCCCCACGATCAGGGTATCCGCCATATTATAAAATTGTTGAAAAATATTTCCGATCAAAAGCGGGATCGTAAACATGATAATCAGCTTGATCGGACTTCCTTGCGTCATGTCTCTCATGTAGATTCTCCTATGCCGTCATAAACGTTCCTCTATATATTTATTTGATATTATAATGCTTTAAATATGCCTATAGAGCATCGCATTAAGAACATTATAATGGGTGAAGGTCGTTTGTATTCTTGTGTATCTTATCATGAAAGAACATAAATTTCTGCATATTTATCATCAAAACCGAAACAAGAACAAGTTATCAGCATTTGAACCGTTCGTAGCCGATTTTGATCCATGATCTTTCCATAACAGAAGAGGCCAACCGGTTATTCCGGTTGACCTTTTCAACATAATATAATGAGCTATATCAATGGAATCCCGATGATTTATGCTTCTTCAACAGCAAGCTTATCCAAAGCCAGCTTCGCACGCGAACGGGCTTCCTCCACTGTGCCGGCGGTTGACAACGCAACTGCGATCCGTCTTCCGATCTTGGTCACCGGTTTCCCAAAAATGCGCAGCTGCGTATTCGGAACAGCCAGTGCTTGCTCGGCGCCGGTAACTGTATAATTCTCCAGCTCTCTCGCCGCTTTTAGCGGACGGCTGGCTCCCGGCGTTATCAATTCGATCTCCGGGATCGGAAACCCAAGAATGGCACGGACGTGAAGCGCGAATTCAGATAAATTTTGCGTGACCAGTGTAACCAACCCGGTATCATGCGGTCGCGGAGACACCTCGCTAAAATACACTTTATCCTCAGTCAGGAACAATTCAACCCCAAACAATCCATAACCGCCAAGCTCATCGGTGATCTTCCTTGCAATATATTTAGCTTCCTCGATTTGCTCTTCCGACATATTGTGTGGCTGCCAGGATTCGATATAGTCCCCGCTCTCCTGAATATGTCCGATTGGCGCACAGAAGCTTGTTCCATTGACGGAACGAACGGTCAGAAGCGTGATCTCCGACTGGAATATAATGAATTCCTCAATGATCACTCTTCCGTTCTGCACACGGCCGCCCTCCATGGCGATGTTCCAGCAGGACTCGATATCTCCTTCGCAGCGGCATACGCTCTGGCCTTTACCTGAGGAGCTCATCAGAGGTTTAATTACACATGGAAACCCCATGTCCAGAACAGCCTGTTTAAACTCCTCATAAGTATCGGCAAATCGATAGCCCGCAGTAGGCAGCCCTAACTCCTCTGAAGCTAACCGGCGAATCCCTTCTCGGTCCATCGTAAGCTTTGCAGCTCTGGCAGTAGGAATAACCCGGTACCCCTCTTCCTCCAGCTTAACCAGTTCCGAGGTAGCCAGCGCCTCGATCTCAGGTACGATCAGGTCCGGCTTCTCCTGCTCAATGATTGCGCGCAGTTTCTCCCCATCCAGCATATCGATGACATGGCTATGATCGGCAACATGCATGGCAGGAGCGTCGGCATAACGATCGACGGCTATGGTTTCCACACCCAGTCTCTGTGCTTCAATCACGACTTCTTTTCCCAGTTCTCCCGAACCTAGCAGCAGTATTTTCTTCGTTTTTAACATCGTTGTTTTATCCCCTTTTCGTAGTTTCAGAGACTTATAGAATCAGAAAATAATAAAGAGGTAAGGGAAATAAGCTTCCCTTACCTCTGCCCAGGCGTACGGCCGTCGTCATCTATGTGCTCCCTCATGGTCCCCCATGCTGCGCCAGTCACACATAAACCTATACATTGTTATTTAAATCATACTGAATCTTCCCGTTAATTGCAATATCACCATAAGGCGACATTAGGATTTAGACTTCAGCATATCGATCGCATCCTTCAGCGATTGGGAAAACCACTTCTTGGGGTGAATAACCAACTGAATGTCCAGTCGAATGTCGGAATGCGCAAAGGGAAGAATCGCAAGCTCACCACGTTTGATTTCCTCCTCTGCTACCATCTTCGGCAATAATGAGATGCCCGTACCGGACATCACATATCTCTTGATTGCCTCCGGATTGCCCAATTCCAGGCCTATTCGCATTGGAACTCCGCTAGCACGCAGCACCTTTTCCAACATCATGCGGTAATTACAACTATCCTCGGGCATAATCCATTCGGCATCAGCCAGGTGTTCTAGCTCTATAACAGGTTTAACAAGAAGCGGATGATTCGGATGGGCAATCAGCAGAAGGGGCTCTTCCCGAATGGCGATCCAATTCAAGGAGGAGTCCTCTGGTTTTCTATCCAAAATAAGACCGAGATCATACTCGCCCTCTCTCACCTTACTGATAATGCTATCTTCACGATCCGGTTGTAAGCGGATGACAAGATCTTCATGCCTTTGTTTCAGCTGGTGAATGACGGACGGAAGAAAATAAGCGGCCAGCGAGTCTATCGTTCCGATCGATAAGGTGCCTCCGCCTTGCTTGGTCAGCTTTTCCTTCGACTGCTGGAACAGATCCAGCATTTGAACGGCATACTCAAACAGCTCCTCGCCGGACTTCGTCAGGCGCAAGCCTCTGCCATAACGTTCAAACAGCTTGACGCCATATTCCTTCTCCAGCTTCTGAATCTGGGTGGTTACGCTGGATTGAGCATAACCCAACTCATTCGCGGCTTTCGTAAAACTCTGGCGAATCGCAACCTCCCTGAAGGTTTGCAGGTAGATGAGTTCCATCGCTATCTCCTTATCAATAATACTGATAGTAATTATCTATTATTATAGTTAACTCCGATCTTAATTCCCATGTTAAAGTATAGCCATCACTCATGAATTGGAGGAAAGGTTATGTTGAGTCAGCAAGAACTGCATGGCATTTTTATTCCTGTGATCACTCCCTTTTTACAGGATTACGAACTGGATCTTCCTTCTTATCATCATTATTTGAAGAGTTTGTTATCCTACGATATTCAGGGATTGGTCATCAACGGAACGACCGGTGAAGCGCCGACCGTAGCTTGGGAGGAAGTCGTGCAGGTTGTGGAGCAAACGCGGGGGAGTTTGGGCGGACGGCTATTACCGCTCATCATTGGTACAGGTACCAACGATACGGTATCCAGCATAAAGCGAACGGAACTGGCAGGCCATATCGGTGCTGATGCGGTATTGGTCGTCACGCCGTATTACAGTCACCCTTCGATCGATGGCATTCTGCAGCATTTTCGAAGGGTGGCCGAGGTCGGGATCCCGGTAATTCTGTACGAAGTTCCATCGCGTACTGGAATCCGGTTACCGGTTGATGTCATAAGAAGAATCATGGAGATCCCCGGCGTGATCGGGATGAAAGACAGCACTGAAAGTACGGAGCTCATGAGAAGCTTATCCCATTACGATACGAAGCCCGTTCTATGTGGCAACGATGTCCTCTTTCATGAAATGCTGGTTCATGGAGCCTCTGGTGGAATATTGGCGTCGGCCAATGTGAATACCGAGGTTTTCATTCGGGTGTTTCAATTAGCTGCCCAAGGAGATTATTCACGATCCGAAATGGAATTCGAAGACCTGCTTCCCTACATTCGTAAGCTGTTTGAAGAATCCAATCCCGCTCCGCTAAAATGGTTGCTTGCCAAGCAGGGTATCATCTCATCGGACACCCTTCGACTGCCTATGGGACCCATTACGGATGAGCTTAAGCTCTCATTAGATCATGCAATGAAAATCTGATACAACCGGCTCGTTAATGTCATCGATTTCTCCTTGGAATGGCAAGGCATTCTCACTGCCTTGTCATTCTTGCTGCCTTGTCATTCTTGAACTGCGTACGTCATCTTCCTCTAAAAGCCCCGCTCTATTTCTTTCACGTCTATGACATGTGATAGATTTCACTGATTTTTCGCCAAAACAAGATGTTTCCGTTAAAATCTATCGCTTTAAAGGATTGATGAATGACAGGGTCCAACATATAATATGGGTACATTCAATCCTCCCAGAATTTTGAAAGGAGATTTGCAGTGCTGCCCTATTCCAGCCCTAATCATGATTTTGCCTTTGAACAATCTGTAATCGGAATGGCAATGGTATCGCTTGATGGAACGATTCTCAAGGTCAATTCGGCACTATGTGATCTATTGGGATATTCGCAGCAGGAGTTAACTGCCGGGGCGCCGCAAGAAGAAAACAGCTTCCGCGAATTACTGAATCGAGTGGTTCAGAACGCAAAAGCTGCACATGGGCTTCAGCAATCCCTAATCCCGTTTGAATATGCTTATTGCCATCCGTCCGGTCGCGAGTTATACCTTAATGCACGTTGCTCTGTTGAGCAGGATCCGGAGCAGGGTCCCAAGGGATATTTGGTACAATTTGAGGATCGAACGCTGCTGAGACAGCTCATGAAACAGCTGGAGCAGATGGAACAGAAGCTCAACGAGAAGGAACATTCGTTTCTGCAGCTGCTGGAAGGACTTCCCCTCTCCGTACTCATCACAAAAAAAGGCATTGTCCACTATGTTAATCCTGCCGCGCTCAGACTTGTTAACGCTGCGCATCCCCGTGACGTCCTTGGAATTTCAACCGACGTGATCGTCGACGCATCGTACCATAACGCATTGATGAAACGCAGGGCAAAATATGCGGAGAACGGAGAGCTCGGAAGCTTCAATTATCTGATACGCTGTCTGGACGGACAAAAGAAGATGGTCACCGGGTTCACGTTAATCATCAATTATGAAGGCGAGAAGGCCGCTGTCGGCATCTTTAAAGACATCACAGAGCAGCGGGCAGAAGAGGATCGCGTGATGCAATCCGAGAAGCTGACCACCGCCGGCCAGTTGGCCGCTGGCATTGCCCATGAAATTCGAAATCCATTAACTTCGATTAATGGATTCGTGAAGTTGCTGCGATCCGCGGAGCGCAGCAACGAGCTTTATTTTGAAATCATTGAATCGGAGCTCAAACGCATCGAGCTCATTGTCAATGAACTCCTGGTGCTCTCGAAACCGCAGGGCGTTCACATCAGCGGACCCATCGACGTGTTTGCCATTATGGAACAGATCATTACGCTGATGAAGGTTCAAGCTGCCCTCAAAAACATCGAGATCATCCCTCATTATCCGAGGGTTCCGGTCTTCGTTCAGGGTGAAGTAAACCAGCTCAAGCAAGTATTCATCAATCTGCTAAAAAATGCCATGGAAGCGATGAATCAAGGTGGTACCATTACCTTAGACATTTTGCACAATTCTCAAGAGGTTCAAATTATCGTGCAGGATGAAGGGGTTGGAATGACACAGGAGCAAATCCAATCCCTGGGACAGCCTTTTGTTACAACCAAAGACACCGGGACGGGACTCGGAATGATGATTACCAAGAACATTATTCATAATCATGGCGGAACGATGAACGTAGAGAGCATACCTGATCACGGGACAACCTTTACGATCCATTTACCGGCTTTATAACGCATACATATTATCGGAGGAAAAGGCATGGACAATCAGGAACCAAAAACACATAAACAATTTGCGATGGACTGCTTCAATCAGGTATGGGATATCTTGGAGAACAAACAACGTACACCGGAAGACGAAGAAAACATGATTCACATATGTCACAGCTCGTTTTGGCACTGGACACGGGTTGAAGATCATACACAGCGCAACCTTTCCATTGGATATTGGCAGCTCTCCAGAGTGTATGCGGTAGCGGGTCAAGGCGAACAAGCACTGCGTTATGCCAAGCGCTGCATCATTGTCGGATCATCGGCAAGCCTCGAACCATTCTATATAGGTTACGGGTATGAAGCGGAAGCCCGAGCCTATCTGGTCCTGGGAAACAAGGAGCAAGCTATGGCGTCCAAAGAAAACGCGACAAGGTATCTCGATAGGGTAACCGACAAGGAGAGCCATCAGATGCTTGCGAACGATCTCAAGAATCTGTAATCGGACACGGCCTTCCTCTGAGCAGACCCCTTATCGGAATGGTGCAGCCAGTTGATAACCGATATGATAAAAGACTTCTCTGATTAAAAAAGGGACTTTGCTTCTCAGGCTCTGATACGCACTCCGGGATGCGGGTGAAGGATTGGCTTCCAGGCCCATATCTTCTGCCATCATCATCGCCCGCTTCATATGCAGCGGGTCACTTACAATAAGGTAGGAGGACAGCCCTGCTGAATCTCCTACCTTATTGGCATAATGCAGATTTTGCTCGGTGATCCTCGAAGCCGTTTCGATAAGGATATCGCTCTCTGGAACACCGTGCTTGATGGCATACTGCCTGGCGACTTCCGATTCAGCAAGTTCATCCTCCGAACTACGTCCACCTGTAAATATCAGCTTGTTTACGAACTGACGGTCATACAGCCAAAGTGCATGATCAATGCGTCCCTGAAAAACAGGCGAAGGCTCTCCTTCCCATACTGCAGCCCCCAGCACTATTGCTGCATCAGCCGGGATATTCACTATTCTTTGTGCGTAGTTCCAAATCGTGCTGCCCACATATATCGTATAAATCAGCAGGATTCCCATTAGTCCCAGCAAAACTCGAATCACGATACGCTTTCTTCTGCCCCCCGCTTCCCTTGCCGGCATATTTCGCATCATGTTGCACCTCCAAGCCCAATCTTAATCTAGCTAAGGCATCCGTTCTAAGCAAGCCGCCCTTATTCACAGATTTCAGAAAAAATAAGCCCAATGCACCTCATTGTTATGAGAGATACATTGGGCACGCATGTTACAACAACAGAACTATGAAATAGTACGCCATTCAGACTTTAGCATAGCATAGGAATACTCATCCCACCAAATATCGCCACGAGGGATACACTGTTGAAAATAGCCTTCTCTCCTCATGCCCAGCTTCTCCATCACCCGGTACGAAGGTGTATTCTCGGGCTGGCATGTCGCAATGATTCGATGCAACCCCAATACCTCGAAGCCGTGCTGAAGCAAAGCTCTGGCGGCTTCCGTGGCAAACCCCCTACGATGATAGGTCGAATTAAACACCCAGCCGATTTCATACGTATGTTCGCCGAACCATGGATGAAACACCATGTGACCAATCACATGCTGATCTTCCTGCAGCATAACCGCATAATGATGAGCTTTTTCACCCTTGTTCTGCTCCAAAAATTGCTTCACCGTTTCTTCCGTATGCACCGGCTCAGGCATGTAATGCATCACCACCGGATCGGATGTATACTGCAGAACATCCTGCCAATCATCTGGTTCAAACTCGCGAATCACTAATCTTTCGGTAACGATATCCATTTGCCTAACTCCTCTTCAAGTTGTATTTAAGTGTCCTCATTCCTCACACTTCAATACAGAGGCAAATGCGATTCGCCGTATATGCAGATCTTTCTTGATAACGCCGGGTCACCCTCTTTCACTGTACAGACTACTCCGAATATATTCGCCCTAAATTATGAGACTCCTTCATAATATGTCAAATTCCCGGTTATTTTGGCTGAGAATCGATTTCATTTTATCAAAATGCATGCCTTCATGATATAAGCAAAAGCTTAAGAATTCTTCTACCCTGGTTAACTTTAAACCTTTGGAGGTTGTATAGGGAGATAAAACCGTTCAAATGGACAGCCCTTCTCCCTATAGATATTCTTAACTATAGTCTGTAATCCGTGACGGAAAATCAGCAGCAATAAAGATAGAATGTTTATTGCTGATTCAACTCGTCCAATAGCTGAAGCAGCGTTTCTTCCTTCACTGCGCTACCCCCTCGTCTTTTTCATCAATAACATGATCCTCCAACAATATGGTATCAGATATGCGACGACTTGAACGGGATCCAGTCGGCAACCATTTATTGTTTAATGAATTTCCATTGACACCGGTTTCATTAAGGATATATTATAAACTTAAATAGAGTTTTTCAATATTAATTCTTCATAAACATTTTGATAATCCCACATTCACGTCCTTTTAAGTTTATTTATTAAACTTAAAGGGCAGAGTGTTTAAAGAGGAAGGTAGTGATCGCACACAATGGAAGTACATTTGCCCAGCACGATTCGCAGGATGAACAAAGAGATTGTGCTCAACACCATTAAGGATATGGGACCTATAGCCCGGACCGACATTGCCAAAGAGACCGGGATAACCAAGGCAACCGTGTCCGATATCGTCAAGACACTCATTGAGGAGAAGTTAATTTTTGACGAGAAGGATGACGCCGATTTAAGCAAACGCGGCACAAGACTTCATTTTGCCAAGAACGCCGCCTTCGGTATCGCCGTTGATCTTGGGGGGACTACCCTCCATTTCGGACAATTCAATCTGGCCGGCGAATGCATCGCTAAGCATACCGTTGCTACTTATAAGCATCAGTCAAGCCGGGAATTTCTAGACCATATGGCAACCGACATCAAAGATTTCATTGAATCTACCAGACAGCCGGCCAACCGCCTCGCATTCATAAGTATTGCCACTCCCGGAATCGTTGATCCATCCTGCGGCATGGTCCTTGAAGGATCTCCCAACTTGCCGGAATGGAAGAACATTGATCTAAGGCAGTACTTTAGCAACGTATTTCAGGTACCCGTTACCGTTGAGAACGACGTGCGAGCTGCGCTTGTCGGCGAGATGTATGCCGGCGCGCTCCAGAATTTAAACTCTGCCGTGCTCATTGGCATTGGAACCGGGCTGGGTTCCGCTATTCTGATTGACGGCAAATTGATACGAGGTGCAAGAAACGCAGCAGGTGAAATTGGTTACATGCTGTTTCAGCAGCATCATTTGTATACCCCATCGGACAAGGGACACTTTGAAATTATATGTTCCGGTTCCGGTTTGGAAGCTGCTGCGCTTAAGATTTTCGATAAGAAGCTTACGGCTAAAGAAGTATTTGAGATGTCTGTGGAGGGAGATATCCAGGCACGTCATTTGGTTTCTAGATTCGAGGAGCATTTGGCCCTGGGCATTCTGAATATTATTTCCCTGCTCAATCCGGAGAAGATCCTGCTTATGGGTGGATTAACGCAATCCCTCTCGCTCGAAGGATTGAATGCCAAAGTGGGGCTCCACACTACGGACGTGACCGATGTTACGATCGAGATATCAACCCTACAGCATCAATCCGCACTGCAAGGCATAGCCATTCTGGGCTTAAAGCAAGCTTACCCGTCACTTCAATATATGAATGACAAACAACTCTACTAACAGGAGCGTGATTATAAAATGTCAGGAATCCAATTGCACCCGCATGATATTGTAGACGAAGGTATACCGCAGATTATGTCTTATATTCGTAAGCTGAAGGATGTCCGTTACATCTTCCCTGAAGTTAATACCATTTTCGAACGAAATCCGAACCCTGTTGGCCGTTTACCGCGAAACGCCGTGCACGAAGTTGTATTCGGTACGGGAACGATGCACGCCATCCTTCCTTCTTATGAGGGCTCTGGACTTGATCAGCGAAGAGAACTCACCCTCAGCCCGGATCAGGACCCTTTGATGATGATTAAAGAATCACTGCAGGACGAAGAGTACGAGATTATCCCGTGGCTGAATATTTTAAATGGCCATTTTGAAGGCCGTTTGCTCGCCAACAACCTAGTTACGGATATGGATGGACAAGTCATACCTCACTGGCTCTGTCCCAATGCCCCTGATGTCATCGGCTTCTGGGAAACAGCATTGCTCGACTTGCGCAAGCGCTACGGATACACCACTTACATGATTGATCGCATCCGGTATCCGGATTGGGGCGGCGAAGAAGTGAACCCGAAAGGATTGTTAACTTGCTTCTGTCCGCACTGCGAGAAGAAAATGCTGAAACAGCACATGGATGTAAGCGCCCTCAAGGATACGCTGAGACAATGGACCTCCCTAATTGCAGAGAAAAAATTCGAGGAGGCCGTAACGTTTGCCCAAAACCATGTGCTTATACAAGAATGGATCACGTTTCGTCAACGAAGCGTAACCGGCTTCGTGGAACGTCTCATCGATCGCGTAAGGAAAGTAAACGAAGACTTTACCTTGTGGCTGGACCTCTGGCCTCCTGCTTACAGCTGGATGCTCGGTCAGGATTATGCAAGCATCACGAAGTTTGCGCCCGCCTTGAAACATTTTCCGTATCATAAGCTGGGCGGCGGTGCGGACGTACAAGGACTGATTCATTATTTAGCGGATACTGCAGAGGAACAGGAACGTGCATTCCGAGCTTTTAAAAGATTCTTTGAGCTTCCGTACGACCTGTCCTATGAGACGTTTAAGCGAGAAGGGTTCCCTATTCAATTTGTCGCTGATCAGAACAACAAGGTGCGAAATCTATCCGCCCCCGATACGCGTATCTATAGCGGAATTCAGATGTGGAACATCTCTCCTCAGAATCTGATCGAGGCCGTGAAGGCCGGTGAGCGTAGTGCCGCAGATGAACTGCTGTACTACTGTTACGGCTGGGCTGCGGATGAACTGTTTGAAGCCATACAAACCTATCGAGAGAAAGGAATGAACTAGCATGCAAAAAATACAGCGCCCCATTATTTACTTTCTCATCTTTGCTACCATGTTTGTACTCGGCGGAATTCAGAACACCAAGGGGCTCATTCTGGAGAAGGTCCAGACCGATATCAATCTGGATCTCAGCCAAGTCGGCGTTATGGTATCCGTCTTTCAAGTAGGATTTTTGCTGGCAAGCCTTGTGGCCGGTATATTCGCAGACCGTAAAGGCATCAAGATTGTCATGACCTTCGGTACGGTTCTGATGATTCTCGGTTTAATCGGAACCGGCTCCTCCTATGCCGTGGCCTTCTTCCTCGGATTCTATCTGATTGTCGGTGTTGGTATCGGCTCCATGACAGTCTCTGTTGCGACGCTGATCCCCACCTTCTTCAAGGAACGATCCGGCGTGGTGTTCAACCTAGCCAACGCGTTATTCGGAGTTGGAATGATTGTTACTCCGCTCGTACTGAATGCGATTTTCTCTCACAACATCAGTTGGCGGATGTTCTATATCGGAGTAGCCGTCGTGATTGCCCTCATTCTGGCTGGACTTATGATGTTTAAACCGGAACGGAAGGTCGTCTCCGAAGGACAAGATAAAGTCAGCTTGATGTCGGTTGCAAGATTGTTTAAGGATCGCCAAATCTTATACGTCATTCTGTTCATTTTGTTCTATGTTGCAGCAGAAGCCGGATTCCTGAATTTCTTCCCTATCTTCTATACGTCGCTGGACATAGCCGGGATGGACGCGGCGCAGAAAGCCTCAACGGCAGCGTATATCATTGCCAGCTTTGCTTTCTTATTTACCATTGGACGTTTCGTGGGCGGGTTCATCATCTACAAGCTTGGCGAAAGACGCACCTTGATCGGATTCTCCGTATTCGCTTTTCTAGCCTTGATTCTCGGGCGGGTCCTAGTTGTGAACGCCAGCTATCTGATGATGCTGTTCGGACTTGCCCTGTCCGTATTGTTTCCGACGGCTCAGGGCATTGCTTCGAAACTCACGAAGCAGGCCGGGTCACTGCAAGGCCTCATCTACGTTGCCTCTGGTTTGGGAGGTGCCGTTGTTGGACTCTTGATTGGAGAAGTATCCGATTCCTTTGGCATTCAGCATGGATTTAATATGATCTTTCTTTTTACAGCAATTATTACAGTGTTGGCCCTGCTTATTCGCACCCCTGGACGGACAAAAGCCTAATCATTTCTGCATAATCATTACGCTCCCCAAGATCGCCCGCAGCATCGGGCGATCTTTTTATTTTTGGACTGCCACGATGCTCACAAGAGATTTTTCATCTTCTGTGCAACATTAGCACGTCCCGTCCGTCTATGGATATATAGCAGCAAGTACATATTACCAATTC
The DNA here is from genome assembly GCF_037976825.1 of Paenibacillus sp. FSL K6-1330. Lineage (NCBI taxonomy): Bacteria > Bacillati > Bacillota > Bacilli > Caryophanales > Paenibacillaceae > Paenibacillus > Paenibacillus sp. FSL K6-1330. Next base: position 4,423,962 of record NZ_CP150269.1, read on the forward strand.
ATGATAAGACTTAGCTGAATCCTAGCGTTCTATGATAATCTACATTTGGAGGATACTACCATGAAAAAAATCTACAAAGTACTAACAACCGCTACAGTTCTAGCGATGGCGGCACTGCCGATAGCAGCGAATGCACAGGACGTCCCTCCTGCTTCAGCCCATACGGGACAAGGTAACATCATGAACCAGGTGAAGAAAAGCGTGCCTGGAACGATGGGCTACATAAAGGACTTCGTAAATGACAAAACAGGCACATGGATTACCGTAGCCGGCCGGGGGTTGGCAGCAACCGACCAACAAGAAATCAGGCTCTCCGTATCCAAGGATACTAAAATCATCGATGCCCAAGGGAACCAGGTCCAGCTGCAAACGATCGTGGATAAAAACAAAGCGATAAAAGCTTTCTATAGCCCAAACATAACGAAGAGCTTACCCGCTCAAGGTTCGGCGCTTACGATTATTGTTCAGGATCACGACTTTGCCGTTATAGATGGAACTATCTCCGAGGTTAACAAACAAGGTATCCTTGTGGAGGGAACCAATCTGTACAACGACAGCCAAGAGACCATTCTGCTTCATCTGGATCCAAAAGCAAAAATCATCGATCAAAATGGCAACACAATGAAAGCAAGCGACCTGAAAACCGGCATGAGCATTCGTTCCTTCTATGGACCTGCCGTTGCGTTAAGTATGCCGCCTCAATCAACAACGAATTATATTCGGGTCAACGCGGATGCCGAGAATAACGATCAGGAGCAAGCAGCCGGCATTGACGGAATCCTTACAGAAATGAAGGATGGAAGAATTAGCGTTTCCGGTAAACCAGTTAAAGCAGGTGACCTCGAATACATCGTGCTCGCTGTTGATGGCGACACAAAGATTGTAGATGCCGAGGGCAAACCATTAACAGCTGAAGCCTTGAAATCGGGTCTGCGAATCGAAGCTGAATACGTGTCCGTGATTTACCCTGCCCTGTCGCATGCAGATAAGATCGTGGTCTCCGATACCTCAGCGCCCAAAGTCGAAGGCACGATAACTGCATCCGAACGCACTTCTAAGGATCAACTGTATATCAATGTAGGTTCAGATCAATCCACGGATAACGATATCATCATCACCATCTCCAAGGATACTCAAGTGATTGGACTGAATCCCGACGAGAAGCTGGAACCCGGCATGAAAATCGTGGTCTCCCACTCCCCGATCATGACCATGTCCATACCCGCATTCACTTCCGCCGAAGTGATTATGGTTCAAGCCGACAACTAAGCTAATGTTCTGGCTGCTTACCGTAGCTAAAATAAATCGCCAAAAAACAAAAAAACATCGTACTCAGGAATTCCTGAATACGATGTTTTTTTAATGTAGTAAGATATCAATCGTTACTTAACTATTCCTCAAATTCCACGTTGTGATACACCTGCTGAACATCCTCGAGGTCTTCCAGTGCATCGATCAGCTTCTCGAACTGTACCTGTCCTTCTTCCGGTAAGGTGACAAAATTCTGAGCCAGCATGGTAAGCTCGGCAACGGTAAACTCCGTAATTCCAGCGGCTTTGAATGCTTCCTGAACCGCATGGAACTGGTCGGGTTCAGCATAGACGATCACCGCTTCTTCCTCTTCCAGGATGTCACGGACATCCAGATCGGCCTCGAGCAGCAGGTCCATAACTTCCTCAGCCGACTTACCTTCAACGCCGATTACTGCGGTTGGATCAAACATATAAGATACTGAACCGCTGACGCCCATATTGCCGCCGTTCTTATTAAAGGCAGAACGTACAGCAGGCGCCGTACGATTGACGTTGTTGGTTAAAGCATCAACAATGATCATCGAACCATTCGGACCAAAACCTTCATAGCGCAGCTCTTCATAATTCTCATCCCCGCTGCCTTTGGCTTTATCCAAGGCACGGTCAATAATGGCTTTCGGCACATTGTATGTTTTGGCACGCTCAAGAACAACCTTCAGCGCACGGTTGGACTCGGGATCCGGCTCGCCTTTTTTGGCAGCAACATAGATTTCTACACCGAATTTCGCGTATACGCGACTTGTATTAGCATCCTTGGATGCTTTCTTTTCCTTAATATTATTCCATTTACGGCCCATACATTTCCGCTCTCTTTCATCATTGAATCTGTAGCCGGTATTCAATAAATACCCTTGTCCATTATATCTCTATTAAGTCCCTTGAACAAGGTTAAGAGCGTATATCCGGAAAATAGACACATCCCCGTAATCATCAATCCGTGATGATCGCCGACGAGTAAGCTATAAGGAAGATTTTATATTCCAACAAATGAACGAGAAATTCTTGAAGGAGGCTGGAATTGCCCCCAGATATGTATGCCGGGTTGACGAACCTCCGGCTATTGCAAGTCTTGTTCGTGCTGGTCTTGGTGCTGCCCTCTTCGAATGTCTCAAAGGCACTTCCTGCTCATGAACAAATGCGGGAAGCGCTTTTTTTACGAAAAAAGTAGATGAAATAAAAAAAACAGTTGATTATTTATAGACAAAATAATATTATGTCTATGTATCAAACAACGAAATGCGCATTCGCTTGTTTTTTACGATATCCCATCTGTTAAGTACAGATCCCGAAAGGAGACACCTTCATTTTGCTTAACAATCCCTATGTTCGAACGATTGTCTTGTCACGCATTCTCTTGAATCTTGGCATTTGGGTTCGTAACTTTGCCATTCTGCTATACGTTACCGACTTGACAGGCAATAACCCTGTGTATGTATCCCTCATATCCGTAGCTGAATTTGCGCCCATTTTCTTGTTTGCCTTCATCGGCGGTACTTTCGCGGACCGCTGGCGACCCAAGCGTACTATGGTCAGTTCTGATGCATTGTCTGCGGTATCGGTATTTCTCGTACTGATCGCCGTTCATAACGGGTCGTGGCAGGCATTGCTGGTACTTACGTTCGTCTCAGCTTCGCTGTCTCAATTCTCTCAGCCCTCAGCGATGAAGCTGTTCAAACAGCATGTACCCGCTGAACAGCTGCAATCCGTGATGGCCATGTTTCAATCGATGGTTGCCTTCTTTACGGTCATCGGCCCGATCGCCGGTGCATTTGTATATCAAACGTTCGGCATAGAAGTATCGCTGATCGTAACAGGCGCGTTATTCCTGGGTTCTGGATTGATTCTGACAATGCTGCCCCGTGATTTACAGGAAGAGACACAATCCAAGCAGCAGAACCTGAAACAAGAGCTTATTGAAGGCCTTCGTTATGTGTGGAATAATCAAACGCTTCGAACCCTTGGCGCGACCTTCGCCGCGGCTGGCTTGGGAGCGGGACTTACTCAGCCGCTCGCGATATTTGTGACGATTGAGAACCTCGGTCAGGATAAGTCATTCTTGCAATGGCTGTTAACGGTCAATGGGGCGGCGATGCTCGTCGGAGGGGGCTTCGTCATGGCATTTGCTAAGAAAATACCCCCTCAAACCTTACTTGCTCTCGGCCTGAGCGTTAGTGCTGTCGGGACCCTTGGTATCGGCTGGTCAACCAGCGTCATCTTTACGATACTGCTTCTAGTGCTTAACGGATTCTTTTATCCGACCATCCACATTGGAATCAACACCATGATCCTAAACAATACGGAGGGGCCGTATATCGGTCGGGTCGGCGGCGCCCTAACCCCCATCTATATGGGAATGATGGTGCTGGGCATGTCGCTGGGGGGATTGCTCAAAGACCAACTGTCCCTGTTCGCCGTTTATGCGGCCAGCACATTCTTATTCCTGACCGGTTCGGCGCTGCTGCTCCCTCTGTTGAAAAAGAAAACGAGCACCGCAAGCGTATTGGAGCAATGAACAACAATAAGAGCCGCCTCACACATTTCTAGAGGCGGCTCTTATTCTCTTATTTTATTTTGAACTCCAGCATATGTTTTTCTACTTCTTGTTCAGATGCATACGATGAACGGGATTCAGGATACAACTTCAGTACCATAGACTCTGGATCATCCAGCATATTGCTGCTGAACGTATACTGAGACCCATCCTCCGTTCCGTGTCCCAACAAGCTGGACAATTTATAAGTTCGCCCATCTGCCGTCTTCGATACAATTTCGAATGGTTGTACCATGTCACTTATCGAAAGCTTGGTTTGAAAATCAATTTTTTTCCCAGGATCGTAAGCGAATCTTACTTGTGTCATGAGCGGAGAAATCTCAACCTCAGATAACACAATCTGATGATCGCCTAGCTTGAATGTTTGATTTGGTTGATACGTCTCCGTCTTGATTGAAGCAAATTTCGGATCCAAGTTGAACTTAATTTTCATCCTCTCGGAGTAATTCATCTCTGACTTGACCGTTCCTGTCTTGGGATCAGACAGTTTGCCTCGATCTACGGATGCAATTTGAAAATCCACTTCAATGCTTCTAGGGAAAGGTTGGCTGCGATCCAACTTTAATGTTCCACGCCCTTGCCAGCTTTGACTCTCCCAGCCTCCTATTTTTGAGGTATTTCCTAAAGAACGGCCTGTTTGCGCATCCTTCATTCTAACACTGTTCACATCATAGATCTCCTGGCTGTAATCCGTCTTGGCTGAATATAACAGTATTAATTTGTTCTCGTCCGCTGTAACAGCATCGATGTTAATCTCGTAAAGTCCCGATTTCACCGACTTGTTGATCATCTGAATATAATTGTTTCTTATCGCCGACTCCAATGTACTTTGATCGATATCATAGTCCATTCCCTTAAACTTGCTCAGTGCTCCCCAGTCCAACGTCTGCTCCTTGGCTGCCTGTGGAGCAACGGTGTCCTTGAACGGACTGAGCAGCCACAAACCGGCAGCCATAATAGTTATGAGTGTGATAGCAGCCACTTTCAAAGAAAGATTTCGAGATTTCCCGCGCGTCCGTCCCATCGCCAACCCGCGCTGAATAGCGTATGTAGCATCGATAGCATGAAGCTGCTGCCGTTGTTCCTGACGGATCTGTTCCGCATCGGCAAGCATTGCTTGTTCTTCAGGACTAGTCATCCTGCCATTCCCCCCGATTATTCATTAATTTTCGTAAATGCTCCAGCCCCTTGTACTGCCATGTCTTTACTGTTCCCTCCGGCTTGCCGAGGATCGCAGCTATCTCCTTCAGTGTCATGTCATTATAATATTTCAATATCAGCACATGTCGGTACTTGGGCTTCACCTTTTTCAGAACGGGCCACATAGCAAGCCTGTTATGATTGAACCCTTCCAAAGCTGGTTTGACAATCGCTTTTTCCAGCTCATGATCAGGCACTGGGACAGCTCGCTTGCGACGTCTCTGTTCGTCAATACAAACATAGATCAAGATGCGGATGATCCAGGCTTTGAATGCTCTCCCTTCTTTTAACGTTGAACGCTTGACCCATGCTCTACACGTCATCTCCTGCACTGCTTCCAGGGCATCATATCGGTTGCACAAATAACTGTAAGCAATATGGATCAGTGTGTCCTTGTGTTCCATAATAGCCTGGTAAAAATCGGTTTCTTCTTCCGTTGTTGTCAGTACCACCTTTTTCATCTCTGCTTGGGAGCCCATCATGATCTCCTCTCCTTCTCTCTCTATATGATGCTCTATGGGTTAAGACGGACGAACTCCCAAAACGGTTTTAATTTATCTCAATCCCATGTGCAATAAACAAAACAAACCGAAGCTCTCCTCAAGAAGAACTCCGGTTTGTTTATAACTGAGTATCATTATGCATGAAATTGTTGCCCGTCTAATACTTCCTTCACGTAACCGGCACGAATAACAAAGTCACCGAAATGCTCGCCTTGCTCGCGTTCTTGTGCAAATTGCTTCATGATGGGACGAAGGGAATCCAAAATTTCGGCCTCACCGATGTTTTCCTTATAAAGCTTGTTCAGTCGGTGTCCGGAGAAACCTCCACCCAGGTACATGTTATATTTTCCAGGCGCCTTTCCGATAAATGCGATTTCGGCCAGCATCGGTCTGGCACATCCATTCGGGCACCCGGTCATTCGAATGACGATATCCTCTTCGCGAAGTCCGTTCTCTTCCAGAATGACATCGATTTTATCCAATAACGTCGGCAAATATCGCTCGGATTCTGCCATCGCCAATCCACATGTCGGTAGGGCTACACATGCCATGGAATTTCTTCTCAGGGCAGAATCATGATGACCGTCCATAAGTCCGTAACGCTTGATGAGTTCTTCAATCTTTTTCTTCTTGTGGCTGCTGATATTGGCAATGATCAGATTCTGATTGGCCGTCAGACGAAAATCTCCATTATGGATTTGAGCGATTTCACGCAGGCCTGTCATCAGCAGGTAATCGGCTTCGTCTTTCACACGCCCGTTTTGGATGAACAGTGTAAAATGCCATTTGCCATTGCTGCCTTTAACCCAGCCGTAGCGATCACCATTATGATCAAAATGAAACGGTTTTGCCTCCTCCAGCTTCCAACCCAGACGGCTTGTGAGCTCGCCCACAAACCAATCGATTCCGCGATCATCAATCGTATATTTGAAACGAGCATGCTTGCGCACCGCACGGTCTCCGTAATCACGTTGGATCATCACCGTCTTCTCGGCCAAGTCAACGATCTGCTCGGGTTTGCAGAAACCAATGACTTTTGCCACTTGAGGATAGGTTAACGGATCACCGTGTGTCATCCCCATGCCACCGCCTACCGAAACGTTAAAGCCTTTCAATTGTCCTTCCTCAATGATTGCAATGAGGCCAAGATCTTGGGAATACACATCAACATCATTGGAAGGCGGCACAGCCATCCCGATCTTGAATTTCCGCGGCAGATACACCGGCCCATAAATCGGCTCCTGCTCCTCCTGGAGGCTGTCTACAATCTTCTCGCCGTCCAGCCAAATCTCATGATACGCACGCGAGCGCGGATCGAGATGACTGCTAAGCATACGTGCCCATTCGTATACCTCCGAATGAATTTCGGATTGATAAGGGTTCGGATTGCACATCACGTTACGGTTGACGTCACCGCAAGCAGCCAATGTACTAAGCATGGCTTCATTCACTTCTTGAATGGTGCTCTTCATATTCCACTTCAGTACGCCATGAAGCTGAAAAGATTGGCGTGTGGTCAAGCGAATCGTTCCGTTGGCATACTTTTGGGCTACATGGTCCATCATCAGCCATTGCTCCGGAGTTACGACACCGCCAGCGGCACGAACACGCAGCATGAACTGGTAAGCAGGCTCAAGCTTTTGCTTGTGTCGTTCGTTACGCAAATCCCGGTCATCCTGCATATAACTGCCGTGAAATTTCATCAGCCGGTTATCGTCTTCGGGAATCGATGCCGTAATGCGATCCTCTAATGTCTCTACAAGACTGCCACGCAGATAGTTGCTTCGACGCTTGATGTCCTCAACATCACTATGCGGCGCACTATGGGGTGATACTAGATTATTATCAGACATGTTCCTTTTTCTCCTCTCGAAAACCACAGGGATGATCTCAATACACATCCCGCTGATAACGTTTCTGTTGCTGCATGAGCGTCAGATATTCCGCAGCTTCTTCCGGACTCATGCCGCCTTCTTGCTCGAGAATGGACCCCAGGGCGGAATGCACATCATGAGCCATCTTCTTCTCATCGCCGCAAACATAGACGCAGGCTCCTTCTTGGAGCCACTGATATAGCTCCTTGCTCTTCTCCAGCATGCGGTGCTGTACGTACACTTTTTGGTCCGTATCCCGAGAGAAAGCAACATCCATACGCGTCAGTACTCCATCCTTCAACCAACGCTGCCATTCAATCTGATAGAGGAAGTCCGTTGAGAAATGCTGATCTCCGTAGAACAACCATGATTTCCCTTCTGCCCCCGTCTCTTCCCGTTCCCCCAGAAAGGCTCTGAAAGGTGCCACGCCTGTACCAGGTCCGATCATAATGATCGGAGTGTCCGAATTCTCAGGCAGCTTAAAGTTCGGGTTATGCTGAATGTATACCGGCAGCGAATCGCCAGCTTCCAGACGCTCTGCCAATTGTACGGAACATACGCCGTAGCGATGGCGGCCATGTGCTTCATAACGGACCGTTCGAACGGTAACATGAACTTCATCGGGAAATGCTTTGGAGCTGCTTGCGATAGAGTAAAGGCGGGCCGGAATCTTGCGTAGTATGGATACAAAATCACTCGCCGCCACTTGCTGCAGACCATAATCCTGTACCAGATCGAGTAAATCCCGTTCCTCAATATAGGTGCGCAATTCCTGCTCATGACCTGGCTTCAGCAATGATTGTAGTCCTTCATTCCCTGAAATCTTAACCACTTGCTCGATCAGAGGTTTCGTGAGAACCGTGATTTCATAGTGACGGAGCAAGGCATCTCGAAGCGTTCGCGCTTCACCATGCTTATTAATGACAACCACTTCATCAGCATTCCATCCCATAGCAGCGATGAGATCATCCACCAGCTGCGGGTGATTTTCCGGATAGATTCCCAAGCTATCGCCCGGCTCATACTGCAAATTCGAACCTTCAAGAGAAATTTCGATATGGCGTGTTTCACGGTCGGATCCTCTTCCGTTCAAGTTCAAATTTTCGAGGATTTCCGCTTGAAATGGATGGCTTCTTGAAAATTCCGATTCCGTACTATCGCTCAGGGCTACCGCACTCCCATTTTCAACAACGGATGATCCCGCTCCAGCCTCGTTCAACGATAGAAGAACCTGATTCATCCAATCTGCAGCCGACTCATCAAAGTCCACATCGCAATCTACTCTTGGCGTCAGCCGCTTGCCGCCCAATTCCTCGAGCCGCTTGTCGAAATCTTTACCCGTTTGGCAGAAAAATTCATACGAGGTATCCCCCAGCGCCAGTACGGAATATTGAAGATGGTCTACCTGAGGTGCTCGCTTGCTATGCAAAAATTCATAGAATGGGATTGCATTATCCGGCGGTTCACCCTCTCCATGCGTACTGACGATAATCAGGAGATTCTGTAACTTCTTCAGATTATTCGGTTTAAAATCGCTCATAGAAGACATCGTGACCTGCAGGCCAACCTCTTCCAGCTTCTTCGATAACTTTTTCGATAATCCATGACCATTGCCTGTCTGTGATCCGTATAGGATGGTGACTTCTTTAGCAGCTGTTGCCACTGGCGCCGATACAGCGGCTAACGTGTTCGCTTGCGGTGCTGCCACAACTGCTGCTGCGGCTGCCGTTCCCTGTAATGCAGCGATAAATCCGCTGAGCCAGGTCCGCTGGGATTCTGTCAGTGTGGGCAGTAGGCGGTTCAGCAGCTCCACCTGTTCCTGATTAAAAGGACTGTTCATTACTTGAAGTTCCAACAATATCCACCTCTCAAAAGCGCACATTATTAATTCCTACTATTACGATACAATTAATTTTATTTCTCCTTTGAACCTATCACAGCTTACCTGGACCGGTCAATTACAATGTTCTTATAGCATTTATCAGTTTTACTAATAAATCGGATTTTCCGAGTTTAACTATAAGTGAAACTCCACCAGCTTTAAAGAATATCGATATCCCCGAATGGTAATGATACCAATGATAAGGAGGAAGATATCGGATGCAAAATCAGGATTGTAATTTTACGCCGCTGAAAAACAAATTAAAGGAACAGCTCTCGGATATCACCAGACAATTACAGCATATCATCGTCAATTTGGACCAGGATAGTTCATGTCTGCTGGGTGAGTTAGACCTTGTCAGAACTAAATTTTTGGAAGCTGAATCGATTTCATCAACGTATTATCTCAATTGTTTTCTCTTCCCCTTCACAAGCAAATACCAAGAAATCGCGAAATCCATATATCATCTCAGTCAAAAAAAACGGGGTGCGCTCATTGTGATTCAACGGGAAGATGGTCTGGATTCGTTAATAACGCCAGGGATTCCCTTGTCTGCAGAAATCACAAGTCCCTTGCTTGAATCCATATTTGTTCCCGGCAGCCCGCTGCACGATGGGGCTGTGCTCGTACGTAAAGAGATGATTATTTCCGCCGCAAACGTGTTGCCTTTAACAGCAAAAACCTATGGTGAACGTAAGCTCGGAACCCGTCACCGTGCAGCCATTGGCCTATCCGAAATCAGCGATGCCTTGGTACTCGTTGTATCAGAGGAGACAGGCAAAACCTCCTTCTGTATGAAAGGAACGCTTTACCCCTTATCCATTAGTAGCCCCTAATTAGTCAGCACATGGATCTCGGCGTGGCCGGAATCGCTGCATCCTTCATCGTGCAATACTTAATCGATAAATACCGTATTTATATCCATCCGATTTGTTCTAAGAAGGCGGCACGTCGATTCATTCTCTCCGCAATGCATTAAGACCAAACCATGCAAAAAAGAGCCGCAGAATTAGCATCTGCGGCTCTTTTTATGGATCCATCCCATGTTGGAGATTTATTCAAATGTATAGGTCCAGAAACGTTCCGTCCCGAAGCGCTGCTCCACTTCCTTGGCCTTCATCTGTTTCTTGCCCAGCAGCTCCGCTGCTTGGAATTGAGAGCGATGGGCTTGAATGGAGTTCAGCTTCTGTACCATAAACATGGATACATCTTGATAAACATCCGGTTTACCCAATTCTTGCTCACAATTGTTGGAGAATGCCAGACATTGAACGACTGGTCGATCCCCGGCAGGCATACGCTGAATCGTGCGGATTACAGCCGCTCCCGTTGCATCATGGTCAGGGTGAACGCTATATCCAGGGTAGAACGTGAACACCAGCGATGGCTTTATCTCCTGAAGCAGGGAAGCAATCGCGCTATCCAGCTTATTTTGATCCTCGAATTCAATCGTTTTATCATGGAAACCAAGCAATCTCAAATCCTGTATGCCTATCGCTTTGCAGGATTCCTCCAGCTCTGCTTTGCGAATGGTTGGAAGCGTGATACGGTTTGCAAACGGGGGAATGCCCATATTGCGGCCCATCTCCCCAAGCGTTAGGCAAGCATAGGTCACATGAGCGCCTTCCATAATGTATTTAGCCAACGTTCCGGATAAACCAAATGCTTCATCATCCGGGTGCGGCAATATGACCAGTATGTTTTGCTCCATCAATCCTCGTCTCCTCTCTCTATTAAAAAGGCTCCCGGCTCAGCTGCAAAGCGACAACCAGTTTGCCCTGACTGTCATGACCTGCCATGATCAGCCGATCGGTATCACTCTGTTCGAAATGGGTGAGTCCTTCCGTATATACCCAGCCTTGACTCATTTTCAATCCAACCCGATAGGGTCCATTGCCGGATATAGAACCGTGGCTGTAACGAATGGTTGCATTCGTAATAAAGTTAGCCGCGGGGTGCTTCGTGCTGTCATAATGGGCAGCATAAGCGCCTGTTGTCATCTCAAGGTGAATATATAAATCCTGGTCCTTCAATTTATCAATCATTTGTTGTACTTCGGTTTGATTTATGAGTTCCATAATTCCCTCCAATATAAAGAATCACAACATGTAAGCAGTCGATATGATAATTCTATCATAATTATAGAGCAGGACGAAAATATATAAACGAAGACGTTTGATTTATCTCCCAATAAAAAGAGAGGCGTATTCCGGCTGTGCTGCATATACGCTAAGGTCGTGCTCTGAAATAACCTTATAACCTTCCCTGCGCAGCAGAGCCGTAGTTACGCCATAACCGGCTATCTTCTCATTGGCAAATTCTCCATTATAAATCATGGCACTGCCGCAGGAAGGACTGCTCTCTTTCAGGACGATCAGCAATGCTCCGAGCTCTTGTGCCACTCGAAGCGCTTGGTAGGCACCATTTATATACATCTCGGTCACGTCTTTCCCGGACAATTCAACCACTCTAGCATTCCCTGCCAGTACGTCATCACCGTTTCCTCCGACGATCTCCGCAGGCTCCCGTGGAGTTGAGAATCCGCCAAGAAGTTCGGGACATACGGTCACAGCTTTCTTCGATTTGACCAGCTGCTGAATGTTCGCATCCAAACTGTCCGTAGCGTTATAACGAACCTGCAAACCGGCTAAACACGAGCTTACAACAATCACAGGTGACACCTCAAATCTCTCGTTCTTACTTACAAATAACAATACTGCCTATGCCATTCGCCCTCATTTAAGTATCAGGAATCAGAATCCAAATGTCAACGAAATGCAATGAAGAGCTGCCATGGTGTGAGGTAGCCTTCAATGCCAAAAGTGTATCAACATACGAACCGATCCTCTCCAGGGCTCAACGCAGCATGGGAGCAACCCTTTTGAGAAAATGATTCATTAATAATGGCAAAGAAATCAGAATCGGCGGATCATCCAGCCGGGGAACATGCAATGTTACATGAAGATGCGGGGTCTTGAAGTTTGGGGTAACGATAATGGGTTCCTTCGAACGGGTACGCAGCGTGGTAGACTTAGGAAGCAGGAAATCAACCGCCTGCATGCCCCATGGGACCGAAGTGGCCATCAGATAATACGTTCCGGGTCTGACGTCGCCGAACCGAAACGAGCCGACGGAGGATAACAAAGTTCCGTATAACGGTAAACCTTCGGGAATCGGCTTGGCGAACAGCCCGATCAAGATGACACCCTGAAATGGAGCCGTTGCCTCTACCGTGCCCTCAACTGTCAGATTGGGATTCACAACCGGTATGGAGTCACGCCAGCTGTTCAGTTTCTGTAGGGATAACAGATGCTCGTCCGCCTCTTCCCTCGAGTTTCGAAACTGGGAAGGGGTCACTCCTACTCTTTCCGTAAAGCGTGTTGTAAATGTACCCAGACTCTGCTGACCGATCTCCATGGCGACATCCCGGATACTCAGATGTGTATGTAATAGCAAGTCCTTCGCCTTCTCCAAACGAAGCGAGGACACATAATATAATGGAGGCAGTCCGATTCGATCCTTAAATATACGCGAAAAATGATATGGGCTGTATCCTATGTAATCCGCCAGTGTCGATAACGGAAGAGGCTCATAAATATTATTGTGAATATACGCGATTACCTCATCGATTTCAGCATATCGATCAGTCATCAGGTCTGCACCATCCTTCATTCCGGATATTATGTCTGGGTCCAATCCAACTCTTCCGAGGAACAATTGTTCGCATTTATACTATCATATCCATCTAAAAAATGGAAGCTTTTATATGTTAAAAATATCACCTCACAAGTATAAACAATCACAAAAAAAAGCCGCGCTGCACGCGCGGCTTTCTTACCATCAATCCAAGTCCGGAATATGAATCTCAACCTCTTTTTTGCTTTGGGAAGACCGCAAGATGCCGTCCAGAATCGCTTGATTCCGAAGCACCTGCTCGCCCGGGATCGGTGCCGGCTTGCCTTCGCGCACAGCGCTTACGAAATCCTTGATTTTCTCCTCAAATACGTTAAGCTCATGGTGGACCAGCGGTATTGCGCTTTCGGTATGATGACCTTGGATATCATGGAACAAGGAGATCGATCCTACCTTCCCATCCCACACACCGCTCCAAGGGCCTGAACCTGCCGGTGTAATCTTCATGCCCGCATCCGTTCCAAGGAACATGGTCGCCCCCAAGGTATCCATATGCATAGCCCACGAAGTTTTAAAGTTAAGCACAAGGTCTCCTTCGAATCGTATCATCGCTACGCCGAAATCCTCGACGTTAAACGCTCCGGATTCGGAGTGATATTTGGGATTCGTGCCAAAATAATTCGATGTATACGCGGATACCGTCAACGGTTTGGGATATCCAAGTGCGTTCAGGGCCATGTCCAAGGAATAACAGCCAATGTCCGCCATGGCACCTGCCCCTGAAATCTCCTGTCGAACAAACGTGCCACCCGGCATCCCACGGCGGCGACCGCCTCCGGTTTCCACATAATAGACTTTTCCAAGCTCGCCGTTTTGGATCAGATTCTTAATGATGCCCATGTTCGGATCATAACGCGGCTGGAAGCCTACATTGAGCATATTCCCTGTCTTCTTCGCGATCTGGACCATCTCGATGGCTTCATCCAACGTGACCGACATCGGTTTCTCGAGCATTACGTGTTTGCCCGCTGACAGCGCATCAATCGTGGTACTGTAATGAGCGACGTTTGGCGTACAGATGCTTACGCCATCCAGGTCGAGATCCAACAATCTGCGGTGATCATCAAATCCGATTGCCCCCTGAAGTCCCCAGCGCTCAATAAATTGATCGGCTCTGCCGGGTAAAATATCAGCTACGGCAACAATCTGCACATCGTCAATTTGTTTATAATACTTTGCATGCTCCCCCGCAATGCCGCCGCTTCCAATAATTCCTATTCGAATGGTTTTGCTCATGGCTGATACTCCCCCTACAATTTCACATTCATTGCTCGATATGTTGATGGCGTATATCCATATCTCTTTCGAAACACGGTATGCAAATAACTTCCGCTTGAGAAGCCTTCGTGGATGGCGATTTTATCAATCGACCAATTGGTATCGATCAGCTTCCTGCATACGGCTTCAAGCCGGACATGTTCCAGTATTTCGCTGAAGGACTGCCCTTCCGCTTGCTCCTTGAATATTCGCTGCAGCTGCCTTGAGCTGATATGCAGCTTCTCCGCGACGTCATCCAGTACAACCTCTCCCGAAGAGTTTGCATGAATATACTCCAGGGCCAATTGATAGCGGTAAGCCTTCATATCTCGTGAAGGCAGTTCCGCTTCCGATGGCTCGGATTCATATGCGCGTACAGCGCGCAGCAATATCTGAATAATGCACTGCTTAATCGTTGTATACAGACCCGAATACTTCTCCTGAGAAGCCTGATAAGCCTCAAGGAAATAAGGCATCGCACGATGGATATCCATCGTTGGCTTCAGCGGTAATCCCCTCAGCTTCTCCATACAGTCATCGGCTTCCGCCATTTCCCATGGATCCGAAACAGGCAGCACCTGGCTCTCATGCTCGGATACCTCATCGCGTGGAATAATGTCCACATGCAGACATAATTCGTCCATCGGCTCCGCTGCATCCGCCTCCTGATAATGAAGCACATTCGGACCCGTTAAATAAAACATGCCTTCCCGCAGCGGATAAGGTTCCTCTTCCATAATAACGGTCCCCTTGCCGCGGGGTATGAAATGAAACTCATACTCCGCATGCTTGTGGAAGGAGACAATCTTTCCTGGCGGAAAGGTGGTGAGATGAAACCGAAGAACCCGGATCTCATAACGCCCCCAATAGACTCTCAGATCAAGTCGCTCCAAGGCATCCTGCCGATCTTTCATCAATTCGTATGGAAAATGGTTATTCATCCTGATGCATCATCCCTGTATCTTATGCTTGCAGTTCATCCAAACGAATGGCGCGATGCTCTTTGGCCGAACGGTTGGATGCTTCCATTAGTTTGGTTAGTTCAACCGCAAATGCGATATTTTCCTCTGCAATGGTATCCTCTTGAATATGGGAAATCCATTGTTCAAATGCACTTGCACGATTCGCCGGTACCGGCAGCTCAATCCAAGCATCCTTGTACTCTTCTTTTTTCGTTGAACGAATCAGAAGTTTGCTATCCGGCGTTCCGTACAGAATCGTTCCATCCGTACCATGAATTTCAATCGTAAATGGCGAGAAGCTGTTAACAAATCCGGCTTCAACCACACCGACCGCTCCCGTAGCTGTAGAAAGCGTAGCAACGGCGTTGTCTTCCACTTCCTTACCCGTGATGTATCCGAAATTCGCATTGACATCAACCGCTTCTTCACCCAGGAACAAGCGTGTCAAATACATCGGATGACATCCCAGATCGATTAAGGCGCCTCCACGGCACTGCTCCAGGCTGTAAAAATGCTCAGGCAGCCATCCGGCAGTCGCGCCATTATGAGACAAGCGTACACGAACAAGTGTTACGGTGCCAAGCAACTCTTGCTGCAATACCTCGCGGATCGCCAAAGTATAACCGTCATTCAGTCGCGGTAGCGATACCGTTAATTTGACTTGGTTCTCATTCACGGCATTGATGATATCATTGACTTCTTGCAGGGTGGCAGCAATTACTTTTTCCGTGAAAATGTGTTTGCCTGCTGCCGCAGCTTTCAACATCACTTCTCTATGCATGGATGTCGGAGCATCCACGATCACAGCATCGATATCGTCACTTTGCAGCATGTCATCCAAGGATTCATAAAAAGGTACGCCTTGCTTCTCCGCTGCTTCTCTTCCGCGCTCTGGGTTCTCATCCCATACCGCTACGATTTGAGCATCCGGATGCTCCTGCGCTTGTTTCGTATAATCCCACGCGTGCACATGCCAATAACTAATTTTTCCGATTCTAATCATTCTCGTCACCTCAGTATCTAATATTAGGACATCATGCCATTAATCTATCACACGAACCGCCCGATTCACAGTGTAAAATTGCGACAATCAAGTTAGATATCACGACACGGTGACACGTAAAAAACTCCGCCAGTTGACGGAGCAGGCTGTGCTGTATCTAAAATTTCAATCGTTCTTTTGCAGATGTGACATGTGCAGTATGGTGCTTTCCATGCCAGGCGTACATGCCCATGGCGTATTCCAGACTGGTTTTTCGCTGGTTCTCTGGGTGATAGAACGTTCTGAGATAGTCTCCGTTATCCATGATGTCTAACAAAGCACCCCATCTGGCATGCATGCCATCAAGCAAAACAAGCGATGCCTCAATGTCCAGGATCAATGAATCTTGAAGGGCAGCCCACTTCTGCTCGTCATAAGGCTTAATTGTTGGGTTGTCTTCCGTTAAAGCAAGTTTAAACCGAATATAGCTGTTCATGTGGCTATCTGCAAGATGGTGAACGACTTGACGGATCGTCCAACCTCCATCTCGATAAGATACATTCAGTTGTTCCTGGCTTAGCCCCTGGACTGCAGCCCTCAGTTTCTCCGGCAGGCTCTTAATCTCTTGAATCCAGAGCTCCCTTTGTTCAGGCGCGGAGTGCCCTTCCCATTCAAATTGCCCTATCGGGTATCTCAAATCCATGTTCCCTCACTCCTTGACCATCATTTTTTGTAAAATTCGTATGGTAATGATATTAGCATTTTACAACGAGTCCAGTATCCCTGATCCGATGTCAATCCACCGCAATCCGTTCAAAATTACGCAGCGTCCGAAGTGCATTCCATGTCAGAACGCCCTTCCATTCCTCCTTGGCCAACGGCCATACCTCTTCGTACTGGTACCAGCTCCAATTGGGCTCCCAGGCACCATCTTCCCCTTGATTCTCTATAAGCAAATCCAGTTCCAGCGGCAGAAGCTCTTGGTATTTAGCATAATAAGGTGAATTCGGAGAATCCATAATGCTGAGAGGCGTTGCTCCGTATCCCTCGCGGCTGCCAGGATCCCTGCTTATGCAATTATCCATGAAGACCTCAAGGGTTTCTTCGATCTCGGAAGCCTGTTCTTTCGGCAATCTTTCGTTCAAGCGCAAATAACAAAACAATTCATGCATTTCATGAAGATCGCTAGATTGTTTCAGGTAGTTCACAGCATAATCAATCCTTGATTCCAAAAACTCTAAAGGGTATAACTCCCGCTCGTCGATAAAATAGGCGGTGATATCCGCATTCGGATTTCCCCAATGATCCTTGAAGGCTCCGTACTGCCACCAGATCGCCCTCGGAGACTGCTCGGCTTCCTTAGGAATAATGTCCCACCCTGACCGTTCTGGCACATAGGAGTGCTCAAGATACTTTAACGTGGATATAACCCGTTCGCTGCGCTCCGGATGATCTGGATTTAACCGAAGAATCTCAAGCGCTCTGGTTGTTGCCAGAGCAGATGACTCCTTGCAGCGAAGATCGGGCTCAAGACCATGACCAAATCCACCGTCCTCGTTCTGATAGCTATCGAGCTCGGTTAATACGTCAGTAAACGACCCGTCCTCGAATTCGTACCGGAATAGTGCCCGTTCAAGGTCCCTGGCCTGGTGCAGCATATATTGCCTGGCTTGTTCAAATCGCATCCTGTTTAGCTTCTTCACTTGGATTCCAACTCCTCGTAGAAAGTGATTCGGTTGCCGAATGGATCAACGACACATAGTTCTTTGCTGTTCCAAGGTGCAGTCTCGATTCCAGGCCTGGAATACGGATAGTTCTGGCTTAACAGCTGTTCGTGAAAATCTTCAATCCCTGCCATCTCCACGCGAATGGCTGCTCCTGGGGAACAGTCTCCGTAATGCTCCGTCAAATGAATCGTTAACAAATCCTTTGTTATTTGCATGTAGAGCGGTGCCGAGTCATCAAACCGATGTTCCCAATCCAAGGTAAAACCAAGATATTGGATATAGAATTCCCTTGCCTTCGTTTCATCGAATACCCTGAATAATGGTATGATTTTGCTCATGATCTGCCCCCTACTACATCCTTTATTTTTCAAACTCCTTATGTATGTACTGCTGACTTATTTAGAATATATCATAAATTCTGTAAGGCTCGTCCCAAAAATAAAAACCCAGCACAGATACATAAAACCACGTTTGCTGGGCCAGCTTTGGCAAGTATTCTTTTCATTTATAACTATTCATTCCTGGTCACTTTGGGCAGCTTCTTGGCTTTCTCGCGTTTAACACGACTCCACACCAGCAGAACGAGAAATGAACTACCCAGGCAGACAAAGATCACTTTCAAATAATGCTCAACCACATTCAGAATGTACTGCCACTGTTCGCCGAATATAAAGCCTATGCTGAAAAAGACCAGCACCCATGAGGCTACCCCCGTGTACCCATATAGCCACACCGTTCGATAGGGAACCCGAATCATGCCGATAAAATACCCGATAAATTGCCTGACCCCGGGTATGAAAAAACAAATAATGAGCAGCTTATTTCCATACTTGTTGTAATAGGCCTGCGTTTTCTCTACAAGGGACGGCTTAATAAACAGCCATTTTCCATAGCGCTCTATAAGCGGCATCCCCAGCTTGTATCCCAGGATATAGGTAATGGTTAGCCCCATAGCCGCTCCCATAAAAGCAGAGCCAACGGCAGGAACCATATCGATGATTCCTTTATAGGTCAAAAACCCGGTATAGGTTAAGGTACTATTTCCAGGAGGAATTGGAAGAGCAATAAAATCAAGGGGAAGCCCAATCAATAACACCAGGTAGCCGTATTGTTCAAACAACTGCTCAACCAATTCAAACAAATTCATGGGGAAAACTCCTTCATCTTACCGATAACTGTCATAGTAGTGTTGTAGAGCATCATTTACATAAACTTCTTTGTTCAGCACCTCGTAGGGCACCGGATTCATATTTTCAGACCATTCACGAGAATGGCGCTGATTCTGTTGAATATCCATCAATCTTGTGAGGACTGATAAAGCCGAATTTTTATGCGTGTTAATGGCCGCTCTTCGCTTCATTTCTTGCAATAAGGGCGGACTTGTAATTAATGTTAGCAATTGGTGCTGCAGTTCACCCGCCATGGCTTGCCGTGCCACGCCTATTCCAACCAGGTAGTCCGCATTATCCTGTTCTTGGCCTGGCAAGGGTTTCACTAACAGCATCGGCCGTTCCATCGTTAATGCCTCGGAAATCGTGAGGCCTCCCGGCTTTGTAATCATTAGGTCCGCTATCGCCATCAACTCATGCATACGATCTACGTAACCCATGACCGTGATTTGCGGATGCTCTGAAAACTCTTCCAGCAGTGATTGATATAATTTCATATTGCGGCCGCACACGACCATAAACCGAACACCCTGCGGGTATGCCCTTGATTTCAAGAGTTCGATTATTTCTTTATCGATCATCCCTTCTCCACCGCCCATAATCAGTACGACCTGTTCGGATGGACACAAGCCGTAATAGGCTCGGAGCCGTTCCGGATCGACAGGTTGACTATACAGCGGATTAACGGGTATGCCGGTCACAGAGATCTTTTCGCTTGGCACGCCTTTGCGCTCCAATGCAACCTGTACCACATCGGAACCAACCATGTAATAATCCGTATGAGAGTGTATCCAGTAGCTGTGATCCGTATGGTCCGTCATGACGGTTGCCGTCGGCACATTTGTGAAACCCATCGCTTTCAGCAGAGACATCCCCGCTGCTGCCGGCGGAAAGGTACTGACCACGACAGCCGGATTTTCCGTTTCCAGCATCGTGCTGAGCCTGTGAAGACTGAAGGTACTAAAGCGTTTCAGCATCTGGATGAGGGTGTTTTCCTCGCGCGTTTTCTGGAATAAGTATCCATAAAAGGATGGAAAGTGCTTCATCCATTGCACAAAGAAAAACTGACCAGCCACATGCAGACGTGGATGAGTTAACTCCATGTAATCAATGACTTTCACGCGCAGATGAGGGTAGTTTCTTTTTGCTGATTCCACAATGGCCTTTGATGCCTGGTTGTGACCCTCTCCCAGACTTCCGGTTAATATGATGATTTTTTGCTCATATATGGATCTCATGAATATTACTCCTTATCTAACGTTATGTGATTCCAATGACATGCATCAGGTAAACGACCAGCCATCCAGAACCGAATCCAATCAGACTGCCTGCCAGGCAATCAGTTGGGTAATGATATCCCCAATATATACGGGATAGACCGACCAGCGCAGCCAGGATAATTAGCAGTATCGTAGGCAGCGGAGATACCAGAAACAACAATGGTGTTATGACGGCAAAGATCGCCGTGGTGTGTCCTGACGGGAAGGAATAGTCCTTCAATGGAAAATTTCCAATCTTCACCTGCTCTAGAACCCGAAACGGACGATCTCTTCTGACGATCTTCTTGATGAGGACAACAATCAGATGGCTAACGGTTAAGGCAATGGCACTCTGATATGCCGTTATGTCCCATGCTTCAAATGCAGCCCAGGCGATGAGCAGTGCGCTCAGAATCGTAAAGGTGGCTCCACCGAGATGGGTAATGCTGCCGAACAGCCGATCAAAGGCTCTGTTGCTGATCGTCTGGTTGCACCAGACAAATATCCGGTGATCAAATCTTCGTAATCGCTCGATCATTCATTCTTCACCTGCCGTTACATCAACTGAATCTTTTGAACCCTGCACGACAGGGATTTCCGAACGTTTTTTCCTGCGTTTCTTGATAAAATGAACCGTCAGCCAAATTCCTCCAATCAGAGCACCTACGGACATCAAAATAATCGTAAGCACGCTGTCCACCATATTCTCTGCAGCACGGCCATATACGTAGAAGAGCACACCTACGGTATAGAACTTCACGGCGCGTCCGATCGCTGCGTAGGTGAGAAGTTTCCATAAGGGATAGCTCATGCAGCCGGATAGAATGGTGAAGATTTTAAAAGGAATCGGTGTAAACGCACCGACAAGAATTGCGGCTTCGCCATGCTTGGTAAACAAGGCGGTGGCGGAATCGTGCCATTTTTTCTTCATGACCTTGGTTAAGACCAAATTTCCGGAAGCCTTGCCAATTCCATAACCGATCGGCGTTCCGATCAAGCAGCCGACAAATCCGATCGAGGCGAGCCAGATCGCTCGGTCCGGACTCAATGCACTTAAAGACAATTGCGAGAAAAGTGCCGGAATCGGAAAAATAATCGCATCGATCATGGCATGAATAAATAATCCGATATCGCCTAAATTACGTAAAAAATCCATCAGGTCTTGTCTCCTCTGCTAGACTACACACTGGGCAATCCCTATACTGTGCGATATCGTGGGTCAAATTTATATCCGAAATCATCCGTTCACATTCCTCTCACATATCATGTTAATGTAAGAATATCATGATTGAAGAAAGATGACTTCCGTCTTCAGACGATAATCAACCTAGACTTAGGTCTAGATACTAATAGTAGATATAATATAGTAGATATAGTATAAACGAGTTTTATGATCAATAAGTTGAGTTTATAACCATTTGGACCATAAACAAAAAAAACAGCTTAGCCGCAATATGCGGCCAAACTGCCAAGCTCTAAGACCATGAACTATTCAAATTGACAAATTTGCGCGACCTCTCGGACCGAGTTCACCACATGATCGGCCTGCGATAAGTCCTGATTCCCCGAGTTCGGGTTCACGAAGCCTATGCAATTCATTCCAGCCGCCTTCGCTGCAGCAACGCCATGCCTTGCATCCTCAAGCACCATGCAATGCTCTGGATTCACTCCGAGCAATTCAGCCGCCTTAAGATACACATCCGGTGCCGGCTTCCCTTTCTCCACTTCTTCACCGCTCACAACGCATTCAAACTGATCCAAGAGATCGAACTTACGCAAGACGGCCGATATAAATACTGGTGGCGATGATGATGCAATAGCTGCCGGTATGTTACGTGCTTTAAGCTCCGCAAGGAGCTCCCGAATGCCATCTATAGGCTCCATTTCCCGTGAGGTGAGTATTTCAATTTTATTGGACAATTGGTATTCAATGATTTCCGAAACGGATTGAGCAAGCTGATGTTCATCTTTAATGGCTGCCCACATCTCCGGATTGGTCATGCCTACATACTTCTCCAGCTGTTCATGGGTTATCGCCGATCCGTAGTCGTTCATCACCTGAATATCGACTTCAAAGTGAAGCGGTTCACTGTCAATAATGACCCCATCCATGTCAAAAATAAATGCCTGTATCATGTTCATGCTCCTTTGTTGATATGTATTTTAGTTAACGCCAGATAATATCGAGTAACGTTCCCAGCACTCCGGTTTTATGGCCTCTGAGCACATCGGGATTGAATACTTCGACGAAACCGCATCGGGTACAGGATACAACAAGATCACTCAGATGAAATAATATCGTGCAGTTCCATAAGGGAATGGATCTCATACTTAGGTTGAATGGATGTCGGGTTTGGCTTGCGCAGTGGGTTATACCAGCAGGTATCAATCCCGTAATGGATGCCTCCTTGTATATCGGAAGTTAACGAATCGCCGACGATGAGAACTTCCTTCTTGTCGGGATGATTCAACTTATCGAATGCATAATCGAATATGCCTTCGTGGGGCTTCTGGGACCCAGCATCCTCCGAAACAATGATGCATTCAAAGGAATCGCATAACGGAGACCGGCTAATTCGGTTAAACTGCACTTCCTTGATTCCGTTCGTGATGATAGCCATTCGTTGGCCGCGTTCGGCCAGTTGACTGCACAGCTCTTCTGCCCCTTCCATCAGAAAGGAGCCTTGCCCTAGATATTTTATGTATATATCGCTAAAGGCATTGGCATCCAAGGCGCACTTGATGTTGTGTTCTGCCAACAGCCGGTCAAACCTGGCCGTACGCAAGTCACTTTGTGTAACCTTCCCCTCCTCGAAATCACGCCACAACTGCTGGTTAATGCGTCTGTATCTGTCTACGATGGCATCCGTGCACTCCTGATCAATCTCGCCAAAAACGCCGGACAACGCAAAAGCCTCCGATTTGGCATAGTCGTATAATGTTTCATCTGCATCAAATAAAATAACGTTGTAACGCACGGCTGCCCTCCTTCTCATGCTGCTTAACTTCAACGATTACCCTTCTGCTACCCAGCATATCATTTTATTCATTCTGACTCATCAAATCAATGCCCGGATGTCGAAGTTAATTTGGATTGTTGGTTCAATTCCTTAATCCTTTGCCTTTGTAGATGATCTAGACGATTTCTGTTACTCTTCACCAACTCTGTCAGACGCATGAAAATTAACAATAATATCGTAATGATTACACCTGCTGAGAACACCATCATTGCCCATTCGCCCACGCCCAAGAGCGTGATCAAAAGCAATTCCGTCACAATAAAGATTCCCGCTTCAAGGGCTAGCTGTTTCATATGGCCTCCCTAATTCTCATCGCATAAATTATAGTGATGATACCGTTCCTGCTCAAGTTCGATCTCGCCGATATAGGTAAACCCGCATTTTTGGATCACTTTATTGGAGGCATGATTATGAACGACGGCTAAAGCGCTTAGCTCGCGCTCGCTTGTATTCCGGAACAAGAACTGGATTAATGCCCGTACAGCTTGCGTAGTATATCCCTTATTATAATGCTGATTCGAGATTCCGTACATAATCTCTCGATTGGGCTGAGGCAGCTCTTCCTTAGGACCTGTATTGCACCAGCCGATACATTCGCCTGTTTCTTTTAAGACCATGGCTAGCCGCAGACGCAGCTTCCCCACGTCCCCGCCGTCATGAACGGTCTGCAAGAACTGCCGATTCTCCACAATTTCATAGTTGATTAACCATTCGAGCCGCTGTTCCCTGGGTACATCCCAACCGGGCAGGAACTGTCTGATCTCAGGTTCGTGCGTGATCTTAAAGATCGCATCAAGGTCTTCCACCATATATTCCCTGAGCAGGATGTCCTCACATTCAATTGTGAAGGGCATTCCTGGGGAATGGATACTTGTCTTGTTCAATATAGTCCTCCTGCATTCATTCGCTCGCTCATTTTCCCTGGCCCATGACGAGGGCTATTAACTGATCGGGCCGAGTATAAATATCATCAGGTTCAACGCTAAATTCTACGTTCTGTACGGTATCAAACCAATGCGCTCCAATGGTGAGCACCTGGGCTGATTTGCCTGCCGCTATATCGGCATCGCTGTCGCCGACAAAAACCACGTCCGATGTACTCAGACCGAGCAATTGAACGGCTTTGAATATCCCTTCCGGGTCCGGCTTGGAACGTTCAACCTCATCACCCGTGATAGTAGCGGCAAAAAAACCGTCCAGCTCCAGATTTCTAAGACAGATATCCAGGCACCTTCTGCTCTTGCCCGTAATAATGACCATGGGTATATGTAAATCCCACAACTTCGAGATTAGATTCTGGATCGATTCCGACACCTGTACATGCTTCTGAAAATCCTTCTCAAACACTTCGTAATAATATTCTACGGCTTCGTCAACATGGGCTGGGTTCGAGAGATATTTAGTTATAATCTCTTCCTCCGTTGGACCAAAGGTCTCCACGATTTCCGCATCCGTCAACGTTTTGCCTTCATATTTCAAGAAAACCGCCCGGAACGCTTTAAACGAAAGCGGCAACGTATCTGCTAATGTACCATCAAAATCAAACAGCACCGCCTGAATGGTGGACATACCTCGCTCCCCTTTCATCCTTTCCTTCAAGAACGACTATACACCATCCCACTCAGACTAAATTCATCCTCATCTGAATGGTAATCATCTTCTGATCATCATCTAACGTCGTAATACGGACATCGAAGGGCTCAAATCCAAGCTTATGATAAAAAACCAGCCCTCTGGAGTTGGTATTATGGCAGCTAAGAGAAAAGGTTGTCATTCCATATTTCTCTTTGGCTATATCCATCATGGTCTGTAACAGCTTCTGCGCGGCTCCCATTCCCCTATGCGACGGAGCAACGATAACATTGCCGAGCAGCAGAGATTGATCAACATCCTCATAAAAATTCGCATAAGCGACAACCTGCCCTGTAGATTCTTCAACAATAACCGTAGGATCATATCGATTTTCTAGCAAACTCAAGATTTGCTCCGGCGTCCAAGGAAACTCCGATCTGGGACTCACGTAAAACAGCTCCTCCGGCGTTTGAGGAAAGCTGCATATCGTTGATAAATCCTCGTCTGCCAGCGGCCTATGGGTGTACATATTACAAGCTCCTCCTTACTTCATATTTCGTGCAATATACATGCCTCTTCCAATCAAGCCTTGCGTATCATGCTCCACGTGAAGGCCCGCTTCCTGGAATGCCTTAATCATCTCATCCACGGTAAAGAGCCCCATACGATGCTCCTCCGTATAATGTTCAATTCCATGCTCGCTTCCAAACAAATACTCGAATTTCATGATCGAAATATTGCCTTCGCGGTCCGAATGGGACATCCTGCTGATATGGATCCCGCGACGCTCAGTCATGATCGCGTCCACTCTTCCGGCGGTCCAGACATCCGGTGTAAACCACGGCTCAACCAGAATGACACCCTCCTCGTTCAGATGCTCCTTAAACTGCGTAAGGGTCTGTACCAATAGATCCAGCGTTTTCACATAACCGATGGAGCTGAACAGACACAGGATCACATCATATTTCCGATCCAAGTGAAAACGGGTCATGTCGGCAACCGAATAATTTCCCTCAGGATTTTTTGACTTCGCTATCGAGACGAATTCGGGATTTAGATCAATACCATCGATTGCATAGAACTGCTTTAAGAACAAAGCATGTTCCGCAGTTCCACAGGCAACATCGAGCATGGTCCGGTAATTCTTGCCCTGTCCTTCAATATATTCCCGGACCAGGTGCGCCTCCTGCTTATAATCCTTAAGGCTGTAAATTACATCATAATATTTCGACGATAAATCAAACATGGATTCACCAACTTTCCGCATCGGATAACATCAACTCAAGCCGGGTCATCCGTGCCAGGCATCTTCCATGATTATACAACTGTTCATCAGATTGAGTAACCCCTTGTTCACATAAGCAGCGGATTCATCAATATCCATGATTTGGGTCGCATGTGCTTACCCTTCGATACGTTTGTGTCTGTACCAATAGGAATAAATCTCTTTGTACTGAAGACGATCATACAATCGGCTTGCAGCAAGATTACTCTGTACCACCTGTAAATAGCTGCTCGTGGCTCCATTCTTCTTGGCCCACTGCAGTATATGTAACAGTAACTGTTTGCCAAACCCGCGATTTCGACATGCCGGAGCCGTAACCAGATCATATATTCCTACAAAGCCCTGCTCCAAAGCTCCGATCCCGCATGCTACAGGTTCAGCTTGATCATATAGGATGAAGAATCCATACGGTATCACGGAATAGTTAAATAGCTTTCTTTTCACAGCCTTGTTTCTCTCGGAAATTCCGGTAACATCCCCGAGCACATTCAGCCATTCATTGGTTAGCTTTTCTTCGATCTTAACCTCCTCATGGGATGGAGGCTCAATATCATCCAAGTGATCCAACACTCTAAAGCTGGTAGGATCCTGTATGGTATATCCCCTGGATTCCAAAATAGGATCGAGTTCCTGCGGATTGAATGGTGTCATTTTAAATATGACGTCAAGCCCGGCCTTTACATATAAACGCTCACATTGTTCAATCTGGCCATAAAGGTCTATCGAAGGCTCTGTATAGAGAGCATGAATGGAGTTGGATCTCTTGGTATAACCGTCTGCAAATCGTAACAGCCATCCATGATGTGTCAAGGTTTGGAGCGCTGGCCAAGCGTTTAAGGTAAGCTCTTCGATTCTCTTATGCACGTATACCACTCCTACAACATGATAGGTATAAATATACGATAATACGAATTTTTACTCAATAAATAAAAATGTCTGCTTTCAACCAGAACTTCCACTTGGCTTCGATTGTTCGAATAACCGCCTATAATCTGAACAGAACAGGAACATCCACGAGCCTTCTTTTCCATATCATATGGTCTGCTCCGCTCCCCCAATGGTCCTGAAGGACATAATCGGGTTCACCTAGCTTCTTCTTCCAGATCTTCTGTGCTTGGGTGTATCCGCTATCCAAACAAAATTCGGTCATTCCTTTATTGAGAAGCGTAAGATACATGACATTTAACATTAAACTTCCGATCCCTTGCTGTTGGTAATCAGGATGAACAAATACCGTTCCGATTTCAACCACATCACGCCATTCACCATCAGTAGCTTCCCGGATCAATGCATTGGATGGTCCAAACTCGATGCAGCTCACAATGTTGTTGTCTAGCAGTCCGATGAGAAAGTATCTCTGCTCTCCGTGCGTATCAAAATCCGCGTTCAAGTACCTATTTTTGCTGTCGATCTCCTGCTCCATATCTTCAAGTAAATCTGATAAACCTTCTTTGGCAAAAGTATCGGTAATCACGAACCTGAAAAAATCATCCATGGCATCTATATCGCCGCGATTGGGTCGCCTAACTCCTACTTGAAGCATGAAAAGCCCCCCCTTGTACCTTCAATTACAATAGACTCACAGATTTTTGGTGTGTTTCATAACATGTGCTTTAATTTCATTCTTTTGTTCATCGGTTAGCTGGACGGGTTTCCATGTTTGGTCATCAGGGATGTGGATGGTTAGAGGCTGATCAAACTCCTGTTCGAGATTGTTTGTATCCTCCGTCTGTAGATTTTTCAATCGTTTATGACTCTGA
Organism: Paenibacillus sp. FSL K6-1330; assembly: GCF_037976825.1. NCBI lineage: Bacteria > Bacillati > Bacillota > Bacilli > Caryophanales > Paenibacillaceae > Paenibacillus > Paenibacillus sp. FSL K6-1330. The sequence continues at coordinate 4,451,971 of NZ_CP150269.1, forward strand.
TCATATACCTTTGTTATAATAAAGTTACCATTGCTATCATAATAATCTTCAATCGCCCGTACTCGTGACTGAGTTTCCCCTCGATTGTCTTCATAATTGGTAATGGAATTCACTTTTTTATAACCTGCGGGTACAGAGAATCCATCTGCATTCATCATTATATTTTCAGCGATAAAAGCTTCAACATGCTCTACCTTTTCACCTTCGCTCTGACAGGAGCACAAAACCAATACCATCCAGACAGAACAGATCCATAAACCCAATCGAAGTTTATTCTTCAGAGCCACAACCTCCTATATATCCCTAAGTAATTGTATTTTCTTTTCAATTCAACCTCCATGTTCATGAATTCCCGATGGGATGAATAATGTGTTCAACTCGGCAGCTGTGTCCTGTATGAACGTTTCCACTTTATCTAAGGTAAAATAAATCAGCTCAACCTTCGGCTCATTACGTTCATCCAACAGCCACTCTAATTTGAGCGTTCGGTACTGCTCTACCTCTGACTTTTCAACAAAAAGAGGTATGGAATGTCCTGCCGAATCCTTAAGCTTATTCAAAATGGAGTCTGTCCAATGCTCTGATCGTTTCAATTCGAATTCAAGCTGGCTGACCTCCTGGTTGTATGTATATCTTATGTTTTCTTCGTCCTCTATGTTTTCTTGCTTAAAATCAGCGTACAACGACTGAACCCACCGTAAATCCGTGTAGATATGCGCAAAATAACCGTATATATATTCTCTCCAAGCCTTCTCCGGCTTCAGATTTAGATAATGCAGATAATTCTCCTTGATGAGATTTGCATCAGGCAGCCTTCCGTCATGTACCAGATGCGTAATCCCTTTCTGTTCTCTCGTGATCTTGCCTCTAACATGAATGGCATCCGGAGCGATGCTCCCGATCAGCAAGTACGGAGACGGCTCCGGTACGCCCAGCTGCTGGGCAACCGCAAAATGGACCATGGGCCACGGCATAGCGATAACCTCCTGAACTTATCGTAATTGTGAGAAAGACCCAGCGCCCCAAATGCTCCCATCTCAGGTCTGAGTCTTGATGATCGGTTTGTCTTATAAATCATTGTAGTATATACCTTTCGTTTCCATGCGTTTACTCCAAGCGTTCATTGCGGATAACCATATGTAGGTGGTCTTCCCAGACGCCGTTAATCTTCAGGTATTTAATAGCCAGTCCTTCTTCGTAGAAGCCTAGTCGTCTCACTACATTCAATGAAGCTTTGTTTCTTGGCATGATGTTAGCTTCCAACCGGTGTAACTCCAACGTATCAAAACAATAGGCGACCACAGCCTTTAGCGCTTCGGTCATATATCCTTTCCCCGTGTGAGCCTGTGCCAGCTTGTATCCCACATGTGCCGATTGAAAGACGCCTCGAACGATATTGCTGATCGAAATCGAACCGATGATTTCATCATCTTGATGCAGCCACACTTTAAACAGAGATCCGTCAGCTATGCTTCGACTCTCCGCAGCCAGAATCTCCGCCTGTTTATCGATGGTGTAGAACTCAGCTTCTCTAGCGGGCTCCCACACCTTCCAATGGTCATCGTTCTTGACTATAAAATCCACCACATCCGCTGCCCGATCCTGATCCACGGTCTTCAACTGCAGACGCGAAGTTTGTAGTGTAATGGACATGCAAAACTCCCCCTTGAACAGCTTAAACTGAAATCAGATCATACCATATTAGTCCCTTGGGATATAATGCCTTAGCTTTGATCGGGTAATTCCACGGGCTTTCCCCTCTGGCGTCAATCGGTATTCGAACTGCATAATCGTATCATGTGCAAAATAAATATATTCGACATCAGGCTCGTCCTTGAACACCACGACGACATAAAAGGGAGGCAGCTTAACGCCCCAGACGCCTTTTACCGACTGTATCTCATCCTTGCTGTAATGTTCTTCTTCTAGCAGGTAGGCATTCACCTTCTTAGCGTAGATCATTTTATTCGCCTGCACGTACACAAAGGGAGACAGAAGCACAAGAGCTAACAATACCAGTAATGCAATTCTGATTTTCTTCATTTTATTCCCTGCTATTTTCATAGATTAAAATGCCGTTTAACCTCTTCGTAGTTCTCCTGAATGCTTCTGCTTCCGTCCACGAAGATAACCTTGAATCCCCGATCCATGGCGTCCTGGGCCACATATGCCGCAAAGCCGATATCTCGTCCCATCCAATTCTGAAACGCGGTATCAGGATCATCACATTGATTCAGAATATCATGGATCCATTCCCGCTTCGCATAATGCTCCTTCTGGAAATCCGGTACCGGCACGACCCAGATCGCCTGATGAGGGCTGGATACCAGCTCTGCTACTTTTTCCGGCAAAAGCGCTGCACCCTCCACAATGATGGGGCTCGTATCCGGCATGGCCGATACATCATCCACAATCATCCGGAATTCCTCGCGATAAAACTCCAGTTCTTCATGAACCTGCTGCTCTACAGGTCGTGACCACAACGCATTCCAGGTCATATCCTTCAATCGGAACATGGTGGGAAACTCAGACGGATTGCTTGCGTTCACATGCTTCTCGTTGAACAAATCACATTGATAATAGGTGTAGCCATAATCTTTCGTGATCATTTCAGCAATCGTGGATTTGCCTGAACAGGGGGACCCCCCGATCCAATATACGTGGGAGTAGTCTTTTTTCTCGTTCATTATATAATCACGTCCCTCTGTCGCTATCTTGTCTTAACTCGTTTCGAATCTCCAGCAATACGTTCCAGATCGCCCTCAAATATGCCACAACGAATAAAAAGCCTACTATCAATATCAATGCGAGCATTTCCATCTTCACCCCACCTTACTGCTTGGACTGGAGACCTGCATTCAACCATATCTCTTCTATATGTAATCCCTCTTGCCTTCAGCGCTTTTTCGTATTCGCAGCGTATCAAACAATCGCCCTTCATCATCGATGGCGCGCACTTCCAAGCGATCCAACGTTACAACGACTTGCAGAAAATGAGGCACCGCCAAAGACTGCGAAGTATGCCATTCCCTCTTAGGCAGCAACCAGCCCGGCATGGCTCCGGCGCCGCCTGCTACGATGTACACGATGCCGTTGTCGTAATCCACGGTTCCTTGCGTCAATGGGTGGCTTCGCTCATATACAATCGTATGCGAGTTGATAACCAGATCCACGCCATACCGTTCAAATACCGGGCAAAGCTGCCGCAAATCCTCGACTTGATAGCCACCCGAAACATATGGCGGGTAGTGAAAATATACAATTTTCCACCTGCGATTGCTTGTTGAGAGCTCGCGTTCCAAGAAATCATACTGCGCATTTCCCGGACTCATTACGCCGGAGCTGCGAGGATAATCTTCTTTTCTGATCAATTCCGTGCTGTCCAAGCAGATGAAATGAGCGTCTCCGTAATAAAATGCGTAGAAATTCTTCGGTTCGGGAAAAGCAAACAGATCGTAATACCATGACGCGTTGTCCTCATGATTTCCCAGGCAACTGTAGATAGGTGTATCCACAAAAAAATCTCGTCCAGGCCCAAAGAAATACTTGTCCCAATCCTCAGCAAGCTTCCCGTCATGGACGACATCTCCTACAAACAAGGCGATATCGGGTCGATACTGCTTCATCCGGCTGAAAATTCTCTGATTTATACGTCCTCCCGACGAATCAAACCCGCTGTAACCCCCGGTTTCACTGGTCACTGTAAAAGAGAATGGCTCACCTTGTCCTGCTGCTGTCTTGAACATATAAAATCTTGAATCAATCTTATAGGATTCATGCTGGGTGTAGATCCTGTAATAATAGGTGGTTCCGGGCTCGAGACCCTCCACCGTTATTTGATGTATCCGTGTTGGAGACTCATTAGCGAAAGTACCGAATAGGTCAACAGGCTGCTTGTAGTTCCCTTGATGTCCGCTATGTATTCTCTCAGCAAGTAGAACATCTACCCTGGAAGTTGCAGGGAGAGACGTTTCCCACATCACGGTCATAGTGTGTTCGGTCGGGTTTTGCAGGTACGGCCCTTTCATAATGGAAAGCATGTTCAGCCTCCTTCGTTCCTATTTTTCGGGAAATTATGGTAGCACGATCTCACTTCCTCTCTAATTATAACTATCCTTTCAGCTAAAAAGTTACGCTAACCTTACATTCACGCCAATGTCCTACATAACGAAAAGAACCGGCAAAAACCCCCGGTTCTTAGTGAAATTTATGATAACCATACCCTCTTGTACCCTGAACTTAGCCTACCACAGCATCCAGTTCCGTCTCACGCTGTTCATGTTCGGGGACTAACACCTCGACCACGACTCTAGTCGGCACGCAGATGATCTGCTGGTAGGGTTCCGAAATAAATCCCATATCCAGTGCAATTCTCCTCGGGGCATCCGAGTATATCATCTGGATCCCGTAGTCGTACACTTTCAGGGTGTTGTGTCCAAACTTGGTCTTAATATCAATGATACGTTCGTCCCCGGTCAGTGGGACGGTTTCGTATTCTTTGCCATTCACCGTAATCAAGGCCTGCAGTTGTCCCTGCTGGTAATCCACATGGCTATGCTTCCACCATTGCAGACCCGTGAAGGAGCCAAGGATCAGGATCAAGGCAAACAGGATCATATCTCCGCGTCTTAATCTGGACAACATGCTCCCTCCTGACATGCACAGTCTTTGGAACCCAAGTATGAACGATGTGCAAAGCCATCGAAATGAATTTTGTCACATTCGTTATCCACTTCAAACGGCTTGTACAAACTGAAAAGGAACCTTTTCTTTTGTCCATTGAGTCCGGAACAAGCATCCGCTATGATGTTTTTAACGAGAATGATTATCATTATCTCTAATATTTTTGAAAACCGTTGTGGAGGAGAAACCATGAAACCTACTAAAAAATTGCCCATAACTATCAGCATCCTTGCATTGATGAGTCTCATGTTGATGGCATGCAATGGAAGCAGCCCCCCTTCTTCTATGAAGCAGGGAACGGCAGGAACTGCTATTCAGCCAACCGTCAGCCCTAACGACTCCCCCCCATCCGATACTGGCTCGGAAGATGCTATGCGTTCCTATACGGATTATAAAGGACACAGTGTTGATATCCCCGTATCGCCAAAGCGCATCATATTCTCCGGTGAAACTTTCAGCGATTTATTGGTCTTGGATGTCCAAGTAATCGGTACCGATATGAACCGGATGAAAGGGGCCGTTTATGAAGACAGGATTCAAAATGTGGAAGACATTGGATTTCCGACCAGCTTCGAGAAGGTGCTCGCACTCAACCCGGACTTGATTATCGTGGCGAACCCAGACGAGACGGCATACGAACAACTGTCCAAGATAGCACCCACGCTTATGTTTGATACATTTGCTCCTTTGGAGAAGCGTTTGCCGGAGCTTGGCGATATTCTCGGCAGAAAGGCGCAAGCTGAACAATGGGTAACCGATTATGAGGCTAAGGCAGATGCCATGTGGCAGCAACTGCAATCCGTCGGCATGAAACCCGATGAGACAGCCTCCGTCTTCACGTATTATCCGGGGGACCGGCTCTTTGTCATGGCCAGCACGGGCTTATCTCAAGAACTCTATCATCCTAACGGCTTTAAGCCCACGCCAAATATTCAACAGTTGCTGGATGAAGACAGTGGATTCAAGGAGATCTCGATGGAGAACCTTCCCGAGTTTGCCGGAGACAGAATCTTTATCCTGAATCCGGTTCAGCCCGAAGCTCAGAAATCCACACAAGACATGATGAACAGTCCGATCTGGGCTAGCCTTCCTGCTGTCAAGGATGGGCATGTGTATACCATCGACATTGCTAAATCCGGTAGTGACGCAGCTACAAGGGAATGGTTACTTCAAGAGCTTCCGAATATGATAACCGAATAACTGACCATCTGTATGAGACAGTTCAATACTTACCTATTGAATTGTCTCGTTTTTCTATTTACAATTATCGATATTGATTATCATTATCATTAAGATTATGGAGTTGTTGCCATCATGAAGGCGAATCCCTTTCAGATCCCCTATCGTTCCTTAACTTATCATTTAGTGGATGCGGATAGCCGAACGGAGTCCATCGGATGGACATCGGGTAGTTTGACGTCGAACTCCCATACCTTGTTAATCTTTGCCAAAGGTAAAGGCAGTCTGCATATCGATCAACATGTCCTCACGATTACGCCTGGCAAGTGTTATTTACTGTGTCCCGGCACCACTTATCAGGTTCATAACGGAACGGACAACGCCATTCAATACTCCACGCTTGCCTTCGCGGTCATTCAAGTTGGTGAACAGCAGCATACAACATACAAAGACGAACTCATTCCGGGGAAGTTTGAATTATGTGCGTATCCTAGTTCTCATTTGCTCCGGCTGATTGAATCGTTACATTCTAACGGTGAATATTCATCTAATATCCACTGGGTGCAGCAGCATGCCAAGTTTCACGAATTGCTCGTCTTTTTGCTTCAGCAAAATATTCAGGCAGACCGTGAACCAACCTCTGTGCAAGCCGTAGAGAGCGTTATTCAATATGTTGACGAGCACTACATGTATCCTGATCTGACGGTAAAACAACTGGCGGAGATGGCCGAATTATCGACCTGGCGTTTCACGCACATATTCCAGGAACGAACCGGGAAAAAACCTCTGCATTACTTAACCGACTTGCGCATTAATCGCGCCAAAGAACTTCTAGCGCAAAGGAATGAACCGCTGCGAAACATCGCCCAAGAGATTGGATACACGGATGAATACTATTTCAGCCGCCGTTTCCGCCAGATTACGGGGATGTCACCGAAGCAATTCGCCGAACGCATGGACGTCAGTAAACGCGTAAACGACTGGACCGGACATGAAGTCGATATTCCGTCGGTACCAAATCGCATTCTGTATTACGGCGAAACTTTCGGTGATCTGCTCGCGATCGGAATGCGGCCAATGGCAGGCAATTGCCTGACCAATACCCATAACCAGCAGGCTGATATTCAATATGCTCTTGATATAAGCCATCGGAAAAATTCGATTGAAACCATGGAATGGAAACCGGATTTGATCATTTTGGCCCATGCCGATGAAAAAGAATACCGATGGTTCTCCAAAATCGCCCCTACTGTCACATTCAATTCCTTCGCTCCTCTCGCCCATCGTTTGCATACGCTTGGCGATTGGCTCGGAAGAGCGCATGAGGCGGATCAATGGCTCAATTGGTATCGAACCAGGACGGATAACATGTGGAGGGAACTGCAGCAAGCCATGAAGCCTAGCGAAACCGCGTCCGTCTTCGTATATGACCATGGATCCCGTCTCTTCGTTATGGGAATGTCCGGTCTGTCAACAGGTCTATATCACGCGCGTGGATTTCAACCGCCGGAGCCTATTCGCAAGGTGCTGAACGACGGGTTGGGTTATAAGGAAATTTCGACTGAGGAGTTGCCCTTCTTCGCCGGTGACCGTATCTTTATGCTTATACCGGGCAATGCCGTATCCAGGCAAGCTGCGGAAGACATGATGCAGTCCTCGCTATGGGACAACCTGCCGGCTGTCCGGAACGGCCTTGTTCATGTGTTGGGGGCAGAACGCTGGAACTACGGAGATGCCCGAACGCTGGTAAAGCTTCTGAACCTGCTGCCTGAACTATTATTGTCTACGTCCACTTCTAAAAACCGCCTTATAGTTTCTCAATAAGCAATACATGGAAGTATACGAAAGCCATTCATCCTATCCCTTAAAATAATCCGTTCCGCCACAACTTCATCCGCCAGCAGGTAGCGAATAATCGCGAGTATACTTTAGGCTTATGAGTAGCAATGTTCACAACGTAATGTTGCTTCAAATAGGAACGATAGGAGGAAACAATAGAATGGCTAGAATCCGGATCGGCATGTTCTTCAGCGTATTTGTCGCCATGGTCGGATTAATGATCATCGCTCCCGTTATGCCGCCCTTGATCAGAGAATTGGGATTAAGCGAGACGCATTCGGGCTTGATCATATCCCTGGGCTCTATCGCAATGGCCGTCATGGGACCGGTATGGGGAAATTTAAGTGATTCCAAGGGCAGGAAGCCTGTCATTGTATTTGGTTTTATCGGCATGTTCGTCAGTTATATGTTATTCACTGCGGTTATGTACCTGGGTCTTCATGATAGAATCTCCGGTGCGCTGCTTATCCTTCTGCTCATTGTTACTCGGGCTATGGTGGGTTTCTTTATTCCGGCTGTTCCCTCTTCAGCTCAGGCGTATATCGCCGATGTGACCGACGAGAAAGGGCGCTCCGCCGGAATGGCACTTCTTGGCTCGGCTAACGGCTTAGGCTTAGTATTGGGTCCTGCTATTGCCGGCGGGTTTGCGCTCATCAGCCTGATCGCCCCGCTGTATGCTGGCGCCCTTCTACCGGTAATCGCTGTGGTTGCTGTACTTTACCTTGTCCCTGCCACAAAACCGGTCATTCAGCAGAAGGCCCCCCGTGTGAATCCGTTCCAAAAAGGAGTTTGTCTTTATTTATTTGCGGGCCTGGCCACCATGCTGGGCATCATTACGGTGCAAGTCATCGGCGGGTTTTATTATCAGGATCAGCTCGATCTGACGACCCAGGAAACAGCCCGTATGATCTCCCTCAGTTTGATGATTAGCGGAGTCGCCATGATTGTCACGCAGGGCCTGCAGATGAAGAAACTCAAATGGCCGCCAAAAGCGATGATTCTGATCGGCGCTGTACTGCTTATGGCCAGTATGCTGCTGCTGCTCTTCACCGGAAGCTTGATAAGCTACTTCATCGCATTCTTCTTATTCGGTGTGGGCACCGGGTTGATGATGCCGGGATTTATGGCAGGCGCTTCGCTTGCGGTTAGCCGCGAGCAGCAAGGCGGCGTAGCCGGCCTGGTGTCTGCCGTTCAGGGCATTGCTGCCATGATCTCCCCGATTCTCAGCACGCCCCTCTATCGAGTGGACAAACATATCCCGTTTGCGCTGATCGGGATCATTGTCCTTCTGATGGCATTGGTTGTGCTTGGAACACGGGATCAGCCCCTCTGCGAATGATGCTTGATTCGACGACTTAAACAAAATAAGGCGTCCCCAAACGGGGAGGCCTTATTTCGATCACAAGAAAGTTAAACGAATTCGTGTAAATCTCTGTATCAGTAGTACTTCTTAACTTCAGAAGGGCTGACACCATAGGTTTGGCGAAATGTCTGCGAGAATGCACTCACATTGCGATAACCTACGGCCAAGGCTGCCTCGGTCACGTTAGCCTCCCCGCTATGCAATAATTCCATCGCCCGCTCCATCCTGACCTTCCGGATGAACCCATATACGGTTGTCCCGTAGCATTGCCTGAAGCCCATCTTAAGTTTATAATCATTCAGCCCAATTTCTCTGGCCAGCTCCAGCAACGAAGGCGGTGAAGCATATCTCGACTCCAGAATCCCATGAGCGAGGCATAGCTTGCGTACATCAGCCGCTGATAGCCCTTCAGGCAAGGATTCATGACCGAACAGCTGCTGGATCGTTCGATCCAGCAGTTCATAGGCTGTACCTTCAACAAGCAGCATGGATCGCATGGGCTGACAAACATCATGAATCAATCTCTTGATCAGTTCTTGTTCATAGGAGCTGAAAGACAAGTGGATTTTTTGAAATTCGGAAACATCCAGCAGCTGCCTGAAATGATTCTCTTCACGTCCTGCAGTCTGGGCCACCGCAAAATTAAACAGGGAGACAGGAATGCCAAGCGAGAAAGACTGATGCCGCTCTTGGTTCGGTAGCGCAAAGCGAACGTCAATATCCTCCATCAACAGCAGGGCGCTTGTCCCACGGTCCAGGGTGCGATCCTTTCCGCCAATATGGATATGCCGTTCTCCGCTAAAATTGAACTGAATCTCGATCATCGGCTCTTTCGATTGAAACCGGTTCGTAAACCGGCGATGATATTGATAATCCGAATAGCATATCTGTAGGCCGCTATAGGTCCGCAAGCGGTAGAAGCCACCTTCTCCCGCAGATGGAGCGAGCATATAGGCATTGCTGCCGGACTTTTGAATATTTAAAGTGGCAAAATAAGCATCATAGATCATCTGCAATGATTCCGAGCAGCTGGAAGCTGCCGAAAAATCCGGCTGCATACCGGGCACCTCCCACCTTGGATTACAATGTTGATTTCATCATGAATTGCATAAATCACATACCTTATTCTTCTATCAATACAGCTCCGTTGACCTGCATGCACAGATCACATACCGCCCATAGACTTGGGCTCCCTGATAACACCAATCTCGGCCGATATAAGGGTGCACATATTGCGAGATGCAATCCTGACACTTGGCTCGATGTCCTACTGGATCACTCGTATACCACCACCCGGAAGGATAAGGACATAGACCTTTGCAATCGTTAATCACCGTCTTGGGTGTGCAAATAATATAATCGGACGGACAGGAAGCATCTGCGCCGCAGCCCGAGCAATATTGTCCATGCGGAGGCCGGCAGGGCCCCGCAGCAAACGAGATTTTGACAATATCGTCATCATCGGGCCGGACCAATACTTTGGCAAGCGTCTCGGCCGTTTTTTGCGCAAATTTATTCAGTAGCGACTTCCGATTCATCTTCCGGGTAACCCGGCTGATCAACACCTGCGTCTCTTCGTCCTTGTTCTCCGGCTTCCGCCACATACTCTCACCTCATCTTAAGAAGCCCTTGATGCTTTCGCGTACGCTTCAAGTTGTTCCCGACTGTTGACCAATCCCTTATGCCGGATGACGCCGTTCATATCCACCGCATAGGCATAGGGGGTGACCTGCACATCCAGATGATTCGCAAACTCCGAACTTACGATCAGCACCTCATCGTCATAAGCCATTTTTCGGACATAATCCGATGCTAAATCCACGGACGAGAATAACAAAAGAATGGGTTTCACGTTATTCATCTGGGCGATCCGCCTAAAATCAGGCAAAATATCGGCGCATTCCTTACACGTCGGCGATCCGAACAGCATGAGGGAAGGCGTGCCAATCAGCTCGCTCGTGGACCACTCGGCTCCTTGCAAGGTCGTCGTTGTGGCCCCGGGTATTTTTTTGCCGACCGGAATGCCGGACTGATTCACGCCTCTCGCGGTACCCATCACCATAATCCCCAACTGCCGGAACAGGACCAGGTTCAGAATGACCAACGGTACGACCAGAATCCACAGCATGGTATATGAGATCCAGAAGAACGTGTCCATCGCGGCCTCCTTACAACCTTTTTATTTTGGAAATATGTGTTGCGGCAATCTCTCGGTACATTCGGATCGCGTGCAGCGCATCCGGAACGCCTATGATGATAAACAGCGATAGCAGCAACATCATCCCCTCCATAAGCAGGCCGGTAACAGCGAAAGAGTGACTATGCGCAAACCAGACAGGATGGCTGTAGGCCAATCCCATGAGACCCATCGCCAGATTGAACCCAATCAATGGAAAGCCAAGCTTGGAGTTGATCTGAGGTCCGAGGCAGCCGCAGTCCACCCTTCCTTTTTTCCGGATGAAATAAGCGACGCCCAAGCCCTGAACGAAATAGAGTAAAGAGATGCCCCGGAAGCTGAGCCGCGATGGAAAACAATATACCATGGTAACGGACAGGACTTGCAGTAGGGTGAGCAGAACATGCAGACGGGCACTTCCGGGGAAAAGATCGGGGTCACCGAATACACGGCTCCAGCCAAAGCTCACCACCGACAACAGCATGGGCAGAGTAACGGATATCGCGAGCAAATCGTACATGGGTCCCTATGCTCCTTTCTCTTCAGTAGCTGATGATCCAGATGATGGAACCGATAATCAGCAGCTTGGATACCGTTTGCCGCACGGCCGTGAGAAGCGTGAGGTTGCGTACTCTTTTTTCAAGCATACGGTACACGATGGATCGGATCAGCGGGAGGCTGAACACGGTACCGCGAACGACTCCAAACGTTGCGCCTGCCAGCAGGCTCAACCACCATGGAGCGGCGAACAAGGAGACCAGGATATAGGCGTGAAAGAGGACGCCCACCTGCAATGTGATAAAACCCAAGCCCAGAATCTGGCCCCATAATACCGCGGAACGGTACCCTGCGTGCTTGATCCATTCCGAGGGAACGATGAAATTGCCGGATGGAAGAATTCCCGTTTTCTGAATGAACTCCAAGCCCAGGAGTATGGCAAACAGCACGACAATAAAATAGTTTTGATATAAACCAACAGGGGTTAATTTGAGCAAAAGATTGATGAACCCGATCGCCAGTCCCGTCATAGCGCCGCCCAGGGTACAGGACACGATATACACCAGCGCATATTTGGATTTACTGACCTTCGTGCCCTCCAGACTGCCTAACACATTCAGCCCACAGGTGGTGTCCACGCTGGCCACTGCAGCACCGACGGAAAATATAAAGAGCAACATCGACAGCAAGTCATGCCACCTCCCCACAATCCCTAGGAATGAACCCTTCACTTCTTCATCTTATGAGTGACAGCCTGTCGATTATTTACACAAATATGCGATGGATATGCCCGCTACATGGCTATCTTATTGAGAAAAAAAGAAACCGTCCATGGACAATCTCCATAGACGGTTTTCCTGAAAACTATATTCTTTTCGATATGGAGTGCCGTAACGTATAGGGGCTCTTTCCCTAATAGCGTGGATCAGGCTTTCTCCATTCCATAAAGATACGGTCGTTGAAGCCTTTCTCCCCTGAGTCATCCTCGGATAAACGTTTAAACTCCCGGAATCCTAATTTCTGATATAACCGAAGCGCGACCTGGTTACTGTCGGTCACTTCCAGAACATAACGCTTGTATGGCAGCTCCTCCATGACATGCTTCATTAAAGCGGTGGAAACGCCTTTGCCGCGCGCTTTTGTGGTAGTTGCCACACATTCGATATAACCCGTCTCGTCATCATAGGGCAATGCCGGGTTAAATTCATTTTTCATGACGTTATAAGCAAGTTCCCCTGTCTTGTCTCCAAATGCTTCCTGAAGCGGAGCTATTTCGACCGGCATGGCCCGCTGCCCATGATGGGAACAGGCTAAAATCCCGATCATGATTCCCTGGACCTCTGCTACATAAAACACCTCAGGACTGAAGAGACCCCGGAAGGCTTTCTTCAATGTGCTTCGGTCCTGGGTGAAATAGGACAATTCGTTATAATACCCATCAACAAACACTTCCGCCACTTCCTCGCGAATGTCTCGTTCATAATCTGCCATTCTTCTAATCGTAATGGAGCACATGATGTTTACCTCCTGTCAAAAATGTAATCTGCGCTTCATATCCTTTCGAAATCCCTTATCTGCAATCAGGCACATCCCGCTAAACGTTAATAAGGCATATACGGCCGCCGCAACGGCTGTCCATAATACGTGCGACATGCCGATGGCGTACAGTAATAAGGGCACAAACCCAAGCAAGATCAGGGTTAACAAGTAACCTGCGAACTCGCGCCAGCGCATTTTTCTGGTGCAGCATATAACGGTAATCAGCAGGGTTGCCGCCATCATCAGGAACGGAATGACGTAGCCGGTCGACCAGTAATTCGTACCCGCTGCGACGTTGAGCCAAAGCAGCATGCCGGACAGCCCTAGCAACTGTACGACGATTTTGCCGCCGAGGTGCGACTTGGACATTAAGGTATGTCTGATGAACAGCCATGAATAGAGCACGCAGGGCATGAGGTACAGACTCCACCATACTTCGTGATTTCCCAGAATATTTATAAGAACGGATAAGCCGATGACGGACACGGCAATGAAGGTAAGCCACTTGGATAAAAGACTGCTCGCACGCTGCTCCTCAACAGCCTCATAGACGGGGTACCAAGAATTATCTCCCACAGATGGTGCGTTGCCCTTACCCTGTAAATTTCTCCGGCATAAGGGACATGTTGCGTGCGCCGGGTTTACGGATACCCCACAGCTCTCACATCTCATGCACCCATCCCCCAATCGTTGCTGACGATCCTTATATCCAATCCGCTTAAGATGGCAAGCTGACGAAAAAAGTGCCTGATCACATCGCTTTCAACGATATTCCTGGCAAAGGTGATGGTCAGCTGGTCATTGATCGAACTGACGGCACAGTTCATTGGACTCTTGGCCGTAGGATACATCGTGGTTTCCATCGACTCGATATGCGCAGCCATGCTCGCAGGGATGTCGACTCGGCCCAGATTGGTAAGCGTTAGCGTTTTGGCCTCTTCACCGAAATGGTCGAATCCATAACGAATCGCCATATCCTTCAGTTTCAGCGGCGTGAATCGGGATAACAGGTTCTTCTCGTATTTCATGCTGCCGGCCATCGCTTGGCTTAGATAAGACTTCGTCGTTTTCTCTTTCATCTGTGCATGCACGATACCTTGTACATCATCCAATGTCATGCCTTCCTTCATCTGTACGCCAATGTTGATGACTGCAAAAAAGTTGCGCAGGCTGCTCGAAGGGAAGATTTTTCGCAGGTTCACCGGCATGCTAATCACGATCGGCCGGTTCTCGTTGTTGAAAGGCAACGTGGTCTCATAAACCGCCATGATCAAAATCGCTGTCAGGTAAGCGGTGAGGGTCACTCCCTTCTGCTTGGCCGCCGCATTCAGGCGCGAGGCGTGAATCATGCCGTGGATGACGTTGTGTCCATAAGGCGAGAATCGGGTGCCGGGAATTTGCAGGGCCTCCGGCATTCTGGAATCGGCCGTGACCGAAGTATAATGAGCTTTAAAGCTGTCCTGTGCTTCGGCATAACGGGCAAATGAAGCGGGCGGCAGAATCAGACCTTCCTTGTCCTCCACGTTCTCACCGAGCAGATATAAATACTGGAACACCAAGGTTTTGAGGAACTCCAGAGCCCCACCGCCGTCTGTTAGCGCATGGAAAATCTCCACGCTGATTTTGTTGCCATGATATAAAATCCTCACCAAACTTCCGTTCTCCGTCGAGAGGGCTGCAGGAGCACAGGGATAGGTGGATTCCGGTTCCACCATCAAACGTGTCTCCTTCTCCCGTAGAAATTTCCAGAACAGGCCATTTCTAAGCTCGACGTTCAATAGAGGGAATCTCTTTATTACACTATCGAGCGCCTGTTGTAAAACTGATGGCTTCACGTGACTTGTCAGCATCATCGACAATCGGTAGGTTGATGAATTCTCCCTTCCCGCAACCGCGGGAAACAGCTTCCCGGCGTGGTCAAGTTTATACCATTCTTCCATCTGTTGCTCTCCTCATTTCTTGTAGAACTCCCATTTAGCAGTTTATAACTGGATTACCTTATGTACGTCGCAATGCCTTTTCACTCAAGCTTCAAGCCCAGCCGATACCAAGACGACATGACCCTCTTCATGTGGAGGCCGCTTATCCGCCATTGAAAATCGCTTCATCAGCGATGAGCGGGTATGTATTAACATCATCGGAACAAGTAATTCGGTTCTTCGATCAATCCGGCTCTTCCCATCCGGGTGCATCACCGATAACAGCATTCGCAGGTAGGAAGTGGTCAGCTTCTGGAACAAGTCCGGTTTCATCGCTTGATGCTCAAAACCAAGCCCATGAGTTAATCCACGGTGCAGCAGTGTAATCCCGACCAACGCGCTCACCTCGCTGAACTCGGACTGGTCTTCATATGCACGGCTAATCTGCTGCATGGACTTTCTTGTAAGTCTTGCTATTTTCAAAGCCGCACGATCTGGCCCTTCCGATCGGATGAGTTTCAGAATCGTTTCATTATCCAAATGAAGCTCGCCTACCAGATCTCCATTCTGAATAACCGTCGAGTCCTCGCAGACGATGCACTCGCCTCGATGCTTCTTAATCATGACCGTGCATATGCCAAAGCGCGAGATATGCGAGCTGCGGAACCTGGAAATGAAGCTGAAGATACGTTCCCATATCATCCAGGAGCTTTGCATGACGGTTTTAAGTAATTTTCGCAGCAGTTGAAACACCTCACTATATATTTTATTGAATATTTTATTGAATATTTCATTCCATGATTCTCCAGTAAAATTCCGTTAATCTCAGCATAAAGCAGATCTGCACAGGTTCACACCGTCTCAGGTACAGAGTTGCTCTCAGTCTCAAGACGTAGATGCGGATAAAAAAAGTTGCCAATCCGAACGTTTTCGAGATGAGCACAGCTCTTGCTGAAATACTCAAAGACATTCCCCTATTCCAAAATAATAACCTGACACGTCCCTAATATCGGTTCTAATCGATTTTTTTCGTAATATTAAAAAGTAAGCGCTTCATATTTTTGCAAATGTATAGCCATTGTAACTGCCGGAGAGTCCATTAGGTTTACATCAAACTGACAAGGATGTGACTACGATAATGCTTTCACATTTACGTAGGTGCGGGCTTTTGTTTCTGGCGGCAGTGCTCATCTCTACAATCTGGGTTCCACTCCCACATGCCAAGGCAGCAGCGTTAATTACAATCGATTCCCATCAGGATGGGCAAACGCTTCAGCCGGGTGTGTCTGAGTTATTCGGGACCTACAATGGTGTGTATGAGCTTCAACTCATCGTAGACGGAGAGTTTGTAACGGATGTTCAGATGGATGATCCCAATGGCGATGACAGTGGGACCTGGTCCTACAAGCTCGATACGAGTCAATTGGACGGTTCAGTCGAAATGGTGCTGAAAGCAAATGACGCGGTTACGCGTTATGGAATCTGGTCTCCTTGGATTCACCTGAACATCGATAATCCTGCAGCTCATATTCCAGAAGTGGAGATTACCAGCCCTATTGAGTATACTTTGCAGCGCAACAAAATGGATATTAACATATCCGCAGCAGGTAAAAATCCGATATCACTGGTTGAGCTCCGCATCGATGGTGGAGAATGGCTGCAGGTCTCCCCTGCCAAAAACGGCTATAAATATACATTTGATTCGCGTCAATCCCCGCGACGGGTTCACAGTCTGGAAGCCAGAGCAGCCGATTCTTATGGCAATATAGGCTATAGCCTAACGGTCTATGCAAGAACAGGGGGGCAGCCACCGGTTAACCAAGGTAATCATCCCGCGACGGTTACAGATGCCGTTTATACGAATCTCTTCCACCCAACTCCCTTCAACGTAATTGAAGAAGTATACAGTCCCTCCGCGACGAACCCTGAAACGGTAACTAGCAGCACCTATAACTCAGAACCGCTGACAGATCAAGATCGTGCGATCTGGATCTGGGAAAATGCCTCCTACCCTCTCGTTCTGAATTCGAATTCCCGCGTTGTCCTCTTGTCCATGGCAAAGGATACCGCAACCTTTAATCAACGTCCGATTACGACGCTTTATTTGGCTGTAGGTCAATATAACGGAACCAAAATGCTGGAAGATCATCGTAGTAAGGTCCAACAATTCATCGAGTGGGCACACGCCGAGGGTTTTCGGGTTCAAGCGTTGATCGCCGGTGGTACCACCCCACCTTACTTCGGAGCCTATAATCGATATCAGTCTCATGCCGTAAGGGAATTTGAGCAGATACTGAATTACAATTTGGCCTCCGGCGAGTCTGCTCGTTTTGATGGCGTGAACTTGGATACAGAACCGTATATCCTGCCGGATTTCAAAACAGCAAAGCCTTCCGTCCAGGTTCAGTACCTGGATATGCTGCAGCTGCTGATGGAACGTAAGCAGGCATCGGGACTCGCCTTGTCAGTCGGCGCAGCGATTCCTAGATGGTACGACACTTCGGCCGACGCCAGCAATATTACATGGAATGGAAAGACGAAATGGCTGTCTGAGCATATTCAGGACACGGCCGATTATATTTCGATTATGAATTATCGCGATCAGGCCGATGGGAGCGCCGGTATTATCGCACAAGCGCTGAACGAGCTGGCCTATGCAAATACGATCGGCAAGCCGAAGTCGGTTGTGATCGGAGTCGAGACGAAAGACATCGCGGATGGCGGGGATCCGGAAACCATCAGCTTCCATGAAGAAGGGCGAACTTACATGGAGCAGGAGTTAAACAAAGTGTATGACGCTTTTCTGAACGATTCAGCGTTTGGAGGCATCGCTCTCCATCACTACTCCTCGATCGTTGATTTTCCAAGCGAATGGGGACCTGGCGGCTACGCATGGCAGCCTCCTGCTGATCATGAACCGCCAAGTACGGTTAGCGGGGCAACAGCTGCCACGTTTGATTTTCAACGCATTAATATAACTTACAATATGGCGATGGATAACTCGGCCGTGAATGCTTATCGGATCTACCGCGGGACTGAAGCCGACTTTGAGATCGGACCCGCTACTTACGCGGGAACCTCTAAAGGACTTTCCTACAAAGATGCCGGACTGCTGCCGAGCACCACCTATTATTATAAAATCACGGCAGTCGATATCAGCGGCAATGAAGGCGCTCCCAGCGCGGCTGCTTCAGCAACAACGGCGCCGTCCACCATGAAACCGATGGTTATTGATCAGATGACCATCACCTATTCTAATGGTGCCGCCAGAGTATCCATGCAGATGGTTGATATGGAAACAAGGCAGCCTGTTACGGCCAAGATCAGCGGAAGATTCACCCATATGGCAGGCAAATATGTTAATGCCACAACAAATGCGGAAGGCGTGTTCCAATCGCAATCCGAGCTCATCTCCGCATCCCGTGGCGAGATCGGTTTCCTGCCACGGCGCATCATGGCCGACTCCTATTACTGGGCCAGTGCTTGTGACCAACTCCCGTACCCAACGGTGATATGGGAGCCTTGAGGCTCAGTTTGATTGTACGTTACAGTCGCATTTAGACAAGATACGCCCAGGCCTAAGCCTGGGCGTATCTTGCTTCACTATTTTTGAAGGAATCGACATTCTCTCTATAGGATCGTACGGGAAATGATCGCACCTAGTTAATAGCAATATCCGCATCAACAAAATTGTTGGGCCATGTAGGTCTTACCTGTACAGCTATTCCCGCTGATTAATATGATCATGTATGCACCTCCCATAACGGCCATGTCTTAGCTTTTGTACTATATTTCGTACAAATGGGCATCATGCAAGCAACCAGACTCAGCATTTGTACGATATATCGTACAATTGGGCTTGCCGCAAGCAACCAGATTCAGCATTTGTGCTAAATATCGTACAATCGGGCTTGCCGTCAGCAACCAGATTCAATATTTGTGCGAAATATCGTACAAATGGGCTTGCCGTCAGCAACCAGACTCAGCATTTGTGCGAAATATCGTACAATTGGGCATACCGCAAGCAACCAGGTTCAGCATTTGTACGATATATCGTACAATTGGCATACCGCAAGCAACCAGATTCAGCATTTGTGCGAAATATCGTACAAATGGGCATACCGCAAGCAACCAGACTCAGCATTTGTGCGAAATATCGTACAAATGGGCATACCGCAAGCAACCAGATTCAGCAATTGTACGATATATCGTACAATTGGGCATACCGCAAGCAACCAGATTCAGCATTTGTACTATATATCGTACAATCGGCCTTGCCGTCAGCAACCAATCTCATATTTTGTTCGAAAAATCATACAAACGAACGCACCACGAACGTCTAGTTTCGGCAAAGAAACCAAACAGAAACCTCTCCATGTTAATGATGGTTTTATACCACCACATATCAAAGAGAGGTTTCCTATTTGATAACTATAATTTACTTAATGGTCGACAGCCATCCACACAGCTCTGGACCACGCAACGTGCGCACAAGGAGCAGTACACACGTTGTACTGATTGTACAGTATCCTTAAGTTAAGGCAGCGTGTTCAAGAATGGTCTTACCGTTTTGGCAAGCGTGTAATTCGTGGTCGCATCCCAGTTAATGGACCAAGTCATTGCTCCCCGTATATCAGGGTATTTAGCAACGGGCTTATAACTTCCACAGCTGTTTCCAGTTGCTAGACAATTCAGGGCATTATTTACGACCGTTGGAGAAACATATCCGCCTCCAGCTGCTGAAGAGGTAGCAGGTACTCCCAATCCCAATTGGGAAGGTGATACCCACTGCAGCGTTAAGTCTGAAAGAGCCGTCAGGAAATCAACAGTGCCTTGGGAATAGCATTTTCCGTCCCGACCTAGCATGCATCCGGAATTATAATACTGGACGTTAATTACGGTTGTCATATCCTTTAGATTGTTATAGAGCTTCATATAGGAGGTGTTTGGATTCTGCATGTCTATCGTTTGGGGAGCCATCGTCAGAACAAAATCATTTCCTACTTTTTGCTTCAGTTGGCGGATCGCATTGGTTAAGTTAGGTACATTCATGCCATGCTCCAGATCAATGTCTATCCCATCAAGTCCAAATTGAGTGATGATTCCGTACATGCTATTCACAAAGTTCGCTACATTCGGGGAAGGATTATTCAAATTAATGTTTCCCTTTTCCCCTCCAATGGATATAATGACCTTCTTGCCTTGAGCACGTTTAGCCTGAATATCCGCGATCAGTTCAGCATTTGTGTACCCACCGAGAGCAGCGGATAGCGCAGAATCTACATTGAAAGTGACACCACCAGGGTTAGCAGGGTCCATCTCGGCAAACGCTAAAACAATGATGTCGTACTGATCCGGTATATCTCTCACTTTCAATTTGCTGGCACCATTGACAAAGTTCTGCCAGTACCCTGTCAATATATGCTTCGTCGGCTGGGGACCTCCGCCTGGTCCTTCTGTAGTTGTTGCATTCACGGTCGCACTAGCAGGGGAAAGATTCCCGGCAGCATCCTTAGCAATGACCTTAAAAGAATATGTCGTTTTCGGTGAAAGACCCGTTATTGTCGCTGTCGTACCGGTAACAGATATGGCAAGGGCTGTGCCTTGGTATACATCATATCCTGTCACGCCTACGTTGTCCGTAGATGCTTGCCAGGATAAAGTAACACTTGAAGAGGTGACTGCGCTTACAGTTACATTCGTAGGAGTTGTCGGAGCTACAGTATCACTACCTCCACCACCTTGAACAAACTGCCACAATGCAGGAACATTAGGCGGTTCCCACCCGGGTAATGAGGTATGAGATTGAATGGCTTTATACGCTTTCCCATCGTATGTCACGTTGTCGTTTACGACATAAGACACATTGGGTGCCCAAGCACCCCGTTCTGCTGCAGAAACCTCAAGGGGAAAAAAGTTCATAATCATAGACACGACGACCAATAAAGGCAACATCATCACTTTCGATTTGTCCAGAACTTTGGATAAACCCTTTTTCATCCATTAATCCCTCCTCAATAATTGATAATTAAGCTTTAGCCCTATCTTGCATAAAATGACAAACATCACCTCCTGTATAAAATACAATCATCCTGTTACATTTCAAAAACCAAGATGATCCATTTCACTTACTCAATTTTGATTCATTTACATATTTCGCAAGTTGATTTATATGTTAATAATTTACTTTATATGTTAATTATTATAAATATCTCTGGAGGATCAATTTAGTCTATGTAAGAAGATTTTTTAAACAAGATGCGCCCGGGCCTAGGCCTGAGCGTAGGGTTGCTTCCCTATTTTGCAAGATAAAAATAACCGTCCTCCTTGAAGTGTATTCAGGAAAACGGCCGCTGTATGGTTAGTTTAGTTATGGGTTATGTTTCGGGATCTCCGGATAGATTTCGCCACTCTCATGACCGTATGCAATGGTGATAAAAACCCAACTCTTTGTGAAGCAGCACTACGAATGCGGATCATACTTTTGATCCCTGTTGCCCCCAGATTTCTTATTGTACTTCTCCAAGGTTGAAATCCGGGGGCAAAGGGGACCGCTCTGCTTCTCCAGCATGCTTCCGCCTTCTCCGTTAGAGAATCGAAGACCCTAAAATGCGAATTATCGAACATGCTTCAATATAGTAAGTTCGAATCCTTGTAACGGTTAAAAACTGGAAATACTCAGTGAAATCGTGATAATGTTCAAATTTCAATATCCGCATCAACAAAATATCGGCCCCTTACCCCGCCAATCACTTTGTTAAGCTCACTCAGTACACGCTTCTCTTCGATAGGATTGGTCCACCAATTGTCGCGCCTCCCTTGAGAACGATGGTCTGGGCACCACACATACTCATACCAAGGAGGCATAAAGGTCCTGAGCATCAGCTGGCATCGACGCATATGACCAGGTGCACTGACGAGCAAGAGTCGATGGATTCGTTGTAACCCTAATGCCCGATCAAGCACGGTTAGGGAAGCCATAATGTTTTCCTTCGTATGGTTGGACATCGTTTCAATAAAAATGGATTCTGGCGGAATACCCATTTTTGTCGCTTCATCCCGCATCATGACCGCCTCGGGTTGCTCCCACTCGCCAAATCGGTCTCCACCAGTTAATAATAGATAGGGGGCGCGACCGCTTTTGTATAATTCAACCGCTTTCCATACTCGATCCAGGTTTTTTCCGCCAAACACAAAGATACAATCTCCGGACTGCGTACCATCATCCACTTCCGTTTCCGCCCCGAATACCACCGATGTGATCTGTTCTCTCGTTAATGTCTCCGGATTCATCTGTGAGATCAACAATAAGAACGCCTCCCGTTTATCAGGTTCATCAAACCCAAGCAAAGCTTGGTCGACTTCAGTATCGATAAAATTGCAATAGCTTTGCAGCGTCTGGAGCCCTCATTGTCCCATTAACTTGGACTGAACGGCAGCAGCATCCGTTAGGAAACTCTATACTTTAATCTAATCTACAGATTTAACACGCTTTGCCATAATAATATCCGGTTTTCCTATTCCATTCGCATCTGGTATAACGCCGACGATTACAAAACCTAACTTTCTATAAAAGTTCGCTGGGTGATCTAGACTTTCAAAATTGGATAGATGGGCCGGAATATCATCATACAAATTCACGTTTGCTAGACTGGTTTGATTATACTCATCATCCGTACCCAATATGATGGTTATACCTCCGCGTTGGTAGACCTGACGTTCAAAATCGATCACTAATAACTTGCCAAAGCCTCGCATTCTACTATCTTTTCTAATAACTAACGGATGCAGTTCCCACACATTACCGTCATACTGACTTCTCCCGCCAATCCACCCGATAACTTCATCATCCCCATTAACTAATACTCTACTAATTGAATCATCACTAAGAGATTCGAAAACTTCAAGTATGGCAGAATCTATTGTGGGCCATGCTTCAAAACTCTCATGCAATAGCCTAGCTGTTTGATTTATCTTTTCTATGTCATTTTCTAACAAATCAATTATGATCATGCATGTACTCCCACCATTCTTTAGGTTCTATAACTTCATCTCATTCCTATAGATTATTCAAAAAAAGACGGATCACACGATCGTCCCATACCTGCACCTCTATATATCGTTCTGGTCCTGATCTCCATCTTTGTTCCATTCTTGCGGCCAACCATATTCGTCCACCAGCCGGAGGTTTTCATTCTTTAAATAGACCTTTCCTCTGTAAGGCTTGTCGTCTTTATAACGCATTGTGGGAAATAAGTCACCATACGTAAAACTAATCGTCTCGGGGTCAACATCATCGAGGGGAATCTTGACTTCCCTCCCGTTCTGATACCACCGCTTGATCCATTCACAAGGGCCAAGTGTCATGTAATGTGGATATTTATTCATCGCCCTGCCACCCTTGGCTATGAATAGCTCTTTTGCATACGACTCTATTCCACGTCGGATTACGATATAATCATCTGCACGTTGACTCGCAAACATATTTTTATTTTGTTGAAGTCTTCTCTGTATTTGCTGCGCTTCTTCTATGGATAGTGCGGATAAATTTCGAAAGGGTCCGGTTGCTGCTTCATAATAATGATATAAGAATAATTCCATAACTCCTTCCTTTCCCTGATTACAGCGATATTATTTCGCTCGTAGATTTAAAACCCCCTCATGTTTCTCAGAAGTCTCTGAAGCTTCAAATATCAGCCCGTCCATGGTCAACTTACCCTGATTCCATTTTAATCTGGATACATGTAGTTTTTGGTCTGTTGACTGCAAATTCATGGGATGATCTGGAATCTCCATCTCAATCTCATGATCATTTATGATTCTGACCTTGGATTTATGAGAAGAAATGACTGGAAGTCCACTTCCATATATCATATAGAGACCATACTTTTGATTATTTTCTTCATAAAAATACACACCCGTCCCTTTTGCATCCCACTCCCGATTTACAATGGTTGTCCATATTTCATATTCATTCTTCATCCATTGATTAACACGAAATAATAAAAACATAGATAGGACCACTGCAATGGCAAGTAATAATTGTTTTTTCATAGGCTACTCCATATTATTAAATAGGGCTCATCCTTTATATTTCACGACTTGTTATTTAATCGATTTCCACTTTCGATTTTCTGCTTCTCACTTTCGATGTAGTCATATACTTTTGTAATCTCTTCTTCGTAGTTCTCTTTAATTTCAAAATATGGGACAGCAGCAGAAGCTAAACACTTTTCACGGAAAGCATCATGCTCCTGTATATATTCTGTAGCCGTTCCTTCTTCAGGATACATCCGAGTTTCGATAGCATTTCGATGTTGAATGATGTTGGATTGGAAGTTTTGCTGAATATACGTGGTTGAGAATCCCAAGAATACCGGTATGATGTGCGCTGAGTAGGATGGCTCGATATCCTGAAGATGGTGAGGCAGGATGTAGCAGCCCTCAATGATTAGATTCTGATTATTCTCGATGTTCGTCTTGATGATCCCCTTGAGGATCGGCCATAATTTTTCACCGATAAACTCTGTTGAATCCAGGGGGGTGAAGCCACAGTTCATATCCGCTCTGTATAATCCCATTTTCAAATGGTCGATCGAAAGATATGGAACGTGATACCTCTCCAGCAATTGTTGCGCCATATAGGTCTTACCCGTGCAGCTATTCCCGCTGATTAGTATGATCATGTTCGTCACAATTCTCCTTTAATGGCATAGGCATCAACTCGTTAGGCAAAAATCAGCCCTTTTTTTTATATTTCTCTTTTTTATCCGCTCTATAGAACAAGCTGATATGAGTTGCTTGAAATTCTTGAACTGAGCTAACATACGACTCCAGCTCCTTCTTCATTTCGATGATCGAGTCAGAAACTACAGATTTTCGAGCAACCGTGATATGCGGTTTGTATCGTTCTAACTCAAAACATTTCATGATTTGTTCCTGATTGGGGTTAAATATCGTTACAAGTCTCTTATGTAGTTCTATTAACTCATGGGATTTCACTTCTAAATAAAGGACATCCATATTCCCGAAAAATTTTAGGTCTCCCACACGTATTGGAAAATCACCAAATTCCGAAATCACCTTCTGACACGGTCGTAGCGACCCTGTATCTTCCGTTAGTCCACACGATGCTTTTACCGTAATGTGGGGTCCGGAACTTTGATGACCGTTATACTTGTCTCTTAATTTTATAATTTTATCGTGAATATCCATGGGTGGGACAATTCCGAAGTAATACTCCAATGCAGCTACAACTCGCTTTTATAATCTATTGCGGTCCATGATGATATTACTGCAAACGGTAGTATCCTCTACAAAATATACTATTCTTAGGTTTAATAAGAATTAGAAAAGAATTGATGATATCTGAAGATGATATGACCATGTTAAACCAACAAATATATAACATGAGTGATTTCATGAATCCGCTCATACCTATTGAAGCAAAAGCTGGAACTATAGACAACATCATAAGCGGAAGACTCATGAATAACCAAAACCTCTTTTTAGAAAGAGGAGTATCAGTATTAAGCCAAAAAAATATGCCGCTAAAAGTCAAACTTATATCACCAAGCTTATAGATAACTATAATGTGAAAGAACTCATGTATCACGAATATACAAGCACTAAATAGGATTAATGTTATATAAAACACAACACTACTACTGGAACTGATAATTTCTTGATTGGTTTCCGTGATCAATTGTGAGATTAAATCAACGCCAAAAACAAGGCCAGGTGCTAATGCAATACTTATCATTAACAAATATACAAACTTCATATAATGTGTTCGGAACCAAGGCTTTCGAATAAAAGGAATCCATGAAGAAAAATCAGTATCTGTTGCAGGAAGATTTTTAAACCATAAAATCATGTGTTAATTTCGCTCCTTTTCCAATTCAATCGGTACCTCTTTGATGCACGACCACTACATAGTTCCCGTTAATGATCATCCATCATATGTTCTTGTAGCGGGGCTTCTTCCATGATTATACATCTGTCCACAAAAAGGCGACAGCCAGAAATTACAGAAGAGATCAACTTCTCTTCTCAGAAACCATACATTGGGATTTTATTCAAAAAGTTAAACCCTTTTTTATCCAAATGTGGTAAAGTAGAAGTCGAAAGTATAAGCGGTTTAACTTTTGGAAAGGAGGAATTCATGATTCATTGTTTGTCAAAGCCTTCCCCTGTTGTCATTCCAAAAATTAAAAAGGAAGTGTCGCGATGATCACACGAAGCAAAATGATGGTCTTAAGTCTCTGCATTTGTATGTTGATCACATTATTTCCTGCATCGGGCTTTGCTGAGGCAGAGGTTGAGGAAGAAACGGCAGCTGCTGCTGTGCCGAGTCCGTGGAAGCAACAAAATATCGGTTCACCGTCGGTGAAAGGCAATGCATCTTATGATCCAACTGCTGATCAATTTTCCGTAAGCGGTGCGGGCAAGGACATCTGGGGTAAATCAGATCAGTTTAACTATGTGTACCAGCCCTGGACGGGAGACGGCGCAATTATCGCCCTTGTCTCTTCTCAAACCAATTCACACGAATTCGCCAAGGCCGGTATCATGATAAGGGAAACGCTGAATGCTGATTCCAAGCATGTCGATTTGCTGTTGACACCTTCGAACGGGTTCACATTCCAGTATCGGGCAGAAACAGGCGGAACTTCCCAAAGCGAGAAAATTGCATCGACGAGCCCAGCCTGGATAAAGCTAGAACGTAAAGGTAACGTCATTAAAGGATATGTATCCAACAACGGATTGAACTGGGGCGATTTAGGCAATGTGACTCTAAACATGAATGCCTCGTTGTATGTAGGATTGGCTGTCAGCAGCCATAATGAGTCTAAATTAAGCACGGCTATTTTTGACAAGGTGAAGGTAAATGCGTCAGGTGATGTATACCCGCCTACCGAACCGACCCACTTGCAAGCAACCAGTGTAACAGATACAACGGCAAGCATATCCTGGACTGCATCATTGGATGATGTTGGCGTGAAGGATTATGACGTGTATAAAGACGATGTGTTGGCGCAAGCGAATGTAACGGATACTTCCTACACCTTTACCGGTTTAACCCCGAATACCACATATAATTTCACGGTCAGGGCAAGAGATACAGCAGGGAATATTTCCAATGCCAGCAGTCCTCTCACCGTGAAAACGACGAACCAAACCGATACTCAGGCGCCGACTGCCCCGACAGAACTTGAAAGCTCAAGCAAAACATCTTCATCAGTCCATTTGACCTGGACGGCATCGACAGATGACGTAGGCGTGTACGAGTACGATATTTATAGAAACGGCTCATTAGCAGGCAGCACGTCTGCCACATCCTTCAAGGTAACAGGACTTACGGCAAATACCACATACAGCTTCACCGTTAAAGCCAGGGATTTAGCAGGAAATATATCTGAGGCCAGCCAAGCGTTGTCGGTTAAAACGAACCCTGCCTCTTCCGATCCATATACACCAGAGGTTGTCGCTAACAACTTGGAAACGCCATGGGCTATCGATTTCGCACCGGATGGACGGATCTTCTTCACGGAACGCAACAGCGGCAGAGTTCGTGTCGTTGAGAACGGGAATTTGAAATCAACACCGGTCATTACGCTCAGCTCTCCTTTTTATTATATGCCTAAGAGTGAAGGCGGCTTATTGGGACTGGCGCTTGATCCTAATTTTGCCACCAATCATTACATGTATATCTATCATTCCTACAAAACATCCGACAACAAAGTAGCCAACAGAGTTGTTCGTCTTAAAGAGAATAACAACAAGGCTACAATTGACAAGGTTCTGATCACTAATCTCCCTGGTGCGGTCTATCACAATGGCGGCCGCTTGAAAATAGGTCCGGACAACAAACTGTATTTCGGTGACGGCAACTACGGAAATAAAGATGATACACTCTCTTACCTCGGAGGGAAGATATTCCGCCTGAATTTGGACGGTACCATTCCTGCCGACAATCCATTTGGCGCCTCTTCTCCGATCTATAGCCGTGGACACCGGAACCCTCAAGGATTAGCATGGCAGCCTGGAACGAACCGTCTCTTTGAATCGGAGCATGGTGAATCCTCCAAGGACGAAATCAACTTCATAGAGCCCGGTAACAATTACGGCTGGCCTAAATATGAGGGCGGGAATCAGAATCAAACTGGCATTACACCTCCTCTGATTTATGCAAGCGGTACAACCTGGGCTCCCTCCGGCATGACCTTTGTAACTCAAGGGCCATGGGCAGGCAATCTTCTTGTTACCAACCTAAAAGGTAAACAGATCATCCGCATGGTCATTGGAGAGCAGAACGGAAAGCCGACGATCAACAGTAGTGATCTTAATTATCTGTTTGTGAATAAATACGGCCGCATTCGCGACATTGTCGAAGCGCCGGACGGTTCGCTTTACTTCGTTACCAGTAACAACGGCGACAAAAATGGTGACGGCTCTCCAGATAAACTTGTTCGATTGGTTCCTAACTTCTAGCGAGTTTGAATCAAGTTAATAGCTATACAAACCAGCGCGTGCCGATACCACATTGGCACACGCTGGTTTAAGTTACAGCTGAAACCACAGATCATATAATTTCATCGACTTGCTGTATCTAAGCAACGAGCTCCTTGTATAGCATCCTTTTGGAGCACCTTGTTCGATAATGTGGTGCACTCGCGGAAAGCAAAATGTTTACATCCTAAACATTGGTTATGATCCAATCGGGATAATGCGTAATCAATCGCCTCACCCGTATGCCAAAAGAAGTGAGCCGCCCCAATAAAATCAAACAAGCCAGTTCTCTTCAATACTTCCATTGGCTGTGGTTGGACACCTGTAATAAGAACCATCCCCCCAAACTTCTCGAAGTGTTTAACCAAGCTGGCTAAATTGTGCTCCCCTGTTGTATCCATAAAGGGTACTTTCCCCATACGTAGAATTAAGACTTTAGGTCTTTGATGAATCGTATCCATGATCGACATCTCAAACATGTTCGCGGCACCAAAAAAAAGCGGACCTTCAATTGTGTACATACCGATTTGGGGACAATCATGCCCCTCGGTTACCATGTGTGCCTTTACTTTTTCATGGTTATTAGCTGGATCGGGAAGCACTTTAGTTACTCTCAAAACGTCACTCATTCGTTTCACAAACAGAATGACAGCCAAGATTAATCCCACTTCAACAGCAGTCGTTAAATTCGTAAATACGGTTAGTATAAATGTAATGAGGAGTACAATGGAATCGCTCGTTTTGGTTTTCAAGACGTGAGCAAATTCTCTTCGTTCGCTCATATTCCAAGCAACCAGCATCAGGATGGGAGCCATACTGGCAAGTGGAATCTCAGATGCATAAGGTGCAAACAAAATGAGTACCAAAAAAACAACAATACCATGTATTATTCCGGACATAGGCGAGACAGCACCGCTTTTGATATTGGTTGCTGTCCGTGCAATGGCACCAGTTGCTGGAATGCCTCCAAATAGAGGTGTCACCATATTCGCGATGCCTTGCCCAATCAGTTCACGACTGCTATGATGACGACTGCCGGTCATGCCATCGGCTACAACTGCCGATAACAAAGACTCGATACCACCCAACATCGCGATAATAAAAGCGGGACGAATCAGCGTTTCAATACGGTCCCAGGTTATTTGCGGAAAATGGAATTGAGGTAATGTACTAGGAATTGCTCCGAATGATGATCCAATCGTTGCTACGTCTCCTTTGAAGAACACAGCCGCAACCACACTGGATACGACAAGCCCCACTAAGGAACCCGGAACCTTCGGCATAATTCTGGGTGTAAGGAGAAGGACAACCAAACAAACCCCGGCTGTTATGACGCTGTAGATATTCGTGGTTGTCAGATGCATCACAATTTCCTTCATGTTAGGCAGAAAATTTTCATGTTTCTCGATACCACTTAGACCCAAAAAATTAGCAATTTGTCCGCTGAAAATAATTACTGCGATTCCAGCCGTAAATCCAATGGTTACCGGGCGAGGAATAAACTTAATCAACGTGCCAAGTTTAAATAATCCCATTAAGACAAGGATGATGCCAGCCATGAATCCGGCAATCAGCAAATTTTCGTATCCATATTGCATGACTATAGCGAAAAGGATGGGGATGAATGCACCGGTCGGTCCCCCAATTTGAAATTTAGAGCCTCCGAGCAAAGAAATTAAAATACCGGCAACGATGGTTGTATAAATACCATACTCGGGTTTGACACCAGCAGCAATAGCAAACGCCATTCCTAATGGAATGGCGATAATACCAACAATCAGGCCTGAAATAAGATCTTTACGAAATGCGGATGCATGATATCCCTCAAATCTTCCCGTCCATTTCATCTGCTTTACCTTCTTTTTTTCATATATTTGATTATTTGAATATATGTGAGATGTTACTCCTGCCAATGAATAATGTCAATCGCTAAAATCGTCTATTCTATAAACGAAAAAAACAAGGTGCTCCTGAGTATTGCTCACGGATGCCCTTGTTTTTTTAGTTATGGTTCATTTCGGATGACCTCAAGCAAAGAAATCGCATCAACGAGATGATTATCGAATATTTGCTTTGTAACAGCTAGCAATTCTTTAATCAACGGGTCACGTAAGGAATAAATGACCGATGTTCCGTCTTTTAAGCCAGTAACTACATTTTTATTTCGTAATACTGACAATTGTTGAGAAACGGCTGAACCTTCTGAACCCAAAATACTTTGCAATTCGTTGACGTTTTTATCTCCTTCGCTCAGCACCTCAAGAATTCGAATTCTCATCGGATGAGCCAGCGCTTTAAAAAAATCAGCTTTAAACTGTTGAATATTTTGATTTTGGTTCATGGCTATACTCCCTCAGTGGCTAAACTTTTGAATATATGAATATAATAACACAACCGTATACCAAACATCGCGTAAAAAAGAAACGCCTGAGCATCGATTGTTATTTGGTTGCAACTATCGTATAATACCCCTTATATTCAAATTTTTGAATATTTGATTTTATACCATTAATAAATAAGGAGTGGATGCGAAATGTCAGGCTTTATGGTTAATGATCCATCACAACAAGATTCGCTATCCATTCACCCATCGTTGTTAAAAAAAGTGAGCAGGCAATCTGTCATTACGATTGGTATTCAAGCTCTGCAAGAGGTCGGATCCGATCCTATTTGCAAAGTCTGCATTGCCAATGGAGGCTCCTGCTGTAATAGTTGCAGGCATCTTGCGGACGGAATTGGATGTCAGCAACGTAATACAAGTTGTACGGCATGGTTATGTGGGTTTCTTAAATTTTTGTTGTATGAAACAGGCCTGTTACGAGAATGGAATGACTTTTGGGACCAAGTACCGGGACAAGGTTTTCGTGAGGATTTCACCCCAGAAGTTTTCTTCGTGGAAAAGTCGTTACACCTTCCGGACATTCGAAATCTTAGCGAAGCTTTGGCTGCTGATCTTCAGGAGTTAGCCAGAACTCACATTGCGATTGGGTTCATACTTACACTTCGGGAAAAAATAGATAAAAATATTGACCAATTGGAGTATTTTGAAGATGATCCAAAAAAGCAAATCAGCCTGAAAAGAAGCATTAAAATGTTATCAGGTCCTTTTTATCGTTTTCAAAAAGAACTACATGATTATCGTCAAAAGCTTCAGAACACTAAATAACACCCGCAGGTTCTAGATCTGCTAGTTTACGGAGCATCTGCTCCCTCCTACAATTTCTTGGCATTATTAAACCTATGTATTCCATATCCCTTAAAATCTGAAGAAACTATTGATTCCCTAAGAGGACATAAATTGGGTGTAAACCTTAATTCAATTCCCTTACTTAACAGTCTCTCAACCAGTCAATCAATCTTCTCTATACCCATTGGTTTTACGGTTTGATAGGAAATATAATATCCTGCAGTCTTATCAAAAACTTCAAACCCCTCGTCTTCAAATTGGTCATACGATTCGCGGACAATCCCTTGGGAAGTAATAGGAGAATTCATGTTCCGCATCGATTGCCCAAACAACTGCCGGGAAATCCGGTCGATTCTGTTTTTCTCTTGGGATGAAGATTTCAATATCAGCCTCTTCGCTAAAATGAAAAAGCATTCATGCACCTCATTTCTTCCATGATTATACATCTATCAACCAAGGGGCGATAACCATAATGTGTTAATTGATTGTTAGTTGAAGTATACTTCTTCCTGATTATACATTTAAAGATTTCTAATTGTTCTAAGTATTTCTCTTTTTACTTTCTCTACCACGCTATTTTTTTCTTGATTTGCATCAATTATGAGATCTGCCTTTTCCTTTACCCGGATTCCATTGAGTAAATACATCTCCTTGACTCCTCCATATAAATAATCCGATAAAAAATGATCTAGCAAGCTTATTAAAACTTCCGGATCATGCTTTAAGTTCTTAATCAGATCATAGATTCTTCTTCCAAGAGATACCTCGGGACTAACATCCAGGTAAATTACTAAATCTATGAGATCTGCCACTTCATCCCTTTCCTTTCCAAAAGGCTCTTCAAGTAATATGATCTCACCAGGTTTTAATTCTAGTTTTTCTTTTGGTTTCAAATTACCATACTCTTCTGCCCAACCAATTCCCTTATTTAGGATTACGGATTCACCATTTATAAGACAGATTAAATGTTCTCTAAGCAATGGTGTTTTAATTTCATTTGGATCTCCTCCACTGTGAATCCAACTAACAATACTCTCTGGAAAGTCTTTTCTTGATACGTAGTCATCGAAAAACAATGTTACGCAAGACAGTAGCTCTTTAGCTAATTCAATAACCAATGTACTCTTTCCAGACCCGGAATAACCGCTAACTGCAACTACTAAAGGTCTTTGCATCTACATCATCTCCTATAAAAAATATAAGAGCAGATCTCAGTAGAGATCCGCTCTTATTGTTGATCATCATAACATAGAAATTGTGCATTTCAAGTACTACTAAAGATTTTAATGCCTCGAACAGACTGAGTGCAGAACGTCCTGCAGCGTAAGCATATGGTTAGATGATGTATGCAGCGTCTTTATATACTTTATACTCTCATATATTCTTCTCGTCATTAAATTCAATACAAAACGGTTGCGTTTCTGGGCTTAAACAGCACTCAATTCTTTGTCTAAAATCTTTCCATTCAACTTTTTTCAGTGCTTCTTCTATTGAAAAAAAGCCTGACTCCAAGCTCTCTGATGATTGTATTAATTCTCCACCTATAGGCTTCGCTAAAAATAGTGTATTGCAAATTGAATTTCCTACGTTCTGAAATATTCCACAGAATTTGATGATTTCTATGTCTATCCCTGACTCCTCTTTGGTTTCTCTTATGGCTGCTTGACTTAAAGATTCTCCTACTTCAACTTGACCACCAGGCATCTCCCAGCCTCTTCTTGGTCCTTTAATAAGCAACAATTCGTTCTTTTCATTTATTACAATGGCAGCAGCCGAAACAATATGCTTGGGTGGATTCATAAAAGTCTCTCCTTAGTCGTTTGATGTAATTATGATCTAAGGTATTTTTGTTTCTAAATGCTCTTTCACAGGTTTCACCTAACTTTCTTGTATTCACGACGTCGATCTCCCTTAGATCGTTCCTATCTTAGGGAGATCGATGTGTCCAACTGATTCCGTTCCCTATTATCTGAGCTCGCTCCGGGCGAATCCTCTTCAACCCCGGCCGGACCAAGGGGCATTTGCCCCGATGCGTGAATATGGTGTTGTATGACGTACTCAACTTCTGTGAGACTCTTAAACCAACTAAGTGCCCACTCGACTAGTCATAATGTGATCAAAATTCAGATTTATTAAATCCTCTTTCTTAATAAAGAAATATAAAAGACCTGATAAATCCCACTCCATCCCAATATCGCTATCAGAGTCACATTGGAATAATAGCGTTTCAGTTAATGGATAACTACCAAATTGTAAAGTATCTATGTGTCCAAGAAATCTATATCCTATTCCTAGACTATACTTATCTAAAAATTCCGGTCTAAACTTAGACCAGTACAATTCGAGGGTCTCTTTATCAAGGATTATCTGATTATCTTGTAGATAATCGGAATCTGGAATCGTTAACTCTACATTGAAATTTACCGAACAGCTCTCAAAAATTTGGACTCCGCTTAATTCATTTGATGCAGTAACTCTCTGTAGCTGTGAGGTTGTTGGATGGTATAGAACCTTTCCATTCTTATATTGATCAAAATCAAACTCTGGGTCTTCATACCATATTTCATCGTTATAAACATAAAAGAAATATAACACGCCTTCCCTCAGATATTTCTCGTTAAAAGACTGCATTGGTAATTCACTCAAGTTAATTTGAGCTAAAAATGACATGGGTATGTCTCTCCAATGCGGCCAAGAAAAAGATGAGGGTACATCGGGACTCCCCCCAATCTTACTTTTGCCAATCTCAATGTTAATTTCTGCTGTCGGTACGGGTGTTAAAAAAATGCCCGGTTCAATCAATGGCTTAAAGGCATCCCAATAATTTCCTAACCCCGAATCTGTAAATAATTCTTTGATATCATTATAATTTGCTGGACCTATGTATGTGGGCGAGACATCTGACATTTTACGTTCACTCTCCGAGTCATGATCAGAATCATATGTACAACTTGTCATAATATAGATTACGACAATGAAACAAACCATTCGATTTAGCTAGAATTAGACTTGTTTTTTTAAAGCTGTTTTAATGTTTTTATTATTTCATTTGTTATAACTTCAGATCCGCTAATATCCAGTAATTTAAAATAGACACTTCGTAAAAGGTTTTTGGTATTTCCTCTTATAATCTCATCTTGAGGATATATTCCCAATCTTTCAAAACCTCCAAGTTGTTGCACCCAATTAATTATAATATCTTTCTTTAGAGTATTACGTTTTACAATTTGAAGAACGACTTCGGCTATCCTTTCATCTTCACCGTTTGTAAAATAATAGTTATTAACACAAGCCTTTTCCCCTATCAATTCTAAAATAAACAATATCTGTTTATGAGAATAATAGGACGAGGCGACGATTGAATCTAAAGCATCAGCCGCATGTGCAATCGAATGTGCCCATCCCTTGTCTAATACATATCCTCTAAAATCCTTTTCAAGTTCAAAATATAAAGTCACTCTAGAGTATATATATTCATAATCCGTTTCAGTTAAATAATTGGAGATATCGTTGTAATGTAAAGCAAGTGGTATGAACAATACTGAAAAAGAACGCGTAAATACGGTATCTTGATCGTTATCCCCAATTCCATAGAATAAATGATCATCATCTAAGGTAACGTATAATACTTTTCTTACTGTTTCTATACTTAGTTCTTGATTCATTATCCATTTACTTAAAGTTCCATAAATGAGTTGATCCCTTAATTCCTCATCGATCGACCCAATGTGTTGAATCATTTCTTGAACTACTTGATCAATATCTGTTCCCTCAGGAACCTTATAATTATTATCTCTTACATCTCTCAGAAAGCTTTTAATGTTGTTCATTTTTTTCTCCTTTTGTTTAGGGGTTCAGGTACTAAGGTTGCGATATCTCCATCAGGAATACAGGATCGGGAAGCTATTTGCCCTGCTCGGGAACGTAATGTTAGACGATTTTATTAACCTTGATTCATTAACTGTCAAATAATCCTATGTATCGTTTTTCTAATTCCTTATTAAATAAATCTATAGGTCTAAAATATTCTCGTTGATTATTTAGATCTATCGATTTGTAAACTCTATCATTATTCCATCTATTTAAATCATTATAATTATCAAATTCTTTTCTTACTTCCTGCATGATTAGAACACACTCCTATTGTTAGTTGTTGTATAAACAGCTTCCTCGAAGTCTCTCCAACAGCCCACGGGCGTCAGCATGCCCGCTGCGTAAACGCATTGTTATGCGATTCCCTTGCCCATCTTCCAAACTGCTTCAACCTTTATCAATCTTCAAATTTGTTATACCAGAATACTGCTTTTTCATTAGCTGTCGGAAATTTTGAATAAAGCATATTATCAACTCCACCGATAATAAAATTGTTCTTGGAGTAAAACCTACATGCTGAAATATTAACATCTTGAGTTTCGAGCATAAGACCGATAAGTTTATTCTCCTTTGCCCATTCAATTGCTTTCTCTAGTAGTATTTTCCCAATCCCTTTGTTTCTCCAATTCTTTGCAACAGCGATATCTTCTAATAAAGCATAGCCATTCCAATGAGTACTAAGTTGTATTTGGCCTACACAATTATTGTCAACATAGTAGAAGTAGACAGCTTTTTTATCGTTATCTATATAAATTACGTCGATGTCTTCATTGTCATATCCCTTAGTATATTGTTCAGAGAATAGTTCTTCCGTGTAAGTCCAAATATCGTCTTCGTATTTAGGAATTATCCTTCCGAATACTGTCAATTCTTCATTAGCCTTATTAAAATCCTCTATATTTTCATGTGTCATTTTAATAATCATAATCCCAAGTATCTCCTTAGATAGTTTACGTTTACTCAGATTTGCAAGGGAGTCGTAACTGCGGTTAGGGAGTTGAATATGGTTGCTGAGTCCGCTTCTTCGAAATGCTGCTAATACATCTCGTCGGGCGGTCTACTCAATCGGCTGTCCGGTCTATAATATTTAGTTACGATATGGTACAAGGATTTTTCCTTGAAGCCGAGACTCTCGTACAGCGTTTTCGCAGGATTGCCTTTGACTACCTCAAGCTTAACGATCTTTTCACCACGATGCATCATCTCATTCAAAAGAAATGAGACGAAGGCTTTACCGTATCCACGAGATTGCATCTGGCCGAACGGCCACCTGACGCAGCTCACAGCCGTCAATAACTCCACATGCCGCTATTTCACCATCGATATCCATTACAAATCTGTTGTTTCTATCTTTCAAAAAATGATTCCGTTCCCATTCTGAAGGAGCAATATAATACGATGGGAGAATACCAACTCGTTCACGCATTTTGTAAAAAGCCATTTCGCGAATAACATGCCACACAGGATAATCATCATCTTCATACTGCCTGATAGGAAAATGACTTTCAGGAAGAATTTCTCCTTCACGCACCATGATATAAGAAGAATGAAGTATATGGTAACCGTTCTTACATACAAATTGCAGAGAAGACCGATCGCCGTCCATACATGCACCAATCGAACGTTCGACTGCCTCGTATTGATTAAGTAATTGTTCTGCGTTTTCAATAAGCTTGCTACCGATGCCTTTTCCTCTATATTCCTTTCTTACAAAGATTGTCATCTCGGTTCCTCTCCCCTTAAAACCGCTAAAGGAGAGAAATCCCACGGTCACATTGTTGTAACAAGCAACAAATATACCTTCAGGAAAATTGATTTCGGTCTCCAGAAACTTTTCCTTAAAGTATTCATCCCCAAACAACATGGCTTGGATAGCGGATATATCCCTTTCGGGTTTGTAGGGTTCTATTATTAGATTCTCCACCTCGATAATCCTTTCAATTAATAGGGAGGTAACATCACCGTTTTGTGTGTTTTATCCCCTCGTTATAATCATGACATCAATGTATCGCCTGAATCCTATTCCTCGAACCATCTACGTCGACCAAGGGGCGAATGCCTCGCAGTAGGAATGTCATGTGAGTTGATGTAATTGCCATCTCCAAAATACCGTTAAATCATGTTTCCCTTATATGTACTTCTTTCTCTCCATCTTCCCAAACCACATGAATTTCGAATGTCCCATCTTGGAAAAAGAAGGGCATTCTTCTTCTGATAGATTGTTGCATAGGTAAATGTTCTAAATCTGAAATCTTCACCCACTCTGGTATACCTTCTGTGAAATCCGACAATAATTCTCCAGAAAAATCGTTTGTTAAGTAATTTAAAATAATGTGTCTATCATTGGCTTCTTCATTTACATACTCATAGATCCCTTTAAACCTCAGATTTTTAACAATAAGTCCTGTTTCTTCTTTTACTTCTCTGATCGCACCTTCAATTGGACTTTCAGGAAATTCCAATTTACCTCCAGGAGCAATATATCCCTTAAAATTATCATGGGTTCTATTAAGCATTAAAACCCTATCCTCATCTTGCACCATACATAGAGTCCACATCTTATAATTTACATCTTTCATAATTCACCTCATCGATATAACTTCTTCGCAAAAGTAAACGGATTGATCAGGTAATTTCATATTCTCAGCTACTCCATTTATGTATTCAATATCTCCTCTTTATCTGATAATTTCATAACGTCAAATCCATCTTCATTGTGCATTCGCTCCTCTGCCGTCTGACTGGTTATTTTCGCCTATCATACCATAATCATCTATCACGAGACATGACAAAAAAAGACCAGAAACGAACTCCTGGTCCTGGCCTAAACCTATCATAATCTATCTAATCCATAGATCACGCATCATCTTCTCAAACTTGCTAACCTAAACCTTAAGGTTCAAAACCCTTCTGGCTCACAAACAACTGCTCCTCCGGAAACTCCCTGCTAAATCGGTCATAGACCACCTGATAAGCAGCTGGATCGTACCATTCGTGCTCCCCAAGCTCCTCGTACAGAGCCTGAACCGGCAGTCTTTTTGTACGTTTCCCGCCACTGCCATCCCCCATAAAATAATCGTCGATGCACACGCGAGTCACGAGCGGCCGCAGGATCTGTGGGAAAGCCTCCGTGCTCGGAAGCACGGGTGCAATCGCTGCTTGAACGGGAATTCCTGCGTCTCTCAGGAGTGCCAGGACTTTCAGTCTCGCTTGGATCGGCGGGGCTGATGGCGTAAAATGCTTGCGCATCTCATCACGGTCCGTCTCGACCGTCATGCTTACCCGCACGCGTTCTCCTAACTGCTGCAGCAGATCAATATCCCGCCGGACCAACGGACTGCGTGTCT
Source organism: Paenibacillus sp. FSL K6-1330 (assembly GCF_037976825.1). Taxonomy (NCBI): domain Bacteria; kingdom Bacillati; phylum Bacillota; class Bacilli; order Caryophanales; family Paenibacillaceae; genus Paenibacillus; species Paenibacillus sp. FSL K6-1330. The sequence goes on from NZ_CP150269.1 coordinate 4,491,086, forward strand.
GTACGAGCAGAAAATCCGGCGGTTCGCTGACCATCACCTCAAGCAATGCACGAGTCACTTCTTCCTTGGCCTCAACCGACTGGTAAGGATCGGTGCTGGAAGACATGAAAATCGTGACGGGTCCCTTGGACTTGGCACGCTTCAGTTCTTTACGCAGGATGGCAGCAGACTCGAGTTTAACGTCAACCCAGCTCCCCCATTCCTGATTGCGGAATATCGATACCGGCATTTGCCGGACATAGCAGTAAGAACAAGCGAAGGTGCAACCCGTATACGGGTTCAATGTATGGCTGTATCCATTCAGGAATCCCGTTCCTTTATTGAGCAGGGTCTTCGGCGTTTTATAGAGCACTTCTTGTTTCACCTCGGACACCCCATTTCTACACTTTCTTCTATTATACTATTTCTCTCCTCACAACCCATAATGAATGAGTAAACACACGCGCCCCTCTACTTTGCATCATGAAAAATAATCCCGAGGCTGTATCTGGTACCCGACGTAATCGTGCTGACGCCATGCCGGAGCGTGGTCCGGTAATACCCCCGTGTTCCCTGAACGGGACGATGGTTGGTCGGAAAGATCAACCCCGCTCCTTGTTCCAAGGTGATTACATGGCCCCGGCTCTGTGCCCGCGGCCGCTGCTCGATAAGCAGAAACTCTCCTCCCGAATAATCGACTTCCTTCTCATTCAGAACAAACACCACTTGAAACGGGAAAAATTCATCTCCGTACAAATCCTGATGCAAGCAATTATAGCCGCCCTCTTCATATTTCAAAATCAACGGCGTCGAACGCTTTTGCCCCTGAGCATGGCACATCTCAAGAAACTCATCCAAGCTCGCCGGATACCTCTTCTCATGTCCAAGCTGCGTCAACCAACGGTTAGCCGTCAGCGCAAGCTCTGGATAGAAGCCTTCCCGAAGCTGCTGCAGCGATTCTGGCAGCGGAGCTTGATAATACTTGTACTCTCCGAGCCCGAACCGGTGCCGAGCCATATTGATCGTGCTTCGAAACCGATCCTCTTCCGAATAGGTGTTGATAATCTCTGTACACTCTTCAGAGAGCAGCAGCTTTGGTAGGACAGCATATCCCTGTTCATCCAAAGCTCCTTGTATCCCCGTCCAATCGAGCCCTGCTATGCGTTGCGGCAATGAATTAGGCATAATTCATCGTCTCCCTCATCCTGGCTCGCTCACCCTCAAGCTCCAGCAGCCGGGTCTTCATGGCAAGCCCCCCGCGATACCCCGTCAATGCGCCGCTTTTGCCAATTACCCGATGACAAGGAACTGTTATCAGCAGCGGATTAGCCCCAATAGCCGCTCCTACAGCTCGAACTGCTGCCGGCTTTCCGATCTGGTTGGCGATGTCAGAATACGTAAAAGTCTGCCCATACGGGATCTGGCATAGCGCATTCCATACCGCCATCTGAAAAGCGGTCCCCTTGTAATCCAAAGCCAACTCAAACCGATCGCGTGTCCCCTGAAAATACTCCATCATCTCGGCGGCATATGGCTGCATAGCTTCATCATTCTGCACGATTTCACAGCCAGGGAATTTTGCTTGTACCCAGTCCTCCAACTCTGTTAAAGGCTTATCCTGTGATCCGACGTAGCATAATCCCTGCTCCGTGGCCGCGATGTATACACTCCAGTTATCATGGCGCAGTTGAGTCCAGTTAATGGTAATCGAATGATTGGATTTCATGATCGTGCACCTCCGCACTCGTATTTTTTAAATATTGCCCGCGATAGCTAAGGGGGGTCATCCCCGTTTTCTTCTTAAACAGCGTGATAAAATAAGCCGTGTTCTCCATGCCCACTTTATGGCCGATATCCGAGATCGCCAAGCTGGAATTCGTCAGGAGCTCCTTGGCCTTGCCGATCCGGTAATCCTGAATGTATTCCATCGGGGTCTGACCTTTGACACGCTTAAATATCCGGTGTAGATGGTACGGACTGCCGTGGCTCACATCGGCCAATACATCAAGCGACAAATGATCCATGTAGTGTGTATCGATATACTCGGTGACAAGTTCAATCCATTCGTGGTCCGGCAGACGTTCTCCCGTCGGCTTGCACCTTTTGCATGGCCGGAAACGCTCAGCTTTCGCTTCATCCGCTGATTGAAACACGCGCACATTTTCAAACTTCGGGGGTCTGGATTTACAGGATGGTCTGCAGAAGATCTTTGTTGTCTGCACCGCATAGAAAAACTTGCCGTCACTGTCCTTGTCGTTGTTGATAATGGCCTGCCACTGGGCTTCGGTCGGTTGTATTCGGTTTGCCACGTATCCTCACCTCCGCTAACATTATAACCACAGGATAATCCAGTTGTACGCTTTTTGGAATAGAAGAGCAAGATAACAAAATTATACGGTCTGCATTTATGGTACAACTAGTATGGAAGAGTTCAGGAGCGAAAGGAAACGATGAAGATGCAGAAGCGAAACCAGATACATGACGATAAGCCCTATACTATGGAGAACCACCCCCCCCGGGACAGCTGGGAAGATCATGCCGAAGCCATAAGGCTGTTCGTACCGAAGGAGTTCAGTTTTACGGAGAACCTCAATTATTTGCAAAGATCGCCGAACGAATGTCTTTTTCATATCCGGAATGACAGCATCTACCGGGCTATCCCGCTTGATGGTGACATCGCTGTGATTGAAGTCAGTGCGGAGCCTCAAGAACAGGCGATCCTTGTTCGGTTTTTGGGGAATACCGCCCCCTCCGATCCCTGCAAGCGGGCGGAAGTAGCGGGTTATGTTCGGGACTGGTTCGATCTGAATACCGATCTCGTACCGTTCTATACGATGGCGGAAGCAGATCCATTACTCAGTCAAGCCGTTCAATCCTTCTACGGGCTTCGCAATATGGGTATTCCCGATCTGTTCGAGGCTTTGTGCTGGGGCATTCTGGGGCAGCAGATTAACCTGGCCTATGCCTATACGTTAAAAAGACGTTTCGTAGAAGCCTTCGGCCGCCGCGTGGAATGTGAAGGAGAGGTTTATTGGATTTTTCCAAGACCTGAGGACATTGCACCGCTGCGTGTTGAAGACCTGGACGGGCTTCGGATGACCGTGAAAAAAGGCGAGTATCTTATCGGAGTGGCCCAGCTTATGGTAGAAGGAAAATTGACCAAGGAGCAGCTGCTTGAAGCAGGTAGCTTGAAACAAGCGGAGAAACAACTGGTCAGCATTCGCGGGATCGGACCATGGACGGCCAATTATGTGTTGATGCGCTGTTTGCGAATACCGGCCGCTTTTCCCATCGATGATGTGGGTTTGCACAACGCCATCAAACATCTGCTGGGCTTGGAGGTCAAACCGACGAAGAAGGAAATACTGGAGCTGTCGGCAGCATGGGCGAACTGGGAATCCTACGCCACCTTTTATCTGTGGAGGTTTCTCTATTAAAGTTCAAACATAATAAAGAGGACGTCTCCCTCTTCTGCCATCACTGACAGCAGGGAGACCTCCCCTATTTAGCAAACCCTTTGATCCGAAGAATCAACTATTCGATGAAGTACAGTTTACCGTCAACCTCGAGTGAGATCGCGGATTGCGACAAATCGTCTTTAAGCTTCTTCGCATAATCCACCACTTGATTAAGCGAGTCCTTGTCAAGCTTCTCGGCAAACGCGTACACGATCGTTACTTTTTCCTTGATCAGTGTTTTGTTATTGTCCACCCATGCCCCTTCACCCGGAATCGCCGTTGCCCCGCCAAACCAGCCGGACAGCTTTGTCAGTGTTTGGTCAACAAACTTCTGATGAGCTGCATCCGTAATCGGAATATCTCCCTTCACCGTTGAAGGCACGTAAATCTTAACGACATGATCCAAATGGAACTGATCGTTCAGAGCACTCTGTGTAATGGCGGTTGCCGTAGGATTGCCCTCTGCACTAAAAGACTGCTGAACCGGTACTACGATAAGTGTTAACAATAATGCCGCTGCAAAAGCGATAAGCCAACCTTTTCTCTTCATGTCCATTTCTCCTTTATGTATGGTCTCGTATCCCGTACAAGCATGGCATTTCAGTTCTCCAGTGCAACCTTCCTGCCATCCGCACGATACAAACTAGCACATATTATATACTGGCCTTTGCTTATCAGCTATGGGACATACGGATTATATTATGCGGAATCATGTAAAAAAGCCGATATTCCCGATAAACAAACTACGAGAATTCGACTTTTGATGATTACAGCGCTATTTTATCGATCCGATCCAGGATAAACTCTCCACCGAACGATGATCCATGCTGCCGTTCAAAATAGCTTGAACATCATGCAGCGTATCCTGCAAATGCACCCGCTCGCCAGGTAACCCGGTGTAAGCCTCGGCAACGTAAAAAGGCTGCGTAAGATAAGCCTCAAGCCGTGCTCCACGCTCATAAACCTCCGTCTCGGATGCCGGAATGGCCTGCAATCCTCGCACTTGAACCAGTGAACGCAGCTCGCGATAACGGCGCAGCAGCTTCTGGGCCCGCTGTTGGACCGATAAGTGAGCCTGATCCAGATGAACGCCTTCCGATACGGAAGATGTAGAATATAACGGGTTCACGGCAGGAAACATATGTCTGGCCGCCAGATCGGCATCGAAATACCACAGCGTCTCCAGCGGACCGTAAGGCATGTCTTCATCGACAACCGCACCTTTAAGGTCCACAAGAAAAGTCGTGACCTGCCTCAAACCCTCTTGTTGGAGACGTTCCTGGAGGTCATAGATTTTGCCGGTCAAGACATGCTCCCGGTCCGCTGCAAACACAATCTCTTTATCGGGATTTGCATTCGTCACAATGGAATAGGTTTCTCCTATAGAATTGGCAACCCGTTCTACATCATTCAGCATATCCTGCAGCTCGGGATATTCGCCTTCCGGCTTCAGCAGAATCGTCATATACCCTTCCTGCTTGAAGTGATGAAACAATTCACCGAGCAGCACCAATTGGCCCATTCCGGGACGGGCGACCAGCCCGACGGTACCGCCTTTGGCCAGAGGAGCAAATAGATCAAGGGGCTTAATGCCCGTTTCGATCATCTCCACGCTTTCCCCGCGCAGGATCAGTTCATCCAGACTGCATTTTGCCAGAGATGCCAATGCGGCAATGGTGCGGACTTCCGCCCGACCAACGGGAATTTTTCCTGTGCATAGGTTGGAGACCGTGGCTGGCCGTAATCCCACGGATTTGGCTGCGCTGGTCAGGTTCGGAACCCTTTGTCGTAAAAGTGATACATTCAGCTTCAGATTGTCCAAGTGCGTACACCCTTTTTAGTGATAGATTGATGGTTCTGCCTAATCTCTTTTTAGAAAAGAGTCTGCGGTGCGGACAAACACATCCACATCCGGTTCAAAAATATTATGATCATGCTCCTCGAACGCCACGATGCTTGCCTGAGGCAGCGACAGCTTATATTGTTCCACTGCTTCTAATGATAACCCGGGATGTGGTTTTACGCCACGGATAATAAGGACTGGGCATGTCAATCGGGTTAAGTCGTTCCACAATTCGACCTTAGCCGATTCATGTTGCAGCGCCTGTAAAGCCGATGTTTTCATACGGTCGGACAGCTTCTTTCCTCTCCAAGACGGTAGCGAAGCGAAGAATTCCACCCATCCCGCTAGCAGCTGGGTATGAACCGCGGGATAGTCTCCGATGATCAGGCCTTGAATGCGTTCCGGATTCTGAACCGCGTAGCCTAACTGATAGGACACCCCTCGGGAGTATCACATGAGTACGAATTGCTCAAGTTCAAGATGACGAATGGCTGCATCAATGTCGCTAATATGGTATTCAAGCGTATATCCCAAAACAGGCGAATCACTTCGGCCCCGGCCACGAAGTGTGATGACAACGATATGTCTGGGCGTCAGCTTTTCCATTATGGCGATGTAATCCTCAGCCGACTCGGACAATCCCGGGATGATGACCAGTGAGGTTTGTTCATTCCTAAGCTCCCGATGTACCTCCGTAACGTGAATATGCACCCCTTGGTTATTGACCATCTTCTCGTATAACTGCAGAATAGACCTCCTGAAAAATTGTTGTTTATCTATGCAGTGTGATCATAGGGTTATCTCTCTTTTTATCCTTCTGAGCCATCCCCCTGCACTCCCTTTCACCTCAACGCCCCAAAAGGTAAAAATGCGTGCACGCCCTTAAGGATGTTCACGATCTGAGTTACCCGCAGATCCAATGTTAAGGTGGCGTAGGCATACGCCTCCGTTCTTGAAATAGTGTAAAGCTCGGTCATGAGATCAAGCATCCCGCTTAAGGCCATCCACATGGCTTCGTCCAGATCCTCGTGGAACCCCATCGTAAGCCACCCGGTACTCGTCTTGGCTCTGGGCATCGTTATGGGCATGTCGTCACGGACATGAAAGGTTAGACACACCTTATCCATGGGGCATTCCAGGGCGGGACCGCTAACTTCGCCGTCGCCCTGAGCCGCATGTCCATCCCCTGTTGAGAACAGCCCGCCATCCACAGGAATCGGCAGGTACAACGTGCTGCCAGCTGTCAACTCTTTGCAATCGAGATTGCCTCCATATGGGCGCGGCACAAAAGTCGTATGCTTGCCTTTTTCCTTCGGCGGCATGCCCATAACCCCCATAAACGGTTTCAGGCCGATGCTGTACTTGAAATCTCCGAACTGACTTCTGCCTGTCATTGTCCTGGCATCCAATTCAAAATCCAGCGTCACTTCCTTGGTGTTGGTCATGCCCAGCTTCTCGTTCCAATAACTCGGAAAACCTCCGGCAGAGGTCCACCCCCACGATCCGGGAATTACTTCGTTGATCTGAATCTCCAATGTAAGTCCGGGTTTAGCCCCTTGAATATGGACGGGACCCAATAACGCATGCCCAAAATGCTCCTCCTGCCGCTCCGGCTTGCGCTCCGTAAACTTCGTTCTCGCCGCGCCCGGGGCAGCACGCTTCTCCAGTCCCCAACCCGCATCTAAAGTTTGATACACGACAGTATCCCCAGACTGAATGTATAGGGCAGGCTCCAGTTCCCTGCTAAAAAATCCATGAAGCGTATGAATATCCGGTTGTAGCATATGAACCTGTGACATCCATCTTTCTCCCTTCACAGCCATAATCAGAGTGGTCATTTCATGTCTCATATTCACTCTGTTACTCTATAAGGTATTTTAAATTACTCTTAGAGTCAATAATAAATTACTTCAAAACGCAAAAATAATTACTCTCAATACATTCTGTTGCTCAATTCCGATTGATACTAAAGGGTCGTTGCAGCACAAAAAAACCGTCCGCTGCGCAGCTTCACTGCGAGGGACGGTTCATCACCATGTTCACTTAAATTTCATATCAGCTAATGATTGAGCGTTCATGGGAATTATGCCCGTTACTATACTTCCCATCATTTTCATTGCACTCTATCAGGTTGATCTGGCGCATAGTTCTTCTTTGGAAACGCCATGTGCACCCTTAAAGAGCTCCATTTATTCACACTATCACCTTACCGGCAGGTAAGCAATAACACCTCCTTTATATAACCTCCCGCTCATCATTATCCGGAAGCTCTGGGAATGGCGCATGAGGCTCGGCCTGATACCAGAACGCCGTCGATGCAATATCGCTCTGCTGCGGAAGATACCTTCCTCCCGACCTCCAGCCGAGATCCTGAATGGTCACGCGAAGATCGCTTTGAAAGCGGATCGGATCCATGACATGCCATCGATACATGCCAAAACGCTGCTGACTTCGATACAATCCGTCCGGCTTCAGCACTTGGTGCATCCCCAGATATGGCGTCGAGTAGGTTCTATAGGTACCCATCGGCTGCTCCCAGTTCCAGGCTCCGCCAAAATAATCTTCCGTTCCCGTACCGCATAGGGTCGGATAATCCTGATCCCCGTCCATATAGAATTTGATCTCGCCTTCGCCCCACCAGCCGTTATTGTTCACCTGCCAGGCGAGGTATGTCCCTACATAGTGCCCGTGTCCAGTCACCCCATCCAGAATGGTGTAAACCTCTTTATAAGGAACGGGATTCGTTCTCCGCCACTGCGCATGAAAATAAGCCTCATCTTCCGGGATGTCCGTCAGCGTATAGTCAATTTGATAGTAAAGGACTGCCTTTTCCGGCGCACGGTTCTCCATCGTCAATCGGGCTTGCTTGCGAAAGGGCATCTGCCAGTAGCTGTTCATGCCGCCGGCCGGATTCACGGCAACCGGAATCGAATTGACGTCGCTGCGCTCGCCCCATCCGTTACAGAACAAATCGCCGACGGGTACCTCAACCGAAGGGTCTTTCTCATCATCCCAATACATTCGGATAATCAGATTGCGCCACAGTGTTGGATGACAGGTAAGCCAGATATGCTGAATCGCCCCGGGGCCCTGAATGTCACCCATCGTAAAGGTTTCTCCCGGTAAAATCTCCACGGAAGGGGAGACCTTCCAGCCCACGCCTAAATCCCTGGAAGCCGCTGCACCCGTGCCATCGGTGGCCATGCCGCCCTTTCCTTTTTCACCGGTAAAATTCTCCGCGCTGATGGATCTCGTCTGCGCATTGGACAGCCGGGATAAATTTCCGAGGTGCATGTTGAGCCCATTAAAGTTCATCATCTGTTATCGCTCCCTTAGTATGTGATATCGTATCCGTACCGCTCTTTCATGACGAACGAGGCCTGCAAAGCGGCCATCCCGCGTTCATTTAGGTGTTCATTCATGCATTCATTCCGGGTTTACCGCTCCTTAATGCCTTCAAGCGTTTCAGCACCCCATTTTCGCCTCTGCCCAAATAATCATGAAGTCCTTTATATTCCTTGTATAATTGGTCATACACACGAACATGAGCTTCGTTCGGCTTAAAAGTGTCTTCTCGAACACGGGCCATCGCTTCCGCCGCCTCTACGATGCTCGCAAAGCCTCCTTGCTCTTTGCCTGCCACCACGGCGCCGAACATGGCTGCGCCAAAAGCAGCCGTCTGGATGGTATCCGCTACTTTGATTTCTTTGCCGGTAACGTCAGCATAAATCTGCATCAGCAGCCGGTTTCGCTGCGGCAATCCGCCGCAAGCATAAAGCTCATCGACTTCTACGCCGCTTTCGGTAAAAGCCTCGATGATCGCCCGCGTTCCAAAGGCAGTGGCCTCCAGCAGCGACCGGTATATTTCCGCCGGCTTGGTCTTCAGGGTCAATCCAAGGATGACACCGCTAAGATCAGCGTCCATCAGGACGGAACGGCTTCCATTCCACCAGTCGATAGCCAGCAGTCCACTTTGGCCAGGCGCATATTGCGCCGCTTCCTTCTCAAGCCACTCATGAATGCCAAGGCGCTCTTCGGCAGCCTTGCGCCGGACATATTCTGGCACTGCCTCATCCACATACCAGGCGAATATATCGCCAACGGCCGATTGTCCGGCCTCATACCCGTAATAACCGGGAATGATCCCGTCCTCGACGACACCGCAAATGCCTTCACCCGTCACTTCCTTGTCGCTTAAAACCAAGTGGCAAGTAGAGGTGCCCATGGCAAGCACCATCTTACCGGGGGTTACTGCACTGACAGCCGGCACCATGGCATGGGCATCGATGATAGCTACAGCTACCGCAGTGCCCGGCAGAAGCCCGGTTAAGGCTGCCATCGACTCGGTTAATCCGCCCGCTTTTGAACCCAGTGGCTTGATCGGGCCTCTCAGCTTCGTCTCCACAAGGGACCCGAACCTCGGATCAAGCGACTGCAGGAACTCCTTGGACGGATATCCCTCCCTTTTATGCCAATTGGCTTTGTAGCCTGCGGTGCAGCTGCTCCGTGCGAGCTGACCGGTCAATTGCATGACCACCCAATCGGCAGCCTCCATAAATAGTACAGCTTGCTCATACAGCTCAGGAGATTCATTCAGAATCTGTAAAGACTTCGCAAGCATCCACTCCGAGGACAGCTTTCCACCATAGCGTGCAAGGAATTTCTCCCCTCGCCGCTTAGCGGCTTCATTGATCAGGTTCGCTTCATCCTGCGCCGCGTGATGCTTCCACAGCTTTACCCAGCTGTGCGGATTGTCCCTCCATTCCTCCAGCAAGCACAGCGGAGTCCCGCCAGCATCCAGTGGCATCATCGTGCATGCCGTGAAGTCAATACCGATTCCGATGACTTGATCCGGTGATACGTTTGCCTCCGACAGCACACGCGGGATGGATTGCCGAAGCACCTCTATGTAGTCGTCCGGATGCTGCAGCGCCCAATCCTGCTCCAGCTTCAAACCCGAGAGGACCAGCACCTCGTCCATGACTCCGTGCGTGTACGGCGTAACATGGGTAGCAACTTCTTGCCCTGTCGTGATATCAACCAGTAGAGCTCTGCCCGATTCCGTACCGAAATCCACGCCAATGGTGTATAACTGTTTCATGTTATCTGCCTCCTATTTGTACAAAGGACCATAAGCTGTGCATGCCCGGTATTCGGCCGAGACCGGCTCCAGTCAGCCGAAAGCGGTCAGGCGCTTGGCCGGAATATCAGTGCCTCCTGTGCATGCATACTGGAATGCGGAGTATCAATCAATTTAATTGTTTCACTTCATTGCGGTATATCTCAAAAGCCGGTTCGGACAGCGGAGCTTCTTGGCGAATTCGGTGTAGAAGAATCTCTCCGGCTTTGATTCCCATGTCATAAGGATGCTGTTCTAGGTAAAAGAGTCCCGATTCCTTAAGTAATGGACCGGCCTCTACCTCACCGAAAGAGGCTACAGCCATGTCGGTCGGAATCTTGAGACCGCTGCGTACAATCTCAAGCAGAACGCCAAGACTCATGCGGTTATTCAGGGATATAATAGCGGTTGGCCGATGCTCCGACCCCAGAAAATGCCGTACTGCTCGGATTCCGTCCTCTGTAGAAAAGTCACCGTTATACACCTTGGGTTCCTCATTCAACCCGTATTCCTTCATCGCCTTCCGAACACCGTCAAGACGTTCCCTGCCCGTGCTGGATCTTGTCGGACCGTTTACCACACCAATAACCGTATGCCCATCCTCAAGCAGCTTCCGGGTTAGGCGGGATGCGCTTTCGGTATTGTCCTCGGCTACCAGATCGAGATTCATCCCCGTTTCCTGAGAGTCCAGCTTCCGGTCTACGAGAACGATCGGCATTTTGGAATCCGCCAGCTGCTTGATCGCTGGATCATTACCGCCTGACGTCGCCAGTACGACAGCGTCCACGCGCTTTTCCTGCATAAGCTTAAGCAATCGTCTTTCCTTGTCGGGATTCTCATCCGAGCTGCAGAAAATAAGTTGAAAGCCCTCTTTGCCTACAATATCCTCAATGCCTCTGGAAATGCCCATAAAATAAGGGTTGGAAATATCGGGAACGATGACGCCGATCATATAGGTTCGGTCCTGCTTCAGACTGCGGGCGATGGCGCTTGGACGGTAATTCAACTGGTTCACCGCCGCCATCACTCGCTCTTTAATCTCATCGCTTACATAATCGCTGTCGTTCAGCACTCTTGAAACGGTTGCCGTGGATACTTCTGCTGCCGCTGCTACTTGTTTAATCGTTGCTTTTGCCAAACATTGTTCACCTCAAAACGTTATGATACCTATATGTAATCGATTACGTAAACGTTTACATTCACAGAGTACAAGATGGGACGTGCTTATGTCAACCCTCTTTATTAAAACTTCGGAGAGAAGTTTAATCGAGCTTTTTGTAGAGCTTCAACTTATCTCAATCTTGGTGGATTGGAAGGCTTATCACGCTCAAATTCTAATAGAAAAAAAGCCCCGTACCATCATGCACAATGGTTATAGGGGGCTCGATGTACTGCTGCAAGATTCCACAACTGTCCACCTCTTATTTGGGAACCAGACTGTGTTATTTTGGGATCAGACTTCAAGAGGCTTGAATTTTAAATACGTGTTGCTCTTCAATATCGAACTGACCCTTGCGATCGTATCCTTTCTAATGGGTAGGCGGGCCACTTTACTAAGCAAAACCCAGCGCAGACAGGCTATAGCTTCAAAAAGCTCGAGCTCATCTGCTTCGTAACGGTTCTCGGTACAAAATACAGCACGGTAGAAAGAAGCTCGCTTTTCGCTCACATATATCCACATTAAGAATATCGACCAAGCGATGTCATACCTGGGATCGCCCATTTGGACATTAGTCCAATCGATGACGGTCAACTCGTCTTCCATCTCAAGAATATTGCCCAGATGGTAGTCGCCATGGATGACACAATCTTGTTTCATGTTCGCACGCTGAACAAGCTCCATCAATGGCTGTTTGATATCGGGAAACTCATCAATTCGAGGATAAAAATAGGAGATGAAATCATATCTCTTCAACCCAGAGCCTCTCTGGCTATCCAGGGGAAGCTTATGTATATCCATTAGCATCTTAGCAAGTTTCATTAGTTTAGGCTGATTCACATTTTGAACGGGAGTACCATCGTAACTGGTCAGCAAAACTGGGTTGCCATTCCGGTCTGTCCCCCAGCCTAAAGGTTTCGAAACCGCGCTTCCATGCGTGCACAATGCATTCAATATGTGATATTGCATCTGAACGTTGGGCTTGGAATCTTTATTCCAAACCTTTAGTACATAGTCTGCCGTTAATGTGGTGATCATCATCACTTCTGCCTCCATCCCGGAATCTAATGGGACGGCATGGAATGAAGTTTCATGCTTGAGCAATGACTCAAGCGTCTCGTTTTTCTCCAACCAATTTATTTCTCGCAAATTACGTTCCTCCGTCATTATGCAACGACTCGATGGTCGTGAAAATATGGGAATAGACAGCTTTAATATTGGTCTCATTCATTACGTCATTGTACAAACCGTAACCCCAGTATTGATCACCCTTGCCATAGTATCCTGTTGCGTACATATCCGTTGAAAGATCCGGAACCTCATCGTAGGACAATTCTTCGATCGTGAAGGGGACATGAGATTTTTTAGACTCGATATAGAAAAAAGGCACTTCAGCCTGATGATAAACTTTTGTATACTTGGGCTCAGAAGCTTCCACCAGATGTTCTTTGGTTATGAAAACAGCGTCAAGCTCCGCGGAAAGGTCTAGATCCTCTAGCTGCTGAAACGTAACCTCCCTAAAATCCACATGCCCCTTCTCCCTAACTTGCGGTGTTTCTCCGATCACACCAATAACGAGGCTTCTGCCCTTATAAAGGGGCATATCGATCGAATCTCGTTGAGCATTGCCATTTATCAGAATAACAAATACAAGCAATAGGATTACTATTATTTTTCTCTTCATGAGATCTCCTTCGTCAATTTTCCCTTTCTCACCAACGCATTCCATGTCTCTTATCCCATTACTCTTTCTTTTTTATACTTCTTCCTAGCGACAACAACATGCGTATTATCCAATAAATCACCATTACATTTAAAAAATAAAGCAGCAGTTGAATGTGAACGCCTTTAATAAACCAAGGACTGCTATCCATGTGATCCGGATAATACTTGATAAAAAATCTGAACGGAAATCCATATTCGATTCGTGGTGTACTCTCACCCTCTGCCCATATTTTACCCGGGAACACAAGGATGGTTAACAGAGCCAGCCATGCCGAGATATTCAATATCCTCTTATCTATTCTCATACGATCACCTCCATATGGATGATTTCTAACATCTGAGCACGAGATCCAACACCATCTTTTCTAATAACTCCATATTATGTGTATTCCTGAGCTTCGTAAACATTTATCTTAACCTTTGAAAACATATCTGTATAACAAAAAAACCGCGATCCACGCAATTTTTCGATGGTTCAATCCATTTAATTATTTCTTAGCGACTCTTCTCCGCTCCCCGATAAGAGGAAATTCACCGATCCGAAGCCTGGCGCTTCCGTACGGAACTAACTCCAATTCCGTAATGGGCTGTCCGTCCGTGTTCGGATGCAGCGGAGGGTTTCCGGCATTATTGCCTTCCATTTTCCAATCCCGAATCAGTTGACCTTTAACCTTCACCCTGACAGGTGCATCCTTCGCCAGGAACGGCTGGCGGACCATATCCTGCTCAAGTACCTCGAATGACGTATCGGCGACCAAACCGTACTTCCACGGGGATGCAGGGTATATCTCCCAATCGTGGAACATGTCGCGCTGCCGGATCATCTGCCAGTTCTCCTTCACGGGTAGCACATACACCAGCGGCCCTCTTTCAATGCTGGTAGCGTACATGCTGCGCGACACGGTCTTCACTTCCATGGGCAAATGAATGTCCAATCGGTCGCCGTTCTGCCAGTTCTGCACGATTCTTGTATAACCGGACTCCACCTGGAATGGCAATTCGCGCCCATTCAGAGTTATGAGTGGATCGTCACACCAAGCCGGGATGCGCAGCGAAAGAGGAAACGATGCCGCGGATTCCAACGACAATTTAATTTGAATCCGATCCTTGAACGGATATTCTCCGGTTACCTCGACGACAGCCGGAACTCCTTGACGACCGGCCGTGGTCCTCACCGTGCATGGGGCATAGGAAACCGCAACAAGCCCGTCCTCCTGATCCTTCATCCACAGATGCGATGTCAGCTTGGGCCAGCCTTGATGCATATTGGCCGTGCAGCATCCGAAGTTCGGCTCCAGACCGAAGACGTTGGCGTCCGGACTGTTGCTCCAGGCTCGCGGAGCGACATTGCAGATCATCTGGTTGACTTGCTGATCATACTGATGCGAGGTCCAATCCGGGGAGATGGCGGCAGGCAGTGCATTAAATGCAACCTTCTCCAAAATATCCCCGAAACGTCCGTCCCCGAAAATACGCGTCAGCTGCTCCATCGAGAACATATACTCCACGACGGCACATAATTCTACGCCTTGACTCGGATGGGTGCCGGATAACCATTCGTCTCCGGAGAACATGCCATGCGCTTGGCCGTGATACGTCATCAGGGAATCGATGCCTCGATGTACACTTTCCCGCTCCACCGAATCGCCATTCAGTTCAAACAATACGCCCGGCGTTTTGATTCCCATCGCCACATTCACGACATGGGTTGTCCAATCCCACTCTTCGACCTTGCGCCAGAACGGAAAATCATGAAAGATGTCGCTCCAGTCCGTTGTTTGTCCGGCAACGATATCTGCAAGCTCTAACAGAAAGGGTTGCGCCGTACGTTTATGCAGCCACACGATGCACAGCAGCATCTCCGCTCCCCTTGTTTGGGCCCAGCCCCGCAGCGGCTGTTCCTCGATAACCGAATGGACATAAGTAAAAAACTTCGTCAGAAAAGGGACGATCCGTTCATCGCCCGTTGCTTCCTCATGCTGCATCATCACTTTCAGCATGATCATGTAATGCCACCAGTCCTGCTCCTTATCGATATCCTGGTTCACGGAGGTAATGCGCACCGGACCGAACATGCCATTCTCCTGCTGGCTCGCAAGCGACCACTCGATCCACCGATTCGCTTTGGCAATCAAAGACTCATCTTCGAGCAAATAAGCTAACGGAAGCAAGCCGTCGACATAATACGGTCCCCGTTCCCAGCTCTCTCCCTGGCCTCCAAGCCACCCGTTCTCATCCCCTACGTCTTTCCACTGTTCTTCCAAATGTCCGGTAAACCCGCTTGCTTGAATCTCCAACTGACTCTTAAGCCAGCCAGCCGGTTTAATTGCTCCTAATGGCAAGCTGTTAAACGCAGTCTCATGCAGCATCAACTTCCACGCTCCTTGTTTCTGTCTTGTTGGTGCACACTCTGGTAGAAATATACCATCTGGGCCAGGCGTTACCCTATACACAGAAACAACATCTTTTTATCCGATTGCAACATGCTGTCTTATTGAATCCGGAACAGTAAAACGATTATCATAGAGAAAAGTTCGTTTGAGGAGGAGGCCTGGTCGCAGATGATCTTCCAGTTCACAGCGCCGCCGCTACCGCACTATATGATTTGTGGAGAAGATACCTATCAGGTAGGAGACCAACATCCGGATCGCTATAACATTGGGGTCTTTGATCTGATTCTGGTGACAAAAGGGGCGTTATTTCTGGAGGAGAACGGAGTTGCTTACAGGGTAAAGAGCGGCTGTCACTTGATTTTAAGACCCGATGCCGCGCACCGTACGTATCTGCCCTGTCAGGAGGAGACCCACTTTTATTGGCTGCATTTTCAGACGTGCGGTCGTTGGATTGAAACGGAGGAACTGACCCTTTTTGCCTTATCGCAAACCGATCAGCCTATTGTACAGATCGAGAGTTTCTCTTTTTATATACCCAAGTACGGAGAGCTACCTTCGATAGAGCAAGCGAGACTCCTGATAGAGCAATTTCAGAACCTTCAGCCATTGTCTTCTTCGTCGGCACGCTGGAAGCAGGAGCAGCTGCTGCATGAGCTGCTCCTGCTGTTTCAAGCCGAAGAGGATGGAATCCAGCATCAGAATCCTCAATATGCCATAGCCGAACGAACCGCCAACTATTTGAGACAACATTACAAAGAACCGGTTAGCTATCAGAGATTATCCGATGCCATGCACTTCCACCAGAACTATCTGTCGATCTGCATGAAAAAAACGTTCGGCTGCACGCCCCTGGAATATCTGACACGGCATCGGATCGAACAAGCCAAGCGATTATTGATCCACACCAACGATCCGATCGGACGCATTGCGGAAGAATCCGGATTCGGCTCTTTTCCGTATTTCATTCGCTGCTTTATTCGTTATACAGGCTTCAAACCCAAATCCTTTAGGCAGAAATACCGTTC
Organism: Paenibacillus sp. FSL K6-1330; assembly: GCF_037976825.1. Taxonomy (NCBI): domain Bacteria; kingdom Bacillati; phylum Bacillota; class Bacilli; order Caryophanales; family Paenibacillaceae; genus Paenibacillus; species Paenibacillus sp. FSL K6-1330. Next base: position 4,507,787 of record NZ_CP150269.1, read on the forward strand.
CTAACAGAGCGTTCACAGCACCTCGGTTGCTTAGAATACGCTTCGTACCAAGCCCCCGTCGATTCGAAGCGCTGAACCGTTAATCGCCGAGGATTTGGGACTGCTGAGATACGTAACAAAATCCGCAACCTCCTCCGGTCGAATCAATCGCTGAATAATGGAAGTCGGCCGATTCTCCTTCATAAACCGCTGCTCGGCTTCTTCGATCGATAGATCCTCATCCGGATATAGCGTATTCAGCATCGTTTCAACGCCTTCCGTAAGAGTGGATCCAGGCATGACGGTATTCACCGTGACGCGGGTTCCTGTCGTCAGCTCGGCCAAGCTCCGGGAAAGGGACAGCTGCATCGTCTTGGTTGCGCTGTAATGCGCCATCTCCTGAGACGGCATGACGGCTGCTTCACTCGCGATAAAAATAATTCGACCTTCATTGCGATTGATCATGTTCTTCAAATAGTGCCGGGTTAACCGAACACCGCTCATAATATTGGTCTCGAAGAACCTAAACCACTCCGCATCAGGGATATCGAAAAATTCAGCAGGCTCAAAGATCCCTAAATTGTTGATCAGAATATCGACGACCGGAGCAGCTTCCCTGACCTGATGACAGCCCTCCTCCGTTCCGAGATCCGCCACAGCAATACGCAGCTCGGCGTCCGGATGCACAGCGTGAATGTCATGGATCGTCTGCTTTACTTTGTCCTCATGTCTTCCATTTATTATGACGGATGCTCCCTCGGCTGCAAGCGACATGGCAATCGCTTTGCCAATGCCGGATGTCGAACCCGTTACCAATGCGACTTTTCCCTTCAGATCCAAATTCATTATACTCTCTCCTTCCGTTATGTAGGAATGGACCCTCCTGATTCCCGTCGTTACCGCCCGAGGTCCAGGAGAGTCACAATATTTATTACACTACTATCCTTGCGTAAACGCAGATTTTTCAGAAATCAAAATGGTCCGGGTCCGGTCCCACTCTGTGATTTTGATTCAAGCTGTCGATGCGCTGCATCTCTTCATCGGACAATTCAAAATCAAAGATTGCCGCATTCTCCGCAATCCGATGTTCTTTGGTCGATTTCGGAATCGTGACAACGCCGTTTTGTAAATCCCAACGAAGAATGATCTGAGCGATGGATTTATGATGCTTTTCTGCAATTTGCTGAAGATCCTCTTGATCCAGCAGCTTTCCTTGCATTAATGGAGACCATGCTTCGAGCTGAATTCCATTCGTACGGCAGAACGCCTGCAGTTCTTTTTGCGTTAGTCTTGGATGATATTCGACCTGGTTCAACATCGGTTTAATTTCCGTTTCCTTCATTAACTTCTCCAGATGATGGATTTGGAAATTACTCATGCCAATGGCTCTCACGCGTCCTTCCTTGTACAACGTTTCTAACGCCTTCCACGCATCTATATATTTCCCTTCAACCGGCCAGTGTATAAGGTACAGATCCAAATATTCCAGACCCAGCTTCCGAAGGCTCTCCTCGTAAGCCTTCATAGTCGATTCATAACCTAGATCGGCATTCCACACTTTGGATGTGACAAACAGATCTTCCCGCTTGATACCGGCAGCTTCCAACCCCTCGCGAATGCCTTGTCCGACGCCCTCTTCATTGCCGTATATGGCGGCCGTGTCCACGCTGCGATACCCATACTGGATGGCCGTACGGACGGCATTCACCAGCTCCGGTCCTTCTTCTACCTTAAATACGCCTAATCCAAACCAAGGCATGTTGACGCCATTATATAAAGTGGTTGTATCTTGTAAGTGTTGTGCTGTCATGTTGATAAACCTCCGAACATTTTTTTGGGTTGTGATGTTGTGATGAAAGTTAACCTATATTGAAGTATCTCCGATAAAACGCTTTGACATCACCTCCCTTCACCATAAAATAATCATTCAGGCATTCAGGCCGCTTGCTTTTCCGGCTTCTCCGAGTTCTTCCGTTCCAGCTTCAAGCTCCATCCGGTGAGAACGACCGCGCCGAGCACCATCAGTGCCCCGATCCATGCCGTATGAATCAGGCCCATGGAGTTCGTGATCAAGCCGCCCAGAAAAGCGCCGATGGCGATGCCGGCATTAAATGCGGCAATGTTCAGCGCGGAAGCCATATTCACTGCCCCGGGTGCAAACCGCTCAGCCAGCATTACGACATAAACCTGTAGTCCCGGCACATTCATGAAAGCCAGAAATCCCATGAGAATAATCGTGATCAATCCCGCCACTTGATACGGTGCGGTAAACGTAAGCGTGAACAGCACCAGCGCTTGCGCGATGAACATATAGAATAGTGCTCGAAGGGGGTTGCGATTGGCTGCCTTCCCGCCGATCACATTACCGACCGCAATGGCGATCCCATATACAAGCAGGATAATGGCCACCGTATTTTCCTTGAAGCCTGTTATATCCTGCAGCAATGGGGATAAATAAGTGAAGACCACGAAGGTCCCGCCATAACCGAGAGCCGTAATCAGGAGCATAAGCAGCAGTCTTCCATTCGTCAGCAATTTAGCCTGGTCACGGAATGAAGTTCGTTCTCCCCTAGGCAAGTCCGAAGGGACCAGGATACTGTTCGCGATCAGCGCAACAATACCGACCACAACAATGGCGACAAAAGCAAGTCTCCATCCCCATTGTTGACCTATAAACGTTCCAAGCGGAACGCCGGTAACCGTAGCTACCGTCAGCCCCGTAAACATAATGGAGATTGCGGACGCCCTGCGGTTCTCAGGCACCACGTTTGCGGCAATGATCGAGCCGATCGACATAAATACGCCATGCGAAAAGGCCGAAAGCACGCGTGCTGCAAGCAGGATACCAATGGAAGCTGCGCCCGCTGCCAAGCTGTTACCAATAATAAAAATGATCATGATCCAGAGCAGCAAAGTCTTCCTGGACATCCTTGATGTCAGCGACGTAAGGATCGGCGCACCGAAGGTAACGCCAAGCGCATACATCGAAACGGTTAATCCGGCTGTCGTCACCGATATATTCATATCCTCCGCAATCAACGGCAGCAGCCCTACGCTGATAAATTCCGTTGTTCCGATGGCGAAGGCACTGATTGCAAGCGCCAGCAGCGCCAGCAAACTTCTTCTTTTATCTATCATCATGGTGTTGATATTTCCCCCTATCCTATTCTCTTGCTTGTATATTGTAAAAATATTGAGTATGGTTTAATCCAGCCGGCAAATGCTATTATGATCTATATCATTTATTGTGTGAAGAACGTACTTTTTTGTAATGTAGGTACCTGATAGTACCCTAGATACTTTTTAGTGCCTATTAAAATAGGAGGATGAATATGCAAACGAAGAAATACAACATCGCCGTCGAAGCGACATTGGAAGTGATCGGGGGCAAATGGAAATGCGTGATCCTCTGCCATCTGACCCATGGACGTAAACGAACCAACGAGCTGAAGCGTCTCATGCCGAACATTACGCAAAAAATGCTGACGCAGCAGCTGCGGGAGCTCGAGGACGATGGCGTGATCAATCGGATTATTCATAATCAAGTGCCGCCTAAAGTGGAGTATGAGTTGAGCGATTACGGCATGAGTTTGAGTGGAATTCTCGATATGCTCTGTGCATGGGGCGAAAAACATATCACGAAAGTATACGGAGACAAATTCAGCGTGCTTGAGGACAGTATCCTGAATGATAAACTGAAAGTCTCGGACGAGCCCACAACCACAGATACACGCTAGACCTGATTTATAAGCAATACTGATACAAAAACAATGGCAAGGTCCGTGATCACGGACCTTGCCATTTTCATATACACCCTCTTCTATGACATCTTCGAAGATAGCAAATCATAAGAAATTTAGACATATCGTGAATGCTATACTGATCCCGGAATAACGTTTTTCGTAAATACGAGTCAATACAGGGAACTAAAGAAATATAGGCAACAAGGAAATTTCCGGATGGAAGGTGAACCAATCCATGTCTCAAGTTATTGCTGAAATGTCGATGTCATTGGACGGATATATTACAGGCCCGAATCATAGCGCACGGCTGCCCCTAGGCAAGGGAGGTGAACGACTGCACGAATGGATCTATGAGCTCACCAGCTGGCGCGAACTGCATGGCCTGGCCGGGGGCGAGTTTAATCAAGACGCGGAGTTGATCGCCGAATCCAATCGCAGAACGGGCGCTGTCATCCTCGGCCGTACGATGTTCGATCACGGCCATCCATTTTGGGGAGATACCCCTCCATTTCATATGCCGGTGTTTATACTGACTCACGAAGCTCGCCCCGCAGAAATCAAGAATGGCGGCACGACTTATACCTTCGTTACGGATGGAATCGAACGCACATTGGAACATGCCAAAGCTGCGGCGGGGAGTAAAGACGTTAAAATTGCCGGAGGCGCCAACGTGATACAGCAATTTATCGGAGCAGGTCTGCTGGATGAGCTCCTGATCACGCTGGTACCGATCCTCCTCGGCAACGGTCAGAAATTGTTCGAACATATCCACTCGCCGAATATCGAATTTGTTCGGACCGCTGTCATCGAATCTCCGAATGTCACGCATCTGAGATTCCGACTGTTCCATCACACGAACGCATAATAGCGGCCCGTATTCCTGGCACTGAACTAATATTCATGAGAACACAAATGGCAGACCGCTCTTGTTCAGGGTCTGCCATTGCCGTCCATCACTATCCGTGCGGTATCACCGAGCTCGCTGGTTATTTCGCGTTTTCCTTCTCTTTTTGGCTGACGATCATTTCCGTCACTTCCTCCGCCTGAGCTAGGACAGCAATCGGATCAAACGGCCAAAATCGTTTGGCATCGAGATAAAACACGCGATCCTGCTTCACCGCTTCAATCGAAGTCCACACCTTGTCCTTCTTATCCATCTCGGCGCCGTTAGACTCATCAAAGAAGATATAATCGCCTGCATAATCTTTGAGTACTTCCATGGAAACCTCTTTGTAAGTCACGTTAGCATCAATCAATTCTTTTTGGATCGTTGCCGGAGGCGTTAGCTGGAGCTCCTTGTAGATCGCCAAGCCTCCTCGATAAATGCCATCTCCGTAGAGATAGAAGGTTTTACCGAATGCGCCAAAGATCGAGAACGTCTCTCCCTCTTCCAACACACCGCTCACTTTTGTGCGCAGCGCATCTATTTTTTCATCGAAACCGGCGAGCCATTCTTTTGCTTCTTTTTCTTTGCCCAGTATAGCACCGAGTCCCTCCACTTCTTCGTGCACGCCTCGATAGGTTTCATAAGGGAGAATGACCGTCGGTGCGATTTTGGACAATTTCTCGTATAATTCCGGGTCCGAGTTAGCGCTGATAATCAGGTCTGGGTTCAATTCCACAATCTTTTCCGGAGCGCTTTCCCCCGTGTTCTCTATGCCCTCAATCATGTCTTGAATATGGACGTTCTCGAGATCCGTCGCTGTCGCGCCGACCGGCTTTTCTCCGAGCAACAGCAGAGTTGGCAGGTAGGCATCAACTACAATTCGCTCGGGAGCGGCCGGAATTTCGATTTCTCCGTTAATCGTATCCACCTCTCTAGTCGTGGGCGCTGAGGCCTCAGTCTGGGGCTTGTCCGTGCCCGCAGCTGTTTCACCGGCAGAGCCGCCATTATTCACGGTATTCCCATTCCCGCTGCATGCCGAAATAACGATCGAGCATAAGACGAGCGTGGAGAGCATGACACGTATTTTAGACTTGAACATGTTTTATCCTCCTATAAAATGATAGCTGGATTTAAGCCCCGAATTGGGCTCGATGTAATCGGCTGTATATGCCGTGCGCCGCGAGCAGTTCTTCGTGGATGCCTTGTTCGGCAATGCCTTTGTCAGCAACAACCACAATCCGATCTGCGTTCTTGATGGTAGCGAGCCGGTGTGCAATTATAAGTGTCGTCCGACCTTCCGACAATTCGGCCAATGCCTGCTGAATCGCCGCTTCGGTCTCCGCATCCAATGCGGACGTCGCTTCGTCCAGAATAAGAATCGGCGGATTCTTGAGGAACATACGGGCTATCGACAGGCGCTGCTTCTGTCCGCCGGACAGCTTGACGCCTCTCTCGCCAATTAAGGTGTCCAGCCCATCCGGAAGTGAAGCGACCAGCTCCTCAAGCTGGGCACGGCTCATGGCTTTCATAATATCGCTATCGTCAGCGTCAAGTCGGCCATAGGCAATATTTTCGCGAATGCTGCCGTCAAACAGGAATACATCCTGCTGCACGATGCCAATATGGGAACGAAGGGATTGCAGCGTCATGTCTCGGATATCGATCCCGTCAATCGTAATCCGGCCAGCGTCTGTATCATAGAAACGCGGCAGCAATGAACATAACGTTGTTTTGCCCGCTCCGGACGGCCCCACAAGCGCAACGGTTTCACCGGCACTTATGGACAAACTGACATCCTGCAGCACTTGATCTTTGTTCTCATACCCGAAGGATACCCCGTGAAAGGCAATGTCTCCCCGCAGACCGTGAACCGGCTTTGCATTAGGCGTATCCGCAACGTCCGGTTCGCTCTCAAGCAGCTCCAAATAACGCTTAAAGCCGGCGATTCCCTTCGGATACATCTCAATGACCGCATTAATCTGTTTAATCGGGCCGAGGAAGACGTTGGACAGCATGACAAAAGCGATGAATTCCCCGTTGGTCATCCGGCCTTCGATCACGAACCAAGTACCGCACACCAAAACGAACAGGGAGATGAATTTCATCAGGATAAAGCTAATCGAAGAGTTCCACGCCATAATGCGGTAGGCAATCAGCTTTGTCACGCGGAAACGGTTGTTGTTCTCGGCGAAACGAGCCATTTCATGCTCCTCATTCGAGAAGGCTTGAACCACGCGGATACCGCTGACGTTGTTCTCCACCCTTGCGTTGTAATCGGCGATATCGGAGAACATGCGCTTGAACGCAGCCGACATTTTTCCACTGAAATAGAGTGATAAATAGACCATCAGAGGTACTATCACAAACGTCATCACCGCAAGCTCCCAGTTAATCCCGAGCATAATGCCCAAGGCTCCGGCAAGCGTCATAAGGGCAATGAACAGATCTTCCGGACCGTGGTGGGCAATTTCCCCGATATCCATCAGGTCGTTTGTCATCCGCGAGACGAGATGTCCCGTCTTGTTGTTGTCAAAAAAACGGAAGGATTGCTTCTGAACCCGATCAAACAGCTTTTTGCGCATATCCGTCTCAATGTTGATGCCGAGTTTATGCCCCCAATAGGTGACCACGTAATGCAAGAAGGAACTGACAACATAAATGCCGAGAAGACCCAAACAAGCGTATAAGATCCACTTCCAGTTACCACTCGGCAGCAAGTCGTCAATCACGCGGTTGACGGCAACCGGGAATATCAATTCAAGTAAAGCCGCAAAGATAGCGCAGCAAAAATCCAGGATGAACAGCCTTTTATAAGGCTTGTAATAGGAAAAAAATCGACGCAGCATAAGGACCTCCTTAATCCGTAATTCCATTATAGAAATGAGCAAGTCCTTTCCTTTAATAAAGCGCACATTTTAGATCAGTTACGATCTTATCCTGTTACGCTCTCGACCTGGATAACAGGTACAGGAAATAGGGAGCACCAATCACCGCAACCACGATCCCCGTCGGAATCTCAGATGGTTGGATGATCCAACGTCCCAGAGTATCGGCTGTGATGACCAGCAGTGCACCGACCAGCGCCGTTACCGGCAGCAGCATCTGATGCTTCGCACCGACCAACCGTCTGGACAGGTGGGGCGCGATAAGTCCGACAAATCCAATTCCGCCGCTTACCGCAACGCATGAGGCTGCCAAGCCCACCGCCGCTGCCAACAGCTTCAGCTGCTCCCTTGTGACGGAAGCACCGAGTCCCGTCGCCATCGGTTCTCCAAGATTGAGCACGTTCATCACCTGCGCTTTATACATGACGAAGGGCAGAAGCACAAGGATCCATGGGAGCAATGCCAATACAAACTTCCAGCTGGAACCCCAAATGCTGCCCGCTAGCCAAGTGGCAACAAACTGATATTTTTCAGGACTCAAGCGCAGCGTTAGCACGATCATAGCCGCACTAATGCCCGCCGCAACGGCAATCCCTGTTAACAGGAGCCCCGTCGGCTTAAAACCCTGATTTTTCTTATAGGCCAGCACGCATATTAATGCAGCGGTTAAGCTGGCCCCAATCAATGCAAGCACCGGCAGTAGATAGACAGGGGCCGCCGTCGTGCTTGGAAAAAATGAAATGAACAGCATCACCATCAAGCCTGCTCCTGCATTAATCCCCAAGATTCCCGGATCCGCCAGCTCATTACGGGATATTCCCTGCATCACACATCCCGATATCGCTAGCCCGGCCCCAATAAGCAGCGAGATGACGATCCGCGGCAAGCGGAATTCGAACAGCACCAGCTCCTGCTTATCCGTCCCGCTGCCAAACAAGGTTTTGATGACCTCAAGTGGCGATAAACGAATGACTCCCGTGTTCATACTGATCAGAAATACCAAAACGATCAGTGCAGCCAGCACAGACAGGGTTATGATTTTGCGCTTCTTGTCTTTTCGCCCATGCATGGTGTTTGTGATGGTCTCCATTACAGTTCCCTCCTTTCTTTGCGTGCCAAGTAGAGGAAGAAGGGCACCCCGATCAACGCGATGATCGCGCCCACCGGTGTCTCGTAAGGAGGGTTCACCATTCTTGCTGCTAAGTCGGCAATGACGACCAGCAAGCTCCCAAGAACAGCCGAGCAAGGAATGATGAGGCGATAATCCACACCGACCAGCTTGCGCGTGACATGCGGAATCATGAGACCGACAAAGCCTACCGCACCGACAACCGAGACGGCAGCCCCTGCCAGCACCAGCACGATCACCGTTCCGGCCAGCTTGACAAGTCCCGTTCGCTGCCCGAGCCCGCGGGCGATCTCATCGCCGAGGCTGAGCATGGTAATGGAGCGTGACAATGCAATAGCTCCCAATATAGCAGCGACGATCCACGGCAGCATAATCTTCAGATGGATCCACTTAATCCCCGCCGTCCCGCCGGCATACCAGAACGCCATGTCCTGTCCGACCTGAAAATACAATGCGATACCTTCGCTAAGCGCACTTAACAGAGCACTAAGCGCAGCACCCGCTAGAACAAGACGTACCGGTGTCAGACCGCCTTTTGCCATGGAACTGACACCATACACGAGGACCGCACCTAATCCTGCCCCAAGGAATGAGAACAGAATCAGGTACATATAAGGCAGCCCTGGAAAAAACGAAAAACAGAGGGCAATGGCAAAACCCGCTCCCGCATTTAATCCGAGCAAACCTGAATCAGCGAGCGGATTCCGAGTCATTCCCTGCATGATCGCGCCCGATACCGCAAAGCAGGCACCCACCATCGCTCCACCGAGGACTCTCGGCAAGCGCAGTTCCTGTATGATCTGATGCTCCGTCACATCGGGATTAAAGAAAAACACCGCCTCCCATACATTTCGCAGATCAATCTCGGCCGCTCCGAGCGATATCGATAGAGCTATGCCAAGCACCAGCGCTGCCACGCCTCCGGTAAGAATCAGGGTCGCAGCCCATGGCCGCCCCTTGAGTTTAACGTGGGTCTTGGAATCTGTAAGACTTGGATTGGACGTGTTTGATGACATCATTTTCCCCTCAATACTTTGATATTGATTCTCATTATCATCTGTAACTATAAAATAAAGGTCTTTCCTGCGTCCATGGACATCTTGAATTTCTCATCTGAAAAAAGTCCATGCCCAAGTCAAGCACTTTTTTCCAAATAAAAGCGATATTTCTTTGGGCTTAATAAAAAGCTCCGCTCCTATGGATTGTGCCATTGACAGTGAAACCTCTATTCCATTACAATAAATGCTAATTGAATGAGGCGATGGAGTTCGCCATAACCGCTTCAATAGCTAATGACTCCTACCAGAGGTCGCTTTCCTGGTAGGAGTCTGTTTGTGTATTGAAGAAGGGTTAGCGGCGAATATATAGAAACGGGTGAATTTGCATGATTAAAAAATGGTTTGAAGGTACCGAAAAATGGCCATACGCCTTGTTGTCCGGTTACTTCATCAAATGGATCGTTCTGGGAAGTGTTGTTGGATTGATGACGGGCAGTGCTTCCGCCTTCTTTCTTTACAGTCTGGACTATGTAACCTCCCTTCGCATGGAGAACCCTTGGCTGCTGTTCTTCCTTCCCTTGGGAGGAGCCGTGGTCAGCCTCCTCTATTACAAGTTTGGCAAGAGCAGCACCAAGGGGAATAATCTCATCCTTGAACAAATCCATGGCGGTACGGAATCCGTTCCATTGCGAATGGCACCTTTAGTTCTAATCGGAACATTAATCACGCATCTGTTTGGGGGCTCTGCAGGACGTGAGGGTACTGCCGTTCAGATGGGAGGAAGTTTATCGGAGTGGTTCGGGAAGCTTATCCGCGTCACGCCGGCGGATCGAAAAATACTGCTGATCTGCGGAATTAGCGGCGGTTTCGGATCCATCTTCGGCACGCCGCTAGCGGGAACGCTATTTGGACTAGAAGTCCTTGCCATCGGACTGATCTCGCATCAAGCCCTATTACCTGCATTCGTAGCCAGCTTGGTCGGGAATCTGATCGCCACCTCCCTATGGGGCGTCAGCCATCTGCATTATCCGATCGGAGAAATTCCGGCTTTGAGTTTCCTGGTGATCCTAAAGGTGATTTTCGCCTCGATACTCTTTGGTCTGACAAGCCGACTATTCAGTGAGCTAACCCATTCCTTGAAGCGGTGGTACAGTTATTTCTTCCGCAATCCGATGATCAAAAGCGCTGTCGGCGGCATCATCATCATTGGGCTGGTTTATCTGCTTGGGACACGCGATTATTTGGGACTGGGTCTCCCCCTGATAGAAGCCTCCTTCACAGACGAGGTATCACCTCTCGCCTTTCTCGGCAAAATCATCTTTACCTCGCTGACGCTCGGGGCAGGGTTCCAAGGTGGAGAAGTAACCCCGCTGTTTGCCATCGGGGCAACGCTGGGTAACGCGTTATCGGAATGGATCGGATTATACGCCCCGTTCCTGGCTGCATTAGGATTTATTGCTGTCTTCTGCGGAGCAACGAACACCCCGATTGCTTGCTTTATTATGGGAATCGAACTGTTCGGCAGTGATGGCGCCGTGTATATGTTTATGGCCTGTGTGATCAGTTACCTGTTCTCCGGGCACTCCGGCATCTACACCTCCCAACAAATCGGCATATCCAAACACCTGCTCCTCTCGTTCCCGCTGGGCACCACGCTTGCGGGAGCGAAGACGTTAAAAAAACAGAAGCACAAAAAGACGTCCGAGTAATCGGACGTCTCAGGCTGTCGAGAAAGTCTCGACAGCTCTTTTTTGTATATTTAATTCAACACGACACCGCGTTAATATTATATAATATTAGTAAATAAACCGTTCGGAAGGGTGTTAAATATGTTGCGTTCTAACCGAGAAAAACAGCAGGCTTACGAGTTTGTTTCGATTGAAGAATTGGTTCCTCAAGATCATCTGCTCCGTAAAGTGGACAAGTATATCGATTTCTCTTTCATCGACGAAAAGGTCCGTCCGCTTTACTGTGCTGATAACGGGCGACCAGCCATCGACCCTGTTGTGTTATTTAAGATGATTTTCCTCGGTTATTTTTACGGCATCCGTTCCGAACGTCAACTCGAACGTGAAATTCAGACCAACCTCGCCTATCGCTGGTTTTTGGGGTTAGGTCTGACCGACAAAGTGCCGGACCATTCTACGATTAGCTGGAATCGTCGCACTCGTTTTAAAGATACGGAGATTTTTCAAGAGGTCTTTGATGAGATTGTGCTGCAAGCCATTCAGCACCGTATGGTAGGTGGACGCGTCCTGGTTTCCGATTCGACCCATGTCAAAGCGAATGCGAATAAGCATAAGTACACAAAGGAACAGGTTTTACAAAACACCCGTGATTATGTAGGTGAACTTAATGCCGCCGTAGAGGCCGACCGGAAGGCACATGGAAAAAAGCGCTAAAGCCTAGAGAGGACGTGATGGAGGAAAAGGAAGTCAAAGTGAGCACGACAGATCCGGACAGCGGTTATATGATCCGCGATGGGAAACCGGAAGGATTTTTCTACTTAGACCACCGTACCGTAGACCTGAAATACAATATGATTACGGATGTACATGTCACTGCGGGAAATGTCCATGATTCTATACCCTATTTGTCCCGTTTGGATCGTCAACAACAACGATTTGGTTTTAAAGTAGAAGCTGTTGCTCTGGATTCCGGGTACTTGACTTCACCTATCTGCAAAGGGCTGCAAAGCCGAAACATATTTGCTGTTATTGCTCACCGAAGATTCCATCCGACTCAAGGTTTATTCCCAAAATGGAAGTTCACGTATGAAGCAGAGCGTAACCTTTATATCTGCCCGGCAGAGCACGAACTGCAATACAAGACGACCAACCGCGAGGGATACCGGCAGTACGCTTCAGATCCTCAGCACTGCAAGAGGTGTCCGTTATTAAACGAATGCACGCGGTCTCGCAACCACCGAAAGGTGGTAACCCGTCACGTCTGGGAGGACAGCAAAGAATGGGTGCGAGGCAACCGGTTGAGTCGATCCGGGAAATATCTCTACCGAAAACGAAAAGAAACGATTGAGCGAAGCTTCGCGGACGCAAAAGAGCTCCACGGGTTTCGCTATTGTCGTTTGCGCGGGTTGCAGAACGTCAGGGAGCAAGCCCTGATGACAGCAGCCGTACAGAATATGAAGAAGATGGCGATCCACCTGGATCGCCTGGAAAACAGGGGGTAAACCCCATTCCCCCCTTTTGAAGTGACCATTTGAAATGTGAGAAACCCTGTACTTTGAAAAAAGTACAGGGTTTCTCGACAATCTGAGACGTCCGAGTAATCGGACGTCTTAGGCTGTCGAGAAAGTCTCGACAGCTCTTTTTTGTATATTTAATTCAACACGACACCGCGTTAATATGGTATAATAATAGTAAATAAACCGTTCGGAAGGGTGTTAAATATGTTGCGTTCGAACCGAGAAAAACAGCAGGCTTACGAGTTCGTTTCGATTGAAGAATTGGTTCCTCAAGATCATCTGCTCCGTAAAGTGGACAAGTATATCGATTTCTCTTTCATCGACGAAAAGGTCCGTCCGCTTTACTGTGCTGATAATGGGAGACCAGCCATCGACCCTGTCGTGTTATTTAAGATGATTTTCCTCGGTTATTTTTACGGCATCCGTTCCGAACGTCAACTCGAACGTGATATTCAGACCAACCTCGCCTATCGCTGGTTTTTGGGGTTAGGTCTGACCGACAAAGTGCCGGACCATTCTACGATTAGCTGGAATCGTCGCACTCGTTTTAAAGATACGGAGATTTTTCAAGAGGTCTTTGATGAGATTGTGCTGCAAGCCATTCAGCACCGTATGGTAGGTGGACGCGTCCTGGTTTCCGATTCGACCCATGTCAAAGCGAATGCGAATAAGCATAAGTACACAAAGGAACAGGTTTTACAAAACACCCGTGATTATGTAGGTGAACTTAATGCCGCCGTAGAGGCCGACCGGAAGGCACATGGAAAAAAGCGCTAAAGCCTAGAGAGGACGTGATGGAGGAAAAGGAAGTCAAAGTGAGCACGACAGATCCGGACAGCGGTTATATGATCCGCGATGGGAAACCGGAAGGATTTTTCTACTTAGACCACCGTACCGTAGACCTGAAATACAATATGATTACGGATGTACATGTCACTGCGGGAAATGTCCATGATTCTATACCCTATTTGTCCCGTTTGGATCGTCAACAACAACGATTTGGTTTTAAAGTAGAAGCTGTTGCTCTGGATTCCGGGTACTTGACTTCACCTATCTGCAAAGGGCTGCAAAGCCGAAACATATTTGCTGTTATTGCTCACCGAAGATTCCATCCGACTCAAGGTTTATTCCCAAAATGGAAGTTCACGTATGAAGCAGAGCGTAACCTTTATATCTGCCCGGCAGAGCACGAACTGCAATACAAGACGACCAACCGCGAGGGATACCGGCAGTACGCTTCAGATCCTCAGCACTGCAAGAGGTGTCCGTTATTAAACGAATGCACGCGGTCTCGCAACCACCGAAAGGTGGTAACCCGTCACGTCTGGGAGGACAGCAAAGAATGGGTGCGAGGCAACCGGTTGAGTCGATCCGGGAAATATCTCTACCGAAAACGAAAAGAAACGATTGAGCGAAGCTTCGCGGACGCAAAAGAGCTCCATGGGTTTCGCTATTGCCGTTTGCGCGGGTTGCAGAACGTCAGGGAGCAGGCCCTGATGACAGCAGCCGTACAGAATATGAAGAAGATGGCGATCCACCTGGATCGCCTGGAAAACAGGGGGTAATCCCCCACTTCCCCTTTTGAAGTGACCATTTGAAATGTGAGAAACCCTGTACTTTGAAAAAAGTACAGGGTTTCTCGACAATTTGAGACGTCCGAGTAATCGGACGTCTTTTGCCTTACACCGAGCTTTTACGAATCGAGCGGTAGCTGACGAGTGCGAGGATAACCGAGATGGGAATGAGCCACAGGGACAATTCAAAGGCAGTATGTTTGACAACCCAGTCAATCACTTGCCCCCACCAGCCGTATTGGGTAACCAGAACGCTGGCCCCCGACAATATAATGAAATAGGCCGCAAACATGATAAATGTCTTAATGCCGCGATGACGAAGATAGAACACGCCGATTCCTATTCCGATAAAGGCAAATGTAAGAAGCAATATGAAATAAATGATGAATTGTTCAAATAACGTGCCGTCATTCAAATACGGCAGTTTGAAGAACGATATCCGGTCTCCCCAAGAACTCGTAAAGCGTTCAATTTCGGCTAATGCCAATAATATAATCGACGTTATGACGCTGTACGCTACCACCATCAGAACAGAGCCCAGATAGAAGTCCGTTCTTCGAATGCTGAATCCGAGGGAAAAGGGAAACAGCTGCAGCACCGATACAAGAGCCGCGATAAACACATAGATAAAGATTGTTGCCAATCCCCCGGCATAGAACGCTTCACCATTAACCAACACGCTGATCATGTAGTTGATCAGAAAGCTGAATGCCGTGATGGCCCAGGGCAAATAAAACCAGGATAGTTTCTGTCTCGAATAAATATGGATTACGCCAGGAATTCCGTTCATGGTTGGATCCCCACCTTTTCGTGCTTAGTTAAATATACGATCAATTGTTGAAGGGAAACGGGGGTTGTTTCTAAGCCCAATTCCTCCGCCTCTTTATGCAACTTCGTTGTCGCGCTTCCCATCACCGTGACGGATAACATGGAAGCGAACGACTCCCGATGTATCACTTCCAGCCCTTGGATAAACGATTCAACCGTTCCGGAGGGACCAACGATCTTAAACGCACGTCCCCGCAAGTCATCCGTAGCATCGTCAAGTAAAATTCGACCGGAATCAATGACGATAATATGCTCCAGCAATCTGCTAACCTCATCAATCAAATGCGTGGACAGAATAATCGTGCGCGGATGATTGGTGTAATCCTCGATCAGATGATCATAGAACAGCTCTCTGGCCACGGCGTCGAGTCCGAGGTAAGGCTCATCAAAGATCGTGATCGGTGCGCGGCTGGCGAGTCCGACAATGATACCGACCGACGACAGCATGCCGCGGGACAATCTCTTTACGAGTCGTTTCATAGGCAGCCGGAATACCTCGATCAGTTTGTTCGCATATGCCGCATCCCAATTCGGATAAACGTTAGCGGCAATTCCCATAACGTCCTTGACCGTAAAGATATCCGGATATTTCTGGCCTTCCTTAATGAAGCATACCTGCCGGATCACCTTCTGATTTTCGTATGGATGCTCTCCGAATACGCGAATCTCCCCTTGGCTTGGGAACAGCTGCGCCGTTATCATCTGCATGATGGTCGTTTTGCCCGCGCCGTTCCTGCCCAGCAATCCATAGATCTTATTCGCCTCAATGGTAAAGCTCACATTATCGACAGCCGTCGCATCCTTGTATGCCTTGCTCAAATTCTTGACTTCGATCACGGTTTGGCTCATCAGTCTTGCTCCCCTCTGCGGATCATTTCCGATAATTGATCTTTGGTAATCCCAAGTTTGGCCGCTTCCTTAACCATGGCGACAACGTACTGTTCATAAAACTCCGTCTTGCGCTTTTCCATCAGCAATTCACGAGCCCCTGAAGCTACAAACATGCCAATCCCCCGTTTCTTGTACAAAATCCCTTGATCCACCAGCAGATTTACGCCTTTGGCAGCCGTTGCCGGATTGATCTGGTAAAAGGCTGCAAACTGATTCGTTGATGGAACCTGTGTCTCCTCAGGCAGCCGGGCTTCGATGATGTCGTCTTCAATTTTGTCGGCAATTTGCATGAATATCGGTCTGCTGTCATCAATCTGAAATGCCATTTACCTCACCAACTTTCATTTATAACCTTCATTACATCATTGGTTAGTTACTCATGTAATTAACCATATAAGAGATGAGGTTAAATGTCAATGGGTTATCGGAATTTATTTACAAAAACAAGACAGGAATTGGACTTTTGTCCTAAATAAATAGTCCTTATCTTCCGATAAAGTATAGGCACAAATCCTGCGTTGCCCAATACAGATAAAGAGAAGAGGAGCTTGAGAGGAAACATGAAAAGAATTATTGCAATCGTTGTACTAGCCATGCTGACGGTAATAACGCCGCTGTATGCCGCATCCGCACCCAAGAATTTGGCTTATGTGGATAAGAACAGCCAATCCTATATTTCGATTGGGGTACTCAAGACCTATGACGGCGTAAAGGTGGCGTATACAGCCGCTGAAAAAAAACTCACTATTACTCGCGAAGATACAGCTCTCACGCTATACCTGGGCAGCCTCAATGCCTATGTAAATGGCAAGAAGGTTCAGGCTAAAGCAGCCCCGTTCTCCGAGAACGGCTCTACTTATGTACCGCTGCAATTTGTCAGCCAGCATCTGGGTTTACAGCTATCCTGGAGCCAAAATAGATCCACCCTGAACATCACGGATGGGAATGTAGCAAACACCCTCCCCGTTCTTTCGGGGAACATGATGACCCGTTCATCCAAGGCCGTGACGTCGGCCAGAAAAACATTTAAGGTGGGCTCCCGTTCCTTCAGTGCACAGGTGGTTACCGTTTCACTTCTCCATCCGAAGGTGGAACTGGACGTCGTTCTGGCAGGCAATAAAGCAGGGAAGGTCGAGGATTTGCGCAGTATAGCCAAGCGTAGTAACGCCGTAGTGGCTATAAACGGTACGTTCTTTGATGCCTACACTTCCGGTGCATACAAAGCACCTTACGGCTATTTGGTCAGCAAAGGCAATATTTTGCACAAGGCCTCGGGGGATAATCGGACGATCTTCACCTATGACAGCAACAATCTGGCCACCATGATTCCTGGACTTGATTTCAGATCCATATATGATGCCGGACATTTGGAAGGGGCACTTCAAGGTGGCCCGCGTCTACTGACTGACGGCAAGGTAACCCTGGATGTCAAGAAGGAAGGCTTCAAAGATCCGAAGATTCTAACAGGCGGCGGCGCACGAAGCGCGCTCGGTATCACGAAGGATCATAAGCTGATTTTGTTAACGACAGGCGGAGCAACCATTCCACAGCTTGCTGAAATTATGAAACAAGCTGGGGCGTACCAAGCGATGAATCTGGATGGTGGTGCCTCCAGCGGCTTGTATTATAATGGATCTTACTTAACGGCCCCTGGGCGTCAGGTCAGTAATGCCATCGTCGTAAAATATAAATAGTTACCTCCTCTCCCCTGGTTATCCGGATATTCTGCCGGCTGATCAGGGGTTTTCTTTTTAGGCAGCACTACCTCTGCTTGGAGCCGCATATGCTGATCAAGAAAATGTTTCACGATGAGGACCCATTGTGTAAATATATAGCAAACTGTCTTTTGTGAACGTTCTAAGCTAATGGTTCATTCAGCGGGGGGTGGATTCCATTACATCGTCTATTGCGGTCATTCGGACGAGAATTAGAGACACGGTGGAGGGGATATATCGGGTTTGGAGGGAATGGATTGGGAGATACCCTTTCATTGCCAAAGTGTATCACTTATTTTCCTGGCTTTCCCTGCTGGTGCTCGTTTTAAGTCTGATTCTGATTGAAGAATCGCGGACCATGCTTGTTCAATATTTGTGGTCTTTCTACGTACTGCTGCAATTTTGGCTGCTCAGCCGAAGCAAAACCGTTACCTGGAAGCAGGTCAGCTTGTTTGTTCTCTCAGGGATTCTTTTGGTCATTCCCTTGACCAATGGGACCATGCAGGGACTTCATTTGATCTTTGGAGGACGGACTAACGACACATGGTCATTCGCCGTCATGACCCCAGTCGTTGAGGAAATCTACAAGCTATTGCCTCTGGGATTGTATTTATTTTTTTCAAGAAGAGCTACTTCGTTAAGTCTGAGCGATTATGTTGTATTAGGGGCTGCTCCCGGCATTGGCTTTCAATTTATGGAGGAGCTGTCGAGGCGCTTAGTCCAAAGCAATTACGGGGTGTCTTTTCTCGGCGGCAAAACGCTCCATTGGGAGTTCTTCGATTGGTTTCCGGGCTACTTCGAGGAAAGCTTTATTCCGACTATGATGAATGTTACGCATCCTGTACATAGTGCCATGATCGCACTCGGAATTGGCATCACTTTCCGGTACGCCAAACGCCTCTCACGCTGGGCCTATGCATTTCCGGCTGTCCTTCTGCTATGGGCTATCCTGAATCATGCAGCCTGGAATGGGCAGAATCGGCTGCCGGAGTGGGTGCTGACTATTCATGAATGGACCGGTGAGGGCTACCGAACCGAAGGCTTCTTCCTGGTCCTGCTGGTTGCAGGGTTGTTCATCGACTATTTCGATCTGTATCGAATCCGTGATCGTCTCCCGGTTCTGAAGGGTGAGGCCCTCATCAATCCATTAACGGAGTGTTGGCAGATGACGCGGGCTCTCTTTACGGACAGGAAACGCCTCGGTTACTTGATTGGATTCTACCGAGAACGACGCGAGCTCGGATATTCGATTTTATATGGCAATCTCGAAGCAGCAGGCCAAAGGGATCAGGTCCAGGAAAATGTAAGAAAGTATACTGCCGTTCTGGGAGCCATCGGCATCCTCATACTTTCTGCCGGGATCCTGTCCAATATCGGAGCTACGATGATAGCCGGCGACTCCTCTTGTTTCGCGTGCTTGTTCGACTCACTCCAGAACTGGTGGGATCGGCTTAGCGGCTGGGAACAAGCGGGTATGATATTGGGAGCCTTTGCCCTTTCCCTGCTGTTTGTCAGCTTCTGGCCCGCTCTTGGTATTGCCATGACCGGTGCAGGCATTGCCGGTGGCGGACACGAAATTGCCGGATACATCCGCGACCCGAAGAAGCTGCTATCCCCACAAAATGCGGCCGCTGCCGTGTTAGCCGTTATCCTCAGCCGGATTCCGATAGGTAAAGGGGTATCTTGGCTGTCCAATAAGCTGGGTCCCCGTGCAAGAAGGTGGATGGATACGCTTTCCGAGAAGATCGGTTTGAAAACGCGCGATGAGCCGGATACTCTCTCTGGCCGATCTCGCGATGATCGAAAGCCTGACGGTACGAATGAACAACCGGAAGAGAATCCGCGGAAGCCGGATGATGACCATGAGAATAAACCTGATGATGATAAGCCGAATCCAGATCAACCTGACACCGAAAAGCCGGATGAAGATAAACCTAAAGACAAACCCGATGAAGATAAACCTGACGAAGCTGAAGGAACAGCGCAAGAGGTGCCGAGATATTCCGGTGAGCTGCAGAAGGTTAACAAGCCGGATGCTGCCGCGGACGCGCTTGCGGAGCGACTTGGTGGAGAATCGAGAATGAAGTTTGATTCCGACCCGATCGGGCGGGAATTCGACGCGGTTAGCGATGAATATATTGCCCAGACCAAGCCTGCCCTGCAGCAGGTTAACAAAAAGGTCCGTGATCAAATGAAAGCGACCTTTGAAGCAGCGGAGCAAACCGGAAGGAAAGTCTATTATCATTTTGAAGGGGAGCCTGCCCAATCGGTTATTGACAAATTACATGAATACAGCCAAAGATATGGAATAGAAGTCCACATTGATACCGATCCATTATAACGACAAGGAGTGAGCATTCATGTATGAATTTCACGGCTGGGCTACTATCCAGGAAAATCCTGCGGAAGCGGATGCCGGGCAGCTCGACATGATTATTCAGAAAATACAGCTTAAGATGACCGAATTTGCATGGGGCAGCGGCTTGCTATCCTTAAATGCGGCTAACGGCTTCTATTACCTTCATGTCGGAGGTTTTACGAACCGCAAGGGAGCCGAGGCTGCCGAGATCGTGGCGCTGTACCAATTGATTGGAGAAATCGCTCCCGGTTCATACGGTCTTCTGTATACCAGAGATGATGAGAATCTGGAGGGTTATGATAACGAGTTCCGGGTTCAGGTGCTGGCACGCGGACAATTACGGGAACAACGTGATCCGTTTCTCTCCCCTTGCGTCCCGGTAATCGAAGATGCAGTCGATTAATGACATGATGTATAGAGTTAGAAAATAAAAAAAATCCCGTTACTCGCTATGTCATGATGTTCTCATGGATGGCGGGTTACGGGATTTATTGTTTGTTAATCATGTATTCGATCATGTATCTACCACTCATTGCGTAAGGGCTGAGCGACCGTGACTTAAGCTCGTCCGTTCAATTCATCCATCGTGGCCTGTACGATGATCCGCAGGCCTTTCAACATCGTTTCATGGGATAAAGTCGGCAAGGACGGCTTCTCCACGGCCATCTCTATCGAAGCCGGAAAATGCACAAATCCGCCAATGGCAGATTTTTGCTTAAGGCGAATATCGTTCAAAATCGCATACATCGTATTATTGCAAATATACGTTCCGGCTGTATTGGATACCGTAGCTGGAATTCCCGCTTCCTTCAACCGGTTGACCATCAAACGGATGGGAAGGGTTGAAAACAGTCCGTCCGGTCCGTCAGCGTCTATGGGCTCGTCTTGAGGTCTTACACCCCGATTATCCGAAATCGTCGATTCCGGCGGTATATCCTTGATATTAATGGCGATCCGTTCCGGTGTAATGGCGGTCCGTCCACCCGCTACGCCGCAGGCAATGACCGCATCGGGCTCGTATGCCTTCATCTGTTGCAGCAGTATTTCCGCACACTCATCATAATGTACGGGAAGCAGCAGCGTTCTGATCTCTGCACCGGGGAAGGATTCGTGCTTGATCTCCTCAACCAGTCTCTCCGTTGGATTGATAGAGCTTCCGCCAAATGGTTCAAAGCCTGAAATTAATATTTTTAGCATATATCATATCTCCTGTACTCGTTTATGTAAGCTGCCGGGTCACAAAAATAGCATCCTAACTTTTATTATAACAGCGCTTGAACGCTTATGCCTTCTGCTTCAAGCCGTGATCGCAAGGTGCTGGCGAATAACGATGCATGCGCGCCATCTCCATGAATGCAGACGGTATCTGCCGTAATGGGAATCACCTTGCCGCTCAGAGAAACTACCACTCTGTCTTTCACCATCCGTACGACTTGCGTAACCGCAGCTTCGGGATCCGTTATCATGGCATCCGGCAGATGTCTCGGCGTGAGGGTGCCGTCATCCTGGTAAGTACGATCCGCAAACACTTCGCTTGCTGTGCGAAGCCCTGCCCTTTCCCCCGCCGCGATTAACTCGCTGCCCGCCAACCCATACAGAATGAGTGTTGGATCGATATGCTTGATCGCCGATGCAATCGCATCCGCAAGGGGTCTGGAGGTTGCTGCCATATTATACAGAGCACCGTGAGGTTTTACATGCTGCAGCCCAGACCCTTCCTGTATCGCAAAAGCCATCAGGGCTCCAATCTGATAGGTTACCATGTCATAAGCTTCGGCAGGCGTTATCTCCATTCTTCTTCTTCCGAAGCCAGCCAGATCGGGCAAGCCAGGGTGCGCGCCGATTGCGGCACCGCTCTCAATCGCTTGACGGACCGTTGCCCTCATGACAGCCGGATCACCTGCATGAAATCCGCAAGCAATGTTTGCCGAAGTTATACAGCGAAGAAGCTCCGTATCATGGCCTAACTTGTAAGCACCGTAGCTCTCTCCCATATCGCAGTTCAGGTCCACTCGAACCATGCTGACTCACCACTCCTTTAATTTAAGCTTGATCATGGCCTCCAACATCCGAAACTCTCGAACGTGAGCCGTATAAAGCTGTTCTGCTTCTGCCAACGAAATACCCGCAAAACGAATTGCTGCCCCAGGAGACAGCTGAGCGATCAGCGAAATATCAACGGTCGCCACTTGCGCAATTTTGGGATAACCTCCAAGCGTCTGCCGATCCGCCATTAGAATGATGGGCCGGCCATCTGCGGGTACCTGTACCGTTCCAAGGGCTACCGGCTCGGATATATATTCCTTTGCATGGCTTAGTTGAAGCGGCGGACCGGACAACCTGTAGCCCATACGGTCCGATTGCGGAGTTACGGTGAACTGTTCTTCGAACAGCGCCTGCTTGCTGATGGCGTCAAAGTCATCATATTGACGCCCTTTCAGCACGCGTATCACCGCCTCCTGCCTTGAACCAGGATACCCTTCAGCAGAAACGGCCCAATTCACGGTGAGGAAACCGCCGTAATCATCAAGGTAGCGTTCAGACATGACCAGAGGAAGCTGAGAAGGATGAGCAAATAGTGAATCTCCTTTCTTCAACGGCCTCCCTTCATATCCTCCGATTCCGGCCCTTAAATACGTACTCCTGCTGCTCATTACCTGGCAGACATCAAATCCGCCCGATACAGCCATATAAGCGCGGCAACCCGTTACCGGCTGTTGAAAGCTCAGAACACGGCCCGCTTTGATCAGCACGGGACGCCACATTGGAACTTTCACACCTTCAATCGAGAGTGATAGATCCCCGCCTGTAATGGCAACCCACCGATCGCTATGAAATTCAACCGCGAATCCTGACCATGTAATTTCCAGAACGGCCTGTTCATTCTCATTGCCAACTAGTCGATTGGCGATCCGATAAGCGGAATTATCCATTGCTCCTGCCGTGATAATCCCGTATCTGCCGTAACCCCGTCTTCCCGCATCCTGAAGAGTAACAAGAAGTCCTGACTTTAGTACGGTTATACTCATAGGCCCACTTCCCTTAACCGTTCAAATTCCTCAACTTGAATAGGCCGAAACCGGATATATTGCCCGCTCTTCAACAGCGTTGGCGGCTCGGCTTCGGGACGAAATAAAACGAGCGGCGTCCGGCCGATAATCTGCCACCCGCCCGGCGTTTCGATCGGATAAATGCCGGTTTGCGTGCCGGCGATTCCTACGGATCCAGCCGGGATTTGCAGCCGGGGAGTCTGTTTCCTCGGTGTCGCAATCTGCTCCGGGATACCTCCGACATAGGGGAAGCCGGGCGCGAATCCGATCGCGTAGATTAAGTAATCCTGCCCGGAATGAATACGAATGACATCCCTGGGAGATAGGTGGTTCTGCTGAGCCACTTCGTCCAGATCCGGCCCATAGTCGCCCCCATAACAAACCGGAATGTCAACAACCTCATATTTCGTGATGGTCTTCTCGCAAGCGCACGCCTCCATCCGCTGCTCCAGCATCGAACAGACGTAAGCAAACACGGTATCGAACCTCTCTGGCTTGCCGATCTTATCATAATCATAGTAAACCGCTACGCTCGTATACGAAGGGATGCATTCGATCCAGCCTGGAAAAGGGTTCTGTTCCATTCGCCTCGTCATAGCTGTGACCTGGCGATGCACCTTCTCGCTCACGATGTCTTCGAATTGAACGAGAACAGCCGAATCCCCTAAAGGGAAGAACGAATAAGACTTGCTCATAGTACATTCTCCGTTCCATATGTACTGCGGATTATCGTCAAACATTGAACGATTATTCCTATGATAGCAGAGAAACAGGCATCCGTTGAATATGAAGTTAAATATTTGACGATAGAATCAGGAACAGCTGGCTCTCTTCGGATCATGCCAAGCGTTAATGCCGTTTTTCTGCATAATTTTAGGGAATGGTTGGCAAAATACAGAAGACGTACTTTGATAAGGAGGTGCCGCCAACATGAGCCAACAAAACCATAACAGTAACGAACCGACAAAAGCAGAAGTTCAAACCACGAAATTGAACAAAATGCCGATTCCAGGTGAATTTGACACCAAAATCTCCGCAGAAGAAGCAGCCGAGGTATTTAAACAGCAGCAGCCAAACGCTGGTCATAGCTCCGAGAATCAACAATAATACAAGTAGAAGACCTCACGGAAGATCCGTTGTTTACAGGATCGTCTGTGAGGTCTTTTTCGCGCTCCGTTTATACTTCCGATTCATATCCCCTTGGTGCCTAACCTCTTCGCTAATTCCGCCAGATCATGCCCTTTAAGGGCGCCTTCCACCAGCTGCGGTAGAAGTGCAGGGGTGCACGCAAAGCAAGGTGTCCCGTCTCTGGACAGTAATTTGGCTACCTGCTCATCATAGAACGGTTTTCCCTCGTCGGATAATGCGAGGAGACACATCGTCTTGACTCCCGCTTCCCGCAGTTCACGCATTCGCCGGATCAGCCCGGCTTGATTGCCGCCTTCATACAGATCCGAAATGATGATAAACAGCGTTTTTTTCGGTTCATCAATAAACTGCTCGCAGTAAGCGACCGATTTATGAATATCCGTGCCGCCGCCGAGCTGGATACCGAATAACATATCCACCGGATCATTGGCACACTGCTCCGTCAGGTCAACGACCTCCGTATCGAATACGACCACACGGGTGTCGAGCGAGGGTATGCTTGCAAATATGGATCCGATAACGGAAGCCCAGATCACGGATTCCGCCATGGAACCGCTCTGGTCGATATCCACGATAACGGTCCATTCTTTGCTCCGTCTTGCCCTGTCAAAATAATAAAAACGCTCCGGCACGATCTGCTTGCGGTCCGCATCATAATTTTTCAGATTTCGCTGTATCGTCCGCTTCCAGTCAATACCGCTGAGCGAAGGAAGCGGTGTATGCTGTCTGCGGTTCAAGGCACCTGTCACAGCCCGGCGAATATCTTCCTGCAGACGCTGGACAAGCTCATCCACAACCGCCTTCACCAGCAGGCGCGCCGTATCCTTGGTTTTCTCGGGAATCTTGCCTTTCAGGGACAGCAGCGTGCCAACCAGCTGTATATCCGGCTTGACCGTAGCCAGAACCTCCGGTTCAAACAGCAGCTGCTTCCAGCCCTTTCGTTCCATGGCATCATTCTGGATAATGGACACCACGTCTTCGGGAAAAAAGGAGCGGACATCCCCCAGCCACTGCGCAAGCCGGGGAGCCGACTTTCCTTGCCCGGCTGCCCGCTGCCCCGCGGCCGCACTTCCCGCTTCCGCTCCGCCGTCCGTATTATCATAAATCGCGGCCAGCGCACGGTCCATAATCATCTCTTCCTCCGACAGCTGTATGCTCCCTCCGGGGCTGTAGCCCGCCAGCTGAGGTTCAGCCGACTGGCCCAGAATGAGCCGCCAACGTGATATTTGGTTTGGTTCCGGTATGCAGCTCATCGCCTAAAAATCCTCAAAGTCAAAATCATTCAAATCGTCAATCATCTTCGCTTCTTCCTCCTTCAGGTCACCGGTCAAAATCTCGGCAGCCTGCTCTGCATTCACGCCCCATAGCTCGCCAAGCAGTTCGGCAATCATCGTCTTCTCCTTCGCCGAAAAGCTGCTGAACGCCCGGCGTAGAAATACAAGCGCACGAGTGAATTCATCATCCTCCAGGGACTGGATGTATTCATTCAGTTGCTCCCACAGACTTAACCGCGAGAGAAGAGCATACCTGTTCCGCATCGATAAGCCTTCAAACCATCCTGCACCCAAATCGGCCGGAATGCCGGGGGATAATCTGCGCGACACTTCTTCGGCACACTGCCCGGCGGAAATCGCATTCCGCTCCATCAATACCGCACACGCATATCCTGACAACCGGGCGTTCAGGTCATCTCTTTCGGACAAATGCCCGAGCTCTTGCAGCCAAAGTTCCTCATCCACCTGCTCCGCATGCTCCATGGCGACACTGTTCAGTTCATTCATGGCGGTGATCATCGGGCCTGATACCTCGTCGCTGCACTGGCTGCCATCGAGCAGAAACAAGCAAGCGCGCATAAAGAGCTGCTGCAGCAGCGGTACTAGCGGCTCCGTATCCATCCGCCTGATCCCGCCGAAACGGATCAGCACGGATAACTCCCGGGAAGCTGCCGCAATCTGAACGACATCGCGGCTGTCCACAGCAAGCTTTTGCAGGGTCTGCCGACCCGCTTCCATCTGATGAATCATCCCGCATTCATAGGCGATCCGGATAAGCGTAGAGGCTTCGGCAATCGAGCTGCAGCCCGCCAGCTTTTGCTGGAGCATATAAGCGGCAGCCACCTCTACCGTCTCCCCCAGCAGCGTCGATTCAACGACCTGAATTTCAACCTCCGGTGCCCATTGCACAACCCAGTGCTCGGCCCACGCACCTTGCTCCTGCCCGCTGGGCCTGGCTTTAACAAAATCAATTCCCAAGAGCTTCAAGCGATGAAACAAAAAGGACCGGTTCAAATCGAGATACGCGGACTCTTTCGAGGTTACTCTCCGGTTCTCGCGCAAATCCAAGATTAAATCGTT
This sequence comes from Paenibacillus sp. FSL K6-1330, assembly GCF_037976825.1. Taxonomy (NCBI): domain Bacteria; kingdom Bacillati; phylum Bacillota; class Bacilli; order Caryophanales; family Paenibacillaceae; genus Paenibacillus; species Paenibacillus sp. FSL K6-1330. The sequence continues at coordinate 4,534,532 of NZ_CP150269.1, forward strand.
GGCAACAACCGATTTATACTTCTCCAGCTTCAGCCTCTTCAACTGACGGTTCAGGTCGTCCTGGATCGGGGTCTGGCTGACGCCTTCCGCCAGTTCGCCGATCGCCGTGCCGATCTCCACACGTGCAAGCTCCTCTGCCACGACGGCAAGTTCGCCGCGCCCAAGCAGCGTCTGGGCCGCATCCCGCAAATCCCGCAGTGTCGGGAGACCGCCCCCGTGGAGCGCTGCCAGCGACTCCGCTAGCCGGACGGCTTCGATCACCTCCGCCGTGGAGCGGTGGGTACCGTTCTTTCTCATCGAGCCCGCCACCATGGATAAATAATGATGCGGCAATTCCGCTAAAGAGCCCTCCTTCATTCGTTCCCACATCATCTCAAAATAATGGGGAGCGATATTTCCGGCACCATAACCGGAAATGGACGACAGTTTATAATAGGAATATGGCATTAGCGTCAGCTTGGTTATCCGGGAAGGAAGCTGATTCAAATCCTCGTCGCTCATCGGACTGGACAACTCGCTAAGGGCCGAGGCATGGTAAGCCCCGCACACGACTACAATGCGCTCGGGGTTATGCCCCGCCGCAATCGCTTCAACAATCTGACGGCGCATATACGACTCCCGGACGGCATTGTAGGCGTATTCCACAGTATCCTCACGCCGCTCTTTTTCCTCCGACAGTTCTCTCATCTGCATGGAAAAAGCCGATATGGATTTCCGGTAAGATCCTTCGCTCAAATTATGTTCGTAACTCCGCTCCCAGTACATATCGTAATCGTATTCGCCGGCAAGCTCGGCAATCAGCTCATATACGGATTTTTCGTCCGGCCGGCTCTCGTCCATCGGCTCAGCTGGTCCCGAGCCGGATCCATGATCCTCGCCTCCAAGCTCTTCCCCGTCCGCTTCACCCTCCGAGCTGCGGCGCAGCTCCTGCATGCAAACGGCTGTGGATGAGGGCAGATCGATGAATGCCGCATAAGCTCCGCGCTTCTGCGCCCATCTCATGGCCTGATATTCCGGGGAGTATACCGCAAAAGGCCACAAAATCGTTCGTACGGGCAGTTCTTCGGTAAACGCCAATATGGCTATCGGCGGCTTCGTTGTTGCCTGGGTCAGATGACGTATTTCCCCGCTTGCATCCGCCGGCCCTTCGATGAGCACCGCCGTAGGGTTGATCTCATCCAGAAAATCCAGTACATGCTTCGCACCGGCGGGCGACAAATGCCGAACTCCAAAAACATGTATGCCGGCAGCATTCACTGGTTGATCTCCTTGCATGCGTTATATAAGCCCCGCCACTCGGTCCCGCGTTTCTTCATGATATTATCAAGATATTCCTTCCATACGAGCCGGTCTTTATCATCATCCTTAACAATCGCCCCTTGAAGTCCCGCTGCCAAATCCTCGTCCGTCAACTCACCGCTGCCAAAACTCGCAGCCAGCGCCATGCTGTTTGTCAGGAGCGAAATCGCTTCGGCCGTCGAGATCACCCCGGCCGGGGACTTCACCTTTTCCTTTTTATCCAGCGTCATGCCGCTGCGCAGCTCACGAAAGATCGTCACAACCTTGAGCAGTGCTTCATCTGCGGGAGCAGCAGCCTGCAGATCATAAGAGGAGGCAATCTCCGACACCCGTTTCTTTACGATTTCGATTTCGGTATTCAGATCCGCTGGAGCGGGAAGAACGATAATATTGAAACGGCGCTTGAGCGCCGTTGACATCTCATTGACCCCGCGGTCTCTGGTATTTGCAGTGGCGATAATAGAGAAGCCTTTCCGGGCGTTCATTTCTTTACCGAGCTCAGGCACCGATAACGTCTTTTCGGACAAAATGGAGATCAGCGCATCCTGTACCTCCGAAGCGCAGCGGGAAATCTCTTCAAAACGGGCTATCCCTCCCGATTCCATCGCCCGCATGATCGGACTCTGCACCAACGCTTCGGGAGTCGGGCCTTGTGCGAGCAGCATGGCATAGTTCCACGAATACCGGACATGCTCTTCACTCGTTCCTGCCGTTCCCTGAACGACCAGCCCGGAATTCCCGTAGATCGCTGCCGCCAGATTTTCGGACAGCCAGGATTTGGCCGTACCTGGTTCCCCGATCAATAATAGAGCACGGTCGGTTACCAAGGTAGCGACCGCCATCTCGATCAGCCGCTTGTTCCCGATATATTTAGGCGTGATCTCCGTTTTGCCTGCCTTGCCGCCGACGATAAATTTGAGTACGGATTGCGGCGACATCTGCCATCCGGCGGGAATGTTCCCGGAATCCTCCTTACGCAGCGCTTCCAGCTCGTGACGGAACAGTATTTCCGCCGGCTGCCGCATGATATCTTGTAATTGCTCTTGGCCTGCTGCCATGGGCGTTTCACTCCTTTAAATGTCTTGTTCCTTCATCATCCGAAGGATGTAACGAAGCTGATCCTCGGCGTTGTCACGATAGTTGCCCAGCGCCGCATAAACGCGGTCATAATACCCTGCAGGCAATCGGCAAAGCTGCTTGAAAATAAATGGTTCAATCATGTAACAGTCGTGATTGCGCTTATCTTCCAGTGCGGCCACGATAGCTTCAAATAACGCTTCATCCTTCATGCCAGAACGAACAAGCCCCATGATGATCAAATTGGCAAAACGGTTGCGGAATTCCGGAGAATTCTTCAGCTTCGCCTGTAAATAAGACTCGGCTTTGTGATGTCCCCGGCGGGCGAACGCACTTACCAGCGCAAGCTCATCCTGCTCGATAAACAACTCCAGCCATCTGTCATCCCAGCTTGCTTGCAGCTGCTCCTGCGGGAGCATTTCCACGTAATACGTGTAGCTCTCCTTCCCCGTAAACGGCATGACTTCCTCATATGGTTTATACTGCCGATGGATAACCATATCCGACAGGGTGTCCAAAAGCCTTTTTCGTTCTTTGGCCGCCTTGCCAAGCGACGAGGAGGCGAAGCCTTGCATCAGAACGTCCTTGTATTGTTCATATACGCGGTCCGGCGGCAGCACGCGCGCGGCTTTTTGGAATACCTCGCGGACATATGAGCTGCTATGTCTGTATTGCTCCAAATCGTTCTCCGCGTTTTGGCGAAGCAGTTCCCTGGCTTCCTCGGAATCCACGCGATTCATGTAAATGACCGCTTCATTTATAAGGTATGTCCAGCCCAAAGACTTGATATATAAGGAATATTGCTGAAGCACGTTCCGGTATAGCTCTTCGAGCGCCGGACTTTGTTTGTCGTGCAGTGCCCACAAGCAGCGCTTCACCTTGCTCCAGCTCTCCTCCAGCTTTTGCTTGTCATCCGGAAATTCGGAAACCGCTTGAAGCTCGGCGGACATATCTCGTACAAGCCAATCCGTCAACAAGACGGAACGGCATTTGCCCAGGGCAGGGTTAACCAGCTCTTTGTCTTTTCCTTGAGCGGCTTCATACAATCGCTCCACAGCCTGATCCGAACCGTTCTCTGCCAGTGCGCCATAAGCCGCTTCTCGGATGACTTTCTTCTTGCTCTTGCTCCATTCCATCAGATCAGCTTCATACTCTTCGTAGCGGGCAAGCAATTTAATCGCCATGCACCGCACCTCATCGCTGCCGGTCTCGGCCGCTTGGCGAATCAGTTCCGCTATTTCCTTACCGCCAGTTTGCGTCATCACCTTCAGCTTCCGCGACTCCGACCTTCCGCCTGCGGGATCAAAGCTTTCCAGCAGAAATGGAATGATTTCCGGGCCATACGACGGCAAAATCTCATTGGCCGCAAGCTCTCCAATCTCCACATAAGGGTCATTCAAGGCTTCAATCGCAAGGTATACCAGCCGGAAATCCCGGAACAAGCCCTCCTTCCATGCTTCTTCTATGATCTCGTAACGACCGCCGCCCGTTGTGGTCAGCGCTGTCTGTACAGCGGAAAGCTTGCGGAAGGATAAATGGGATGACAGTGAAACCGGATGATGCTCTACCGGGTGGAGCTCTCCTTCAGGGGCTGTCGTTCCTTGCGTATGCAGCACGGAGCTCAACAGCTGGTTCAAATCCTGAAGCAGCTGTGCCGACGGAGTCTCCTTCCCGGATTCCGGTTCGATTAAAGCGCTGATTCCTTCACCCAATCTCTTGAACACGGTAGCGCGCTCTCCAAGCTGCTGAAACTGCGGCACCAGCCGCTTGAGGCGAAAGTCGCCGGCTGCGAGTTCGCTGCCGGCAATATATAAACGCCTAACCTCCTGGTTAAGCTCCTGCAATAATGCCGTACTCATGGTCGTTCCTCCTTCGTTAACCCTGCTCAGTACAACAGCCGGATGATTTCGTTATTCGTAATAATGGTCAGCGGCTGCGCCAAGAGACGGCCCGTGGTCAGGCTGTGCTCAAACATAACCAGCATGGAGACGCCGCTCAGCTTCTCCTCCGGCAGATACCGCAGCATTGGTACCGTCGATTGTAAGAATACGTCGCCAAGTGCAATCGATTGTCCGGCTTCATCCGTGATGGCATATTGGCCTTCGTCGTTCCGGCTGATCCGGGAAACATGAAGCAGTATCACGGGCTGACTGTCAGCGAGCGGATTTTTCAGCTGGTTCTTTACTTTTTTAACGGCTTCAGCATAAGAACACGCTGCATATTCGTGAATCCAAACCAAATCCTCCCCGGTCACCGGAATTGAAGCCATCTCTTCAAAGCGGACCCGTCGGTTCATGTCCCCCGGATAACGGTAAAGCACTGGGATTCGGGCTTTTTCGAAAAAGCTGTCTTCCTCACGCATCAGCTTGGCGGCCTTATAGGGACGGTACTGAATCGTTCGGTGAATTTCGCCGCTGTCCTTTTGAATCCAGTACCCGATATCCACATGCTCCAGCCGTGCATCGTCGGCATAACTCAGAAAGGAAAGCTGTATCAACTCCGCCTGTTCGCTTACGAGTCCGAAACTTTGCAGCTCCGTCAGCTGCCAGGCATGCCCCAGCCATTCCTCAATCGTCGACTCATGGTCCAGCGCCATATCCGGATCCTCAAGCTTTGAAGCCAGGTATTGCCTGCCTTTTTTAATGATTGCATTCATAACGGCAAGCTGCTCAACCGCATATGTATAAGCTTTCTCCTGGTCTTTGTCCGACAACACCAGCGCCAGGCGGCGAAGTTCCGACTGAGCACCCGATAAATAATAGTTGCCCATCTGTTTTACATGTTCCTGGATCAGCTTTTGTTCCTTTTTATCCAATGTTCCTAATCCGTTCCGGATCAACGAGTGGATCAGCTTCTCCAATACGTCCAGACCTTCCAGCTGCGCATTGATTTTCTTTTTTAATGCCGATTTGTTGACCTTCTTCGGTTTGGGCGCTGCCCCTTCGGCAGATTCTTTGAGCTTGCGCTCTTCCCGCTTCTCCGCTTTCTCCCGCTTGGCGGCCAAATCCTCCGGTACCTCGGCGGATGAAAACGACGCTCCGCCCGCATACGCATAAAGCAGTCCAAGCACATGCTTGCACGGAAACTGCCGGCTCGGGCAAGTACACCGCATAACCGGCTTCTCCGGTACCGCAAAATCGGCAGACGGCTGGTAGTCGGAACTTCCGCTGCCTGCACACGTGCCAAAAAGTACGGCATGATCCTCCGAATGATGGAGCTGCAGAAACCGCCCTTTTTTGACAAGCCCCTGTCCATTCTTTATGGCTGCACTATTCGGTGCCTGCGAATCGATCCATGACTCTGTAATCTCAACCAAACTCATACCCTCCTAAATCAAGTCGCTGCTAGTCATGCACAGCAAAATTATCCATTACTCTTAATCATATCGAATCTGCGGCTGACTCCCTACCCTTCTTAAGACCTATTTAAGAACATTCATTCCTATTTAATCGATCACCTTCATCCTTTAATAGATAATAATGTAAAATAAATTTATGCGATGGGTGACATAAGAAAAACGTCTATCGACGTACTTTCTCAGTAGACAGACCGCATTTAGCGGAAGTTTTTCTTGCGAGATAAGGATGCTAAGCTTTGGAAGTTTATACTTTCTTATCTCTAAAAAAAAGAGCCAGCATCACCGGCTCTTCAGAAATCGATATTATCCTTAGTCTTTACTTGCTTGATACCGCCCCGTTCTAACCTCGAGAATATAGTCCTCAGGGGAAGGCATGCCGGATTCCAAGGCATCCTGTACGGCTTGTTCAATAGGGTATGGCACGCGAATAAATTGAATGTTGAAAGAAGCCAGTTCTTCGCTGTCATAAATTCCGTCCAAAATGACATAGGAGGCTTCTGGCATTTCAAGGGGATTGCCGACGCTGCCGGTATTAAACAGCGTTCTCCCGTCCAGATGCTGGTGATATGCGTTATGAATATCCGCGTAACCGGCGACGTCCGCGATTCTCGGGTCTCCGCACAGCGGGGAACTGTGAAACAAGGTTTCCAGCTTCTCCTGGTCATCCCATGGTTGTATTCGCTCGTACACGCTGCGGGGCGATGCATGAAACAACCGGATCCATTTGCCGCTCATCATGAACTCAAGGATATACGGAAGTTCGGCAAGATATTGAAGCCTCTCGCTTCCAAGTCTATGCTGATGCCATTGGAGGACCGGATCATCGGTTTCCTTACCTATAAAGTCGTCCCAATTCCCCTTGATGACTTGCTGGCAATGGGTTCTGACCAGATCAACCGCGATATCTCCGTGCGGACCTTTCCCAATCAAGTCACCCAGGCAATAGATGGTTTCGATTTCACGTTGTTTGATATCCTTCAGAACGGCCTCCAAGGCAGGAATGTTTCCATGTATGTCGGAGATCAATGCAATTTGCGTCAATGAACCCGCCTCCAAACTTCGTTTATTTCGGATTCCCGAGGTTATGGTTTAGTGAATCCCGTAATTCATCATATGCGTCTCGAAGCCAAGGATGGACTACCTTCAGCAATTCACGCCGATTCCATAAGTATTGAATATATTCAAATGCGGCATGATCCAGCGAGGTTTGCAACTGCTCCGTAATCTCCTCTAAATACGGGGGGATTCCCGTTTGATCCCATTCCATCTTATCGGCGACGAACAGTACCTTATCTAACAATGTAGCCTTGGATCTTAACGTCGTATGGCAACCAACAGCGTTCAAGATTTCAGGTTCTGTAATTTTGAACAAATCCTCGGCCATATATGCCGAAATTTTCTGATGGATGATCATGGGAAATTGCTCTTCTTCAGGCAATACTTCCACCCCGATCTCGCGGGCTACTTGAATGCGGACATGATTCGGAAAAACGGCGCTAATATCATGCAGATACCCGGCATATTCAGCAGCGGTCGGATCGGCGCCATAGAGAACAGCAATTCTGCGGGCTTCCTCCCCCACTTTCAGCACATGCTCTGCTGTCTTTGGACATTGGTGTTTCTGCAGAAAGGAGGCCACGTCATTCCTAAGAATCCCCGTGAGCTCGTGTTCCCCAAGCTCACGATAGGAGCAGATGATCAAGCGACGGTTATGCGGGTCATTCACTCTTTTCACCTCACCTAATTCCCTTGAATTTACCAATCTAGCACTTCATTTTCCATTACAATATTAGCTTATACTGAGAATAGTTTGAAGCTATTATACAAGAAAGTCAAAGAAAGGAGGTCATCCGATTCTAAAACTCATCGACCGAACCCATTCGTGTAGGTGATGCGGGATATTAATGACGAGCATGACCTAACGAACCTACAGAAGGAGGAGGCAATGATATATTAGAAAGACTTGATCGATCCGTGATATCGCCCCCAGGTTGTCCATTTATTATTCCTTTTTATGGAATGTTTCGATTTTTAGTCTAATGTTTATAAACGTAATCATATATTTATACTCACGCAAGCTTGGTAACTGAATAAGATTTAAGCATCACCGACTTCACCACGTTAGGAGGCTGACGATAGTGAATATACGCAGGATGGTTAGCTTGGGGTTACTGATTCTTGTTATGATCATCAGCGGGTGCGCTGGAAATGTTTCCACCGAAAAAACGAAAACGCTTACACTTTGGTACTGGAACCGAAGCCTGGACGATGAGCTGATTAAGTCCGTTGAAAAGGAGTTCCCGGGGATCCGAATCGATGCACAAAAAATCGGTGGCGACTTCAAATCGAAGCTAAAAACAACGCTGGCGGCTGGTTCCGGAGGACCGGACATCGTCGCTTTTAACGACTGGGTGGCAGAGCTGTTTACGAGTTCGGATCGTTTCTACGATCTGTATGAGCTGGGCGCCAAGGAGATTGAGCCGGAGTTCCTGGATTGGAAATGGAAGCTTGGCGTTACCCCGGAAGGCGCCATGATTGCCCTTCCGATCGATACGGGGCCAACCGCCCTATATTACAGGTCAGATTTGTTCGGGGAAGCCGGGCTACCGACCGAACCAGAAGATGTCCACGCGCAGCTCGGCACCTGGGATCAATATTTGGAAGCCGGGCAGAAGCTGCAGGAGCATTTTAATCAAAAAGTAAAAATGCTCGACAACATCACTAACATTTACACACAAATGAATGCTCAGTCTGAACGCATATATTTTGCCGAGGACAATACGTTTATCGGCGAAACCCCTGAATCCTCCATGAAGACGGCCTGGGATACGGCGGTGAAGGCTTCACAGATGAAGCTAAGCGCCAACACTAATACTTCCTCCTCAGAATGGAATGCCGCCATGAACAATGGACGGGTCGCTTCCTTTGTCGGTGCGGTGTGGATGAAGGAAATATTGATGCAGGCGGCGCCGGATACCAGCGGTAAATGGAGAGTAGCACGCGCCCCTGGTGGGGACGGCAACAATGGCGGCTCCTTCCTCGCCATCATGAAGACGAGTAAATATCCGCAGGAAGCATTTGAAGTAATGAAATATATTCAGAATCCGGAAAATCAGGTTCAATCCTTCAAGAAGATCAACCTTTTCCCTTCCGCCAAAGACGCGCTGGATGCCCCCGTGATGAAGGAGCCCGAGGAATTTTTCGGGAATCAGGCAACTGGCGAGGTGTTCTCGGACTCTGCGCGTAACGTCAAACCTGCTTATTTCGGTGGTAAATTCGCTAATGTAAACGGCATTGTCAATCGAGAGCTGTCATCCGTTGCGCTCCAAGGCAAAAATCCTGATAAAGCCTGGGAAGACGCGCTGGCCAGAGTCAAAAAAGAACTGCTGCGCTAAACCCGGATCCGGTTCTTACCTGTATGTTTCTCGATGGCTATAAGTGCGTGTTCAAAAAGGTCGATTTTCAGCACCGAAGCTTATGCTTCCGATGTGCGTTTTTTCAAAACGCTTCAGTTGGATGAAGCTAGGGACGTCAGGAGCGGAGCGTACGTTTTCGCAGAAAACGACTTCGAAAGCATCTGCTGTTTTGGGTACGTGAGCACCGGAAGGCCCGGCTGAATTCAAGATTCGATGCCGAGCTGCTTCCTGATTCGCTTCGTGTTAGATATAGAATTTATGAGTTATCAGTGGAACTGATGAAATTCTATATCGCAAGAAAACCTACCTATGCATCGCGGTCGCTCATCCTTGAAGTGGCCTCGATAGAGGTTTTCTTATCAAAAGCGGACTTTTTGAACAACCTCTATAAGTACTTAAATACCAACCGCTTGAGGAGGTTACAGTACGATGGATAATCCAATGCTGAATCATACACCCTTGGAACAGAAGCCTGTTCCTAAGCATCCGAAATCACAAGACCGACTGTCAGCACAGATATGGAAACACCGCAAAGAATATTTGGCGATTTCCCCTTTTTACATTCTATTTGCCATATTCGGGCTCTTTCCGATCGCCTTCTCGATGTTCCTGTCCTTTCAGAAATGGGACGGCATCGGCGAGATGACCTACAACGGGCTGGGCAACTACCAATTCATGCTCACCGATCCGGAATTCTGGAGAGCCGTCGGCAACACGCTGCTCATCTGGATCTACTCCACGATACCGATGCTGTTCATCGCGCTGGTCGTTGCCTTCCTGCTTAATGCATCGTTTGTCCGGTTCCGCACCTTCTTCCGGATCGGTTATTTCCTGCCGAACGTTACCTCACTCGTGGCGGTTGCCATCGTATTCGGCACCGTATTCTCGAACAATTACGGCCTTCTCAACTATATTCTGTCCTTGCTCGGCCTGAACTCTATCGAGTGGTTGAATAAGACATGGGGCATACAGCTCGCCATTTCGGTCATGGTCATATGGAGATGGGCAGGGTATAACGCCATTATCTATCTTGCCGGGCTGCAGAGCATTCCGACCGTCCTGTACGAAGCAGCCAAGATCGACGGAGCCTCCGGTATTCAATCCTTTTTCAAAATCACCATTCCAAATCTAAGACCCATCATTCTCTTCACGGTCATCACCTCGACCATCGGCGGCATGCAGATCTTCACCGAACCGCAGGTGCTTGTCGGCAATGATGGCGGCGTCAGCGGCGGCGGTCTGACCATCGTCCTCTACCTGTACCGTGAAGCCTTCGTAAATAACTATTTCGGATATGGCGCTGCCGTCGGCTGGGGAATGTTCCTGCTCATTGCCCTCTTCTCCATCGTGAACTGGAAAATGGTGCAGGGCAGTCCGTCCAATGACTGAAATGGGGGTGAATCGTATGTTCAAATGGAAATCCTTATTCCTTCACATCGGGTTAATCGCCGGACTGCTGGTGTCGATTTTCCCCTTCTACTGGCTGCTTGTCATGGCAACGCGAACCACTTCGGACATTTACAGCTTCCCCCCGAAACTATGGTTCGGTCCTCACTTGCTTGATAACGTGTCGAGAGTGCTGAGCAGCATTGATTTCTTCGGCGCCTTCTGGAATACCCTGTTCGTTGCTTCCGCTTGTACGCTGTTAGTCTTATTCTTTGATTCCCTGGCCGGATTCACGTTCGCTAAATTCCAATTCCCAGGCAAAAAATGGCTGTTTGTGCTGCTGCTTGCCACCATGATGGCGCCTGCCCAGTTGTCCCTGGTACCTTCGTTTGTCATTATGGCAGAGTTCGGATGGGTAGGAACTTATAAAGCGTTGATCATTCCCGGAATGGTAAACGCCTTCGGGATCTTCTGGATCAGGCAATATGCACAGGAGTCGGTACCCTCAGAGCTGCTAGATGCAGGCAAAATCGACGGCTGCGGATTCTTCCGCCTCTACTGGAATATATCGCTGCCGATTCTGCGTCCCGCCTTATCATTCCTGGCCGCCTTCACGTTCATCGGCGTATGGAATGACTACCTGTGGCCGCTTATTATTCTAAATGATGAGAACAAATTCACTTTGCAGGTTGCTCTCTCCTCATTGAACGGAATATACACGACCGACTATTCGATGGTCATTGCCGGTACGCTGCTAGCCGTCATTCCGCTGATCGTTATGTTCCTGTTCATCAGCAAGCAATTCATTTCCGATATTGCAGCAGGTGCCATTAAGAGTTAACGGTAAGAGGGGTGTCCCAAAAGGTCTTGGATCTGACGGGATGCCCTCTTATTCAGTTAAGAGCAACCGGCCGAAAAGCAAGAAATGGCAGTGCAAAGGATAACATCCTGAGCACCGCCATTTCTTCATAGGACATGGTTTTCAACCTGACGAACCATCAGTCCAATGAGCAAATCCGTTTATGAGACAGATCAATTTGATCCGGGTCATACCGCCATACCGTAAACGCTACGGCACCATCACCAGCTTTTCATTATCCGGAGTTTCTCCCTCCTCTTCTGAACCAACCACCGCCTCTCTCTTTAACTCCGCTGTTTCATCCAACTTTTTGCGCCCCATTAACGTTGCTGCGGCGAGCGCTAATGCTGCAGGAACGATAGCCCAGGCAAATGTAATGGCAATGGAGGAAGCGAGGTTGTCGGAGATCGGTTTGAGCAGCTCTGAGGGAATCAGCGACCTTGTCTCCGGCGCCAATAAGATGTGGGGATCCTTCAGATCGAATCCTTCAGGAAGTCCGCCGTTGTTCACTCCTCCCGATGACAGGGATCCGGTGAAGGATCGGCTCTGTATCAACCCGAACACGGTTATACCAATGGTCATTCCAAGCGATCGCGTGAAGTTAAAGGTCGAACTCGCCATCCCGCGCTGTTTATAGGATAAGCCATGCATGACGGCTGTACTCAGCACGGAGAACGATCCGCCGATGCCAAGCCCGATCAGTACCATGTATAGGGTTACGATGAACCTGCTGGATTCCGCAGTTAGCGTCGAAGCGAGCACCATCCCTCCCGTGAACAGGACAAGCGTCGGGATCATGATGTTGCGATACGATATTTTACTCATCAGAAAACCGCTGACTGTAGCCGTGATGACCGAACCCACCATCATTGGCAGCAGGACGAGCCCCGAGTTCGTTGCGCTTCCACCGAGTACCCCTTGAATGAAAATCGGAATATAAACGGAAGCCACGATGAACGATCCTCCGCTGAATAAACCGCACAGCACACTGGACGTATAGAGTTTATTCTTGAATAAACGAAAGGAAATAATCGGTTCCTGCGCCCTTCTCTCAGCAAGCACGAAGAGAACCAGCATGACAAACGCCATAGCAAATAACGCCAGGATAATCCAGGAGTTCCACGCCAACTGCTTGCCGCCAAGCTCTAAAGCAAACATAAAACAGATGACGCCCGTCAGGAGTGAAGCGGCTCCCATCCAATCAATCGGCTGCTTGGAACGTTCATGCGATTCCTTATAAAACAGCGTGACCATCATGAAAGCCACGATGCCGATTGGCAAATTAACATAGAATATCCACTGCCATGTAATATGATCCGTAATATACGCACCTGCAAGCGGTCCGAATATGCTGGATAATCCGAACACGGCTCCGAATAACCCGGTGAGCTTACCCCGCTTTTCAAGGGGAACCGTATCGAACATAATAGCGAATGCAATCGGGATCAGCGCACCGCCGCCGATGCCTTGCACGGCACGATATAGCGCCAGTTCTGTAATGGAGTTCGCCGTACCGCACAGTACGGAACCCAGCATAAATACAATCATCCCGAATACAAAGAACTTTTTGCGACCGTACATGTCGGACAGCTTGCCAAAGATCGGCATTCCCGCAAGCTCAGCGACCATATAAGCGGAAGTCACCCATACGAAATGATCAAGTCCTCCGAGCTCCCCGACGATATTCCCCATTGCGGTCGCTACGATTGTATTGTCCATGGAGGCCATTAAGATGCTGAGCAGCAGGCCTGTGAGCACGATGGGCAATTTGTTGGTCGATTGTGTCTTCACGTTCTCATACACTCCTTCTAAGTAGGTTTCTTTCTTTACTGTCGTCATTGTAATTCAGAAAATATGACAGCTGACTGTCACACTTTTGTCCTGATTCCACTTTTTTTCGAACACAGAGGAAACATGTTAAAATAGAGTGTACATCTGAAATGGAGGAAATCTACATATGGACAATTTCGAGAAATATCTGGAGAAATACGCGGAGCTGGTCGTTAAGGTAGGCGTAAACGTTCAACCGGGCCAAGTACTGATTGTCAATGCTCCAATCGAAACCGTAGAGTTGACACGCCACATCGTGGCCAAAGCATACGATGCAGGCGCCAAATATGTGCAAGTCGACTGGGATGATGAGAGAATCACCCGCATTCGCTACGAGAAAGCACCCGCTGACTCTTTCGGTTATTATCCGCAGTGGCAGGCCGACGCCATGCAGCAGCTTTCAGAAGGTGGAGGAGCCATTCTGCGCATTAAGGTTCCGGATCCGGAGCTGTTCCGAGGCATTGATTCAGCCAAAGTATCTACAGCCGTGAAAGCCGCTGCCGTAGCTAACGAAAAATACCAAGTTTATGTGCGCAACAATAAAATCAGCTGGTCGCTCATTAAGGCACCTACCCGTGCCTGGGCCGATAAGGTATTCGCGGATCTTCCCGAAGAGGATCGTATTCAAGCGATGTGGGATGCGGTATTCCAGATGAATCGAGTGGATAGCGAAGATCCGGTTGCCGCTTGGCGGGATCATATTGCTCAGTTGAAACTGCGCCAGAATCACATGAATGCCAAACGCTATAAGAGTTTCCACTATCGTGCGCCGGGAACGGATCTGCGCGTGGACATGCCGGAAGGCTATCTCTGGCTTGGTGGCGGTGACGAGAATGAAGCCGGCGTATATTTCGTGGCAAACATGCCAACCGAAGAAATCTACACAATGCCGCACCGTACAGGCGTAAACGGGACCGTAACCAGTACGCTTCCGCTTAATCTGAACGGCCGCTTGGTAGAAGGCATAAAGCTCACGTTCAAGGACGGCAAAGTTGTCGAATATGAAGCCGAATCCGGGCGGGAGCACCTCACAACACTGCTGGAAACGGACGAAGGCGCGTCCTATCTAGGAGAAATGGCACTCGTACCGCATGATTCGCCAATCTCCCAGCTGAACCGTGTCTTCTATAACACCGGTATCGATGAGAATGCATCGTGCCACTTTGCACTGGGAAGCGCCTATCCTGTCAATATCGAGGGTGGTACCAAGATGAGCAAGGAAGAACTCATCGCTCGCGGAGCCAATGTTAGTCTGACGCATGTTGATTTCATGATCGGTTCGGCTGAACTGGACATTGACGGTGTGCTGGCTGACGGCACGATTGAACCTGTATTTCGCGGTGGACGGTGGGTTTAATTCATTGCTCCATACCCTTAACATGAATCTCCATTAGCCTTCAACCTAAAAAGAGGCTGACACTAAAGCTCCAGCTCTAGTGTCAGCCTCTTATTTGTTCTCATTTCTTACTGCTTCTCCACGTTCTCCAGCATACGAAGAATCATCATGACGGCTTCCGCCCGGGTCGCGGAGTCCCGTGGAGCAAACCGGTTACCCGAGCGGCCATTTACGATGCCAGCCGCAGTGGCGGCAGCGATTTCCTTCTCTGCCCAAGCTGGAATGGCTTGCTGATCACGGAATTCCGTTTCTGCTTCTGGTAAGGCAAGGCCCAGGAAACGTGCGATCATGACCGCCATTTCAGAACGGTTGACGGATTGATTCGGTCTGAATGAGCCGTCTTCATATCCCTTCACAATACCTTCGGATACGGCCCATTGAATCGCTTCAAGCGCCCAGGATCCGATCTGGGAACTGTCTTTGAAATCCAGCTTCCCAGCATCCGTTTGTCCATCGAGTGCTTTGGCCATCATGACCATAAATTCGGCGCGTGTTACTTGTCGGTCCGGTTTAAAGGTATGATCCGGATACCCCCCAACGATACCGAGCTGAACCGCTTCCTCTATCGCCGACGAAGCCCAATGTCCTGCGATGTCTGTTAACATCACCGGCTTTGGCTCCGGCTTCGGTTCTTCGGTCCCCGGCTTCGCCTTACGGTGAATGGTTAACTGGTAGGTTCGGGTCGTCCCGTTCTCCGCCCGAATCACCAGCTTCAACAGGTTATCCCCTTCCTTCAGCTCGATAACCTGATCCTTTTTCAGGGGTTCTTCTCCCAGAAGGACTGTTGCCTTGCTATTCGCCGCATGAACACGGAGCTGCACAGATTCGGCTTCCGTCTCAAGTCGGTACTCAGTTCTGTTCTCATTGAATGCAGGGGTAAGTTCAGCTGCTTTGTCGCCGATGATCACTTCAAGTTCTTTTAAACGGTTGTCTCCAGATAATACGTATCCTCCAGAAGACCCCGATCCTGATTCTGATCCCGATGATGGAGGATTCTCCGTTGAAGGTACAACCGATGCGTTATAGGTACGGATCGCGGCTTGCAGAGCAATGATTGCATCCTGTACGGTCTTGGCAGTTGCATGATCCTGTTGCGCTATGGCGCTGGCTCTTTCAATGGCAGCAAGGAGTGCAGACCTTGCTGCGACCGGATACTGCCCCGGCGATGTGCCTTCTCGTGTTTCGTCGAGCCTTTGCTGTGCCGATGCGATTAATCCGATTAACTCGCTCTTGTCTACTGCTGCTGCCGGTGTTGTGACTGTGTTATGAAGTCCGGCGCTCTCTCCCGCAGCGTTATAGGCTTTTACAGTAAAATGATATCGGGTGTCCGGCTCCAAACCGGAAGCGGTATGTGAATACACATCATTGGTCACGGCAACAACCGGTTCACTCCGCCCTTTCAGATATACACGATATCCATCCACGCCATGATCTGCGGTCGCCTCCGGCCAGCTCATGGTTACGCCGTTTGAAGTAATGTCCGAAAATTCAAGCTCCCCGGCTGTCCATACAGGTGCACCCGGAATTTCTACGGCTTGAGTGATGACCGTTAAGGCCTCACTAGGAGCGGATTCCGTGCCTTGCTTGTCCACGGCGGTTACTTTGAATTCATACAGCGTGTCCGGGGTTAGCCCTGTCGCTTCATATACGCTATCCGTGACCGTTGCCACGCGCTCCCCGTCCTGATACACATTAAAGTTCACGACTTGTTGGTCTGGACTGTTTACGGGATCCCAACCGATTTGAACTGTTGACGATGTCACATTCAGTGCTTTCAGGTTGGTCGGAGCGTTGAGATTCCCGCCATCTGTCGTGAATGTCCACACATCCGAAAGGGTTTTCCCCCCGAATTTGTCTTGTGCGACGACATACCACGAATAGGTTCCATCGGATTGCAGTCCTGTCCACGGTTGAGTAACCTCAGTGCCGCTAGCCACGTTCTGCGGTGTACCGATAGACTCTCCTCTCAGATGATTTACTTGGATCGAATCGGTTGCTACGCGCTTTAATTTCGGTTCAAGATCCAGATTCATCTTGAACTCATCCGAGCCATTTGTATAATAATTGTACTTATCCAGATAAGGAGAGTACGTATTTACGTAAATCTGATTGCTATCCTTATCAAAATGCAGCAATCTCAAGTAACCACTGCCGCCATCGGCATGTCCTTGGTAGTCTGCCAGCATCTGATACACGGTTCTGTCCGCAATACCGTCACCATTATCATCCAATTCATTCTTAAGCAGACTTGCTCCCGTGTAATGGCCGCTCAAAACGGCAACCACATTCGGATTCGGAACGACAACTTCCTTGTACAATTTGTTACCTATACCGGAACGAGTTCCGTTCGCGAGCATATAATCATGGAAATTCAGGAATGCGGTACGGTCCGGATACGCTGCGAGAACCTCGTTCATCCACTTGATGTCCTCGTCTTCAACGCCCCATCCCATATACATCATGATGAAGTCGTTGCCTTCAACGGAGACAAGGTCATAATGTCCGCGATTATCCTTGTAGGAACCTCCGTAATATGGCTGATTCTTGTAACGCTCCTCCCCGAAATATTGACTGTAGGTCGTGTAATCCCAATCATAACTTCCCACATCATGATTTCCGGCGAGCACGCCATGCGGCAGATTTGCATCCTCCAGCATCTTCATGTAATCATCGGCACGTTTCCATTGATACTCAGCTGTCGGATCATTCACGATATCACCGGTATGGAACAAATATTTGATGTTCATATCATCGATGGAATCGACAATCCAGTCGAATTGCTTCTGCTGAATATGCGGGTACAGCTCCGTTAAGAACTGGGTATCCGATACCCATACAAAAGTGTAATCATAATCCCCACGGGATGGAATTTCGTCCTGTACGATGACATCCACTTTGCTGTTCTGGACGTAGTCTGCTGCCATCAGTTCGCCTCGCAGCGTAAAATCATCTTCAGACTGGGCAATATGTTTGGTAATTTCCGTCCACTTGTTCTGGTTGTGGTTCCACGCATACATCGTGACCTTACGGCCGGGCACCGTGTGTCCTTCCCAAGTCACTTCAACGCTGTCACCCGGCTCCACGGCATGCTCCAGCTCTACCTCAAACCGGATATAAGGGAACTGGGACGTGGAATCCACCGTGACATATTGATCGTTGGACTCTGCTATCAGCTTCAATTCCTCTGCAGTTAGCGCAGTTTCGCCCACCGGGAACCTGTCCTTAGGTGGCTCTTCATCCGAGGCGTTCTTGGATAATTTTACTCGATCGCCACTTAATGCATGATACGGATACGCCTGATGGAAGGAGACCTCAAGCTCGTCATCCGATGGATCGCTGACTTGAACCTTCAGTTCCGGCGACAACCCGGTTCCGCTCTCCATATCTGCTGGTGAGACCAATACAGGTGCATTCGGATGCTCCGGTGAAGTGTTAAACGTAACCATACGTTCCGAGATGTTGCCGATCTTGTCCACTGCGCGGATTTCCAGCTTATGATCACCTGGATCAAGCTCGGAAGATGAAGTATTATACGGCACCTGGATGGCTTGACCATCTAGCAGGACCTCCACCCGTTCCACGCCGGATACGCTATCTTGGGCAGTCACATCGATCGGAATGCTTCCCTTATAACTCTTCCCCTCTTCAACGGTCACGTTAATTTCCGGTCCATCGTTATCGACCTGAACGTTGGCAAAGGCTTCAGACTTACCCTTTACATTCAAATCAACCTTGTGCTGCCCGTCTGTTACCGACGTGGTATCCCAAGCGTAAGACAGGGCTTTTACTTTATCGGCAGGAATATCGAATTGAAAAGCAACAAGAGGCAAAAACCGTCCATCGTCTCCAAGGTCGTGGATAAGCGCAGGATCCTTAAATTGCGGATCCCGGATTTCTGTCCCATCTCCTAACAGCAGCCGTACGTTGCGGGCATTAAAGTCATCCATATTGCCCGTCGGCTTGTCATCCTCGAAATAGGTTTTCTCGTTATCGCCGGCCCGAAGGGTAATTTCGTTTGTGCCGCTTGTCAGCCATTGCGGTTCGATGGGGACAGCAATCGTTTGATAGCCGTCAATGTTCGCCTCGGTCTTGAACAGCACATCCTTGCCGATGGTTACCGTGTTGATCCCATCGTCAATACCATCGCCTTCAAAAACAAAATAAGCGGAATGCTCCATAACAGGTGTGCCTTGAACCGGCTGCCCGTCGATATGAAGCTCAAGATCGGCAGGTTCTACCCCATCCGCTGCCCCCCGAATATACGTTATCCCGGTGACGGTCTGTTGATCGTCAACATTCAGGCTGGCGCTGGCACCATTCCCCGTTAGATCGACTTCGTATTTGGGACTTTCTACTTCCTTAAAGGTGTTGGACACCGTGAAAAAATACTCCAGCTTGGTGTGTCCCAGCAGCTCCAGGTAAGAAATCGTATGACCGAGGCCTTGCTTTCCTTCCTGAAGCTGTACGACTTTGTAATCGTTCTGTCCATCGACACGATATGATAACGCGAGCGAAGTAACCATACGATCATCGTGCGCTTCTGCGAGAATTTCCAGATTTTCGCCCGGCGTCACATTCGCCGTTGTCGTCCGGTTGGTGACCGTTGGTTCCTTGGTCACATCAATATGTACCGGCTCCGCAGGTACCTCGGAATGCTGCAGCGAACCCGGCGTAGCCTTATGCTCCAGCTGGGAAATCCGCTGCATCTTCAGGCTGCCATCCTCCGGGTACTTATAGAAGATCCCCTGATCGGCGGCGTTATGAACATCTCCGTCATTGTAAAATGCGGATACGATCGGACGGCCGGTGTTCGTCACAACCACGAGCTCCCGCATGCGTGAATTGGACATGCCGCCTGAGAATATTTTGACGACATCGGTGTTTTCAATCAGGTTGGTGCCGTAATTTTTATTAAAATCAGCAATCGTTGATTTGCTGTTCTGTGCGTTAATAATCCAGAACACCAGCGTGCCTCTGGATGGAATCATCACCTCATCGGGTACATGAGCCCAGAGGGTATCACTCTCCAAGTAACGGTAACGAATTTTGTAATGGCTGAAATCGATGTCTTGGTCGGTATTGTTATATACTTCAATAAATTCATAACCATCGGCGGTTCCTACATTCGTAGAATCAGGGACAAGCTCGGTGATCAGCAGTTCAGGCACGTTGTTCAGTGCGTTGGATGACTGGGCTGAAGCCTGTCCTGGGAAACCGGCAAACGAGGCCGACAACACGATACAGAGAATCAAGAAGCAGGATATACATCGATTCAGGACGATCTTAGACAATGGAAAACCTCCTAGAAATGATTTTTTGAACAATCAATTCAGTTTCCCAATTCTCCAGGTCTCCATGGGATCTCCAAATTTTTAATTAAAGCGCTTTCAATATTAAATCCCTCACGATTTAGATTTAGGCTATCCCCTATAAGAGATCCATTTAGCACCTCACCTCCTAAGATCAATAATTGCATATTCCCTTTGATTTTTAAACCGATTTATGTAAAATCTGATAAATGATTCACAAGTCCCGGGATCAGTTAATCATCTAGTAAAATAGGGCAGTTTGTTAACAGATATTCATTACTATATATTAAGTAGTTACCCCTATCTCAAGGTCCACAAGCGGGGGCAGCATAGCGTATAAAACCCATTACTTCCAGACTATTCACGTCTTATCCGGTTCATCTTTGGGCAAGCATCCGTCAAGATCCTCTTTCATGGAATGAGCTTCAGCTTATTCAGATACTATCAATTACTCCGGTCTCCCGCACAAAAAAAGACCCCGCGAATAATTTCGCAGGATCCTTATCAGTGGGAAGCGATTTAAAATTCATTATGCAGCCATTTTCCAATTGCTAGGGTGCCTTACCTGAAAAGAATCGAAGAAACTTCGCTCTCCTTCTCCTTTTGCGAGTGTTCATGGTGAATCAACTGCCTTTCGGAATGACATCATGTTCTTCCGTCCGTCGATTGACAATACCACTTCCCACTTGTTCTATATTTACCCGCTCCTCAGGAAGTGAAACACTTTAGCCCGAACTTCCTCTCGAATTTTGAGATTAGCTATGTACCCCTTCATTTGTATAAATGATGGCGACTACTCACTCTTCATTGTCTGGGACAGTTGTACCAGCTTGTTCATGGTTTTCCAATTCCGCATCGTCATCGGTACGCCGAGCTTCGTCAACTGAACCGCCAGCTTGGAATTCCGAACGCTTTCCTTAAACAGTAAGTAAACCTCTTCACCAATAACTTCGAAGGTTTCCTTTTCGTTTACATAAAGCCTTAATTTCTCCACATCTTCAGCAGCAGGCGCTTCCGGCAGCATGGCAACATAAAGACTCTCAAACTCCGACGCTTCCTCCGCTTGACGTATCGTTTCTTCCGAAAATGGACAGTTCCGAACAATCCCCTCGATTTCCTCAGAGGTTCTAATGATCACCGATATCGAGAAGCCGAACGTTTCAAGTATGCCTTGTTCCATTTGGACGCGCAGCGTTTCCTTGGATTCCGCAGATTCGAAGAGCACGTTTCCGCTCTGGATGTAGGTCTGCACGCGAGCCAGCCCCATGTGTTCAAGCATTTTTCTTAAATCGGCCATTTTGATCTTGTTATGGCCGCCGACATTGATCCCTCTGAGCAACGCGATATAAATTGTCATCCAAGCATCCTTTCCACGATCAGACCTGCCGTCTTCTCCCCGTTCGCAATGCAATCCGGTATACCCACTCCATAATAGGAGCATCCCGCAAGCATAACGTTAGGGTACAGGTCACCCATTTTATGCTCTAATGACTCCACGATTTGCCGGTGCTTCAAATGATAATTCGGCATATTATCATGCCATTTGGTGACTTCACAAGAAATAGGCTCTGCCTTAATGCCGAGGCTTTGGCTGATATCCTCCATCCCGACCCGCTTCAATTCTTCATCGGATAATCGGATGAACTCCTCATAATGCGGATTGGAGCTCTTGTAGAACAATCGCATTAATAACCGCTTGTTCTCGGAAGTATGCTCCCATTTCCGGCTCGTCCAGGTACAAGCATCACACTTTAACTGGGTTCCCTTAGCCGTAATAAATCCCGTTCCATCGTAGGGAAGCTCTTTGTCTTGAATATCATAGGCAAGATACACGCTGATAAGCGATTTGGTATACAGCTGGTCAAAGTCCTCGTTAAGCAGCGGATCTTGCAGCAGCTCCTTCGCGGCGGATCCCATTGTGCTTAATACAACAAAATCAGCTTCAAGCTTTTCGCCATTTGCCAATGTTATCCCGTAACCGCTAGCCATTTTCTCCAGTTTCTCTGCGGAAACGCCCTTGTATATCTTCGCGCCTGTTTGTATCACGGTCCGTTCCAGTGCATCAATCAATACGGAGACTCCGTCTTGGAAGGAAACAAACTTCTTATTACCTGAGCCCAGGAACTTTTGTTTATGCTCGGCTAGACCACCCATGATACTACCGTGTGCATTTTTGTATTCTAGTAAATAAGGAAACGTGGACGCAATCGTGAGATCATGAAGCTCTCCGGAATATACGCCCGATATGACCGGAGCGATCTGATTCTGAACGATTTCCTTGCCAAGGAAGGCTTCAAGGAACTCGCCCAAAGAATCATCCTTGGTAAACGTTTCATTCGGCGTGTAGTAGTCCTTGAGCGCCTCCACCTTCCCCTCGGCAGATACGAGCTCGCTTTCCGCCAAGGATTTCAGGCTAAGCGGTATGCCGAATACGCTCTCATCCGGGATTCTTTTCAAACCTGCAGTCGTATATATGAACGAAGTCCCTGTGGCATTATACACAACCTGGTCTGTTAACTGAAGTTCCTCCAGAAGTGGTGCCACATTCGTTTTCCGGGATACGATCGAATCCGCTCCGGTTTCCATAATAAATTCACCGTTCTGAACGGTTCGGATTTTGCCTCCCAGCGTTTCACTTGCCTCGATAAGCACCAATTCCATATCTTGTTGATGGCGATTTAACTCTTTTTGCAAATAGTATAAGGTCGAAAGTCCGGTAATGCCGCCGCCGATGACTACGGTAGTTGTCACTGTACATACACCTCTATTATGTAGGTTCATAACATCTTCATCATGTTTGTTACCATTGTATCCAATTTCTAAGTATATCATAGAGTCCGTTCTTTCGAGGGCCGCCAATCCCTCAATATTGTGAACAGAATCGTTCACACAGTCATCGGCTTTCCACCAGGAATAGGAACACAATTTGTACATCATGCATCCTATTCCCTTTGTGCACGTGCAGATTCAGAGGCATGCAAGGATGGTTGTCGACAGCAAAAAAAAACTCCGCGAGATCACTCGCAGAGTTTTTTCGTGGGAAGCGGTTATTTCTATTCTAACGCAATCGTTCCATTGCTTAAGGTGTACTTTGGAATAATTCAGGTAGTATCGTCCTTATTCCTCGTTATGCTGTACATGGGTATCAAATCCTTTCGGTAATTCCGACTTAACGTCTTATTATCCGTCTGGTGTTGATGTGTTTCCACTTCCCACTTAGGATATATATACCCGGTGTACGGTTGATGAAACAGGTGAAGCTTTTCTTTTTTTTGCCCCTGCCAGAACTTTTAATTATCCTCGGTCAACACTTCAAGCAATCCGGCCGGAAGCTCATACTTGCGGTTGTTGATCTGAATGCTCTTCAGCTCCTCCAGCAGCGAATCATTGCTTTCCGAATCCTTAATGGCCTGTACTTCGTGGTGCAATTGCTCCATCTGACGGTCCAGCGCGTTAGCCGTATCCGCCGCCTTCTTAAGCTCTTCCAGCAGATGCTGGGGAACCGACTTATTATATTTGTAGAAAATTTTATGCTCCAGACTCGCCCAGAAATCCATGGCAATAGTCCGAATTTGGACTTCAACGCATACCTTCTCCACCCGGTCGGAGAAAAAAACAGGCACTTCGACTAACAGATGCAGGCTTTGGTATCCGTTTGGCTTCGGATTCTTGATATAATCTTTGACGTTCAGGACCGTTAAGTCGCTCTGCTTCTGCAGCATGTCGCTGATTTTGTAAATGTCGGTAATGAAGGAGCAGGTGATTCTTAGACCAGCGATGTCTTTAATGTTGTCTTCGATGGAACTGAGAGATATGTTTCCGCCTTTTCGGAGCAGCTTCTTCATGATGCTCTCCGGCGATTTCAGGCGGGACTTCGTATGTTCGATCGGACTATAATCATGAAGAGCCTGGAACTCCTCTTTTAATATTTCCATTTTGGTTTCGATCTCATCTAAGGCGAATTTGTATTTCATCATAAATCGGGTAATTTCGTTCCGAATGATTTTGAGCTGTTCGATTTGCATAGAATTCATGGGATACTTCCTTTCGATTGTGTGATTCAGAGCCGTGATGACTCGAGTAGTAAATAAAAACAAAACACGCTGCTAACATTCTAGAAGTGCTGTTCCCTCTTTAAATAGTAGTTGATTTTGAGGTGCGACTGCAACTTTAGTGCAATGACGTCAAAAAGACGCCGCAACCAGGAGGTTACAACGTCTTTTATCATATGCCAGCTTCGTAGCGCTTGATATCGTTGTATAAACCATATCTTGCAAGGCGTTTATGCTCGTATTTTATTATCCTATAAATTTCATGAACGTGGTATTATTTCTCGGGCAATCGCAAAATACTCATGGTTTCGACATCCATTCACGATGGATTTCCCCACTTTCATTCACTCCCATTTTATCGAAAATTAAATATTCCCTCTTGATTTGGTCTCATATTATCTTCTTCTGAATCTCATCTTTGTACCGCTGGCACCCTGCCCCGCTTCTGCGCCGCCATCTGCGGATACGCAATGCCCAGCAGGATCACGATAACCCCGATCCATTGCAGAGCAGTCACCTGCTCGCTCAGCACCAGCACCGAAGCGATAACAGCGACGGGCAGCTCTCCGGCACCAAGGATGGTTGCCAGTCCTGTGCTGATTTTGGGTGCGCCCAGTGCGAATAGCAGTACGGGCAAAACAACGCCGAATACGCCTAGGATTAAGCCGAACAGCCATAACCCGTTGTCAAACAGGGATATCTCCGTGTACACTTTTGGCGTGAACAGGATCGTCAGCAGAATCAGACCACCCGTTGAGGTATAGAAGCTCCGGGTAATCGGTGACATTTGCGTCTCGACCCGGCCGCTGAAGAAGACAAACAAAGCCATCATCAAGGCCGCAGTCAACCCCAGTAAAGTCCCTTTCCAATTCAATTGGAGCTCGCCTGCACCCAAAACCCCCCCAGCCATAATCGTTCCTACAAACAGGATGATAACGGAGATGATGGTGGATTTATCCGGCCATTGCCGTTTCACAATGGCTTCGATAATGACGCCGATCCAGGTGAATTGAAATAGAAGAACGACGGCAATCGATGCCGGAATGCTCTGAAGGGCAAGGTAATACGTGACGCCTGTAAGACATGTACATAACCCAACCCCGGCTAGCCTTAGGAATTGCTTGCTCGTGATCTTTTGACGTCCAAAAAACAGCATTAACAACAGCAGAATGAGCCAGCCTGTCCCGAATTGGCTGATCATAACCTCCTGAAATAGGAACCCTTCCTGGTAAGCAAGCTTTACCACCGTTGACAGAATACCAAAACAGCAAGCTCCCAGAAATACGTAGAATGAATTTTTTAATACATGTAACAATTCCAACTCTCCCTCCACAACAAAAAAACCCCGCTTTTCACTGTTTTGGAGACCAGAAAACAGTAAAAAGTGGGGTTGACTCTGTTAGATATTGAATTATGGTCTTATCTTAAGACAAAACCTCAACATTGTAAATACCAAACGGGGTAAGTTTGTATCCAACCACTATTTATGAAGACAACTTTGCAAAGATCTCTCTCAATTTAGCAACAGCTTCGATCTCCAGAGCTTTAATATCCTCTACCAGTGATATCGCCTTCGTTGCTTGCTCCCCCGAATTAGGCTCTCCACCTACCGGGAATGGGAACAACTGATGCAGGACACTGAATTTCTCACACATACCTGTATATAACACGCTGGCTTCTTTAAACTGCTGCGTGAGCTCCGGTCCTTCCTTATTCGCATCCGGCCAAGCTGCAATCAGTTCCTTGAAGAACTCAGCAGCGTAATACCGGGCATCTCTTAATACCTCGATGTTGTAAGCATGACCGTTCGGTTCTATCTTCCGCCCCTGCAGCGATTTAACCCAAGCATCATATGCCGCAATCCCCTTCACTGCCGTCGGCACCACGCTTTCTTTCCCTTCATATTGCTCGATGGCGGTTTCAAGCGCAAGTCGAAGCTGCTGCTGAAGCGTTAAATCAACGGAGCCCTCAATAGCCAGAACAAATAGATCTTCCATCACGCTTCTGCCGAGATTTTCGTAGGGCAGCGTATCCACTCTGCCGCATACTTCCCCATAGAGAGTTCTCGTTTCATCGTCGTAACCATACAGTGTACCAAATTCCGGGAAGAATATATCCCAAGCCAGCACAGGGTATCCCCGGTCTAGTGAAGCATGAATCAGATCAAGGGCCCTTGGCAGCTCCTGATGAATGCTGCGCTTGCTCATGGCACTCTTCTCCAAAGCGGTTGGATCCAGCAGATTGGCATTGGTGCCGACGCCGTCCGACATGCCATCTACAAACTTGGAATGGAACCCGATATTATGAAGGCCCCGAGATAATACTTCACCAAAAAAATACGACGTTGGACCTGCAATGTGAACTTCATCCGGGATGATGTTGATCCGGAATGCATGACCTGTAAGCCCCATGACCATCGGCAGGGATAACTTCCGATCTGTAAATTGAAGCATTTTATACGTGGCATCCGCAGCGGTTGTCCAAGTTTTGATTTCTTTCAACGGTCCTTCATAAGGCAGAATCTTCTTTTTCATAATTCCCAAGTCCCTTCTCATCTTAATATAAGAGTCAACGGTGACGCGGATTTTTTCTTGGATCACTTTCTTCCGTGATCTCGAAATAATCTGATACACATTGGCCGAAGAGAGCTGAAACAAGTTGGCAATTTCTTGCGGAGACAGCTGATCGAAAAAATGGGATTCGAAAATAAGCCGTTCGCGTGGCTTCAGACATTGAATGATGTCCGTTAAAAAGCGCAGCGTCTCTTGCTGGACGATCCGTTCCTCCGGAACGTGGAATCCAGCGGCAGCTTCGGTTGCAGAATGACGGAGCCTGCCCAGAATACTGTCCAGATTGTTCCACTGATCTGAACTCCCGGCACCATCAGCTCTTCCCCTGCCTTCAAGCTCGGTGAATGTCTGCTCTTTCATCGCAGGGCTTCCCTTAAGGCGGGTATAGGCCTGATTCCGGACGATTCGCTGCACCCACGGTAAGAACCGCCGGGCATCGACCAGTTTCCCCAGATGCATGAACGCACGGATAAGTGCATCCTGTACAACGTCCTCTGCCAGGTAGGACTCCCGGGTTATAGCTCTGGCATAGCCATAAACCTTGGACCGATGACGCCGAACAAGCTCCCCGAATGCTTCCCGCTCCCCTGCCTGCGCATATTTCACCAACTCCTGATCCTCCATCTCATCCCACTGGACCCTGCTGTCTGCTGTCGTTTCCAATTGCTCAAACCCTCTTTCGTATCGTTGACTACTTATATGACCAGAGAAGTTCGTTTTTTCTGACAAAGTAATTGAGAAATATTATCTGACTTTTATAATACATAAAAAACGTTCCAAGATGACCCCTAAACCTCGGTCACTCGAAACGTTTTTTTAACAACATGGCTCGCTTAGATTACATCCGCGGCTGCTTGGTGAACTTCCCGGTGAAAATGCCCGGGTTCAGGACGTGTTAGGCCCAGGTGCTCCCGCAGCGTCGTTCCGCTGTATTCAGTCCGGAACAAGCCCCAACCGCTGGTAAAGGTTGTCAAACCTTTTTTTCATTCCACGCCCAAGTCATATATGTCAGAATATAGTCCTTACAGGCAATGGACAAAAGCTGCCTAATAATGCGACAATATAATCTGCATGTCATATCTTATATTGTAAGAATTTTGCACAACTAAACGCGAAGAAGCAACATTGCACTTATAGGAAGGGAACGAAAGCATGGCTCAATTATTTTTCAAGTACGGCTCCATGAACAGTGGTAAATCCATCGAGATTTTGAAAGTCGCCCATAACTATGAAGAACAGAACAAACCGGTACTCCTCTTTACGTCCGCTATCGATGACCGGGATGCCGTTGGATATGTATCCTCACGAATCGGCCTGCGCCGCGAAGCGATACCTATATCCGATACAACCGACATCTACGGGATTGTGAAGGATCATCAGCCTAAGCCATACTGCGTTCTGGTTGACGAATGCCAGTTCCTGTCCAAGGACAGCATCCTGCAGCTCGTTCGGATTGTAGATGAGCTTAACGTGCCTGTCATGGGCTTCGGGTTGAAGAATGATTTTCGGAACGAGCTGTTTGAAGGCAGCCGCTGGATGCTGATTTACGCTGATAAAATCGAGGAAATGAAGACGATCTGCTGGTTCTGTGAGCGCAAAGCGATCATGAACCTTCGCGTCATTGACGGTAAGCCCGTGTATGCCGGTGAGCAGATCCTGATTGGTGGGAATGATACCTACTTCCCTGTTTGTCGCAAATGTCATACCAATCCCCCTTTATCATAGGACGTTTTCACAAGCAATCCACCATTCAAACGTAAGGAGTAGGATGACCCATGCCGATAGTCAGACCGCTATTAACCGACCAAGACTTTCAGGAAGTGATGGAGCAGCAGATCCGTATACGCATCTTCAAGGATAATCATCTGATTGATTCCGGCAGTCTCGTCATCCGCTTCACTGACGAAACCGTCATTACACAATCCAGCGTCAGCTCGCTCGGCTATCATAAGCGGGATGAATGCGAATTTTTTGAAGTACGGAAATAAGAAATGATAGATGGATTGCCTGAGTGATTCATGATAGACCTCTTCTACGAAGATCTATCAGGGCCTCAGGCAATCCTTCTTTATCTCAGGGAGAGAGCCGCATATAGCGGCCACAAAAAACAGCGGCCTTCTGCAGAACGATCTGCAAAAAACCGCTGTTCGTTAATCAACCTATCACACTAAGAGCGTCGCTTGTACCCTAGTGAATATCAGACTTGGCCATGCTCCCACCCAGCACATCCGCGACATTTTGAATCGAAATAAATGCGTTCTTATCAATTTCCTGCACAACCGTCTTCAGCTTCGCAATCTCCAGCCGGGTGATGACGCAATAAATCATCTGCGTATCCTCTTTGGAATACCCGCCCTTGGCATAGATCATGGTCGTGCTGCGGCCCAGACGCTGCATGATGGCATTTGAAATTTCTTCGTATTCATTGGATATAATCGTAACGGATTTGGACTCGTCCAAGCCCTCTACCACTATATCCATCACTTTTGCCGCTATGTAGTATGAGAAGATCGAATACATGGCCGAATCTGCACCAAATACAAACCCTGCCGTAATAAAAATAAACACGTTGATAATCATGATGATTTGTCCGACCGGCATCCGCAGCTTTTTGGACAGCAGGATAGCAACGATCTCCGTACCGTCGAGCGCTCCGCCATAACGGATGACAAGACCTACCCCCAGCCCGAGAACCAAACCACCGAACAGCACCGCTAAAATTTTCTCGTTCGTAAACGGGTCTACATGATGCAGGAGGGTTGTCGCCACTGACAATACCACAATCCCGTATAATGTGGAAAATGCGAACGTTTTACCGATCTGCTTGTAACCGATGAACAGAAACGGTAAGTTGATAATAAACAGGAACACACCCAGATTGATGGGCGTAATCGATGATAATACGATGGAAATACCGGTAATACCACCGTCGATAATTTCGTTGGGCACCAGGAATATTTCAAGCGCCACAGCCATCAGAATTGCACCGATGGTGATAAAGATGAACCGTTTCAGAATTTCACCGACTGTCAGATTTTTGTGTTTTTTGACCATGCCATTCTCCTTTTGTATCTTTTTTCACACGAAGTGCCTGTCGAAGAACCATTGTATTAAAAAAAGGAATGACATGTCAATGTTGACAGGCAAAGTGACATGGGTCTTTTAGGCCATTGCCTTGTCATCCAGACATAAAGAACGCAGATGCTGATCGATAATCCTCTCGATCTTTTCTGTGGCGAGCTGCTGCGGCCTCATGATATGGTGTATCGCTAACCCATCCACCAATGCGTATATTCGTTCCTTCTCATATTCAAGATCCAACTCCGGTTTAGCCAGCTTATGGGCAACCAGCGTATCCACCACATAATGGCACGCCTTGGTTAAACCATCGTACATATGATCAGTCATTATTCTTAACTCGGGATAGACTAGCGCTTTGGCAACAAACGACATCCACACCTCCATTTCCATCGTCCTATCCTCATCCATCGGCAGAAATTGCATCAACACTTGCTTTACATCCTCAAACACGGGTCCGTTCAAGGATAGTGAAGAAAAACGTTCTTCAATCCGTTCGATAATAAGCTTCATACAGAAAGTCAACAGCTCAGCCTGGCTGGTAAAATAGTGCCTCAGCGAACCTACGGATAATCCCGCCTCTTCCGCGATATTGCGCACCGTCGCTTTTTCGAGTCCACCCCTCTGAATCACCCGCAGGGCAGCCTCAGCGACCCGTTGTCTTTGTTTATCATGATCTACGATTTTCGGCATAATCCCATTATACACTCCCGGTTTTTTTTAATACAACGTACTATAAACAACATTTCAGTTTCCTAGGTTTGCTTCTACAATGCCTATCCTCGTAAAAATAGGTTCTCTCTATGGAACACCTTGGTAGAACCAATACTATATATATTAATGTCAAAAAGAATCGTGAACACGCTCAGTGTGTTCTTAGGAGAGGAGCGAGTTTGTCATTCGCACATTAACTGAATCGAAGGCTAGGCATGGTGTCTCTCGGGCATTCCGTGATCGAGAGGGCCGTTTAAACCTGCTCTGGCGTGTCGTCCTTGGATGGCTGGCTTTTGTTACAGGGCTCGGACTAGCGGTTGTGATAGCCACGACAGCGAGTTCCTACGAGATCCCCACGCTCGGGCTGCAAATCCTCCTTGCAGTCGTAACAACAAGTGTATCCGTACCGCTGATTTATCTGCTTAGGCGTTATGTCGACCAGCGTCCCTGGAGCGGCCTTGGTCTTAGCTCCCCTCCTTCCGGGTTTCGTTATTTCATTCTCGGCATTGCTCTCCTTGCCCTGGTCACAGCAGCAGCCTTGCTGATTGGCAGTGCCGCCGGGTGGCTCCGAATCGTGGCATTCCACTTCCCTGTCGCTACGATGCTCGTTATCCTCATCAACGTTCCCATTGCTTTTTTCTATGAAGCCTTTCCTGAAGAATTAACCTTCCGCGGTTATGTGTTTCGGAACCTGAACACCCGTTTTTCGCGCTGGCTTGCGCTGATCCTTCAGGTCGTGTTATTCGTACTTGCACCTATCGCCGTAACGGGATTCATGGTAGCCACAGGAATAGGTACATGGGATCTGATTACGGTGGAGTATATCATCAATTTAATTGCTTTTGGTACGGTATTGCAGCTGTGCCGCATCGTATCCAACAATCTATGGATGAATATTGGCTTTCACCTAGCCTGGCTGGAGATGATCCGGTATGTCGTGGTGCCTTCGAATTATGCATTCATCGAGATTGAATACCTTTCTATATGGGGCAATTATATGGTCACGATCGGTTCGGTCATCATCGGAATTATTCTCTTGGTTGTGTGGTCACTGCGGAGCAAGAATCAAATCGATTGGAACGGGACCGAGCCGGATCTTCCTCCAGATTCGAATCCAAAAACCAAGGAATCTGCGATGCCCACCCATTCTGGATAACAACCGTTAACGGTTATAGCTCAAACTCTCCGCTATTTTCGGGGAGTTTGAGCTTTATGTGTGATCATCCATCCGGTCCAATACCTGCAATTTATAATATTGGTTTCCGTTATGCTATAATATATTCCATCCGAGATCGACCAGAAAATACATAATTTTACCCTAGGCAGGGAGAGGATTTACTCATCATGTTGGAATGGCTTCAGAATTTATTGACCCATATAAAGGAAATTGACATGGATCAAGTACAGGGGTGGCTTAAGCAGTATTCACAGCTAGGTCCCATTCCTGGTATTTTGCTTCCATTTATAGAGGCGTTTCTGCCCATACTGCCCCTTATCGTCCTTGTAATGGGGAACTCCGCAGCCTACGGTTTATGGTGGGGATTCTTACTGTCCTGGATCGGCGTTTGCCTTGGATCCATTACCGTGTTTTGGATCGTTCGCAAGCTGGGCGGCAAGCTGGGATTGCTTATTCAAAAAAGAATGCCGGGATCCCAGCGTTTTTTCCATTGGATCGAAGAAAAAGGCTTTACGCCGATCTTCATCCTGTACTGCTTCCCCTTCACGCCTTCCTCGCTGATCAATATTGCATCCGGCATCAGTACGGTATCGGCTACGACATTTACGATAGCCGTTATGGCGGGGAAATCCGTAATGATCTTCATGGTCGCTTTTATCGGACATGACTGGCAAGCGTTTATAACACAGCCCTGGCGTATTCTAATCGCAGTCGTTGTTCTATGGCTGCTGTGGTTAACCGGCAAAAAGATGGAAAAACGTTACCATCATGAAGATCAGCCGGGAAGTATCGTGATAAGCAACAAAAAGACAAAGCGTTAAATCCATAACAAGACCCGCCCATCCATTGCAACCGGGACTGGCGGGTCTTGTTATAGTAGACATGCTTAGATGCGGGACAAACCCATCTTACTCCAATACGTAAGCCGCCAGTTTATGTATCGGGTCGAACCCCGCACGTTGATACAGTTGGATCGCGCTTTCATTTCTCTGGTCTACGCATAACGAGATGTCCTCCAGCTGTACGATATGGAACAGATAATGAAGCGCTTGGTCAAGAAGTGCCCGGCCATAACCCTTCCCCCGGAAATTTTCGGATACTGCGATGTATTCAATGCTGCCTTCCTTGAATTCGGGTTCACCTTCCACATAAACATAGCCAACGAGCTCTCCTAGTTCCGTAAACATAAAGAGTCGATGATCCTCATCCAGCTGCTGCATAATATCCTGAGCGCTGAGGTAGGTATTAGGGAAATTCGTACCATGCAGCTTCGCAAATTCATCCGCATACTCGGGTGTGAAATCCTGGAGTCCCGAAAGGCCATCCGTTAATAGAGCAGATTTTCGAAGTCGTAGAACATGATGCTCTCCTGACTTTCTACCCCCTTTGTCTTCCATAAAGCGTACAGCGGATTGATGATCCACGTTATAAAAACCGTAATAACGATTTACGCAGCCTTCCAGCTTCGAAGTCCCTGCATCCCATAGCTGCTCCGCCAATCGATTCCATTGCTCACCTTCCGCGTCGATAAAAGGTCCCCATAATTCAGCGGACCGTTCTTCTTCATCTACATCGAACCCCAATGCCCCCACAATCTGATCCTGATCATATATGACGGTGAATTTTTGACTGCTCAGTTCGCCATTCTCCGTGAATTCCGTCTGAAGCGTGCTGTAAATCTCGCCTTCCTGTTCACCGCAATATCCGACATGATGATGACGAATCCCATTTAATTTTGCAAGAAAGGAAGATAACTCTCTAAGTTTCATATCAGCTTGCTCTAAAATCATCTGTAAATGTGCTCCTTGTTCATATTCTGCTGGAAGTGTTACAGCTAACGTTCATTGCCAAGCTTTTCGAATATGTTTTGGTCAATTCTACCATATGGTGATGCCCACTGACCAAGTTTTAACAAAAAAATGGGCCTCCCAAGTTCATGGAAAGCCCATCTTGTCATTCGTCAATATGTCAGTGTGGGACTCCCTGTTCGGTCATCCCTTCTCGGAGCGCTCCCCTTTCTGGGAAGCGCGCATCCGTTCACGTTCGCGCTTGAGTTCAGGCTTGAGGTCATCGTGGACGCTGTTCTCCCACATGGATACGCCTGATCGATACGCCGCCCTCCCATTCAAGTGACCCGCTACCGGCCCCGTAATAAATACGAATACAATTCCCAGCAGCAGTTTTGCACTGACATGCTCCAGGTAGAAGGTGAAATACAGAAATGCACCTGCAAGAATCAAGAGGACGCCTAGCGTAGCACTTTTCGTTGCTGCATGAGACCTCATATAAACATCCGGCAGACGAATAAGGCCAAATGCACTCAAGGCACCAAGTAAAGCTCCGAGCAGCACCATCAGCGCGATCAGAAACTCACCGATCTGACTCATCGTTTGTGCGTTCAATGACATCACCCCTCTCGATATATCTGGCAAGCGCAGTTGTTCCGATAAACGTCAGTATCCCGATCAGCAGAATGATATCGAAATAGACAGTTGTCCGGAATAGCATGCACAGAACAGCGATCATGGACAACAGTATAATTCCAATCGTATCCAGCGACATGATCCGGTCGTTCATTGAAGGTCCCTTGATTAATCGGTACAAGCAGCCCAGTATAGCCAGCGACAAAATCACCAGAGAGGCAATCAGGATGCTATGAATCATGTGCGGGTCACCTCCTTGATCGCGCGTTCGAAAGTATCGCGGATCTGATTCGACAGCTCTTCGACATCTTCAATATCCATCGCATGAATATATAGCGTCTGACCATCGCGAGACACTTCCAGGGTAAGCGTTCCTGGCGTCAAGCAGATCAGGCACGATAACACCGTAATCTCCCAGTCGGATTTCAGCTCGGTTGAGTAGGCGAAGATGCCTGGACGAACATTCAGCTTCGGTCTTAGGATCTGTCCAATTACCGTGATGCTCGATTTTAACAGCTCCCTTAGGAACAAGAGCAGCAGCAGCATGATGGACCACAGCTTGCGCAAATAGAAATCGTTCGGCCAGAAGCGTCGCAACAGATAAATCAGCAAGATTCCGATCAGATAGCCGATGATCAATTGCTGGGGGGACCAATTATTGTTCAGGAACATCCAGACAACGGCAATGATGATATTTAACAGAATTTGATGGCCCATATCCACTACTCCTTTAATACAGCATTAATATATAGTGATGGATCGGATAATACGGCGCCTGCTTGAGAGGTGTAGGAGTATATCCACTCCGAACCCACCCCAAGGACAATCACCATAACCGTTAGCCCAATAGCTGCCGCATAAGCTGTCTTGTGAATTCTGACCGGTTTTGATTCTTGGAGTCGAGGTGATTCGCCCCAGAATGCCCCCATAAACACTTTGATCAAGGAATACAATACCGCCAAACTTGATGCCAATGCCAGTCCCGTAAGCACATAATGGCCTCCGCTCAATCCGCCGCGAACGATGAGGACTTTGCCGAGAAAGCCGCTAAGGGGCGGGATGCCGACCAGAGCCAGTGCAACGATAAAGAACATCCATCCCACCAAAGGATGGCGCTTCATCAGCCCGCCCATATCGCTCAGCTTGTTCGCGCCTGCACTGGCGATGATGATACCGCCCAGAATAAAGAGCAGCGCCTTTGCTATCATGTCATGCATCAAGTAGAATACGGCTCCGTTCAAGGAGTCAGAAGATGCCGTCGCTATGCCGAAGGCGATAAAGCCAACGCTAATAATAATGTTATAGTTCAGGATTCGTCCAAGATCCTTATACGCAACCGCGCCCAAACTGCCCAGAA
This sequence comes from Paenibacillus sp. FSL K6-1330, assembly GCF_037976825.1. Classification (NCBI taxonomy): domain Bacteria; kingdom Bacillati; phylum Bacillota; class Bacilli; order Caryophanales; family Paenibacillaceae; genus Paenibacillus; species Paenibacillus sp. FSL K6-1330. The sequence continues at coordinate 4,569,833 of NZ_CP150269.1, forward strand.
TCATCGTTGCCGCAGCCATCCAGCCGATGACGGCGTGGATGCCGCCGGTATCGTGATAGAAGATCAACGTAAAGGTACGGATAATCGCATATAACCCAACCTTCGTGAGCAGCGCGCCGAACAAAGCCGTAACTGCCGCCGGAGGTGCGCTGTAGGAACCGGGCAGCCAGAAGAACAGGAACAAACCCGCCTTCAAGGCAAATACAATCAGGAACAGAAGGCCGATGACCGACAAGATTCCATCCTGCTGAACTTCGGCCACTCGCAGAGACAGATGCGCCATATTCAGCGTTCCGACTGTGCCATATAAATAAGCGACAGCTGCAACAAACAAGGTGGATGAAATAATATTAATCAGCATGTACTTTAAGGTTTCCCTCAGCTGGCGCTTGGTGCCGCCCAGCACGATCAAGGCGTAGGAAGCGATCAGCATAACCTCAAAACAGACAAACAGGTTAAACAAATCCCCTGTTAGGAACGATCCGATCACGCCAGCCAGCAAAAATTGAAAAAAAGCATAGAAGTAATGCTTCTCTCTCTCTTCCCCGATGCTCCGGAAAGAATAGAACAGACAGGCAGCCGCGACAATCAACGTCGTAAGCACCAGCAGTGCCGCAAGCATGTCGGCTACAAATACGATTCCATACGGCGGCTGCCATCCACCCATGTGAAGCGTCTGGATGCCCTCATTGTTTACCTGACTTACAATGAACAACGCCACAAGCAGGTTTACTGCGATACTAACCGCACTGATCCAACGCTGAACACGAACATATTTGGAGCAGAAAATAAGAATAACAGCTGTAACCAGCGGAATAAGGAGAGGAAGAACAATTACATTATTCATCATCCATCCCCCTTAGCTCCTCCATGTTGTCCGTACCCAAGCGTTGATATGCTTTATACGCCAGTACGAAGAAGAACGATGTGACGCCAAAGCTGATGACAATGGATGTCAGAATCAACGCTTGCGGAACAGGGTCAACGTAGGATGAAGCCTTCTCGCCAAGCAGCGGAGCAGCACCGGTCTTCAGCCGCGACATGGTGAGCAGCAGCAGATGAACGCCATGGGTCAACAGTGAAGTACCGAGAATAATCCGCAGCAAGCTTTTGGATAAAATCTGGTATATCCCAACCGCAAAAATAATTCCGATGGCAAGCGACATATAAAGTTCCATGGTCAGTTATCCCTCCCAATCGAATTGATGATGGTCATCGTCACGCCAACGACGGCTAAATAGACGCCGAGGTCGAAGAGAACCGCAGTAGCCAGCTCGGTTTCCCCGAGCAACGGCAGGTTGAAGTAACCGAAGGAATGACTTAAGAACGGTGCGTCAAAAGCAAAGGAGCCGATCCCTGTAAGGAGTGCAATCGCAAGTCCGGTAGCCGTAACCTTTCGAAATTCGAAAGGTACGATCTTCCTGGTCATGTCCATGCCGAAAGCCATCGACAACAGAACCAGTGCGGCTGAAGTCATCAGCCCCCCGATAAATCCTCCGCCCGGCTCATGGTGTCCCGAGTTGAACAGGAACCATGAGAAGGTTACGACGATAAAGATAACCACCTTGGATATGGTGCGCAGAATGACATCATTACTGTTAGGGAGATATGCCCCTTCATAACGATCCCGTTCGCCCAAAATGCCTTCACCCAAATCGATTTTAATCAAGGCATAAATCCCAAGGGATGCTATGCCGAGAACTGTAATTTCAAGCAAGGTATCAAATCCACGGAAGTCCACCAGAATGACGTTGACGATATTTTTACCGCCGGCCAAATGGTAGCTCTCTTTAATGAAGTAATCCGCAATGGAGTCAAAGGTCCTGCCACTGCTCGCAGCCAATGCGATCAAGGTCACGACAGCACCGACGCCTACCGAAATGAGCAAATTTCTCCACTTCAGGCTCATCGGTACCTTCTCCCGCTTCAGCTTCGGAAGATGATAGAAACAGAGCAGGAACAGCATGACCGAAACCGTCTCGACAACCATCTGGGTCAGCGCCAAATCCGGAGCCCGGAACAGAACGAAGAACAAGGTCACCATATAGCCGGCAGCACCGGTTAATATAATCGCCATCAATCGTGTTCGTACGAACGGAAGCACAACGACCGGGATGACCAGACCGAGTATGGCAACGGCCTCATAGAAGGACATCGGTGCGTAGTCCGTCATATCAAATCCAATATGATCGACCAACAGGAGCCCCCCGCCAAGAATGGCTATGAAAAATACAAGGATATAGATCACGTAGTGACGGAGTGAACCTGTCATATAAGTGGAGGTCAGCGATTTGCCGCCTCTTTCGAGGACTCGCAATCCCCCGTCATACAAATTGTTCAATGTGAATCGCTTGAAAAGCGTTGTATTCAAGATACGCGCTCTGCCGTGAAGCTTATACAGAACGGTACCGAGAACAATGATTCCGATGGTCATGAAAATTTCCGTTGTCCACCCATGCCACATCTCGATATGCACGTGGAAACGATCCTCTGCCACGAGCAGCCCCGGATGAATGGCGGCCATCGCCGGTTCAATGAGTGCATGAGACAGCAGGTTCGGAAACAGCCCGAACACGATGGCCAGCGATGCCAGAATAACCGGGGGAATCAGCATCCCGAGCGGTGCTTCATGCGGCTTCTTCTCCAGTTTTTCAGGCTGGAAGCGTCCGGTGAAGGTTTTGAAGACCAGGATCATGCTGTACAGGAACGTAAACACGCTTGCGATCCAGGCAACGACCGGTATCAGCACACCCCAGGTCTCGGCATTCCAGAAATTCATGTGAGGCGCTTGAAGGACCGCCGTAAAGAACATTTCTTTACTCAGGAATCCGTTAAACGGAGGCAGACCGGCCATGGAAAATGCACCAATGACGGCCACGGTGAACGTGATTGGCATGAGCGACATCAGACCTCCGAGTTTCCGCAGATCGCGGGTGCCCGTCTCATGATCGACGATACCGACAACCATAAACAAAGCGCCCTTAAATATCGCATGGTTCATCAAATGAAAGATGGCGGCTGTCGTTGCTTTCGTATAGAGCAGCGTGTCCACACCGCCTCCATAATAAGCTGCGGCAGAGCCAAGACCGAGCAAGCTCATAATCAGCCCCAATTGGCTGATGGTGGAGAATGCCAGCAGTGCTTTTAGATCCGTCTGCTTGATCGCACGGATCGAAGCGTATATCAGCGTGGTCAAGCCCGTAATCGCTATGATCCAGAACCAGGAAGCTTGCCCGGCAAACACCGGGCTAAAACGGGCCACCAGATAGATTCCGGCCTTGACCATCGTAGCGGAGTGCAGATAAGCACTAACTGGAGTCGGTGCTTCCATCGCATCCGGCAGCCAAATATGGAACGGGAACTGCGCGGATTTGGTGAATGCTCCCAGCAGGATCAGAATCATGGCCGGAATAAACAGCGCGTCTCCCGTAATGCTCCCCACATTCGCTACAATCTCCCGCACGCTAAAGGTGCCTGTCATGATAAAAAGGAGAATAAACCCTGCAAACATGGCAAGTCCGCCGAACACGGTAATCAGCATGGATTTTAAAGCTCCGTATCTGGAGCGGTCGCGATGATGCCAGAATGCAATCAGCAGGAATGACGAGATACTTGTCAGTTCCCAGAAGCCGTACAGCACCATCAGGTTATCGGAGAGCACAACACCAAGCATGGCGCCCATGAACAGAAGCAGATAGATGTAAAATCTATGAACGGCTTCCTTGTTCTTGTCCATGTAGAAGATGGAGTACAGTACAACGAGTGAACCAATACCAGATATTAATAGTGCAAAAATTAAACTTAATCCATCCAAATAAACGGTAAAGTTTATTCCCACGCTTGGAATCCATTCCAGGACAGCTTGAAGCTGTTCACCTCCCTGAATGGTTGGGATAAGTCCCAAGAAATAGGCGAACAGGACAACCGGTACCGGCAAAATCACCCATCCGGTGTGAACACGGCCGATGAGCTTGTAAGTCAACATAACCACAAGCGCTACGATAAAAGGTGCCATAACGGCGATGTGCAGCAAAGACAAAGTCTACTCCTCCTATAGTCCGATTTTTCCTTCATTAGTAGTATTTCCCCATTATTTAGGCATAAGTCCAAAAAAACACAAAAAGAGCCCGCTGTTGGCAGGCTCCTCCAGGTAAAACCATATGGTATTTTTTCGAATCACACTGAAAAACAGTATATCTTGAGATCAAAACTTTGTCAAAGGGTATGTTGGAATGAAAAAGGGACAATCAGGAAATCACTGTATATAAAGGAGTGGTTCCCATGTTGATCAAAAAAGCGGTTGTTTGCGCTTTCATCTTTCTCGCTATTTTAGCAGCCGCCATCGTAACAAATACTCGTACACATCCCAGTTATCAGCAGGAAAACACGTCAACCAGGGTTTATCAAACTCAAGAAACCCCTTGGTTCTTACCCCGAGAATACGTAAAAATCATTCGAACATCACCCGAGCCCCTGCCGGATGAGCCTTAATTCACAGGCATGCGGCATTTATCCGTGAAACTGAATTTCATTATTCTCCTTGTTTCGTTTATTTCTTCGAATCACCCACGAAATGATCAGAATGATGGCCAGCACCACGACGATTCCTGCTGCATAATAACCGTACCGGTTAATCAAGGCTCCAATATGATCGACGACCTGATCTCCGACAAACATGCCTAAAGAGAAATAACCGATGGTCCATACAAAGGACGCGGAATACGAATACATCGCAAATCTGCGATACGGCATCCCTTTCATTCCTACCGCATAGGGCGTCACGTTGCGCAAGATGGGCAAAAAAGCGCTAATGCATATGGCGTAATTGCCGTATTGGCGGGTCAACCGTTCGGATACATCAAGAAACTGGCGGATTTTCGACTTTTCCTGGGCGCGGTTTAACAGCTTGCTCGCGGTAAAGCGACTAAGCATGTAACCTACCGTCGATCCCGAGCACACACCAAGAAACGTCATGATAAAAGACGGAAACGGCGTTAAAATCTCGGATGCCGCTAACGCTCCGCCTGTCATTGCCACGACTTCATTAGGCACAGGAAGACCGACCAATCCAAGGCACAATACGACGAATAATGCGTAGTGCCCGATCTGTTCTATAAAATTGAATAGCGTATCCACCCCTGCCCCCCTAATCCGTCCCTAGAATAGTATCAGCTTATATGACAACGTAGTTTTCGCAAACGTGCTGCAGGCGAGGATATGAACTGGACCTGAGACCAGTTTTATTATGGATCATGCCATTAGAGATTTTTAAATGCCGATATAAACGAACCCGGATCATCCTTCACCGTGTACGAATACACTCCTTGCTGGGTGTGCAAGTATAAGAAACCACCGCCGTCTCCCATCGGCCGATACGACAGGTCAAAGACCTGCTTGATGGGGAACTCCCGGTATTTCGTTACGATGCGATCCTCGTACAGGAACATCTCCCGCCCCTGCTCTTCCGTTCGTTGTTCGATACCATCCACGACTCGGTTGATTTTGTAGTACGGCTGCACGGCTACCCAATTCACAAGCTCCCTCCTTGCTGTCTTTACATTTTTATTTGGAAGATTGCACTTCCCCCTTCTTCTTTCTTCGGCTCCTGATTCGTTCCAGCAGCTCCAGCGCCCCGATAAATAGTACGAATACAACGAAGAGCGCAATCGCCCGGCCAGGCTCGATCAGACCGGTAATAGACGCAACGATGCCGGTAATGCCTACAATAATAATACCTATTACGGATAGTTTCCAACCTGTTAACATATGTATGCTCCTAAAGTAAACGTAATTGCCACCCATCAAGATCACAGCTGCATGATCAAAAAACGTTAGATACACACGGAATGTATCATAAAGAAGCCCTCATATTCAAGTTATAATCGATTTTCAATTTCAATTGCCAACCCTCGTTACATTTGCAATAATTTACTCAGGAGAGAATGAATAAGCCCACCTCCAAACACAAAAAAGACAGGGGGAACAAGGTATGAATTCAACAACCTGGATACTGATTATTCTATTCGTTGTGGTGGATGTATGGATTATTTCTTTTTTCGTGAAACGCTCGTTGCGCAAACACAGCAGCCAGTCACTCCCTAATGGCAATAAGCTTCGACGCGGGAAAATACCTGAACTGCCGCCGATCGTCAAGGCAGGAAGCCCGGCGAGTGAGCTTGTCGGCAAATTGGAGGCTGCACTGCCCTACACCTATCAGAGCATGCTGAAGCAACGAGTAATGAGTGAGCATCCGAATCTGTCTGAACAGGAGTATGAATGGAGATGGCAGGAGCTTAAACGGTTCTTCATCATGTGCGCCGTGCTGGATCGTGTCCCCATGTTCAGCAAAGACGTGGATGAAGTATGGCATGAAATGTTGATGTATACATACGAGTACCAACAATTCTCGGAACGCTTTCTTGGAAAAATGCTTCACCACGCTCCAAATACCGGAAGCGAGCATGTGCCTATTCCGAATGAACGTGCGTGGTTTGATACGGTATATGTACAATTATTCGGTTGGCATGAATACAGCGCCAAGCTATGGGGAGCTTTCTTTCGCGTCCCGCTGCCGCGCGAAGAGCTGGAGGTCTACACTTCCCGCCATTTCACCGTGAATCATGGCCAGAAGCGCTTTAATGCCTGGACCTACGAGAAGATGCCTGCAGCGCATACGGCCATCGATGCAATCATTCTGGATCTGCAAGATCGGGTTCGAACTGCCCAGGAGGAGCCGGCGCGTCATGAGAAGCTGGTCGATTTCCGGAATAGCGATGTGCTCCTGGCTGCGGCCGTCTATTTTGCCTGGAACGCACCGGAACAATTTGGTGACCACATGATCCCTGATGAACGCGAGCTTCACAAAAACAGCAGCAGCTCCTCCTGCACCTACGCTTCGGCATGTGGGTCTGGCGGATCGGATTCGGGCGATGGGTCATCAGGCGATGGATCGGGCTCCTCTTGCAGCAGCGGTTCATCCTGCAGCAGCGGGTCCTCTTGCGGGAGTGGCTGTGGCGGCGGCTGCAGCAGCTAAGTTGCAAACTTAACATGAACATGAGCGCCTACTTATTAATGAATAGAACAAAAAGCATGGGCTGAGATTTCAGGCCCATGCTTTTTGTTTGATCTAATGTTCAACCCCCGCCATATACAACTCGGCCTCGTCTTACCTTGATACCGCCAAGCCAGTTGATGTTAAGAGACTTCGTATTTACCCCAAACAAATCCGGATGATCCGACACTTGAAAATGCAAATGAGCTTCGGTTGAGTTACCGGAATTGCCGCATCGACCTATCAGATCGCCTGCTTCGACCTCAGCGCCTTCCTTCACGCATACCGACCCCTTCTTTAAATGTGCATATAGACTATATTCTGAAGTTCCATGATCGATGATGACATAGTTACCGACGGGTTCAGTTTCGTTTGTTATACCCACTGGCTCATTGTCTATGATGTTATTCTCGGTACCCAGCACCTTCCCACGGGCACCAGCAAGAATCTCTTCCCCAAACGCAAAGTAACTCTCATTCTTGTCGGGATCTCCTTTATAAGACATCGCGTTCTCAGTCTTTATGACGTCTATGGCGTACCGCTGGCTTTCCTCTACGTAATGGTAATTATCCACAACATTCTCGCCGCCCCAGAACACATACCATTTTCCGTTAAAAGGAAGTCGGAAAACTGAGTCTGTTTGCTTGGCATCCGATTCAGGAAATCTCTCAATAGGCGATAACATAAGCCCTCCAATCGTCCCCTTTTCATCGATCATCGCTTGAATGCCTTTTTGCCCGCTATCATCCAGCCAGTTTATCATTCGGATCCTGTTGAGCGTGTCGTCCATCGTGATATGGAACGCGTTTACGCCTGCTGTGTATTCCTCTGCCATCGCTTCAAATTGTTCGACCGTTACGAGTAAACGTAAATCCTCTCCAAACAGCTCGTACAGCTTGCGGTATTCCCCATTTAACAAGAATCTCGAAACTTCTACCATATTCAAACCTCCTCATGTATGGCAACCCAATATTATCCATAGTATATCTTACGAAATTAACCTGCATCGAAACAAAAACTTAACATTGGTTAAACTTTCAGCTCCCTTAGGTGCATAGGGTCCATGACGAATACGCCGGGATAACAAAACAAACGATCATTGCATACATCTCTAACCAAAACAAAGAAGCGCCTGAACCCATTCATCGATGGTTCAGGCGCTTCTATATGATATAAATTGGCATATTAATTGTTAGACGAGAGAACCAAACCGGAACGGGTTTGCGGTCCAACCTTACGTATGGAAACCTGGTTCCGCTCGGCCCAACGCGTAAGACTCCGAATCCCTTCACAATTCTTCTCTTCAAATTTAAAGCAGCAATACATCGGATTCATGTTCTTGTCCTTGAGGTTGATTTGGAATGTGGTTTTATGGCATCCGGAAACCTTGATCTCACGAATCTGGTCGGCATGAATTTCTACGCCATTGATGGTAATCGTATCTGAATTCTCCTGAATATTCACTTCCCGTTTCACCAATCGGGCATACCATTCAATCGCTAGTGCCGCAACAACAACGACGTTCACCGCCATCTGCATATAGAATAGGACAGGATAAGAATATTCGGTCAAGGTAGCTACTTGAAACAGAATAATGCTAATAACAAAGGAAAACAAAATAACGTCTTTCATTCTCGTAGAGTAATGGATTGCGTATTTCATCATAATCAGCTCCGTTCATTCTGTAAGGGTTTTCATTTAACTCTTACCCTATTATAACACCATTGTACATAATTTTGACACATATCATTCACATTTTTGTCAAAAAATTATTTGCGTCGTTCCATATCCTATGCTTATCCGATGGGTCGCGTGTCGTTCATGGTCTAACTGAACAGAAAAAGGAGCTATCCATCATATTGGATAACTCCTTGTTGCATAGTCTTACTTAGTTAAAGTGGCATTGCCTTCCTTACGCCGAAACCATTTCATTAGAACGGATACAGTATCTATAAGGGTAATAATCACAATGACGTAAATAAGGCCATCCCTGGATCGATCCCAAATTGATTTAGCAATGTCATATGCTTCATCTCCCGGTGTTATGAGACCCAATTGCATGAGCTGATCCATGAAAGACGGATTCCAGATGGCCATATCGGAGAACACGATGACTGCCACGATAACGGAAGCCACGTTAAACATGACATGAACGACGGCAAGCTGCGGCGTCCACTTTCGTGTAATTAACTTGATGCTATCTTTGAGTATGCTGAAGGCTGTCAGAAACCATATCAACGGGAGATACTTGGCAAATGCAGCTTGTTCAAATACAGGAATAGCAACCAGGGTTTCATTTAATCGATAAACACCGATCAGATCAATAGAAAACGTAAATAATACGAAGAACAGTATGGAAAATATGATGCCGAGCACCGGCTCAATCGGTTTAATCTGCGAGGCAGGATCCGGTATTACGGGTAAATCGGCCGGTTTCCATGCATCTTTGGGGACTTGGCGAGTACCACGGTATTCGATATAGGCAAAAATCACGGTGACCCAAACGAACGCTTGTGTTGCTACACTCAGCAATGAGACGAAGTACTCCAGAAGCTGCTCGGCGGTGGGATCCGAGCGTGTAAAGAAATCAATGATATAGACAATGCCAAGAGCAACGGCTATCGAATACAGAACGATCCTCAGGACGGACCAATAGCTGTCAATCAAACCGGGACCAATAAGATAACGCTCTCTCCCTCTATATCTTGCTGCCATTTCCCCGGGTGGCCCGAGCTCCAGCAGCACCTGTTCTACAGCTTCAGTGCTTGCGATCTCACCACCAGCGCCCCTGTCTTCCAGCATATCTTCGATGAGTCCATGAAGTTCCTTTTCAATATCGGCCCTTTGCGATTCGGGCAGCTTCTGCGTCACCGCATAAATATACCTGTTAATCAGATCCATTACTTGAGTCCCCCTTGTCATCAACAAGTCCCTCCAGACTTGTCATCATATCCTTCCATTCATGATATAGCTGCCGATATATATCCTTACCTGTCTGACTTATGATGTAATATTTTCTCGGACGAGCCTCATTCGTATCCCACTCGCTATCCAGCAAGCCTTGTTTCTCCAACCGCCGCAGCAAGGGATACAGGGTACCCGCTTCCACGCTGATCCCCTTCTCCTGCAGTATGGTCACCAATGAATATCCATACTGAGGTTCCGACAATTGGCTGAGGACACCAAGAATGATGGTTCCTCGCCGAAGCTCCTGAACCAAACTGTGCAGAATATCTTGATCCTCTGACATATCATCAACTCCTGGAAATTATTATACTGTATGCCACACACTAATGTATATAGTCGAATAATAATTATTTAAAATTATTTTTCGATTAATACTTGTTGCAAGGCTCCTGAACCAGACAGCAGGCCACATTAAAGCCTACCCTTTCATGTAAAAAAAGGTTATCCTACGACCGGGACTGTCCCAGGTCATAAGATAACCTTCTTACTTGCTCTCATCTCATTTAACATTTCCAGCGATGTGTTCCGCGTCAATCCTGCCGCTTTTCGAAAAACTATACGATCTCCTGCGCTTCCTTGCCCAGGAGACCCAACATACGAAGACCGTACTGTATACCATCTTGATCAACATCCCGGGTTATATATCTGGCCGCCTGCTTAACGATCTCCGGCGCATTGCCCATAGCCACACCGTGGCCTACATGTGACAGCATCTCCAGATCATTCAGATAGTCACCAAAAGCGATAGTATCCTCGAGATCGATGTGCAGCAGCTGAATTAATTGTTTGATCCCTTCCGCTTTGGATCCGCCCGACGGTAACACATCGATTCCATAAGGACCCCATCGAACGAAATCGAACCGACCTTCGAATCTGTTCACGTAAGCCGCTTCCTCTTCCTCCGTGCAGAATACAATAGCCTGATAAATGTCTCTGCCCAAGTAATATTCGGGATCATATTCCGGGATCGTAAGTTTCAGCTCGCCCCAGCTGGAATCGATATGAACATGCTCGGTTACGTTCATCTTCATGGCTTCACTGCCGGCATAGATGATCGGATGATCAAGCTCCACGGCCTGCTCCGTCAGCTGCTGCAAGGCATCTATCGCCAATGGATTTCCATAGATCGGTTGGCCTTCGTGAACCACATACTGTCCGTTCAAACAAACATAGGAATTGATACCGAGCTCCTCCCGCAGTTCTTCAAAATGATAAGGAGCGCGCCCTGTCGCTATGGCGACGATGTGCCCGGCATCCTTTAACTCTTGTATGGACTCCTTCGTTGTAGCCGGAACCTTTTTTTCATGATCCAGCAGCGTCCCGTCAATATCAAAAAATATGATTTTCCTATTCAATGAAACTCGCCTCTCTTCCGTATATTCTAGCCAGTAACCATATTGTAAATGATGAAAAGCATTTCAGAGCAAGCCACAATTTCAGCAAGGTCGGATCCGGCGCTTCCCGACAATGCATAAAAACCGCGCCGGAGCGCGGTTTTCACGATATCAAAAATCGAAAAAATAAAAATAATTATTTCGCTTCCGAGCGAACCTCATCGAGCATTTTATCATTGAATCCGAACAACCAAGTCAGTACAAACGTTATAGCCATCGCTGTTAAGTTGCACAAAATGTAAAGTGGAAGCTGACTGTTCAAGTATAGGAGCGTACCGGGTATAACGGTAATCGCCATACCCGTAGCCTCAAGCTGGAAGAGGGAAGCCATGAAACCGCCCACGCCACCGCCGATCAGGGCGATAACGAACGGTCTGACGTAACGGAGGTTGACCCCGAAGATCGCCGGTTCCGATATTCCCAGCATGGCCGAGAATGCGGATGGCAGGGATAACGCCTTTAGTTTCTTATTTCTTGTCTTGAGTCCGACAGCCAGACAAGCTGCCCCCTGCGCTGCCATGGCGCTAGTCACGATCGCATTAAACGGATTGCTTCCCGTCTTCTCAAGAAGCTGAATTTCAAGGAAGTTGAAAATATGATGCACGCCGGTGACTACAATGATCTGGTTGAAGAAACCGATCACAAGACCCGCAATGCCAAACGGCAGCTCCAGCAAGAAGGTGGTCACGTTCATGACTACCTCTTCCAGAGAGTGGAACACGGGTCCAATTGCGAACAGACCGAGGATGATCATAACGAGCAGAGTTAAAAATGGCGTAACGATCAAATCAATCGCTTCAGGAATACGCTTTCTCAAAAATCTCTCGAATTTCGCGCCCAGCAGTCCGATGAAGAAGGCTGGCAGGACCGAACCCTGATATCCGACAACCGGAATGAAATCGAAGAGCATGAGCGCTTCGGCCGAACCGTTCGCCACGCTATATGCGTTGGGAAGAGCCGGGTTAACCAGCATCAAACCCAGCACGATACCAAGCACGGGGCTGCCTCCGAACACCCGGAATGCGGACCATGCCACCAATGCCGGCAAGAAAGCAAAAGCCGTATCCGTTAGTACCTGGGTGAAAAGCAGAAAATTAGGCGAGATATCATCAGGCGTCGCTCCAAACCAGGCGAGGACGGTTTCTTGCGTCAATAATCCCCGTAATCCCATGAACAAACCTGTGGCGACTAATATCGGGATAATCGGTACAAAGACGTCACCGAACGTGCGAATCGCCCGCTGAAACGGATTTCCTGATTTTTTCGCCTCGGATTTCAACTCATCCTTGCTTGTGCTCTCCAGCCCAAGCGATTCTACCGCTTCAAAAATCTGATTAACGGTTCCCGTCCCAAAAATAATCTGATATTGGCCGGAGTTGAAAAAAGCGCCTTTGACCTTATCGATATTCTCGACCTTCTTCTGGTCAATCTTCTTCTGATCGTGAACCATAATTCGGAGTCTCGTAGCACAGTGGGCAAAGGAAGCGATGTTCTCCCTGCCACCGATGGCTTCCACTACCTGCTTTGCAATTTTCCGATTATCCGCTGCCATGTTCATTCATCCCCTTCTATATCTTTTACGGCTTGGGCAAGATCCCACTTCGTGACCTTCAAGCCGGTGCTGCCGTTTTTTGCGAAAAATCGAATATGACGGCTGTCCTGCTTTGGAAATATCCGACTCGTAAACACCTCTTCGCCATCATTGACGAACACTTCTGCCGAAGAAATATCCACAAAGAGATGGAATTTGATTGAGTTTACTTTGGCATGCAGCATACAGGTACGTGTCGTTCCGTAATCACTCACAATCGTTGCACCCGATGATGAGCGATCCAGCGTAACCTTTTGCCTGACGGCGTCATACCGGATGACGGTCCGCTCCGTTTCGCCGGCTCGAAATTCAATGCCAACAACGTCCGCTTCGATCGAGTGGAACTCGCATATCATCTCGAATACGGTTCCCTCAACCCCTGCATAACTCTTCACTTCGCCGTAAAGCGTATCCGCTGCTTCCATGGCTGTCGACACACGAAGAAGTTCCAACTCGGGGACGGGGTTCTGAATCAGCTTCCCTTCACGGAAAGTGAGTATACGAGGAAGCGTCAAACAATGCGCCCAGCCATGCGAGTCGGTTGGATAGACGACCTCCGGCAAACCCATCCAGCCTACCATGATGCGCCGGTCTTTCTCATCCAGCATGGTCTGCGGCGCGTAGAAATCAAAACCTCTGTCCAGCTCGTAAAAGGAGCCGTGTTCAAACTCCAGCGACCTCCGATCCAGCGGCTTGCCCGCGATGTAGCCGGATTGGTAAACGTTCCGGAATTCGTCGTCTTGCGGACTGAGCCCCTGCGGCGAGAACAGCAGCACGCCCTGTCCTTCCAGTTCAAAATAATCGGGGCATTCCCACATGTAGCCAAAATGTTCAAGACAGGTTTGGATTTCCCCTTTGCATGTCCAGTCCAGCAAATCCGGTGATTCATATACGACAGCCGTTCCTGTCTGATCGTCCCTTTGGGCGCCGATGACGAACCGGAACAGGTCTTCGTCTTTCCATACCTTCGGATCACGGAAATGCTCGGTATATCCGTCCGGCACACGGTCAATCAGCGGCTTATCGAACTTCGTGATGGCGCCAACACGGTCCATCACGGCCATGCATTGATAAGAATGCCTGTTCCATTCCTCATCCCGGGTATTCCCGGTATACATCAGATACAGTTTGTCGTCTTTCACGATCCCGCTTCCCGAATAGGCGCCGTATGCATCATGCGAGTCCCCGGGCTCAATGGCGATGCCTTTGTTTTGCCAGTGCACCAAGTCCTTGGAGGAGGTATGGTACCAGTATTTCAGGCCGTGAAACGTGCCCAGAGGAAACCATTGATAAAACAAGTGGTATTCCCCGTTATAATAAGAAAATCCGTTGGGGTCATTCAGCAAGCCCATGATGGGCTGTATGTGAAACCTCTGCCTCCATTCGCTTCGTTTCGCTTGCTCCTTCAAGGAGGCAATCTCTTCGGGAGAGGCCTGATCCAGGCGTCGGTATCTCGGTTCTCTGTCCATGTCTCTTCTCCTTGTAAATAGGCTTTCTCAAAAAAAACCAAACTGATCATGCTATGCGTGAACATCAGCCTAACTCATTTATAACGGAACCGGTTCCATTTAGGGTTAAAAATAATGAACTCAGCTCCAATACCAAGCAAAAGCAGTATTGGAACCGGTTCCGTTTTTTTCAGTATAAAATACCTAATTTAGATTGTCAACGCTTTCCCGATGAATCATATCGCAATTCATGACCGTCAGGAAATCCACAGGCTCGTCGTTGACCAGCTTTATGATATGCTGAGCGGCGAGGTGGCCCGCTTGGGAATATCCATATTTAACCGTTGTCAATCCGGGATGAATTACTTCGGTAACGTCGTATCCGCCAAATCCGGTAACGGAGAGTTCGTTGGGGATCTGGATGCCCTTCATATGAGCCGCTTTCATAACGCCTAACGCGATGTTGTCGGTAGCGCAGACCATTGCAGTTGGCAGCGTTCGGTTCAACTCAAAAATGGACAATGCGGTCTTTACACCATCCGACATCTTAAACCCACTCTCATAGAGAACCGCCTCAACCTCGTCATACTCGCTTAACGCCTTCAGAAACCCTTCCTTCCGCTGAACTCCGACAGCAACGTCTTTTTCCGTCACGCCGATATAAGATATATGACGGTGTCCCATGGACAGCACATATCGGCCCATGTCATAACCTGCGGCATAGTCGTTATATATCATGCTGTGGACATCCTTATGCTGTTGTCCGAGCAGGATGACGGGGATGCCGATCTCTTTAATCGCGGCAAGATGCGTTTCCGTCACCTGAGTAGCGAATAAAATAATGCCAGATATTTTTTGTCTGGCGAGATCATACAGCGCTTCAATCTCCCTGGATAAGTCCTGGCTTGCATTAATAATGAGAAGCTGATAACCGTGTTTCCTTAATTCTTCATCCATGCCGGCAACGGTCTGCGATGCTGAGAATGAATCCAGACGCGGCACAATGGTGCCGATCATGCTGGTTTTTTTCGCTTTCAAGCTCTGTGCGAACGAATTCGGAATATAACCGGTTTCCTGAATGACCAGCTCTATCTTACGGCGTGTTGCATTACTGACAGAACCTCCGTTTAAGAAACGGGAGACCGTGCTTTTGGCAACTCCGGCTTTTTTGGCAATATCTGCAATCGTGTTCTTCATTCGGTGCTCCCGGGAGCCGCTTGCGGCGCTGCAACGAACAGATTATCCTCCACAGCTCCTTGCTCCGCAGCACAACTGGAAATGAGTTGTTTGTGCATGAATCTCTCCCCTTCGATTTTGCTTTTTCCTAACTATACCATGACGTCCAGGGATCCGTGAAATGCAGACTCCACCCCGAGCCTTTGATGGGCAATACTTTTCTGCGTTCCAGATTCTAGCGAGGAACGAAGCGATTCAAAGGGGGATTCTCCATGCAAATCCCCTTTCGGGACGCGCAAATGGACCGTGCCTTATCCCGTTATTACATGGTTACTGTTAACCTTGCACGGTTCGCTCAGCCGATTCGACGGTATGCTTCAGCAATGTAGCAATCGTAACGGGGCCAACACCGGCAGGTACTGGTGTAATTGCGGATGCCAACTTCGCGCAGGCATCGTAATCGCAGTCGCCGATATTGCCTGGATTATAGCCGGCATCCAATACGACGGCTCCCGGCTTGATCCAGTCCCCTTGAATGAAATTAGGCTTGCCTACGGCCGCAACCACGATATCTCCCTGGGACACAATCTCCCCAAGGTTCTTCGTTCTCGAGTGGCAGATCGTAACGGTAGCATTGCGATTAAGCAGCATCATCGATACCGGCTTACCCAGAATCGGACTGCGTCCGACCACCACGGCATGCTTCCCTTCGATCGGCAGATCATAATAATCCATAATCGCAATAATCGCAGCAGGCGTACAAGACGGATTATCGGCAAAACCAAACGCATTCTGCGAGAAACCGAGCGTGGTTACTCCATCCACGTCTTTTTTAATGTCAATGGCATCAAAGGCTGCCCGTTCATCGATATGATGCGGTACCGGATGCTGCAGCAGAATACCGTGGACATTCGGATCCTCGTTCAGCTCTTGAATCGCAGCAATCAGCTCCTCGGTCGTTGTCGATGTCTCCAGCACTACTTTCTTGGATATGATGCCAAGCCGCTCGCAAGCATTTCCCTTCATCCGCACATAGGTCGCCGAAGCAGGATCATCGCCAACCAGAATCGTTGCCAGACAAGGCGTTACCCCCTGCAACTTCAATTCCTGTACCTTTACAGCCAGCTTGGCCTTGATATCGTCGGATACCTTTTTTCCATCTAAAATTACGGGTTCCTTACTCATGCTAATCCGCTCCTTCGCCATTGTATTAAAAAACATAAAGAGGCAAGGCGACTTCATCGTCTCCTTACCTCTTGCCCAGGCGTACGGCATATGATCCTATGTGCTCCCTCTTGGTACCCCAAGCTACGCCAGTAACACATAGATAACTTTTTTTAATATACCACGACTTTGGACATCGCGCTACCGGGTATGAAGCCGACCGCTTTAAATCACAATCTCTTTGATTCATTTACGGGAAGCACACATGATTCTGATTAGTCTCTCGGATAATTCACTTCCATAATGTCCATAAAAGGAACCTTCGTTATAACACCATTCTGTTTCATATGTACCTTCCCTGTTCGGGAGTCCATTTGATCGATTTGCCCGCGGACCGCCTCTTCCCTTCCCCAGACCGTCAGCACGATAACCGATTCCTCCTGGTAAGCTTCCGTAAGCTGATTTCCGAGTTCTTCCAGTACAAACTCATCTCTAGTGGGTCTCTTTGGAACCTTTGCTTTTGCCATTACCTTGTCCTCCTGATTGATGTTGCTCATGCGTCAGCATTACATTCTGAAATACGATAAAGCTATCATCGAAACATGAATTGGGAATCTTCTTCCTATTCTTCCTATTATACAACAAATACAAAGCAGGTGCTCTGGACTTGATAGTTATAAGTTCTGGACAGATAAATAGATTGACCACATCATTAAATGATTTTTTAAAATCCGGTCCTTCTGAAGGGCGCTTTCTAAACAGGGTAATAACTTTTCCTGCAATTGAGTTTTTAAATGATGAATTTCCGCATATTCCCCTGCTTCTTTCGTATTCTTCTTTTGAACTTTCCATGACAAAAATCCCCTTAAGTAAACTGTAGCGCTCTTCTTCAGCACTGTCTACGCAAAGGGGATTATATTCTAGATTACCTATAAAGCCCTCAAGTGGCTCCTTATCCATTCGTAATTATTACGATTAATTTCAATCAAAAAAATATAACCTTACAGTGATAGCTCTTCGATGGCCATCCAGGGCAGCGGATTGTTAAACGTCGACCAATCCAGCTGCATTTCCTGATCGCTCAACAGACAATCGTCCAGCTCCTGCTCGATTTGTGACTGTTCCATCCCAATCCCGATCATCACGAGCTCGGTCATCCGATCCCCCCAGACGGCATCCCATTTTCGCTGCACATCCGGCTCACTCTGAATCAGCTCCTGCTGTTCCTGCTCGGTTAAAGCAGCCACCCAATATCCAGCTGGCCCGAACTGAATCGAAGGACCCGCTTGACTTAGACTTGCCGCAACATCCTCAAGCACTGCCAGCCAAGCGATCCCTTTCGCGCGTACGACCTCTTCCGGCCAATAACTCATGAATGCTGCCAGCCGTTCCGGATGAAACGGTCTTCTTCTCCGATAAACAAAAGAGCTGATGCCGTATTCATCCGTTTCCGGTACATGCTCTTCCTTCTGAAGCTCCTGAATCCAGCCGGGGGACTGACTGGCTTTCTCAAAATCGAATAAACCGGTATTCAGAATTTCTGCAGGAGCGACTTGTCCTTTTACAGTGCGTATGATTTTGGCGCTTGGCTGAAGCTTACGAAGGATGCCTTCAACCTTGGCCAATTCGTCTTCGCTTACCAGATCACATTTGTTCAACAGCAGCACATCGCACGTCTCAACCTGGTCGATCAACAGATCCACCACTTCCCGCGTATCCTCTTCGCCCAGCGCTTCCTTCCGATCGAGCAGGCTTTGGCCCGAAGAGAAGTCTTTCCAGAATCGGTTCGCGTCTACAACCGTCACCATGCAATCCAGCCGTGCTAGGTCGGACAGCTGTACACCGGATACCTCATCTGGATAAACAAAGGTCTGCGCAACAGGCACGGGCTCGCTAATACCCGTCGATTCAATCAGGATATAGTCAAAACGGTTTTCTTGTGCCAGCTTCTGAACTTCCTGCACCAAGTCTTCCCGGAGGGTGCAGCAGATGCAGCCATTGGACATTTCGACCAGCTTCTCATCCGTTCGGGACAAGCTCCCTTCCCCTCGAACCAAATCCGCATCAATATTCACTTCGCTCATGTCGTTCACAATGACCGCTACCTTCAATCCATCACGATTATGAAGCACATGATTCAGCACGGTCGTTTTGCCTGATCCGAGGTAACCGCTGAGTACGGTAACTGGAATCTTATTGTTGTTATTCATCTACTGAACTTCCTCCATTCCTTAATCGTAATAATTACGATTTATACGGTATGATATTATATCTCCTTCAGCGAATTGTCAATCCTTCCGTGCAGAAAATGATCCGGCCAGCAAAATAAACCTCCGGCACTTAGGTACCGGAGGTTTATTTCCTCACCATTTAACTTATCTTGGTAGCCCATTTTCTTATGGTCAAGTGTCACTAATCGTTTGTATACATAATATGAATTATCTCAAGACGAAAAGGAGAAATTCGATGAATCAACAAAACTATAACCTTCAAGAAACTCAACAAAGAGAACCTCAGCCTTATCATCATGGTCATGGGCATGGTCATGGGCATGGTCACGGTCATGAGCATCACCCCCATTTTCATCCATATAGTTTTCCATCAGGCCATCATATGATCCATCATCATCACCATCACCACTATCACCATCACTATCAAATGAGGAGAGAAGAAGAGTAGTATTAAAAATTAATAACGAAAAACGCAAGGCGAGAAGATCTACGCCACGGTTGCATGTCGCGTTCATGCAGCCGTGCGTGTCATTCTCGCCTTTTCTATGCTTACATCGTATCACGGTAAAACTGTCATGTGGTGCTCATCATACGGTTAAACTACTCTCGAATTTTGCTCACTTTATTGTCAAATTACGTTCAGTTACTAACCCTTTGAGGAAAGGCAAGATTCATTTCCGAATATTCCTTTACAAGAATATTCTCATCATGGTATATTGTAACCAATCGTTGGTTAATATTCACAAATAAGGAGGGCAAGATATGAGCCAAGAAGTAATTTCGTTCATCGAAAACCTTAGTCTGCCTTGGCAAGTAGACGTCAGTAACAAGCTTCGACTCATGGTCCATGAAGCAATTCCGGAGGTAGAAGAAAAGATTCAGTACAAAAAACCACATTTTCTAAAGAACGGACAATATGCAGCTGTGATTTCACCATCAAAAGATGCAATCGCCTTTATGATCATGAACACAACAAATCTAGAAGTCCCCAAAAATTTCGATGGTCCACCCGAACGAAAATGGCTTAAAATTCGAGAAGATGATACTCCAGACTATGAGCTGCTAGCAGAACTTTTAGTTCAAGCATCGAGTTCGTTGTAATAACAAGATCGGGGGTAAGGTCATATGAAACAGACAACTTTGAACGCACTAGCCGAACCTAACCGATTGCAGATAGTCGAACTATTACGAGACGGTCCCTTAACTGTCAGTCAGGTTGCTGATCGCCTTAAAATCCGGCAGCCGCAGACTTCCAAACATTTAAAGATATTGCATGAAGCAGGATTGGTAGAAGTTCAGGCAGAGGCTAATCGACGGATATATAGACTACGACCTGAACCGCTACAAGAGATGGACGAATGGTTGGAATCGTTCCGCGGTATTTGGGAACAGCGCTTAGATCAACTTGAGGATTATTTAGACAAATTACAAAAGAAAGGGTAGCAGCCGCAACCTTTCATATTAGGAGGAATTCAAATGACCGAGCAAAGCAAAAGTGGCTTACTTCTAACCCGTGTTTTCAATGCCCCTCGAGAACTGATTTTTAAAGTTTGGACGGATCCAGAACACTTCGGTAAATGGTGGGGTCCTCAAGGGTTTTCACTAGATGTTATTAGAATGGATGTACGTCCAGGTGGTATGTTCTTAGGTTGTCAGAAGTCGCCAGATGGTACCCAAGCCATGTGGGGTAAATTTGTATATCAAGAAGTCATAGTTCCTGAAAAACTGGTATTCATCCAATCATTCTCTGATGAAGAAGGTAACACTATACGTGCACCTTTTAACGCAAGCTGGCCACTTGAAATTATTAATATTATCACACTTGAAGAAGCCGATGGAAAAACAACGCTAACAATGCAGGGTGGCCCTGTCAACGCAACTGCAGAAGAACAAGCAGCATTTGATGAAATGGCTCCAATGGTGAAACAAGGATTTGGCGGTACTTTTGATCAACTCGCTGAATATCTTAAAAGCCAGCAATAATTACATTGACCAAGGAAGCGCGAAAACAGCGGCGGCGAACCTATTTGTTCGCCGCTTTTTAATTCTTCAGAGCTCAGCGTCATCTTGCTCGAAAACCCCCTTAAGTTTAAGGGGGTTTTCCATACTATCAGCGCCTTAATTATTTTTCAACGAATCGTGCTGTCACCAGATCCTGCCGAAAAAACAACAAGTTTCCTTGTAAAAATAACCCGGGCAAATGTATGAATCCGCTGATTACAGCTCGATGCATTTGTGACGACCGCGTTGCCCGGGCATTCGTATACATTTTCGTGAAATTACAGCTTCTGGGCAACTGCTTGTTCCGTTGCCTGTTCATCGTCTTTATCCTCAGGCTTCTCACCGTCTTTCCAGATGACCTGTTCGCCGTAATCTTTTCCCCAATCGTACATCAATTTCAAGATCGGCATAAGACTCTCCCCGTAGGGCGTGAGCGAATATTCGACCCGAGGCGGAACCTCGGGGTAAACTACACGATGGACCAGTTGATCTTCCTCCAATTCGCGGAGCTGATTGGTCAGCATTTTTTGCGTGATATGAGGAATCATTCGATTTAGCTCACCGAAGCGTTTAACGCCCTCTAAACCAAGATGCCATAGGATGATCAGCTTCCATTTGCCGCCGATAACCGCCAGGGTTAACTCTTTATGGCAGTTTATTTCCTTCAGATTGATTCGCTGTTTGACTTCACTTGCCATAATGCATCACCCCTTCTTCCCTACAGTATACAACGGTCGCGGTTATATCAACAAAGTGGAAAATATCACATGACAGCACCCTACTCCAAATTGGCATGCAGGCCAAACATTTGGTCCGAGTGGAGCTCACTCTTCTCCATCAATCTCAGGATGACCGCATCCAGCACGATCAGCATCGTCTGTTCAAATAAAGAGGCCATCGGTTGAACAGTGACGAGTGTATCTTGATTCTGATCCTTGGTGCTTCCGGGGAGCTGAACGATCGCATCGGAAAGCTCTCCGATACGCGATTCGGGCTTCACCGTTACGACTGCTATGGCTGATCCGATATCCTTGGCTTTCTGAGCCATCGCCACCAAGCTCTGCGTTTCGCCGGAGCCTGAACCGATAAATAGTAAATCCCGCGCGCCGATGGCCGGGGTTACCGTATCGCCGACGATATGCACCTTATATCCCATCTGCATTAACCGCATCGCAAATGCTCGGATCATCAGACCGGATCTGCCGCCCCCTGCCAAGAAAATAGCATCGGATTGCTCGATCCGTTCAATTAATTCCTCGACCTGGACAGCATCAACCTGCTGTATGGATTCCGCGATTTCCTTGGCAACGACGGCTGCTTGTTGAAATATCTTTTGACTCATTCTGATTTAAGCCTGCTTCACAAGTTGGTTCATTTGAGCCGCTGCAACCTTCTTGTCCGTTTGGCTTGTAATTCCGCCGCCGACGATGACGAGATCGGGATTCGCCTGGATCACCTCAGGGAGCGTCTCGATTTTGATTCCTCCCGCAACGGCAGTCTTCGCATGTTTAACGACACGTTTGATCGCCGCCAATTCCTCGAATGAGTTTTTACCTTCCGCCTGGTGATCGTAGCCGGAATGCACGCAAATGTAATCGACGCCGAAAGCATCAATCTCCCGTGCTCTTCCTTCAATGTCCTTTACGTTGATCATATCCACCATGACCTGCTTGCCTTGCTTGAGGGCTTCCGCCACCGCGCCTCTGATCGTGGAATCGTCGGATACGCCAAGCACCGTAATGATATCCGCGCCCGCTTCGGATGCCTTCATGACCTCATAACCGCCCGCATCCATAATTTTTAGATCGGCCAGCACGCGCAGATGCGGGAAAGCCTCTTTAATCGCTTTTACGGCATGAAGCCCTTCGTTAATGACAACCGGCGTGCCGATCTCCACGATATCGATAAACTCGGCGACTTCAGCCACCACTTGTTTTGCTTCCGGAATATTCACCAAATCCAATGCCAATTGAAGTTCCATATTGTCAATCTCTCCTTATGAGTGTATTGGTTAATAACTACACAATTATTGTAGAGTAGACAGTTTACTTTACGGAAGTACGTACTTATAAGTGAGATACTTACGTGGAAGTAAGTAATATGGAGGGACAAGGGTTAGTTGCTTCATTTTTTTCTGTTATGCATGCTGTCTCAATGCGGCTGGTAAAAAACAATTAAGCCTGTTTGTTCACTTTCGACTGACATCCGGCTGTGGTTTAATATAATTGTCAGGCCGGACAAAATGATCGGAAAGGAGGCTGAACGAATTGATTCAGAATATGGAGGTGGCATCCGCATAAGCGGGTGTCACGTTTAGGGGAGCCCTATATAGGGCTCCCCTTCATTTGAAAACTGGAGGAAACGCGATGTCATATTTAGGTCAACCAGCCGTTATCGTCGTCACTGGCGTCATGGCCTCTGGTAAGTCGACGGTAGCCCAGCTGCTAGCGGAGAAGTTTGAACGCGGGGTCCATTTGCGAGGGGACTCGTTTCGGAAAATGATAGTCAGGGGCAGAGAAGAAATGCTTCCGGATGCTTCGCTAGAGGCGGAGAGGCAGCTCGCATTACGGTATCAGCTATCCGCCTCCGCTGCCAGAACCTATGCTGAAGCCGGTTTTCATGTCGTTCTGCAGGACGTCATTCTCGGCCCGGCGCTGCACCAAATAACCGAAATGCTAAACGACCTTCCTGTCTTCGTTGTTGTACTGAACCCATCCGAGAATGCCATTAGCGCACGCGAGCAGATACGTGACAAAAAAGGCTACGGGGTATGGACCATCTACGAGCTGAACCGGCGGTTGACTATCGAAACGCCAAGGATCGGCCTGTGGCTGGATACCTCCGATTTATCTCCTGAAGAAACGGTTGAAGAGATTTGGAAGCGGATGTGGGACGAGGGGCAGATCCGTTAAAATAAACCCGGTATCATTCATGACAAGGCTTCCTGGTAAAAAACAATTAAGCCTGTTTATTCACTTCATTCCCGCCGTCAGCCATGGTTTAATATAGATGTCCGGCTGGACCAAATGATCGGAAAGGAGGCTGAACGAATTGATTCAGAATATGGAGGTGGCATCTGCGTAAGCGGATGCCACGTTAAGGGGAGCCCCGTATAGGGCTCCCCTTCATTTCATTTTACTCATAGATCACGGCTTTGATCTCGTCGCTATCGATATTGTTTTTGTCGTACCAGTAGAATCCCGTATCGATCTGCGGTTCAACCTTCTCCCCTTTGATGGCTGCCACAGCGGCTTTTACCGTCTCGTATCCGATGCCTACCGGATTTTGCGTGATGGCTCCCGCCATTGTCCCGTTCTTGATTGCGTCAATCTGTGCTTTTCCGGAATCGAATCCGACCACGATGATCTGACCTTCCTTTTTCATCTCCGTTACTGCGTTAATGACGCCAACCGCAGAACCTTCATTCGCCCCGAATATCCCTTTCAAATCCGGATGCGCCTGCATCATCGCCTTGGCCAGGTCTGTCGATTTCAGGTGATCCCCGCCTCCATATTGAATGTCAACAATCTCGATATTCGGATACTTCTCTTCGATCTGCTTCTTAAAACCGTCGCGGCGGCTAACCCCCGTTACGCTGGTCTGGTCATGGACCACCATGGCGATTTTGCCTTCATTTCCGATGAGCTCCGCCATTTTGTCTGCCGCAAGCGCGGATGCAGCCATATTGTCCGTCGATGCCGTCGTGACCGGAATGTCGCTTTCCACGCCCGAATCGAAGGCGATGACAGGGATGTTGTTTTCCTGGGCTTTTTTCAGATAAGGTATGGAGGCCTGGCTATCCAATGCGGCAAAGCCGATCGCGCTTGGTTTCTTGTCGAGTGCTGCCTGCAGCATTTCGATCTGCTTATCCACCTGGGATTCCGTCTCCGGTCCTTCAAAGGTAATCCGTACGCCAAGCTCTTCCCCTGCCTGCTCGGCACCCGCTTTTACCGCCTGCCAGAATTGGTGCTGAAAGCCTTTGGAAATGATCGGGATGTAGATTTCTCCTTCGGCTGCAGAACTGGAACCTGAACCCGATCCGCCCTCGCTTGGACTGTCGGTTCCTCCGGCAGCGTTATTGCCCGTTGAACCGCAAGCCGCCAGCATACTTGCAGTTAGCATGAGAATCAGAGCCAATACGGATAGCTTTTTCATAATCTTCATCTCCCCTTGTTTATCAAAATAGTACATCTATAGAACTTCCATCCATGGAAGCTTCTAACCCGTTAACATTCGGCTAACTTAGCGCGGAACGCAGCTCTAACAAAAGGCTTACGCTTTGCGTCTGCGCAAAATATCCGCATACACCGCGAGTATGATAACGAACCCTACGACAACGGTTTGCCACTCCTGCGGCACGGACAGAATGCGTAATCCATTCGTCAGCACACTCATGATCAAAGCTCCGATCACCGTACCGATGATGGTCCCCTTCCCTCCGCTGAGCGAAGTTCCCCCGATCACGACCGCCGCAATGGCTTCCAGCTCATACCCGGCACCCAGGGCCGGATTGGCCGAGTTCAGCCTCGATGCCATCATGACACCGGCCAAGCCGGTAAAAGCGCCGGTTAGGGTGTAAATGACGATTTTCCAGAAGCCCACATGGACGCCGGACAATCGGGTCGCCTCCTCGTTGCTGCCCAGTGCAAAGTTATACCGGCCGATAATGGTCTTCGAT
Source organism: Paenibacillus sp. FSL K6-1330 (assembly GCF_037976825.1). NCBI lineage: Bacteria > Bacillati > Bacillota > Bacilli > Caryophanales > Paenibacillaceae > Paenibacillus > Paenibacillus sp. FSL K6-1330. The sequence continues at coordinate 4,595,534 of NZ_CP150269.1, forward strand.
AAGATGAGGTAACCCACAACCGCCGCAATGAAGAAAATAACGACCGCATTCGGAATATCGAGGCCCGGTATCAACCAGCCCAGCACACTGCCTTGGGACACCTCGGCAAAGCTTTCCGCGTCGTTGAAATAGACCGGCTTGGCTCCGGAGATAATCAGTGCCAGTCCTTTGGCAATCATCATCATCGCCAGCGTTGCGATAAAAGGCGGGATCTTCATCTTCGCCACCGCCGTTCCGGACAGAAGCCCGCACAGCGCGCCCGTCAAGATGCCGCCAAGGATGCCGACAGGAACCGGTAATCCCCAGAAGGTGATGCATACGCCGGTCATAACACCGCTCAGCGTCATGACCGTCCCGACGGACAGATCAATGCCGCCGGTAATGATGACAAAGGTAGATCCCAAAGCCAGCACGCCGATCACCGCGGTCGAGAGAAGAATGCCCACGATATTGGAGAACTGAAAGAAATTGCTGGATGAGAACGTAAAGAATAGAATGAGAACGACCAGGCTGGCTAGAGCCAGCACTTGCTGCAGCGCACCCGATTTGATTTGAATGTTCATCTGCTTATTCCTCCTGACGTGTATGGATAACGGCTTACATTCTCGCTGTAGCCAGATGCATAATGCTTTCTTGGGTCGCCTCTTCATGTTCCAGCTCGCCTGTAATCCGGCCTTCACACATCACGAGAATCCGATGACTCATTCGAAGGATTTCAGGCAGCTCCGACGAGATCATGATGATTGATTTGCCCTGTGCCGTTAGATCGTTCAGCAAACGGTAGATTTCGCTCTTGGCCCCTACATCGATCCCGCGGGTCGGTTCGTCGAAGATCAGAATGTCGCAATCGCGGGTCAGCCATTTGCCGATGACGACTTTCTGCTGATTGCCGCCGGAGAGGTACTTTACTTCCTGGTCCACATGTGGTGTTTTGACCTTCAATCGCGACACTATTTCCTCTGCCTGCTCGCGAATCCTGGCCGTACTCATCCAGCCCCCGGGACACACGAAGTTACCGTATGACGCGATAGCCACATTGCTCTTCACATCCAGATCGACAACGCATCCATAGCGCTTACGATCCTCGGATAGATAGCCGATCCCTTGGCGCACCGCATCGTGGGGGCCCTTGATCGTTATCTTGCGGCCATGAACGTGGATCTCGCCGGATTGAATGCGGTCGGCACCGAAGATCGCCCGGGCAAGCTCGGTCCGCCCCGCGCCAACCAGCCCTGCAATGCCAAGGATTTCTCCCTTTTTCAGAGTGAAGTTAATGTCCTTCAAAGTTCGACCTTGATTCAGTCCTTTAACCTCCAATACCGTCTCACGTTCACCTGCGCTCCTCTCCGGCTTCGAGGTCTCGTAGATTTGCCGGCCAACCATCTTGGAAATAATGTCCTGGGTGGTAACTTCAGCTGTGGATACCGTATCGATGTACTGCCCGTCACGCATGACCGTAATGCGATCCGTAATTCGCTTGATCTCATCCATCCGATGGGAAATGTAAACGATTCCAACTCCGCCTTCTCGAAGCTGACGAATGATGCGAAACAAATCCTCAATCTCGGTTTCGCTTAAAGCCGCAGTAGGCTCATCCATGACCAGCACGTCGGCGCTATAAGACAATGCCTTGGCAATCTCCACCATCTGCTGCTTGGCAACCGTTAGTTCCGAAACCTTGATGGATGGGTCCATGTCCAGTCCCATCCGCTCGAACAGTTCCTTCACTTGTCGGTTTAGCGCCTGCTCATCCAGAAACAATCGGAGCTTTCGTCGCGGCTCCCGCCCGATGAATATATTCTGAGCAACTGTCAGATCGGGCGCCAAGTTCAATTCCTGATGGATCATGCTGATCCCCGCGTCTTGTGCCGCTTTCGGATTCGTTAAATCCACGGGCTGCCCCTTGTACGTGATCGTTCCTGCATCCTTCTGGTATACGCCGGTCAGGATTTTCATCATGGTTGATTTGCCAGCACCGTTCTCACCCATAAGCGCATGAACCTCACCGCGCAGCAGTTCAAATCGGCAGTTATTTAATGCAAGCACGCCCGGAAATCCCTTCGTGATTCCTTCCATCTGTATCAATACTTCGCTCAAAACCCCTCACCTCTCAAGCTGGCACCTTTTATGAATCATTGTACAAATCGTTCCCCTTGCGGAGGAATGGAATATTCTCTGATCGATGTTGAATAATCTATGATCTGTTAACAGGACCCCATAAAGGAAGAAGCTACTCTTCCACAAAGGGAAAGAGCAGCTTCTGGTTCTCCTCGGTATACATATTGTCTTTGTTGATGACTACGGAATCGGTGTACACGTTGCGTGACACCTTGTCTCCTTCGATGATGGATACGGCTGTTTTGATGCCTAAATAGCCGATGTTGAAGGGTTTCTGAACGATCGTGGCTTGCAGGACTCCCTCTTCGAGCAGCTTGACTTCCTTCACCGAGCTGTCGAATCCGACCAGCTTGACCTTGCCCCCCAGCCCCAGTTCTCGAATCGCTCTGCCTGCCCCCACCGTAGAAGGCTCATTCAGTCCCACGATTCCATTCAGGTCAGGCCTCTCCAGCAGCAGCTTCTTCGTGATTTCATAGGCTCTCTCCTCCTTGCCTTCGCTATAGTAAGTGCCCACAATTTCCGTGCCGCTGCGCGACTCCAAAATACTTCGGACCCCTTGTTCCCTCTCGATCTGCGTCGAGGTCCCCTGTACGAAACTGACGATAGCAACCTTGGCATCTGCCGGGAGTAATGAAGAGAGCTCTTTGCCTGCCTTCTGTCCAGCATTCACATTGTCGGTCGCGATCAAGCTCTGCGCATAATCACCATTAACGGCGGAATCAATCATAATTAGCGGGATGTCAGCCTTACGAATGGACTCTGCTACGGGAACAAGGCGGTTATAATCTCCAGCGGCCATGACAATCGCATCCGGCTTCTGTTTGATGGCTTCCTCCAGCAATTGGATCTGCAAGTCCACTTCGATTTCCTGGGTGGGTCCTACCACCGAGACATCCACACCGAATTCACGAGAAGCCGTGTTCACCCCTTCAATCAGTACCCGCCAGAATTCAATTTCATCCAGTGCTTTAACACCCACGATGATCTTCTTGGCACCAGGCTCTGCCTTGGACCATTGAAAGGCGACATAACCCAGGATTAGCACCGAAATCAGCAGCAGTAAAATATATCGCAGTCTCATGTACGACTTCATGGCACATCCCCCTCCAAGCTCCGCCATTCCTCCGGATGAACAGCTGGAATGAGCACCTTTACGCATGTCCCCGATCCGGGCTCGCTCGTATAGCTAAGGCCATATTCCGCTCCAAAATATAACTGAATCCGCTGGTGGACGTTCGCAATCCCAACGCTGTTTCTCGCTGGGTTGCCTTCTTTGGACGTTAGCAGAGTCTCAACCTTGGACTGATCCATGCCGATGCCGTCATCCCTGACTTGAAACTCGATCCGGTTATGTTGAAACTTCCCTGTAATCGTGACCGTTCCCGGACCTTCCTTGTTCTTGATGCCATGATAAATGGCATTCTCCACCAGCGGCTGCAGCAGCACCTTCAATGTCAGATACGGGTAAAGTTCGCGATCGATAGCCAGGGCAAAACGGATTTTGTCCTGGTATCGCATTTGTTGTATTTTTAAATAATTCGTTATATGTTCCACCTCGGTAGCAATCGGTATCATCTCCCTCCCTTTGCTGAGCGAAGCTCGAAACAACCTTGCTAAAGCCGATGTCATCAGAATCACCTCATCATGCTTCTTGCTTTCGGCCATCCATATGATGGAATCCAGCGTATTATAGAGAAAATGGGGATTGATTTGGGCTTGCAGGGCATTCAGCTCGCTTTTCCTCTTAATTTCCTGCTCTACCACGATCTGATCCATCAATTCCTTAACCTTCAGCACCATCACGTTGAAGCTGCGGGCCAGGCCGGAGATTTCCCTGGAATGCCCCACGGGAACCCGGATATCGAAATTCCCCTTCTCCACTTCCATCATTTTCTCTTGGAGTTTCTTGATGGGACGCGTCAGGTTCCGGGAGATGACAACGGAAAACAGCACGCCCACGCCAAGACATAACAACCCCGCTATAGCAAAAGAAAGCTGCATTTGCTTCTTATTGTCCACCAGCTCATTCTCATAAAAAACGCCAACGATTTTCCAGCCGAAATCCGTATCCTTGATGCTGTATATCCGGCTTGCCCCGCCCTCCTTCACGACAAATCCCCCTTGCTTGTCCGAAATTACCCGCTCTAATCTCTCCGTCTTCAAATTGCTGTAGAGCAGCTGCTGCTGCGGGTGATACACAATCCGGCCTTGACGGTCAATCACAAACACGTAACCCCGGTTCCCCAGATCCAGCTTGCTGAGCATATCGTTAATCACCTTGAAGTTGAGATCGATCAACAGAATGCCCAGCCCATTCGAAGGATTCACGCCGCTGAGCTCGCGGCTCAGTGATACGACCCAGCGGTACTCTCCCTTGATGACCGGCTGTACATGGGACGAGGAGATCACTGTCTGTCCCTTGTTTTCCTTCGCCTGCCGATACCAGGGCTGCTCCGATAACGCAATATAGGGATTCAGTTCGGCGTCCGCCCGATCGGAGATAAAGGTGTCGCCGGCTCCAAAAATATTAATCGACGCAATATCTTTGCGCGAAACCCGAATCGAGTGGAAATATTCCGATATCTTCGCTTTCAATATAGCCAGTTCCGCAGGCTGCAGTTCATCGGCCGAGGCCAGATATTCTCTGACGTTCGGATTGTTCATCGCTGCGAGCGAGATGTCCTTCATGCCCGTAATGTAGGTTTGGATATTCGCATTCACTTGATTGATCAGCTCGGAGGTATAACTCTCCGCCGTTTCGCGAACAGCCGATTCGGACAGCCGATAGGAGATGAAGATCAGCAGCAGCGCCGTAAACAGCACTAACATCACGAAGGAGCTGGCGATGCGGGATTGAATGGTTTTGATTCGCTGCGGTGCCTTCATGGCCATACCTCGTCTGACGCCATTTTATTTCGGTACTCGGTCGGGGTATCTCCGGTATGTTTCTTAAACAGCACGCTAAAATATTGTGGATCCTGATAACCGGTCTTTGCCGCAATTTCATAGGTTTTCATCGAGGAATGCTTCAGCAGTTCCTTTGCTTTTTCCATACGGACTTCCGTTACGTATTCAACGAAGGTTCTCCCGGTATGCGTTTTGAACAGAGCGCTGAAGTAACTCGTGCTCATGAAGATCCGGCTGCACACGGTCTTAATCGATAACTCCGGATCCTCGTAATGTCGCTGGATGAAATCGACCGCCTCCAGCATCTGGGAGCGGGTCAAGTCCTTTCTCGTCTTGGCAACGTCCCTTAGCGCCTGCTCGCACACCTCGTTTAACCAACCCTCGATCTCATCCAAGGACCGAAAAGAATGTAGATCGGATAGCAGACTTTTCTCTTTGCCGATCAACTCGTTCTCATTGCAGCCGATTTCCATCAAAGTTTGAAGAACCGCAAGCATCACTCGTACGATCCGAACATAACAGAGCTCGATTGAAATTGAAGCGCTTCCAAGTTCGCTGATCAACCGCCGGATGCACGTCTTTACTTCGGAGTCCGTACCAGCCCGGATCGCGGAGATTAGCGCTGACTCGGTTTCGATCCCATCCAGGAGAGGAGCGTCCCCCCGCTTTTCAAGATCCGTGATATGGACCACCTGATCGCGGCCGATCAGGAGCCGGTATTCCAATGCAGCCTCCGAAGCCCTGCAGGAATAACGGATGTCCTGAAGCTCACGGCAAATCGTTCCGATGCCCAGCGTGACCGTGAATTTCATGAACTGTTTCGTAGATCCGCGAATTCCCTCCGCCAGCTCCTGCGCCCGAGCGTGCAGCTCCTCCTCGCCGAAGCCCGACAGAATGGCCATAACCTTGTTCTCCTTGTACCGAAAAACGGCTGCACCGGGCTCACCCGCCAATAATTCCTGCATGATATTGTATAAGGCAAAAGCATACAGCTCATTATCGACGTGCTCTTCATCCGAACGAAGCTCATCCCTATCCGCTGCTATTGCGATATAAAGCGGCCCCGGAAGCGGAATATCAAAGTAAATCAGCTTGCTCTCGATCTCGGATCGCTTCATCGGCGATGACGCCAGTCGTTCGAGAAATCGTTCCTTAAGCAAGACCAAGCTCTCATTCAACTGATATTTGAGCCTCTTCAAGTGCTCCGTACGTCCGTGTTCCTCATCCATCTCCAGCTTGAGTTTATCAAGCATCTCCCTTAATTCCGCCGAGGTAACCGGTTTCATAATAAAATCCGTGACCTGCAGCTTCACCGCCTGCTGGGCATATTCGAAATCGTCAAACCCGGTCAGAATGATGATCTTCGTCTTAGGAAAACGTTCTGTAATATGGCGGGACAATTCCAGGCCATCCATGTACGGCATGTTGATGTCCGTTAACACCACATCAGGTGGTTGGCGGGTGACAGTCTCCAATGCATCCCTGCCGTTCTCGCAAACTCCGATGCATTCAAAGCCATGGTCCGCCCACTGAATCTGGTTTCGAATCCCTTCCCTTACAATCGGTTCGTCGTCCACAATAAGAATCGTATACAATCAAAGCTTCCCCCGTTCATAAGCAAATCCCATTTGCTTAGGTTCTATCGTGTTACGAGGTGAATATACAGGAAAAGCCCTTTGGCAAGCAACTGCCAAAGGGCTCCATGACTTCATATTTATTTGCGGGTGTTCATCCATGTAATGAAATTGTTCACCACAATATCGAGGAAACCGATGGTTGGCTCATGGATTAACTTGCCAGCCTCATCCATCTTCTCGTGTACCGCGCCGATGTATACTTCATTGTTCGGAAGCAGCGGCGAAGTAATGCCGACAGAAAACAGAATATCCCGGAGATGCTCTTGAGCGCGAACCGTTCCAAGCTGTCCCATCGACGCCCCCATAATCCATGAAGGCTTCCCGTTCATGACCTTATCAACGCGCGATAACCAATCGAGCGCGTTCTTGAGCACGCCCGGTATGGAGTAATTATACTCCGGTGTGATCCACAATACCGCATCGGCGGCAGCAATCCGCTCTTTGAAATCCTTAACAACCGCAGGAGGATCCAGCTCAATGTCTTGATCATAAAACGGAAGATCTCGAAGCCCCAAGATTTCAAACGCAATCTGATCCGAGTAGCGCTGCTTCAAATATTCCGCCAGTTTCATATTGTACGACTCTTTTCTAATGCTTCCTACAACGATTGCGACTTTCATGATACCCTCCAGTTCTATGCCTTCTAAGCATATTTCAATCTATTTTTAACAACTAATTTTTAGCCTAACACCATATTTTACCAATGTCAAAATATCCTTTGTCCTACTTCATCAACGAGAGCAGTTTACATACGCCGCGTTCCATATCTGCTCTTCTCTCTGGCGGCACGTACCGCATCAAGGACAGTGCGGCATATGGCACCTTGATTGCATGCGGATCTTCATACAGCCCGCTCCAATAGGCCGAATCCGTAATCGAAGCTTCCTCTGCAGCCTCAACTCTCTGATTCGATAGCGCTTGTGGCTTTAAACGGTTGAGTTTTATTTGCAGCCTGTGATTGTTTTGACCAAGCTTGGCAAGCTGAGCATATCCGAGCCGTTCCAGCTCAATCAATGCGTGGGCGTGGGTAATGCCATGCTCAAGCTCACCAGCAAAAAAGTAGTACTTCCCTTCAACGTGTTGATCCGGCAGCACATGATCCAACTCGGATAAAGCACGAATGGCCAGATCGGATGCATTCCGGTACGGCGGTATTTCCGAGAGTGAGATCTCCGATCGATCCAGCTTCGTATAATCATCAATTCCGTAATACCTGGCAAGCTTGTGTTCAACTGCTGCATCTTCCATCAGCTTAAGTAAACCTCGCACGATAGACGGCGTCAGTAAGTCCGGACGCTCACGCAATGCTTTCAGTCCCAAGACGGCCAGGGTTACCCCGTGTCCGGAGGTACTCAGATTCGTCAGGTTAGGCAGCAGTCCTTCAATAAATCGATTCATTAATTCAGGCTGCGCAGGTTCGGGAGGATAGGGTTCGAACCAATCTTCATGCTGACTGCGCAAGTGCCAGCAATTGGAAGCCAACCCCTGCAGTACATCTTGCGGCAGATCAAACTCCTTCTGCATGTAATAAGCCGCCAAATACGCTCCGCCAACATGTCCTTCAAACCAGCCAATCTCGCCGCCGCGGCTCAAGGCTGTAAGACCATCCTCCAAATACCGGTCACTAATGACCGAATTCACCTCCTTCCCTTCAATTGCACTTGGCAGATTCAGCCTGACTGCAATGTCTTTAGGAAAGCTTGTGATCTTTAGTCGGATGCTGTAACCATACATTCTAAAATGCAAACCATCCTCGGTATCCGAAACCATCATCCGCCGATCCAGAGTGGATCGAACCCGGTCCAGAAACCGTTCGTCGGTTACTCCATAAGTTATCTCCAGGGATGGTGCCAGCGCATACATCGAAATCGGAATCCATTTGCGCTTTGTTGATACAACAACGGCATGGGCTGTTCCTCCAATGACAAAAGCGAATTGCTCCGACTCCTTGGCGATCGTTAAACCGAGCGTCTTCTGCATCCATAATCTTGCGGCTATCGGATCCTCCACAGGTAATCCCACCTCCCGCAAATACAGGACGCCATAGGTGCCGTTCGGCGCCAGTACCCCTTCCTTCAGATCATCGTGCGCGATAAACTCAAGCAAGTTTCCATCGCCATCCTTGAAGTACACATTCACGCCGGAATCAAACCGCTCAACCACTTCACCATCAGGCCATTTCAACAAAGGTACCTGCTCTGCGAGCTTCTGGATCATGGATTCAAACTGGGAATAAGGCACTTCAAACGCGATATGGGCAGGAGCTATAGATTCATACGCTTCTTCAAATGCGAGTGTGAAATCCGGTGTAGGCTGGAATACGATCTCAACCTCGCTTTCGCTTGCAATCGGGAAATGAAGCAGTCCGTTGTAAAATTGTTTCACACCCTGAATGGAGACCGTTTTTAATTTCAATCCGGCAAAATGAGTGATCATGAGGTTTCAACCTCCTCTTTACCGCTGACCTTCTTTACCAGCTCCATAAAGATGGATAGCGCCTCTTTAGCCCGATAATCCAGCACAATCGTGCCTTCTGCCGCTTCGGATTCGTAAATGGTCCGCTGAGAACCGCCAATGGAGATCCATTCCGGACTATTAATTCCGTGCAAATTGCGTATGGTAGCTTGCATTTGCTGCAGTGAACTCACACCGACCGCCCCTCCCGCCGAGCTTACCGATAACACCGGTTTACCTGAGAAATGCATCTGTCCCAAATGATCCAAGGCGTTCTTCAAAACCCCACTCATTCCTCCGTGGTACTCCGGTGTCGTCAATATAATTCCATCCGCTTCCATTAACAGACGCTGCAGCTCGCGCACGCCAGCATGGCGGTTGAATATCTCGTCTGGTGAATAGAACGGGAGCGGTGTCTCATACAAGTTAAACAGCTTCACCTCCACGAACAACGTATTCATTTGCGCTTCCAAGGCTTTAGCCAGAACGGTGCTTGTTGCTTCCTTACGATTGCTGCCAGCTATAATCACAATCTTCATGGTACTGCCTCCCTTATGGATATCGAATGTTTTGTTAAGTCCATTGTAGAGGAGGCAAGCCATGGAAATCGTCAACATTTGGAGTGATTTTACGAGCAAAAGCTCTCATGCCTTCGGCTGAGAGCTTCTACAACTATAGTCTTAGATATGATCGTTATGTACGCCAAATACAGCAATCCTTATACGATTCCATGCTTGAGCGCATAAATGGCCGCCTGTGTCCGGTCGGCAACCCCCAGCTTATCGAGCAGATGGCTGACATGGGTTTTAACCGTCTTCTCGGTGATGTAAAGCGCTTCGCTGATTTCCCTGTTGTTCATACCCGATGCAATCAGCTGCAGTACCTCCTGCTCCCGGCGGGTAAGTTTATCCAACTGTGCTGCCTGTTCCTGATGGCCGGACCCGCTGGTCTCATCTGCTCCCGCTGGCGATGTAACATGCGTCATGAGCAGGCCTGCCGCATCCGGATGCAGTTCAACTTGGCCTTCATACACGCGCCTGATCGCAGCCACCAGATCCTCAGGCTCAATATCTTTAAGAAGATAGCCGCGTGCGCCTGCCCGAATGGCGGGCAAAACATGGTCATAATCGATAAACGAGGTCAGCACGATGACTTTAATGTGAGGCTGTTCTTTTGTTAACCGTGCGGTCGTATCGATTCCATTGAGGATTGGCATATTCAGATCCATTAATACGACATCGGGATTTAGATGTTTGGCCGTCTCCAGCGTCTCCTCGCCATTCGCGGCTTCGCCAACCATCTCGATATCCGGCTGCGTAGCCAGAAAAACCTGCAATCCCCGGCGTACCATGGCATGATCGTCAGCGATCAACAATCGGATCATCCGTTATCCCCCCCCTTCTCTGTTGATCTACCCCTTAAGGGCAGCGAAACCTCAATGATGGTTCCCTCTCTGTACACACTGTATAGACGGAATTGTCCTCCGAGCGATTCGGCCCGTTCCCGCATGCTCGACAACCCAATTGAATGCCGCGTCAGCTCGTTCAATCGTTGCTTGGTAATCCCGCGGCCATGATCTTCGATCCGAAGTTCAACTTCATTTTCCTGTAGAGTTAATACGACCGTTACTTCCTTCGTATCCGCATGCTTGCTTACATTGTTCAGCGCCTCTTGACCGATCCTCCACAAGGCTTCTTCCACGATCCGGGGCAGGTCCTGTATCCCGCTGATATGTGAACTTACATGAAGCTTCAATCGTTCGCCGTATTGTTTAAGGCCTGTCATAAGCCCTTCCTCAAGTCCGGGTGGGCGAAGCTGCATGATCAGTTCCCGCATTTCCTTAAGGGCGCTTTGCGATAAAAACTGTATATCATGGATGGTGTCCTGCAGCATGCTTTTCCGCTCATGCGGCTCCGCGGCAAGCATTCCCCCCACCCCCTTGGACATCATGACTAACGAGAACAGGGTTTGACTTACCGAGTCGTGCAGGTCTCGGGCTAGACGATTGCGTTCATCCATTCTTGCGAGCTCCCGCCGGTTCTCCTCCAGACGGATACGCTGAAGGGTCATGCCGATATGTTCAGCCAGTGCCTCGAGCACCTCCATATCCGCCCGGTACGCATCCCCGTAATGATCGTAGCCTATCAAAAGCAGTCCAAAAGAGGTATCTTCCGCAGCCGCCAGCGGAACCGCAACCGCTCGGGTGATGGAGGCTATCCATCCCTGTTCAACCAATAAATCCGCAAGCCGCTGCGCGTCTTCGGCACTGACCGAATCCGCAGAGACCTTTCCATTGCCAGACCGGATTCGTGCGGTTTCAGGAAGTGGAAATTGGGCATGGGGCAGCGTCGTCTGACCTCCGCTGTATAGGGCACGCAGTGTCATTTCGTTACCGATAGGTTCCAGTAATGCGGCAACATGCCAGTCAAAGTAACGTCCCATTAAACTCATGACTTGCTTCGTTAATTCGGCCCGGTTAACCGCCTGGGAAGCATAAGCACCGAGAGCACTGCTATATTCCCCAAGCCGGGCAAACAAATCCGCGCGGCGCTGCTCAGCTGCGTACAGCCGCATGCGCTCAATGGCGCTGCCGATTTGGTAGGCTACCGATTCCAGCAGTGCCAGTTCCTCTTTGGTGAAATGCAGCTTCCCGGGCGCAGCCACATTCAGTACGCCGAACCTGCGGCTGCCAGATCGCAGCGGAACGGTTGCATGGTGGGTTATGCCCTCTGTATCCCCCCATTGATACCGAACGGCGTTATCCAGACGCTTGCAATTCAAAATGTTCACCGCATTTTTCAAGCGTCCGTCATCGTAACGCTCCAGGCACCAGCAGCTGCCGCATCTCATCGGTTCGTTATCATCCCGGCTCAGGGCAGGCGGCAAATTCCGGCTGGCTACGAATTCATGCGTTCCCCGATCTTCCACCAGGAACAGCCAGCCGGTCGTAAGTCCCGTTAGCTCCAGCAGCTTGGCAATAACAACGTCCAGCATGGGAGCAAGCTCATTGGACTCGTTCAACGTTTCTGCGATCGTTTTCAGCGTAATTAACTCCTGAATATGCGGATCGTGATTGGACATACACGAAAGCTCCTTCTTTTTTGCATTCTGAAGTAACTATATTATATAATCCTGTCACACACCATCAAAATCCCCTATGAGCCCTTTGGGCTTTTCACAGATCATTCACCCCATGAATTTTGGTAAAAAACAATTAATATTGTTTTATCTCTTGCAAATTTCCACCTACATATGGCTTAATATAGAAGTCGGGGCCGACGAAATGAGCTGAAAGGAGGCTGATTGCAATGATTCAGATCCGTGAGGTGGTATTCGCGTAAAGCGAATATCCGTTAAATGGGAGCCCGCTGCGGGCTCCCTATATCTATTTTTAAATCCAAAAATCTAAAAACCCAAAAAAACCAATATCACGAAAGGAGGAGGGCAAGCATGATCAATGCAATTGTTTTGAAACTCAACGATAGCTTAAATATGTATACAGAAAGAGGAGGGCATCGATGGGCCATTACAAGAACGGAAGAGAAGTGCTTCCCCCCGAGCTGCTGCAGCAAATTCAACAGTATATAGATGGAGAATTACTCTACATACCGAAACAGAGCGAGCAAAGAGCCGGCTGGGGAGAGTTAAGCGGTTCCAAACAACGCATCGAAAGTCGAAATAAAGAAATGTATCGCGCTTACTGCAAAGGACGGTCCATTGAGGAATTGGAACGGACCTACTTCCTGTCTGGAGAAAGCGTGCGCAAGATCATAAGTAAACTTACCCGCGTAGGGACCTGAATCGATGAGATTTAACGGTCTGTACACGGATTAACATAGGACTGTTCCCCTGGGGCGCAGTCCTTTTCACGTTGTATTGCATTAAAACTCACTTGTATCTGGCTAAAAACGTCAGCGCTATTAAGCATATCGATAACAAAGCATAATGAAGACTTAAAAATGCTGATCTTTGCATCCGGGATAAGCCAAGTAAGGCATAAGTATCGGATATAAACCGTGACTTGAAAATACTATTACGGAAGACAGTAAAAAAGGAGAAAATGAGACATTGAGTTAAACTTATTTGACCACCGAGTTCTTTGCGTCAGCGAAAAAGAAACCACGAAGTAGTGGTTTGTCACAATGACTTTGAAAAGTCCAAAACAGGGTAAAATTGTTGTTTTATGAGCCAGCCTTGTTCGATTCAAATCAGTGATTTCAATAACATGACACAAACTACGATAAGCATTTGACTGAGTAAATGAGAAAAACTGAGCATAAGCCGATGAGGGCAGTTGCTCTGAAATGACTGTGTATACCTTTTTCATTTCAAAAACGACGAAATTAGTCAGTGAAAATATATTTAAAAGAAAATACGGCGACCCTTCCCAAGTCAATCTCGGGAGAAGATCGCCGCATATTAAACTCTCTTTCTATGTCTAATCTAACGGACATTGAATAGCAGTCCATTCTCTTGTTTAACTGAGACTATGTTTTCATTGGATGATAATTCTTAGTCTGATCCAATTTATTTTCTAACGATCTAATCTATTGATTTTTTTCGCAGTGACCTGACCTGGATATGAATCTTCTATAGAATTATATACAATCTCAATTTCCTCACCGACTGTAAACATAGCAGGATCTGTTCCAGTTACCCATAGTACATCTTTATACTTTTTTGACTCGATTAAGACGTTAGAATCTTCATGTAAATCCTCATTCTTCAACCCAGAAATGACTAGGATTTTTTTATTGTCTATATCAATCTCTTTAACAACACCAATTAATGTCTCATAATCAGAACTTGAACCATTACAAGCAGTTAGTAAGCATAAACATAAACATATTAAAAATGCTTTTTTTTTATACATAATTTCGCTCCCAGTTAGTATTACTTAGAAAAAGCTGATTTAATTTAATATGGCGTTCATTTGAAGCCGACTTAATACATTGCCAACATGTGAATATGTTCCATCCCCATTATATCTCCCTTTATGAACGCCTTTTAAAATCGAACTATAATAGATTGGTCCTCCACTATCTCCTGGGTTTGAACTGTAACTTGCACTTCTTAAACCTGTAAAATTCACACCTTCAATCGTGTAAGAAACAGATTTACTTTTCAGCACTCCACAAGAAACTGGATTGTTAGATGAAGAAGCGCCTGAAATACAAATCATCTCCCCAACAAATTCATTACTACTATTTTGAACAAGATCAAAATATCCTCCTCTTGAATTATTAGTGTACAGATTATTACTATATGTTAATGAAGATATACCAATTGCCGCTGCATCTACATTACCACCGTATATTCTTGCACCCATTGAGCCAACGTTATTTGTCCCTTGTTTAAAATTATTTCCAGTACTTCCACAATGTGCTGCCGTAATGATATATCCAGAACTTGTACTTGGATATTTGGCCATAAAGCCAAGCGTACAAAGACCACCATTAGCATTAGTAATGGAAGTACCGGCTTGAAGAGGATTATATCCCAAACTTCTATTTTGATCTCTAACTAATGAAGATTCTCTTATCAATAACATATCAGAATTAAACTCTTCTTCCAGCACTTTTCTTTTTTCTAAATCTAGATTTTTGACTCCTACTTCTACTTTCTGTTCTGGTAGATTTATCAATGTATCAGTTATTATCACTCCATTATGCTCTACATTTAATAGCGTTAGTAATCTTTCATTAAGTTTAATCAGTTCTTGCTCAGTATACTTAGTTATGAAAACGTTAATTAACGTGGGATCACCATAAATTTGTTTCAAATCAGATTCATACTTTGCTTTATCGTCCTCATTCTTAATTCCAACATTTAAGACTCCACCTAATTTTTGATCAATAAATACGATAGTATCATTTTCATAATTATTGGTGTGCAGGTAATTTTTCACCAAAGGCAACTTTTTTAATTGATGTTCAATACGTAACGATAGTTGCTCTTCCTCAACTCTTGTTAATTTAATACCAAATTTAGAATCATCCGTTTTGTCATTGTTAAACAGAATTATATTATCTTCGCTTAACTGAGTTTTCAATCCAAATTCTTCTCTGAATTTCAATTCATTTAAATAGCTATAGTAGGAATCAGTTTCGACTTCGTTTGCAATTACATTACCCGAAGAGAAAATAAGACTTATTATTACTATGAATGTAAAAGCTAAGTTTTTAATTTTCATGTTATTCTCCTTTATTTTAGATTTCAAAAATGTGTTTCGTTAGCAACCTTCTATCACTCTAAGGCAACCAAAAAATCCATACATATCATTTCCTTCCTAATTTTTACACTACACTATTAATGACTACTTAATTCAAGAGAAAGTTAAGGATAATTTTATTTTATTTTATTTTATTTTCAAAATTATGTATTTAATTCATTTAATTAAACACCAGAAAATGGGGATTAGGACTACTCCATTGGTGGCTCACTCTGGTTGCCAACACAAAAACACCTCCAAGGTGACACCCATATCTTACGACATGATTTGGCAGATTTCTCTTGAAGGTGTTTGGATTTATCTCGATTAAGAGGTCAGTCTCCTCTGAGGAGAGTACCTTTTTAGTTTGCTATGCCTTCTCCCCCGCGACATCCCAACGATGGCGAAATTTCTCCAATCGCGGATGAAGCTGCGGCGGCTCGGACAAGAGGATGAGCCTCAGCTTCACAATCCATTCCTCGAATGAAGAAAAAGATGCAAACACATTGGCCATCTCAGGTGTCAGTATAAGAAAATGGGGACTTCCGTATTTCTCTACCAGATGACGAAGCGCGGTATCAATCGGCGTGTATTTTTTCCGTTTCGACTCGAAGGGTTCAATCACAACCGATGATCCTTCATGCTCCTCTATCCATTCCTCAAGCTGTTTCTCCCGCTTGTAATAAGGGCTAACCGGCTCCTTGAACATCCGCCTGGCCGTCTCTTCATGCAGCGGATACAGCACCAATTTTACAAATGACCGTTCTTCTAAAATGGCAGCAGCCTGCTCCAAATCCTTCTGGATCTGCTCGAAGAGATCGTAGAATATTAAGGTCCCTTTGGTTGTCGGCTTCGGGGGCTCGTAACCGTAAGGAACATACTCCAAATTGCGCGGCATGATGGAACTTCACCTCTCTTTTACTCTGATGACTGGGATGAAAGCTTTGGTGGAACCCGATGCTGGGTAGCCTGCTCAAAGCCGTAAGCTAATTGGATCAGTACGTGCTCGCTATATGCCGTCCCGATGAACGTAATGCCCTGTGGTCCCTTCGTAATATAGCCTCCAGGTGCAATGACGCCATTCTCGGCATAACCGCCGGGAACGGTAACCGATGGATACCCTGCCCGGGCAGCCAAATCTGGTCCATATTCATTACCCAGAAACAGCAGGGCGTCCAGCTGATATGTCTGCAGAACATGGTCAATCCCTCTCGTTCCCGCCATTTCTTTATTCTTCTGCTTGCTCTCAAGATACTCTGCTTCGGTTAGCGTACCGCTCGTCTCCTCGGCCCAAATCAATGTCCCCTGTCCATATTTCAAGGCAGCATCGGCGTGTGCCTCATTATAAGCGATAACTTCAGCCAACGAATGAACCGGCAGAGACGCGTCTAGGTTCGCCAAATAATCATTGACATATTTCTTGAACTCATAGCGAAGGACATTGGCATCCCACTTGGTATCCTGGCAAGGCAGCTCCACCGGATCAATAATAGTGGCTCCTTGATCCCGCAGCACTTCAATGGCGGACTCTACAATTTTTAGTCTATCCCGATCCAGGTGGTTATAGTAGTATCGGGGAATCCCGATTCGAGCTTTCTTCAAAAACTTTGAATCCAGAAACTTCGTGTAGTCCTCAACCCTTTTTTGGGGATCTATCTGGGTCACTTCGTCCAAATCATCGGTTCCCGCGATCACGCTAAGCAGAATTGCGGCATCTTCCACCGTTCTGGTCATCGGACCGGCCGTATCCTGCGTATGGGTGATGGGGATGATACCTGACCGGCTTACCAGTCCGATCGTCGGCTTAATGCCAACCAGACTGTTCTGGCTGGAAGGGCTGATAATCGATCCGGATGTTTCCGTCCCGATGGCCGCTGCAGCCAAATTCGCCGCCACCGCAGCACCGGAGCCTGAGCTTGAACCTCCAATGAACATTTCGCCAGGGCCGTATGGATTTAACGTAAGTCCATGTCTTGATGAGTATCCGGCCCACATCGTCGATGACATGAAATTCGCCCACTCGGTCATATTGCTCTTACCCAAAATAACAGCACCCGCCTTACGCAGCTTCGCTGCAACAAAAGAGTCTTTCGTGGCAAACGAATCCGCAAGGGCGATGGAGCCGGCGCTCGTATGCAGCCGATCCCCGGTGTCGATATTGTCTTTGAGCAGGATGGGAATCCCGTGCAGCAATCCTCTTGCTCCCTGGTCTTTGCGCTCCCGATCCAACTCCCCGGCAATTTGCAGCGCTTCAGGGTTCACTTCAAGAACCGAACGAAGAATTCCATCGTATAACCCGATCCGCTCCAGATACAATTGAACTAGCTCAACTGAAGTCATCCAACCCTCTGCCATCGCCTGCTGCATATCCGAAATGGTTGCTTCCACAATCCATGTTTTTTTATCCATGATCATATATAGTCCCCCTGACTACTTATCTTTCTGACCTTACGGTAGGTGATGGGGATTAATGTTTCATATTTTAGCCTCCAGTCTGTTTATATCCTTATTTAATTCGGAATTCAGGAGCAAAATTCCTCTTATTATGCGTAATCCAAGCGGTACCTGTATGTTTCCGTCTTCCCTGATCTCTGCTTGCTATCTCTTTAATCGCCAACGAAACACAAAACGCGGACCAAGAATAGTTCTTGATCCGCTCCTGTCCCCATTCGAAATCTTCAACTTAAGGTACGATTCTACCGATACCATTGAGCCTGCTTGTTGAACATCTCGGCATAGTGGGCACCCTGCTCAATTAACTCCTCGTGTCTTCCCTCTTCGACGATTCTCCCATCCTTAAGGACAAGAATGCGGTCCGCATGTCTGCAGCTTCCCAATCGGTGGGATATGAATATGGCAGTTTTGCCATCGGTCATGGACATCAGATTCTCGAAAATGGCGGATTCCGTCAACGGGTCTACTGCTGCTGTCGGCTCGTCCAGATAAATCACTTCGAAATCCCGATAGAACGCCCGAGCGATCGCTACCTTCTGCCATTGGCCCTGAGACAGTTCACGCCCTCCCGAGAAACGCGTTCCAAGCTGGGTTGTAACACCATCCTGCAGCGAATCCGCAAGTGAGGTCATCGATGCCTTTTCCATGGCATCGTTCAATTGGTAATGCGCTTGGCGATCATCCGGATCAATCTCCCGCAGCGCTATGTTGGCCTCAAGGGTCAATTCATATCGGTAAAAATCTTGAAAGACCGCCGTTACTCTACTGCGAAAGCTCGCAGGATCATAATCCTGTATCGGGACGCCGTCATAACGCACGACGCCATGCGTCGGTTCATATAGTCCCAGCATAACTTTTACGAGGGTACTCTTCCCCGCACCGTTCTCACCGACAATCGCGATCTTCTCTCCGGGCTTGATGCGAATCGTCAAATCCTCAAGAACAGGCTGTTTCTGATTCGGATATCGAAATGTTACGCCTTCCACATCGATTCCTTCCCGTAAAGGCGTGTCCATCGGCAGGGCTTGATCCGTTTGCGGAACCGGCGTATCCAGAAATTCAAACAGTTCGTGGATGAACAAGCCGTCATGATAGATTTGCCCGATGTTCTGACTGATGTTTTGTATGGAATAACGGGTGTCCTGTACCGCTTGATAGAGCGCGACATAGCTGCCGATGGTTAGTTTGACGCGGGAGGCGATCCATATGAATACAGCTAAAATACTAAAAGAAAAAATCGTGACGGCCGATTCCACGATCAGGCGATTCTTCATATTTTTCCGTTCGACGCCCAGCATTTCATACGTATTCTTGAAATAGATGCCCCGCCATTTGTTCAATAAGTAGTCTTTAGCATGAAACAGCCGGATTTCCTTGGCCGCTTCCTTCGTCTGCAGCAGCTGGTTCATATACGCCGCCATCCTGGATGAAGCGGTCTGCTGATGGATCACCACGAATCGGGAAGTGCCCTCTTTCTTCTGGATGATCAGCAGTGGTATGATCAGAAGCAGCATGACAATAGGCAATATGTAATGAAAGCTAAACAATAGAATGAGCAAACCGACCAGCGTAATGACGCTCTGTGCAATCGAGAACATGTAGAACACCATGTTAATACCGCAGATATTCAGATTGCGCAGAGCCCGCTGCAGCTTGTCATAGCTTTCTGGAGATTCAAAGAATACGAACGGAAGCTTGCTTAACTTCTCAGATACCTGAAGGTTAAACCAGAAGGAGACATAAGCATTCATCTTTCGCTCGGTATACTTTTGAAGGGAAGCCAGCACAATGCCAATCAGCATAGCCAT
Organism: Paenibacillus sp. FSL K6-1330; assembly: GCF_037976825.1. Lineage (NCBI taxonomy): Bacteria > Bacillati > Bacillota > Bacilli > Caryophanales > Paenibacillaceae > Paenibacillus > Paenibacillus sp. FSL K6-1330. The sequence continues at coordinate 4,615,123 of NZ_CP150269.1, forward strand.
CAGTTGAAGAGCCAGCCAATATAATGCATTGATTGGAGCTTCGCCCCGAGTAAGAACGCCGGTAATGGCGTTTATGACTTGAGCTGTAACGTAAATCTGTGCTACAGGTAGAAAAGCTTGGAGTAAATATATCATCGTAGATCTAGTAAACATGCGTGGTGAGACACGGTACACCTGCTTCATAACCTCAAACATCAGGTTTGCATATTTCATGTTGTACAACCTTGAGCCTCCTTCGTCATTAAGCCGATTTGTTAAGGGCTGAAGGTTTTGCCTGCGGCAGCTGCTTGATCATTTGTTCAAAATGATGCAAGTAATTGGTTACGCTTTTGTTAATCACGATCTGCTCCTCAGATAAATAGAACGCCAACGGAAACCGGTTCACCTTAAACGAATCGATCAAAGCCCGATCAGCCCAGACCACCTGCAAATCCGTTAATCCGTTGGCACTGGCCATTTCAGCAGCCTCCTCGGCATCCTGGGCGTACAGAAACAACGTAATCGGAAGTTCCGGATGCGATGTCATGAACGTTTTGATGGCCCCGTATGTTTCCTTGCATGCATTGCAATGATTCATCGTGAACAGGAGGATTTTGGACTTATCGTCATACAGATTAAGGGGGTCCCCGTTCATACTCACATAGGTTGTTCGGGGAATCTGCATGCCGAGCTCTAGTCCCTCCTTCGGAACGGTCGGTTCCTCATCACCGCTTACGGCTGCCTGCGGCCTCAACTTCAACTCTCGAACATGCCGGTACAGCTTCATAACGAAGAAGGCCAAACTGAATATCAAGCCATATTGAATCACGAGTACAGTTGTAATCAAATCCATAGATTTTATTCTCCCCTCGCCTGTATGGAATCAAGAGTATAAACATTCAATGCGATTAACGAAATAGCGGCAATCCCGACGGAGGACAGCAAGGTGAGAACCGCCTCTTGGACCGGCATACTGAGTGGATTCACGGGTTCTGAAAAAAGCCAAATTAGCGCATTTAATAAACCTAAGCATGCAACTTTAACAACCGTATTCCTGCCGAGAGTCTCATTAGACCATGAGCCGAAGCAGCTGCATGTTATCACCTGTTTCTGCACGATCCTTGCTTGGTAAACAGCGTAGCCGAACCCTGCCAGCAAAATAAAAATCACAATTTGCGCAAGCATCCTGCTCCAGGAAAACAATAAACCTACCCCAGCTGCGATCTCAGCGGTGCAAATGAGAACAGCTACAATCGGTAAGTGACCTGCAGGCAGCTGCAGTCGTTCGATTGTCATCCTGAAATCCGCTAACGACAACAGTTTCGACACTCCCGAAAACACAAAAATCAAGCTCAGATACATTAGGCATAGCGCACTCATGGACACCGTTCATTCTCCTTCCCGACAACCAGGGAGACCAAGCCCCCATCCGATGACATTGATATCTTGCTAACACTGCTCGTTGCTGTTCTTCTTCGCTGTTCACTGTCTCTCTTTCATATTGCAATTGCAATGGACCCGTCATCATAATTGATACCTCACTCTTCAACGGTGATAAGAAACCAGAGGACCGGCGCTAAATATAAACAGCGGAACAAGGAGTTCCGCTGTTTATGCATGCGCTTTCATAAAATGTTAGCAACCGCAAGTATATCTCTCTTCGGAACCATTGCCGCAGTCCCATACCTCAAGACGAACGCCAAATTTATCACGTCCGCATTGCTCCGTTGTGTTACAGGAAGTATGACGAAGAATACACATAAATGTTCACCTCCTTTCAAGTCATGAAATTCATCCATATATATGAAAGGTGTTGCCGTGCTGAAGGATCGAGGTGTATTAAACGCTGGATGTAGGAGCTTTCATTTCATAAGCCGAAAACACTGTAAGCGGGTTCAATTCAGAAGTAGCGTAAGAGGAGCTTGTCCTAACTAACTAGCTTTCAAGATACTACAAATATACTATATTTGTAATTTATTACAAGGATAATATCTTACAGTAAAATAATAGAATATTATCCCTGAATAGAAAGAGGAGTCGACCGTGCAAATCCAGATCCGATTATCCAACCATCATCCGAAAGGCATCCAAGGATTACCCGGTAGCGTGATTGTGCCGGAGATCATTGTAATACCGACCACGCTTCGTAATTTTTACGTTTTGATGTCCGAAGTTAATCTGGATGTTCCCTTTGTCATACCTGTCCAGCAATTTACGGATGATGACGGAAACCATACATTTCAGAGCATTGAGGTCGGTCCGAACACCACATCAACGTTTTATATCAATGGCATGATTCAGGAAGGCCGAATATACACCCTCACGCCGGGATCACTAACCTTGTATTCTCCCGGCGATGTACTCCTGGCCGGCACGCCGATCTTGCTGGAGGTTTTATACCTCACCGTTCAGGTGGTGGCTTAACACACACAAAGACCCCCCACTCCATTTAGGCAGTGAGGGGTCTTTAGCATAATTAAATGACAACGCCTTTTTTGAGGATCACATTTGCATACAGCGCCTTTTCACCTGTTGACACGATGGCATAAGCATTCTTCGCCCGTTCATAGAACGAGAATCGCTCTACCTCATCAAATTCTATGGGAACGCTGTGAAACTGCTGAACGATCTCACGGTATTCACCCCAGATCGGAGTTTCCACGGTATCCCCAGGCGTCACAGCCATCAGCGCTACCGGGGACTCAACATACGTATCCAGCGGGAATAACGGCAATATCGCGTTTAATAACGCAGGAATCCCGTGTCCGTCTGCCCGGACCAACCGCTGGGCATGACTGGCTGCCGGAAAATTGGCATCACCGAGCACAATTTCATCCGCGTGACCCATCTCCATCAGAATCTTCAGCAGCTCAGGCGAGAGCAAATGAGATATGCCTTTTAGCATGGTATGACATCCTTTTTCATCAAATTAAGATGCAAAGATTAAATCTACGCCAGGAACGTCAGTCCCAGGAGTCGATGAACCTCACTGTTGTACCTGCTGCTGCTCAACAATGGTCTTGTAATGTTGGAATGCTGCCTCCCAATCCTCGTTGGACTCAGGCTCGTACCAGGCAAGCGGAAAAGACCGCTTGACGAGTTCTACTCCCTCTTCCCGAGTGCGCAATGTACCATTCGCCACAAATTGAACCAGCATATTCCCGATAGCACTTGCTTCGATCGGTCCGGCCCACACCGTACGGCCCATGGCATTGGCCGTATACCGGCATAACAGCTCGTTTTGTATGCCGCCGCCAACCATATGAAGCCCATCGTAATACTGTCCTGTAAGAACCTCCATCCGCTCAAGCACTTCACGGTATCTTAGGGCCAAGCTCTGCAGTATACACTGGACATACTCTCCGGTGCTATGCGGAATAGGTTGCCCTGTCTCCCGGCAGTAATCCCGAATTTCTGCCGTCATATCCGCCGGATTCATGAAGCGCAGGTCATCCGGGTTTATGAAGCTGCGGAACGATTCTGCAGCCTGCGCGAGTTCAACCAGCTCTGCAAAAGAATACGTTAATCCTTGATTCTCCCATTGACGCTTGCACTCCTGAAGTATCCAAAGGCCCATGATATTCTTCAGCAATTGAAAGGTTTGATAAGCTCCACCCTCATTGGAGAAGTCTGCTTCCAGCACGTCCGTATGGACAAGCGGCTCCGGAAGCTCGGTGCCAAGAAGCGACCAAGTTCCACATACAAGATAGGCAAAACGGGATGTGTTTGCCGGAACGGCTACCACGGCGGATTCCGTATCATGCGAAGCTACAGCAATCGCTTTAATCGCCGGAACGCCCAGCTCTTGCGCTACGGTATCCTGCAGCCTTCCAATCACGGTTCCCGGCTGTACGGGTTCAATGAACAGGGATGCGGGAAGCCCCAGTTCCTCCATTAACGGTTCATTCCACTTGCCTTCAGTAACATGGTATAGCTGAGTAGTGGTTGCCATAGTAAACTCGCACGCCTGGACCCCCGTCAGAAAATAGTTCAGAAGATCCGGAGTGAGCAGAAACTTATCCGCAATTTCCAGCATCGGGGATTTTGATTTCAGCATCGCATTTAACTGGAAGATCGTGTTAAACGGCATGAATTGCAGACCGGTTTCTTGAAACAGACGTTCTCTGCCGACCTGGTCGCAGGTTTCCTCCACCATGCCTTCCGTCCGCAGATCCCGGTAATGATAAGGAACTCCGATGAGCTCTCCATTACGGTCAATCAGTCCATAATCGACGCCCCATGAATCGATGCCATAACTGACCGGTTGATAGCCGGCCTGGAACGCTTTGCGGATGCCATGCTTAACCTCCTGCAGCAGCATCGGGAAATTCCAGTGCAAATGCTTTCCCATCTGGACGGGTATATTGGCAAAGCGGTGAATCTCGGTAATCTTCAGCGTGCCGGGTGATTCATGATCAGAAGAGGTGATCTCGCCCAGCAGCGCCCGGCCGCTGCTGGCCCCCAAGTCAAACGCAAGCACCGCAGATGATTTGCTCATAAGCCGCATCCTTTCTCACCTTTAGTACTATACCGATCCGAGTTTTGAACAACCGGATCTGTTCCACAATCTTTCTATTTCATCTTCTGCAGAAGCTGAATACGATAATCTTCGCTCTCCAGCGCAGCAATATCGTCCACTTCCTGGTCTGTCAGCGGCACCGGTGTGCCGGCTGCCTTGGCGCTCAGATAAATTTTGGCGCTCTCTTCAACTACCTGAGTTCGGTAATACGCTTCACGCAGATTCCGGCCAGTTGTGACCAGTCCGTGGTTCCCCAGCAGGATTGAACTGGCTGCAGTTACTTTCTCCGCGACGGCATCTGCCAGCAAATCCGTCGTAGGAATGATGTAAGGGATATAGGCCGTACGTCCAACCAATGCCGCCTGATCCGGGAACATCACCGGCAGTTCCTTCTCCACCAACGTAAAGGCAATGCAATGCGATGGATGCGTATGCACCATCGCCCCGATATCGGGGTTGCTGCGGTATCCATACAGATGCATCAGCACTTCGGAAGATGGTCGTAGACCTATATCGGTAATATCGCCGGTCGGGATATCCACTTCAATCCATTGCTCCGGTTCAATCTCCTCCAGCGCAAAACCGCTCGGGGACAAATACATTTTGTCCCCGGCTCTGGCGCTGATGTTTCCTCCCGGTCCTACAACGAGTCCACTGTCGACGATTTTTTTGGCATACTTGCAGAGCTCGTTTCTCGTGTCCATATTCAGCATGATGTCCTACTCCTCTCGATTGACCTTATTTATATAGAGGACCGAAGTTCTGACAAGCGCGGAAATCGGCGCTCTCCGGATCGGTCGTTCCAAACATCCCCCATGCACGCGGGCGGAACACCTCTTCGGCAGGTACATTATGCATGTTGACCGGAATACGCAGGACCGAAGCCAGGGTGATAAGATCCGCTCCGATATGTCCATAACTGATCACGCCATGGTTAGCCCCCCACTGGTTCATGACCTCATAAACGCTTGAGAACGCACCCTGTCCCGTAAGGTTCGGTACAAACCAGGTCGTTGGCCATGTTGGGTCGGTACGCTTGTCGAGCGTGTCGTGCACCTCCGCCGGCAGGTCCACGGAATAGCCTTCGGCGATTTGCAGGACGGGACCAAGCCCTTTTACCAAGTTTAGACGGAACATCGTCATCGGCATGCCGCCGCGCGTCAAGTAGTCGGTTGAGTAACCGCCGCCTCGGAAATACTCCAGGTTAGCCGGTCTCCATTGCGTGGCCTTCAGCGTGCGATCAACCTCTTCATCCGTGATCTCCCAGAATGGTTTCATAGCCGGTTTGCCGTCAATCTCCTGCTCGCCCGTTCCATCCAGTGCAGCCGAGCCGGAATTGATCAAATGCAGGATGCCGTTCTCCGCTTTGCCTTCAAGCTTATAGCCGGTCACCCGTTCCACCGAAGCCGGACTCCAGTACGTCCGTACATCCGCAAAAATCTGTGCCGTATTGGTTAACAGGTATCCGAACAGCATGCCGACTCCATTGAGGCTGTCATTCTCCGTTGCCACGATATAAGGCGAACGTCTGCCGTTCCAATCGAAGGAGGAATTGAGGATGGTCTCCAGGAAGTCACCGTTAGGGGAATGATCCGTCCACTGGCGCTGACCTTGGAATCCGGAAGCGATTGCGCTGTGGCCCTGAGCTTCCTCTTCGAAGCCAAGCTCCTTCAGACGCGGATTGCCGATCATCAAATCGCGGGTGATCAGCGTCATTTTGACGACGGTTTCCCACTCCAGATCCTTGCGCTCCCGGCTGTTCTGGAGATGATCCGGATTGTTATCCGCTCCTTCGGTACAGTTCTCCTTCACCCAAGCGAGCGCCTGCTTATACTCTTCAGGGTCATAAATGCCTTCTTCCAAGCGGCGCGTAAACTCGCTCATGTCCACATATTCATTCCGCATGCCCAGATACTCCTGGAAGAAGCTGTCGTCCACGATCGAGCCGGCGATGCCCATCGACACCGAGCCCATAGATAAATACGATTGTTCGCGCATATACGCAGCAGCCAAGCCGCTCCGTGCAAAACGCAGAAGCTTCTCTTGAACGTCATCCGGAATACGGGTATCCCCTTCATCCTGAACGTCTTCACCATAGATACCGAATGCAGGAAGCCCCTTCTGGGCATGGGCCGACAATACAGCGGCCAGGTAAACCGCCCCTGGACGTCCTGTTCCGTTGAAGCCCCATACAGCCTTCGGACGGGAAGGATCGGCATCCATCGTCTCGGTGCCGTAACACCAGCAAGGCGTAACGGTTATCGTCAGGCCGACCTCGGCATTCTTGAATTTTTTGGCGGCTGCAGTCGCTTCGGCAACACCACCAATGCACGTATCCGCAATCACGCATTCAACCGGCTCGCCGTTCGGATATTTGAGCTCCTTCGTCAACATCTCGGCGACAGCCTTAGCCAGATTCATGGTCTGTTCCTCGAGAGATTCCCGTACCCCTCTCCGTCTTCCATCTATCGTAGGGCGAATGCCGATTTTCGGAAATCCGTCCCGCCATCTGTAATCGTTTTCAATTGTCATGTGTGTTACGCCTCCCTATAAGGATTATGACATCATTGTAAGATTATTCGGTGCAAGAGATAACCCACTATTTTGTTATATCGAATCATAATTTCAGCAAGACAGTGAACCATTCCGAATAGCAGATGTAAACGATATCCGCATCGAAGGGCGTTTTGCATTATAATAGGTAGAGGATGTTGCTTTCCAGGAGGGACAAGAACGTGCCAAAGATCGAAATCTCGCATAGCAAAAGCGATCACTTCCGCTTCATCAAAAATCCGCAGCTGCTCTTTGCCGGGCAGGTCGTGGACGAGGACTTCTTTTATGGACCGCCGCAAATTCATGATTTCTGCGAGATCATCTATGTTGTAGAAGGACGCGGAGAATTCACTATTGCAGGAAAAGTATACGAACTCCACAAAGGCGATGTCGCGATTTATAACCCCGGCATTCCTCACGAGGAGAGATCTATCACGGACGGGCCTTTTAAGGTGATCTACTGCGGCGTGGATTCGCTTCACATTGAAGGGGTTCCCCAGGGCATGCTGCTCCCGGCTTATGTGGAGCCGGTCATATCCTGTGAGAAATACGCCTATAAAGTGGAGAGCTATCTTTCCGAGATCCTCCGTGAATGCGATTCTCAGGTGCTGGGGTATGAAACACTGAGCACCAACCTGCTGATGTCATTGATTACCGTGATCTATCGCATTGTGGACGTGAAGCACCAATTCCAGTCCTTGAAGGGCAAGAACGAAATTGCGCTGCGGACCAAACACTTTATCGACACCAATTATACCCAGAGCATCAGTCTCAAGGACATTGCCGATACGATGTATGTCAGTCAGCATTATTTATCGCATCTGTTCAAAAAAGAAGTCGGCGATTCCCCCTTCAATTACTTGATATCCCGCCGGATTGAAGAGGCCAAGCGCCTGCTGGCAGATTCCGAAATGCCGATACATGAGGTTGCTTCTCAAGTAGGTTACGGCAACGACAAGTACTTCTCGATGTTATTCAAGAAAATTACCGGACAAACGCCGAGTTCGTTCCGGGAACAGAGCAAAATGGGTACGGAGTAAGGGATTGCAATTTTATCTTTCCAGCAAAGCAGGCAGCCGTTGTGGTACGGCTGCCTGCTTTTTTAAATATGAACGGCATCCGCCTTCTATGTCGTCAAAAGTATGGGGCATGCTTGATTTTGATGGGACCGACCGCTTCGATCTTGCTCTGGCATCCCAGACGATATCCTTCTTCGATCTCCTCAGGATCCAAGCGTTGTTCTTCGGCCAGATTGGGCTCGGACAAATACTCGATTCCCTCCGCCACCATGCAGCGGCAGCGCGCACAAGTTCCTCTTTTGCAAAAAGAGTTCCAGTCCACGTCATTCCGTTCGGCCAGATCAAGCACTGTCATGCCAAGAACAGGCGCCACACTGCGGCGAACCTCGCGACCTGTTAGTTCAATGATCCGATCCGGTACGGCTTCGATCATCTCTTCCGGGATGGACGAGTTGTTGGCTTCGCTATTCCTACCCTTTTTGTTTTTCCAGAATTTAAACACGCGCGTTATCCCCCTATGCATGTAATCATCAGGTTATGTATAAAATCCTTCATTTATTATACCGGAAAGTTTAAAAAATCAACATGCTTACTCTTATCTATTCTATGACATTGACATCATGGAATTGGAACTCTATGAAAATTTTGCTATACTAGCGTATGCTAGACCTAATTCCATATTCTATGAAATCATTCTATTATTTAATGGATCGGAGGAAATACCAAAGCATGCTGCATAAACAAATAGGAAAAACAGCTGTCGCTGCCGTTCTTGCCTTATCCTTGCTCGGCACCGCACCCCATGTTGGTCAGGTATATGCTGAGCCTGCCATATCGGTAAAGCTGGATGATGTTACGCTAACCTTCGATGCGGCTCCGCGGGTAGACAAAGGGGTCACCTACGTTCCATTCCGGACGGTCGGTGAAGCGCTGGGCATTCAAATCACTTGGAATAGCAAGACGCAAACCGTAAAGGCCATCGGCAGTGTGAAAGGCCAATCGACTGAAGTGTTACTTCAGGTGGGAAGCACGACAGCAACGGTCAATGGAAAACAAGTGAAGCTTGCGGCCCCGCCGGTTCAACGGGAAGGCCGTGTACTGATCCCGCTTAGCTCGTTCAGCAGCCAATTCGGTGTCGATGTGGGCTGGAATCAGGCAACTCGCACGGTCTCCCTTGTATCGCCGCAGCGCGAGATGCATTTGAGAGCCTTCTATGCATTGCAATCTTTCCAAGAACGGGATCTTGTTGCATCTATGAATTCAGTCGCCTTTGGATGGAGCCGCATCGATCGTGAGGGTCAGTTCACGCTTCAAGGCGACGAGTACCGCCTGCCCGCTGCGGCCGGTGACGTTACGCCGCAATCGATGGTAGCAGATGCTGCGGACCAGAAGATTAAACCATACCTCATGGTCTACGCCTTGGATGGAAACGGCGAATTAACCAAAGTACTGAGCGATAGCAGCCTGCGCCAAAAGTCCATTGAAGGCATCACAGCCGCGGTAACGGAGAACGGCTTCGGCGGCGTCGTACTTGATTTTGAAGGGCTCGGTTTTAAACTGGATGTCGTAAACCAGCAGAAGCTGCTCAATGATTATGTCAAGCAATTAAAGGCAGCATTGCCGCATGACATTGCTCTGTCCTTAGCGGTGCCGCCATTGAACAGCGCCTATAAAGGCTATGATTACAAAACGCTTGCTTCCATCGCCGATGATCTCATCGTTATGGCTTATCAGTACAATCCGGTCGGAACCAAATCTCAGGTTCCCGAACCAAACAGTCTGGTGGACCAAGCGATCCAGTTGGCACTCCAAGCAGGTGTCCCGAAGCAGAAGCTTTTGCTTGGCATCAGCTTAAGCAGCGAAACAGCCACTTCCGTGGACGATAAGCTCGGTTTGGCCAAACGCTATGATCTGAAAGGCGCTGCTTTCTGGCGTCTTGGCTTGTTCCGTCTCTATAATAACGGGATGGAAGCAGCTGTGAATGCCTCTGTTGTTAAGGAGTAACCGAACAACCCCTGTGGGATTGACAAACTTATAGTAAGAAAAACTTCTATCGACGCTACTTTCACAGATGACAGACCGCAGTTAGTAGACGTTTTTCTTGCGATATCAGGAAGTCACAAGCTTCGAAGTTTATACTTTCTGATATCTAAAAAAAAGAAAGCCTGACAAGGACAACCCTTTGTCAGGCTTTCTGGTTATGTATTGAACCCTAAACTGCAATGTAATCCAATTAGCTTGCGCTTCCTACCAGCCTCGCATAATTTTCTTGACTCAACACACGACGTGCCGTGACATAACGTGGCTCGTAATATGAATCGCTAAGCTTGCTGATTCTGACTCCCTTGCTGCTGGAAGCATGCGCAAATTGTCCGTCACCAATGTAAACGCCTGCATGAGAAATTCCGCTGCCGCTTGTATTGAAGAATACCAAATCTCCAACCCGCAGATCTTCGCGATCTACATGTTCACCGGCTTGAGCCTGGCTTTGGGAAGTGCGTGGAAGATCCATATCGAAATTTCTAAACATGTACAGAATAAATCCGGAGCAATCAAACCCGCTAGTGGTCGTTCCGCCCCATTTGTATGGCGTTCCTACCAATTGCTTCACTTGATACTGAAAATTCGGTTGTTGATCAGCAAATGCTGATACGGCACCAGAAGAAAAAATAATTGCAGACCCTAGCAAAGTGATGACAAACTTCTTCAAAATATGTTCTCTCCTTCGATGCCTACGGAGTTAGCTAAGGGTTCGGTTGAAGGTTCCCTATACTCTCTATACAAGAGTAATTCACCCAAGACGGTTCCCCCGTTTTCCAAACGAAATTCGGCAAAATTCATTAACGTTTTGTAACCTTCTCTTAATATAGTATACAAGCAAGGATGCTGTCAATCATATCCTAAAAATCTATCGTTTTATGTTTGGAGCTGTCGTAAAGATGGTTAATTTCGTCCGACTATTTTTTAACCATCTCACACAGTCATGACAATTATGTAACTCTGCTTTCCTTCTCGAACTGCTTGTTACTCTCTTATTCTGTTCTCTTAAGCTGTTAATCTTTTATCTTTTGAACTTGGGAGTTTTACCCACCCAGCGGAGGTTTGAGGATAGCCGATCCTTTGGGAGTCCGTTTCTACCCTACCTATTCATTCCGGAAACGGACGGACAACAGAGCGGATAGCATCAAACCGGAGCGCCCTATGAGTCAAATCACGATGGCTGAAGCTTTGGCAGTCCGGGCAGCAATCAACCGTCTCATGAATCAATTGATGTCGGAACGCTTAAACAACAGCAGCACAATCATTGAAAAAGGGGAAACGGCGGAATATCCTGCACGCAGTGTGGATGCCATTACGGAAGAAATCGAAGCCGCCGCCGCGGATTACAGAAAGCTGGATTTGCTGATGGCAATCTCCAATACAACGCAAACCATTAGCTGGAACGGCGCCGACATGACCATCATGGAAGCGATCGAGCTGGCCAAACAGATCCGCAGCGATATCGGACAACTTGCTCATCTCGGCTCCCGTAAGAAGCTGGAGCGGCAGAGCAGCCGTGGCAGCGGAGATGGTGCCGTAACGCTGTTCAACGTCGCTTTATATGATCCGGAAGCTTATCAGGCGCAAGCGCGGAAGAAGGAACGCGAAGTAACCAAGCTCTCTTCACTGATTGAACATGCCAATCATACGTCCATGATTACGTTTGACGCATCCAAGTACATGGAATAGCGGCAGCCGCCGGCTCCAAGCCTGCAGGTCACCCCACGTGCGGGTTTGGAGCCGGCGGTTTCCGCCGGCATCGCGGGAAAGTGTGAGCAACCGCTTATTGTTTGTCGGATACAAACAAACCTAACCAGGAAACCAAAAACTCGCCTCCAGTGAAAACGGATGACGGCTTACGGTTCACGCCTATCACTTGTCACATGTTACGGACTTATAACGAAAAAAATGATCGCTCCGTTTCCCGCTCTCTATGAATAATTGGAAAGCCGCCCCCTGAAGGGCGGCTTTTGTCTAATTCGCTTAAGCTCGGTTAAAATGAAACTAAGTCGCCGATCCGAACGCTTATCTAACCTCTATTCCATCCTTTATCCTATCCGTAACGTTCTCTTTACACCTATGCTACTGGAACAAGGCCGCAGCTCCAACCAGACCAACATCGTCCCGAAGTCCTGCAGGAACGATCTCGTACGTGCCTAAATAGGATGGCATGACCAGCTTATCTGTCATTTCCCGCAGCTGCGGGAATAAAAGATCGCCTGCTCTGCTTACTCCCCCTCCAATCACGATGCGATCGGGGTTAAAACTGTGAATGACGTTAACCAGACCAAGCGCCATGTAATAAATAGCACGATCGATGACCTCCACTGCGACGGGGTCATAAAGACGTTTAGCCTCGAATACATGTTTAGCGTTCACTCCCACCTCGGCTGCGGCCAGTTCAGAAATTACGCTGGGCTGGGTGAGCATCCGCTGGGATGCTGCCTGGCCGATGGCCGTTCCTGAAGCAAATACCTCCCAGCAGCCGTGGCTCCCGCAATTGCACTGCGGACCGCTGGGATCAATGATATGATGTCCCAGTTCCCCAGCAAATGAACTGCTGCCCAGGAACAGCTTCCCATCCAGCACGATCCCTGAGCCGATACCGGTGCTTAGCGTCACGTACACCATGTTCGTCGACCCTCTTCCGGCACCTCTTACATACTCTCCCCATGCGGCTGCATTCGCGTCATTCAGCACCTGTACTTCCGTATAAAGATCACGTTCCATCCAGGCTTTGAGGGGGACATTCGTCCATTCCGGCAGATTCGTACCATGAATGACAATCCCCTCCCTACTGTTAACTGTTCCGGGTGAAGCCATCCCTACGCCTCGAAGAGGGTGGCCGTCCGACACGCTGCGGATCATGTTCGTAATTCTCGCGACCACTTCTTCAGCCGTACGCGCACCCGCTGTCTCCATTTGCTCCCGGTTCAGCAGCTGTCCTTCGGAATCAAAGAGCGCTGCCGCGATCTTCGTACCCCCAAGGTCAACGCCAACCACAAATTCTTGCTGTTTATTCCATACGGTTTGCAATTTTTGTTCACCTGTTTCCGATAGGTTTGCTACTTCTATTGATGTATGCTCTCAGCCAGCGATCGCAGCTCGACCGGATCGATGGGCTTCAGCCCTGATCGACCGTACCGAACAGCTGAGCCGAAATGGACCTCGCTCACACCGGTCCGGTCGATAAAATCGTGTATGATTTCCCACTTCAGACCATTGCCGGCCAATATTTTAAGTTCACTGCCTGCCGTTTGTTCTACAAGCTCCCGAATTCTCGGGATGGCCTGCGGTGCAGGCTGCGGTCCTCCTGACGTTAGGACACGGGTAACCGACGGGTATTTCTGCAATGTACGCAGTCCTTCAAACTGATCCTTCAGTTCATCAAAAGCCCGGTGGAACGTGACTTGCATATCTCCTGTCCATTCCAGCATTTTGACCAAGGAGTCCTCGTCAATCTTCCCTTCCGGAGTCAGCATGCCAAGCACAACGCCAGCTGCACCTGCCTTGCGGATCGCCTTAACCTCCGCCATCATGGTAGCTATATCATGTTCGTTGTACACAAAGGATCTGCTATGTGGTCTGACCATGACATGAACAGGAATCTGAACGGCTTTCACAACCTCTTCAACAAGCCCGATTCCCGGCGTAAGCCCGCCTTCGGTTATCGCCGTGATCAATTCCAGACGGTCCGCGCCATTCTTCTCTGCTGTGATGGCATCATCCACGCATGTTGCGATTATTTCAAGCAGCATCGTCGTCACTCCTTACTGAAGTTGATTCTTTATGCATGGAGAAACTGCTTCTCCACATAATCGGCGAGCAATCTTGCACCATAGCCGGTAGCCCCCGCTGCGGAGTGGGGGAATTCCCTTTTATACTGGACCGTGCCCGCCATATCGATGTGCACCCATTTCATGGAATCCGCCACAAAATGACGGATAAACAGCGCAGCCGTTATAGCGCCTGCCAAAGTTGACGTACCCACATTTTTCAGATCGGCATAATCGCTTCTGAGATCCGATTCATACTCGTCCATCAGCGGCATAGGCCATAGGCGCTCTCCGTTACGCTCACCGATCTCAACCAAATCGGCCGTAATCTGTTGATCGCCCCAGATGCCCGCAATCTCCAAGCCCAGTGCGGCTCCGACATTACCGGTAAGGGTTGCGATATCAATCACCTTATCTGCGCCAAGTTTCGCTGCATGCAGCAGCGCATCCGCAATGATCAATCTCCCCTCCCCATCCGTATTCGCTACCTGAACGCTTAAACCATTCGGATAATGAACAACGGAAGAAGGAAGCATTGCATCCGGTCCCGATAAATTATCCGCAACGGCTATAAGCGCCGTTACGCGTACCGGAGCTTTTTGCGATACCAGAATATCCATTGCACCCACGACGGCTGCAGCGCCTCCCATATCCATACGTGCATCGCTGATGTCTCGGCCGATTTTGACGTTCATCCCGCCCATATCAAAGGTTACGCCTTTGCCAATGAGCACAATATGAGGACTTTCCTTCTCGGAATCCACCCCATTATAGGAAATCTCAATCATGGCAGGCTCGTATTTGCTGCCAGCACCCACAGCGATCAGACCGTTCATTTGCCGATCATGGAGCTCTTGTCCGCGATACGCATGAAGCTGAACGGGTGCCTTCTTGAAACGATCCTCGACAACCGCAACAAACGCCTCCGGATTTAGCGTTTCCGGTGATTCATTCACCAGGTCTCGGGTGAGCTGTGTCCCTACGATTCGGATTTCTGCCGTCTGGATGATGGCTTCCATCTCTACACGGGAAAGCCCCTGCCAATCTTCCTGTCGAAGATTTAGGGACAGAACTTGCAGATTGGCCGTAACCCCACGATGCTTATTGAATTGATACAATCCATACATCCAGCCTTCAACCCACGCCTGGAGTTCTTCTTCTATAGATATCCGGGAAGCAGCCCCACCATCACGGGCTGAAGCTCGGATCAGCGCTGCACTTGATTTGTTTTCCTTGAGCAGTGCTCTCGCAGCGGATGCGCCTGTTCTGCGCACTTGCTCCAAGGTAAGGTTCGAGCGCTGCCCCATTCCAACAACGAGATCGTCCGCTTCTTGATCAGAGCGGCCATAGAACCAAGTCAGCTTCATGCTATGCTTTCGAGATTCCGTTAAACGGAAATGAGACTCCTCGCCCTCATAAACCACATAAATCGAAGTATCTGCCAATGAAGCTTCATCTATTGTGATATTCATATCGAGACATTCCCTCCTGTATAAGAGAATCAACGCTGTTAAGCATTTTTCATGATTTCTTCGTCATATAAATGACATGCCACCTGATGGCCCGGCTCCACCTCACGATAAACCGGCGTAATCTGTTTGCACACTTCCATGCAGGATGGACAGCGTGTATGGAAGCGGCAGCCTGTCGGCGGATTCACCGGACTCGGCAGATCTCCCTTCAGAATGATCCGTTCCTTCTTCTGCTTCGGATCCGGAACAGGTACCGAGGACAGCAGGGCTTGCGTATAAGGGTGCAGTGGGCGGTCGTAAAGCGTATCTTTATCGGCCGTCTCCACGAGCGCGCCCAGATACATGACACCAATCCGATCGCTGATATGCTCAACCACGCTGAGATCATGGGAGATGAACAGATAAGTCAGGCCGTATTCCTCCTGAAGATCCTGCAGCAGGTTCAGCACCTGCGATTGGATGGAAACATCCAGCGCTGATACTGGTTCGTCGGCTACGATCAGATTCGGACGCACGGACAGCGCTCTGGCAATGCCGATCCGCTGCCGCTGACCGCCGCTGAACTCATGGGCAAAGCGTTCGGCGTGGAAGCTGTTCAATCCGACCGTTTCCAGCAGCTCGCAAGCCAGTTTGTCCCGCTCTTTGGTGCTCAGCTTGGTATGAATGAGCAAGGGCTCCGCGACCAGTTCTTTGACCTTCATTCTTGGATTTAGGGAAGCGTATGGATCCTGGAAGACCATCTGCATGTCTTTGCGCAGCGGGCGCATCTGATTCTCATTGTATCCGCTAATATCCGTTCCGTTAAACAGAACCTCGCCGCTATTCGGCGTCAGCAGACGGGTCACCAGGCGACCGGTCGTCGATTTTCCGCAGCCGCTTTCGCCAACCAGACTGAAGGTCTCGCCCTTATGGATCGCGAAGGAGATTCCATCCACGGCACGAAGCTGCTTGGACGTACCGAAGAATCCTTTTTTCACCGTGAATGATTTCTGCAAATTCTTTACTTCTAATAGAGGTGTTTCTTTCATGCGGTTTCTCCTCCCTTCGAGTGACCTTCCTGTGTCAGCCAGCAGCGGCTCTTGCGATGTTCTTCATGTGCGACAGGGAGAAGCTCCGGCTCCTGGGAGAGGCACTGCTCCATCACGAACGGACACCGCGGGGCAAACTTGCAGCCTTTCGGCATGTTCCGCAGATCCGGCACATTCCCTGGAATGGATTCCAAACGGCGCACCTTTTGTCTAAGCTTGGGCACTGAATTTATGAGTCCTTTGGTGTACGGATGCTGAGGATTCTCGAACAGCTCTTCAACCGTCGCCTCTTCCACGACTCTGCCTGCGTACATGACAACCACCCGGTCGCACATTTCGGCCACGACGCCAAGATCATGGGTAATAAGCAGCATGCCCATTTCCTGCTCGGTCTTCAGTCGATTCATCAGATCCAGGATCTGAGCCTGAATCGTGACGTCAAGGGCGGTGGTCGGCTCGTCGGCAATCAGCAGCTTCGGATTGCAGGACATCGCCATCGCAATCATGACCCGCTGTCGCATACCGCCGGACAATTGGTGCGGATAGTCATCCACAACTTCATCAGCCCGCGGAATACCCACGAGTTTGAGCGAGTCGATGGCATGCTGCCGCGCTTTCTTGCGGCTATAGCCCAAGTGCAGCATGATGGATTCCTCCAGCTGTTTCCCGATACGAAGGACGGGATTCAGCGATGTCATCGGCTCTTGGAAGATCATGGCCAGCTCGTTTCCACGATAGCGGCGCATTTCTTTTTCCGACATTTGTACGAGATCCTTACCCTCAAAGCTTACCGAGCCCCCGGATATTCTGCCGGGCGTATCTTTAAGGAGCCTCATGATGGACAGGGAGGTCACGCTTTTGCCGCATCCGGATTCACCCACGAGTCCAAGCACTTCGCCTTTATTGATGTGAAAATCGACCCCTGCTACGGCAAGCACCGATGAGCCATCGCGTTTGAACTCGGTTTTGAGGCCTTTTACTTCAAGCAATGTTTGCGTCACGATCTATCCCCCCTATTAGTTTTTCGTTTTCGGATCAAGGGCATCATTCAGTCCGTCACCGATCAGATTGAATGCTAGCACGGTCAGGAATATCAGAAGTCCCGGGTAGTACACGATATGCGGTGCAATACTTAAGTAATCGCGCCCCATACTGAGCATGGCGCCCCAGTCCGGTTCCGTCGGCTTGGCACCGAGTCCGAGGAAGCTTAACGAAGAAGCAGCCAGAATGGCGCCGCCGATTCTCATCGACACGTTGACAATGATGCTGGGAACCGTCTCAGGAAAAATATGCTTCCATATAATCCGGTTATGTTTGGCGCCCATGGACCGTGCTGCCTCTACATATAAAGACTCCTTCGCGGAGAGTGTTACGCTTCGGATGATTCTGGCAAACGACGGGGTGCCGAAGACCGCCACGGCGATGACCACATTCGATAAGCCTGGTCCCAGAATCGCTACGATACCGATCGCAAGCAGCAGATCGGGGAAGGAGAACATGACGTCACTGCCTCGCATGATAAGACGGTCGATCCAGCCGCCATAGTACCCGCTGATCAGTCCGAGAATCGTACCGAGAATTGCGGATATAAATACGGCGCTTAAGCTGACCACCATGGTCAACCTTGTTCCGTCAATCAAGCGGCTCAGAATATCACGACCGTACTCATCCGTACCTGCCCAATGGGCAGCCGACGGGCCTTGCATCATCGCATCATAGTTCGGCTCATTCGGAGGATACGGAACGATTTGCGGACCGATCACCGCCAGCACTAGTAGTAACAAGATAAATCCGCTTGATATAACAGCAAGCTTTTGTTTCATGAATTTAGACGTGAACGCTTTAAATTTGCCAGTTGCCTGACTCTTCGCAAGCGTATCCTCCGGTACGGAGGAATTGACCGTCACTGTTGAATTGTCGCTCATGGGTTCCCCCTCCTATTTCGATGCATACCGGATTTTTGGATTCAGTACACCGTACAATAAATCGACAATCAGGTTAATCAGAATAAATTCGGCTGCAAACAGCAGTAATAGCGCTTGAATGACGGTATAATCACGGAACGCGATCGAGTCTACCAGGAGTCGCCCCATGCCAGGAATACTGAATACCGTCTCAACCATAACTGAGCCGCCCAGCAAAAATCCGAACTGCAGTCCCGCTACGGTCACGACCTGAATCAGGGAGTTGCGCAGTGCGTGTCTTCCGACTACAACGAATTCCCGCAGACCCTTCGCGCGTCCCGTCCGGACATAATCCTCACGCATCGTCTCCAGCATCGATGTACGGGAGTACCTTGCCAGCATGGACATAATTCCGGCCCCCAGCGTAAAGGAAGGCAGAATGTAGGACTGCCAGCTGTCGACACCGCCTGTCGGGAACCAGCCCAGCTCAACGGAGAAAATTTGAATAAGTACAAGACCAAGCCAGAAACCTGGCAGGGAAATACCGGATATCGCCGTCAACATCCCGATATAGTCCGGCCATTTTCCGCGGTTGACGGCAGATACGATACCAATGATCAGACCAATGACCAGTGCCCAGCCAAGGCTGGTAAAGGTCAGGACAATCGTCGGGAAAAAGCGGCTTTCCAACATGTCCGTCACCGGCAAACCGGAAGTAACGGATACACCCAAGTCACCCTTCAACAGATCACCCATGTAGTTCACATACTGCTGCCATAGCGGCAAGTTTAAGCCTAGCTGCTCTCGAATCCCGTTGATCTCCTCAAGGGTGGCATCCTTACCTGCAACAAGTCGTGCCGGATCTCCAGGAATAAGGTGAATGAACATAAATACAAGAATAGATACAACGAACAACAGCGGGATAACACCCAGCAGCCTCTGAATTGCATATCTTCCCAAAGGATGTGCCTCCTTTCAACATGCCAGCTTTTAAAATACGATGGGCCGCTTCCTTATTGATTCAAGAGGCGGCCCACCACAAGGTATACGTTTAGCAAGCTCTTCGCTGCCTGATTATTTGACTTCTGCGTTAATCACGCTGATCGATCCGTCCGGAAGAGCTTTAACGCCTTCAAGATAAGCTCTCTTGCCGGTGATGACCTGATCGACCCCGAGGAATGCCCAAGGAGCGTCTTCCCAGATTTGTTTTTGGATGTTTGCATAGATTTCTTTTGCATCTTCAGCTTTTACGGATGCGTTGGCATCCTTGATCCATTGGTCTACATTGTCGTTCTTGTAGTAAGCCGTATTGGAACCGGCCGGCGGGAAGAATTCGCTGCTGAACAGACCTTTTGTCGCACCGTCAGCATCACCTGACGAAGGGGACCAGCTTACATACCACATTTGAATTTTTGCGTTTTCCGGCGTAGCCGAGTTAATCTGATCAGACAGGGTAGCACCCTCCATCGATTTCGGTTCAACTTTGATTCCGACAAGCGCCAGCTGCTGCTGAATGAACTGCATGCCTTTTACCGTTTCGGAATCGTTTTCTCCCCAAATCTCAGCTTCGAATCCATCTGGATAGCCTGCTTCCGCCAAGAGGGATTTGGCTTTCTCCGGATCATACTCATAACCGGATTGCTCAGCGTAATACTGCGTCATGGAGGACATGGAAGAGTTCAGCTTCGAGCCCAGTCCGGATTTAACTACTTTAATGTAAGCATCTTTATCGATAGCATAGTTGATGGCTTGACGAACCTTCAGATCGTCATAAGGTTTCTTCATGGTGTTAAGCGTAATATAACGAACGATGGTGGAATCGGTCTTATCAATGACGATATTGGAATCGCCTTCTACTTCAGAGACTTGCTCGGTAGGCATTGGATAGATGAAATCCGCTTCGCCCGTCTTCAGCATCGCGATCCGGGAACCGTTCTCCGGTACCGGTTTGAACGTAATGCTGTCTACCTTCGGAAGACCTTCTTGCCAGTAATCTTCATTCTTTACAACAACAAGGCGGTCACCTTGAATCCATTCCTTGAACTTGTATGCCGCCGTACCTACAGGGTTCTTCGTGATGTCGGCACTTTCTTTAAGCGCTTTCGGGCTGATCATCAACGCCATTGCGGTTTTGTTCAAGAAAGCGTTGTACGGCTGGCTAAGGGTGATGACAACCGTGTGGTCATCCGGAGTTTTAACATCGGCGACGGTAGAGAAGCTTTTACGCATTCTAAGATTGTTCTTTTCATCCATGATGCGATCCAGGTTGACTTTTACAGCTTCTGCATTGAAATCCGTTCCATCATGGAACTTTACGTTCTGGCGCAGATTGAATGTGTAGGTCAAACCGTCTTCACTGATCTTGTAGTCTTCAGCCAGCACAGGAACAAGTTCCATCTTCTCGTTGAAGCCCATCAAACCTTCGTACATCGTGCGTGCACCGGAAATGGAGTGCGTGTCTCCGGCATTGTGAGGGTCAAGCGTAATGAAGTTGGCGTTAATCGCAATGACAACATCTTTGTTATCTTTTGTCACCGGCTTACTCTCGCCGCCGCCTTCACTTGCCCCTTTGCCGCTTCCGCTGTTTCCGCCGCAGCCTGCCGCAACAATCGTAAATGCGAGCAGCAGCATGAGCAGTGACCATGTTCTACCTTTGAATCTCATTGTTTTACTCCCCCTTTGATGTAGTGAATATCTATAGATTCACTCGCCACGTCAGCATATAACATCCTGCCGATCGCCTTGAGTTCCTCACAGCTTAAACATTCCATTCATACACCGCGCGTCGCTTCCCAACCAGCGTACCGCCATCATTGAAAATCTCATTCGGAACAAGCGCATACAAGCGGTCGATCGTAGCCTGATCGCTGTAGCCGAGACGCTCCAGGATGGAAGCGATGATGCAAGGCCATACTTGCTCGGAGCCATCGGATACTTTAAGCGAGATCGCCAAGCGTTCTTTCCGAAGTCCGATGCCATACACACCCTTAGCGCCGCCCTTGGCTGCCAGATTGTGGTCCCGGAGCAAGGCGGAGCACACAAACTTCGTGTCTGCAATGATATCCGGATACTCATTCATCAGCTTTGCCATTCTGGCAGCTGCATCCGCCGTCTCCGCGTCCTTGATCAAATCCGGGCAGGCCAGCTTAAGGAAAGCGTATCCGATACGGTCCAGCGGGAGCGCAAAAATGGGAAGCCCACAGCCATCAATGCCTTGCGGAATCGAGGAAACCGGAACTTCGGCAAAATAAGCCAGCGTCTCGATGATCTCTTGCTGAACCGGATGCTCCGGCTTATAATACGTGCTCTCGTCCCAGCCCATATGCTTACACAAAGCAATCAAGCCGCTGTGCTTACCCGAGCAGTTATGGAAGATCCGCCGCTTGTCCTCATGATCTCGATGGCGCTGCGCCTTGGCATCCTCGTTCAATGGATAAGTTGCGCAGCAGTGTAGCGTTTCTTCCTGAATCCCGGTTTTCTTCAAAATAGATTCCAAGGCATCAATGTGGAAGCGTTCGCCCCGGTGGGAAGCGGCAAACAAGGCCGTTTCTTCCCCCGTAAGTCCGTACACCTCGTCAATCCGGCGTTTCATTACCGGTATTGCTTGGAATGGTTTAGCCGCCGATCTCAGAAAGGTCATATGATGCGGATCACCCGCTGCATAAACCACCTTTCCGTTCTCGTCTACAACGCTGATCGCTCCGTAGTGAATGTTCTCCAGTACGTTTCCGCGATATTCCTCTACCAATGGCACAAATCCCATGATTTTGCTCCCCCGATCTCCAGTTGTATTAATTCAATCGAAAATAACGATCCTGTGCGACAAGTCCCGACCCTATGATGACCCCATGTTCGTGAAGCTCGGAGCGGACAATCGTGAAGGAATCCTGAAGCGGTTCCCAGATATACTGTGAGTAGCACAGGTCGGTGATCTCTTCATATACTTCAGGAAACTTGTCCAGAATCTCACCACTCAATATGACGCTGTCCGGATTGTACATGCTGACGACGTTATTAATCGTAATCGCCATATACGCGAGTGCCCTATCGATTAAATAGGTCGCCCATCGTGTTCCAGCCCGTCTTTCCGCGAACAGTTCCTCAATCGTACGAACAGGCTTAATCTTGCTGGCTTCCGACAACAAAGACGGTATATTGATATAAGTTTGGAGGCAACCGGCTTTTCCGCAGTCACACATCATACCTTCAGGATCAACGGTCGTGTGTCCGATTTCCCCCGCGCTATTGGTCACCCCGCGGTAAATCTCCCCTTCCAGGATCAGCGCTGAGCCTACGCCATTACCGAACCCAAGGAGAACCGTCCGGTTGGAGCCGTATGCCGAGCCTTTAAGCTGCTCTGCCAACGCCTTTACCTTCAGCTCATTGTCTACGACCGCTTGAAGCCCGGTTAATTCCTTGAGCCTCTCGGCAAGCCTCACATTCTTCCAACCAAGCTGTACCGAGAAATTAACCACTCCGGCATCAACATCGATGATGCCCGGCAGTCCAACGCCAATGCCCACCACCCGCCTGCGATCGATATCGCATTCCGCGATGAGTTCTTCAATGGTGTCTGCAATTCGAGCCACCGTGGCTTCGGCTGTATCCTCCGACGATCTCGGAAAACTTCCGCTGCACAATACATTTCCCTGAACATCGATGAAGCCAATATGGGCTTGATGGCGATCGAGCTCAACGCCAATCGAGATGACCGCCGTATCCAGCAGTCTTATTAAGGAAGACTTTCTTCCGCGTCCCGCCGAGGCTTGTTCTTCCGTTTCGTGAACGTACCCTTCTTCCGTCAGCTCTGACACGATCCGACTGACCGTTGTCGGACTCATTCCCGTCTGTTTGGCAATAGCTGCTCTTGAAATCGGCTGTTCGTTCTTGATGATTTGGAATACTGTGAGTCTGTTCTGCCGCTTCATAAAGTCTTGATCATGCTTTTTCATGAAGACATCCCCTATTTAATTTCACCAGTAGATTAATTAGATCATTTTTCCAAATAAAACGATCCGAAATCATCAAAAAACCGTGATTATTATCAAATTTATTATTTTTATTCTCCAGTGATATTAATAATAAAACGTGTTTTGTAAATGTGTCAATATATATGACACATTTAAATTAATATTTTTTTGCTTCTGGAAATGTAAGTGTTTCAATCTTTTGCGAAAGAAATTCATTCTCGTACATACATACAGATGACCGCGCTTCGTGCACAACATGACATCAACTTAACACGAAGTCTCCTAAAATGTAGATAACAACGTCGTTCCACCTCATAAATAAAGCCATCTGAGGAAAGAATGATTGGGGCATTCTTCATCTCGGATGGCTTCAAAAGGAGGAAATCTATGATATTTCCGGTATTGTCCCAGGTCTTTAGTTGCTTCCCGGCATGATCCGCCTAAAACGAATTAAACCACCCGAGAAATAAATTCGAGGTGACCCTCAAATGATCCCGGATGGCTTATGTATAGAGAACACGCATTTTGATTATCATGAAGCAGGTTAACGCTCAATTTTCCAACTAATTATCTTAGCCGCCTTTATTTGTTTACTAGTCTTCTATCTTTAATTAATCTTTTAATCTCTTATCTCTTTATCTTTAATCTTTTGATCTTTCCCACCAGCGGAGGTTTGAGGATAGCAGATCCTTTGGGAGTCCGTTTCTACCTTACCATTTCATTCTGGAAACGGACGGACAACAGAGCGGATAGCCTCAAACCGGAGCGCACGGAGTCCGTTTCTACCTTACTTATTCCATTCAGGAAACGGACGGACAACAGAGCGGATAGCCTCAAACCGGAGCGAACCAAACCGGAGCGACCTACTTGTTTTTGTAATATTCAACCGCTTTATCAAAATAATGCTTCTGGTCTTCCGGCAGATCCTCAAAATAGAAAATGGCCGCAACCGGACAAGCCGCTTCGCAAGCCCCGCAGGAAATACAAATATCGGTATCGATATAGAACTGGTCATCTCCTTCTTCTATGCAATCCACAGGGCAAACGTCAACGCATTCTCCCGCTTTCTCTTCAATACAAGCTGAGCCAATAACATACATCCGTATTCCACCTTCCGTAGTGTAATAATCTTTCAAATATTCGACTGGCTATCATTGCAAAAAGCTCAAACTTCATCAATTCCTTAGTTTTCTATACTTTTTATACTAAAATATATCATAATTATGTGGTTAATCATGCCAATTGTCAATAAACCGCGTGATGATAGCCTCAAAACAGCCATTCCGGTTGACTTATAGAAAGTAAAGACATAAGATGAGACATATTGCTTTTTAACCTTTTTTGTTAAAAAAGAAAGCATTCATCGAGAAACAAGGCGGTGATTATAGTGGATCAAGAAGTCGCATACAGTACTCGCGAGTATATCATGCAAATGTTAAAAATAAATGGTGAACTCAGCACAAAATCCATTACCGAGGCACTGGGCATAACAGGGATGGCCGTTCGGCGCCATCTGGAGAGCTTGAAGAGCGAGGGTTACATCACCTATCGAACCGTGAAACAACCGATGGGAAGACCCGTCTCCTTATATAGTCTTACGGAATCCGCCGAAGATTTTTTCCCTAAGAACTATCATGCACTTGCACTCGATCTGCTGAACGAGCTGCAGGACGAGGCCGGTGATGAAATGATTTCACGGCTGTTCGACAAGCGTAAGGATACATTGCTGAACAAGTACACGCCTACGGTGAAAGCCGATGCGCTCGAAGATCGAGTTGCAGCCCTGGCCCAGGTTCAGAATGACAACGGATATATGGTGGATTACAAAAAAGTCAACGAAGAAGAATATCTCCTCGAAGAACTGAACTGCCCCATATCCCAAGTAGCCAACCGGTACCAACACGCATGCCGCTGTGAGCTTGACCTGTTTCAATCCTTGCTGGAGGCGGATGTGGAACGTACCGAGTGCCTTGCCAAGGGTGACAAAAAATGCGTCTACCGTATTCGAAAACAAACCGAAGCCAAACAAACATAATATCTGTTATTGCCACTTCAGGCTCCTTCCATACAGGAAGGGGCCTTTTTTTGTTAAGAGATAAGAAAGTATAAACTTCAGAGGCTTACCCACCTTATCTCGCAAGAAAAACTTCCGCTATATGCGGTCTGTCTTCTGAGAAAGTACGTCGATAGACGTTTTTCTTATTGTACTTGTCCTATCTTATTCTCTTAAATTGCAAGACATGTACAATTCTTTGAATTATTTCAGCACCAGCAGTCGATCATCCTGATCGGAGGGCACCCCACGGCCATCGGTATTGTTGGTAATGACATAAGTTTTGCCATCATGGACTTTGACGTCTCTTAATCGGCCTTCCCCCTCCAATACCAACTCAAGTGAGGCATTCTCCGGCTGAAATCGGTACAGCTTCTGGCCGCGAAGGGTGGCCACGTACATGTGATCCTCCTCATCAAAAGCGATGCCTGATGGAGCAATAGCCGTTTCACTGCTGTGGTAGAGCGGGGATTTCATTCCCTCTTGCTGTTCATCTCCAATAATCTCGGGCCAGCCGTAATTGCTGCCAGCCGTGATCTCATTAATCTCATCATGTCCGCCGGGTGTGCCGGACGGTCCATGCTCTGAGCTGTAGAACTCACCTTCCGAATTCCAAGCCAACCCCTGCGAATTCCGATGCCCTAACGTATAGACATAAGAGCCTGCAGTGGGATTATCCGCCGGGACCTTGCCATCCAGCGTCAATCGCAATATTTTGCCTGCTAGACTTTCCTGGTTTTGCGCAAGCTCTCCTTCACCTGAATCTCCCGTTGTTACGTAGAGCATCTCGTCGGGTCCGATCGCAATTCTGCCGCCGTTATGTACGTTAGAGCCGGGAATGCGCTCAAGAAAGACATGCGACTCTGTCCATTGATTCCCCTCCTGCTTTAGAAGGACCAACCGGTTCATGACTTTTCCATCCTGATTATAGGTGTGGTAGGCGAAGGCCTTGCCGGAATTTTGAAAATCAGGGGCTAACGCAAAGCCCAGAAATCCGCCTTCTCCTTGATGAGCGACCGGCTTCTCGGTATGTACCGACTGTCTGGTAAAAGTGCCGTCCTGGATCTGAACGATATTTCCTTCCCGCTCGCTAATATAAATCGTATCGCCGTCAAAATCGATAGACCAAGGTGTCCTCAACTGCTCTGCAAGCACTTGATAAGCGGAATCATTTTTTTCCTCCCGATGATCTTCCTGCCTCCCTTCTTCCTTAGAAGGAGAAGACTGTGTACAGGCAGTAATAAGCAGCAAAGCTGCAATTAAAGTTGCCCCAACCACCATTCGTTTCAAAATCCAGCACCTCCCGGGTAATTTTATAGCTCCGGTGTCATCATCTGGATGCCTTGCTCCATGTCCAGCAAGGAACGCAACACAATATCCTCATCGCTAAACGATTCGATCTGGCTGCCTGCTACATAACGGGTCTCATGTCCTCGTCCGGTAATAATGATCCTGTCCTCGTCACCTGCCAATTCCACAGCTCGTTGAATGGCTTCTTTACGATTCAGGATCACCTCCCAATTCCCCGCTTCATGCGAGGTTAAGCCACCCAGCATCTCAGCCATAATCTGCTCCGGATCCTCCGAGAACGAATTGTCTGTCGTGAACAATACATAATCCGAATACGAAGCTGCAATGTCCGCCATGAGCGGACGTTTCAAGCGATCTCTTTCGCCCCGGCAGCCCATCACGCATATCATTTTTCCTGAAGTGATTTCTTTGGCGGATTGCAAAGTTGCCTTAAGTCCACCTGGATTATGCGCATAATCCACAACCACGTGAAATCTTCGTCCTGTTTCTATTTCTTGAAATCGTCCATGAACCCCTGCAAATTGGTGAAGACTTCTACGGATTTCTTCAAGCGTTACCCCTTCCAGCAAACAAGTGGTCATGGCAGCAAGTGCGTTATACACATTGTGAACACCATGCACCTTCAGACTGAAGTCGCCGTGTCCCCATGGCGTTTCTACATGGAATGTGCAACCTTCACGCATGTTTTGAATTTGTGTTGCCCGAACATCAGCCTCGTTACGAATGCCATAAGTTACGATCTGTGCGGATGTACGTTTTGCATAATAGGACGATGCTTCATCATCCGCATTCAGGACTGCCTTCTTCAGCATATCACGGTTACTGTTACCGATCTGGGCGAACAAAAGCTCCTTCGTATTGCGATAGCCCTCCATATTCTGGTGGAAGTCCAGATGATCATGCGTTAAATTCGTAAAGACCACGGTCTGAAAATCGCATCCGCGCACTCTCCCCATATCCAATCCGTGCGAAGACACTTCCAACACGGCATAGGCCCCGCCATGAGTGACCATCGTGTGAAAATAACGCTGCAGTTGGATCGTATCCGGCGTGGTATTCAGCGTCTTCTCCATATGATCTCCGATCTTCATGTAAAGTGTGCCAATAATGCCCGTTTTGCGGTGAGCGTCATTAAGTATTTTTTCTACCATATGGGTTGTCGTTGTCTTGCCGTTCGTCCCGGTAATTCCGATCAGCTTCAAAAAAAGCGTTTGCGAGAATCGGCAGAATTCTTCGGGTATCCGGTACCGTTATACGCGTTACGTTTCCTGGAAGCACTGGCAGCTCCCGCTCAGCTACAATGGCAACTGCGCCGTTGCTTATCGCATGCCGGGCATAATCATGGCCGTCCACGTGAAAGCCCGGAACACAGACAAACAGGCCTCCAGGCCGAATCTCTCTTGAATCTGTATCCAAGTTCGTGATATCCACGGAAGTACTGCCCGTTATCGTCTTAAGTATCAGCTGATCCGTCAGTGATTTCAGAATCATGTCAGGTTCCTCATCTCGTGATGTAATCAAAATCCCATGGTCAGTGGCAGTATGATATATAAGATGTAGAATTTACGACGATGTATCGTTTTAACCAGTATTTCTTATTAACCTAACCAAGCAAAGGCATTCTGAAACTGAAAAAGGAGGATTCCGTGATGATCAAGCTCGATCGTGCGCACAGGGAGCAGTGCGCACGATGTCTACTAACCCTCCCATATACTGGAACCTCCATTTGGCTCCTGCGTATTTAACATCAAGGGGTTGATCTTATGTTTTACTAATACTCTATGCTCTGATCATAACGGTCAACGTTCTGATCGTTTTGTTCGGCTTGTATGTCTTCAATCATCCAGATAATGATTGGTTACGAATGTTCAATGGAATTCCTGAGGATGTAGAACAAGATGATATTGATTTATTGAAAATTAAATTCAGGGCTGTAATCGCAATAATAGTCGGTCTGATCATGGGTTCGTTTTCGGTATTGCAGGTCATCGTTACACATATTGGGTAGGGAGGTAAATCATTTGTTTCCAATGCTAGTTGGTGTGATACTGAAATAGACGATCATGACATTTTAAAGGTGCAAGCACTTGGAATTTTAATTCCAACAAATTCATTTGAAATGAGGTAAATATATCATGAGAAAGATTAACTGGCCCGGACGAACCAAGTTAGAAAATTCATCTGGTAACGCCTCTCTGGTTCTGGATGTAATTCTCTATATCCCTCGTTGGATAATGAGGCTTTTTTAGTGGAGGGTATTCGCTCCATCACCTTGTCCGGTTGCAATCGGGAATCACTTAAAGAATGTGATGACTGGAAGTCTTAACCATGTTACGCTGGAAGTAAGCGGTTGCAACACCAATGTTGCCAGATGTTAATGCAGCCTGCCAATAAAGGATGTGTACAGAGGATCCGCTACGCTACTCCATATCTGCTTGAAAGGAGAACCATCGATGGGACCGTTCACTGACGATTTGCTTCAAAATAAAGTCGTATTGATCACGGGAGGCGCCACGGGGCTGGGGCGTGCCATGGGGGAGAAATTCGCCCAGCTTGGCGCCAAACTCGCCATCTGCGGACGCCGTGAGGAAGTTCTGCAGCAAACGGCCGAAGAATTAAGACAGCAGGGCTGTGAGGTATGGTACAAGAGCTGCGATGTACGGGACCCTGCACAGATCTCGGAACTTGTTGAAGCGGCAGAGCAGCATTACGGAGGCATTGATGTGCTTGTCAACAATGCAGCCGGGAATTTTATCAGCCCCACGGAGCGTCTCTCCCCTCGGGCTGTAGATGCCGTGCTGAACATTGTGCTGCACGGCACCTTCTACGCAACCCTTGAAGTCGGCAAACGCTGGATTGAACAGGGCAAAAGCGGAACGATGCTCAACATCGTCACAACATATGCCTCGACAGGCTCTGGCTACGTGGTCCCTTCGGCAGCTGCAAAAGCGGGCGTGCTTGCGCTGACACGGTCCCTCGCGGTGGAATGGGCTCCTTACGGCATCCGTCAGGTAGCGATCGCCCCGGGTCCGTTCCCGACCGAAGGCGCCTGGTCAAGATTATCGCCCACACCGGAACTGGAACAGAAAATGATCGACCGCATCCCCCTGAAGCGCGTAGGGGACGCAGAAGAACTGGCCAATCTCGCCGCGTATCTCATTTCCGATTATGCCGGTTATATTAATGGTGACGTGATCACCATCGATGGCGGCGAATGGCTGAGGGGTGCGGGGCAATTCAACGACTTGGCGGAAGTGACCCATGAGCAATGGGACCGTCTGGCCGAACTGACACGCAAAGGCAAATAACCTCATATTTAAGAAAGACATCTATCGACGTACTTTTACTACAGCAGACAGACTGCCTTTAGAGGTTTATCGAAATTTTCAGCTTCACTGAAAACTTATACATTCCATAATCTTATAAAAGCCCCAAGCCGTGAGCATGTCATAACTGCTCCCGCTTGGGGCTATCCGGTATCCTGTGTTTCCTATGTTATTCGTTAACTCTCATAGGTATCGACCAGCAGGGCATACACGATACCTGGCCCGTGAACGCCAATCGTAAGATCATTCTCGATATCGGCGGAACGGCTCGGACCCGAGATGAAGTGGATTCCCGCCGGCAGCTGCTCGCGTCCGGACTGATCGAACTGAACCAGAATCTCGCCTAGTCGGGTAACCATCCGCTCTACGGGGATGATAGCCATCAACACGGTCGGTAGCAGGCTGACGGATCTGCCTTTATGCGGGGCCGATTTCACCGTAATCGAACCGGTATAAGCCGCTGCGTAATCCGCCATGACGACGCCAAAATCAGCCCTGGCCGCTACAGCCCTCCAGTCCGTGTCCGCTGCATCATTCCAGGAGAGAACAAGAGCCTCCGGCAGGCTCTCCTCCAGCCCCAGGCGGTCCAGTGCCTCTTCCTGCTGACGAAGAATCGTAGCCGCACTCATCTCCTTCGCTTTGTCCCTGATAAACCGGCTGACCTCTTCGCGATTGCTCAGCCTTACCACATGGCCCCCGGCCGCTTCAAAGTTGGCGGTAAACTGTGTAATCCTCTCCTCAAGCGGCCACTCAAATTCATTCCAGAAGTCGGGGGCACCGCGGAAAGGGTGTTCCGGGGCGGTGCGAACCCGGTCTCTCCCCAGCTTCGCGGCGATTCCATCCATGAACTGCTCCTGCTTCTTGCGAGACTGTTCTTCAAGACGGTTCAGCCAGCTGCGATCAGTTTCGTTAGTCATGTGCATTCTCCCCCTTTCCGGACTTCTGCTGCTGAAGCCGCTCCTTCAATCGGTTTGCGATTTCAGGGTCCATCGACCCGGAGGTTCTGCGAATATCCTGCTCCATCTCCGACCATCGGTCACGGAAGGATTCCTTAGGGAGACTCGGCGTTACCCTGTACGAATTCCACCCCTTCAAAGGACCGATCCTCGTTCGGATCTCCCCGCCTCGCACCACCAATTTCTGCCCCCACTTTCCGAGGGATACCACACTACGGTAACGCTTGGCATTCCCCATAATCGCCGAGAAGCCCTTCATTCCCATCGCTTCCAGCTTGTCACCGCGCCCAGCTTCAATCTTCCGGCGGCGCAGGGAAACTAGCATATCATGCAGCGGAATCTTCACGGGGCATGCTTCATAACAGGCCCCGCACAGGCTGGATGCGTTGGCGATATCGTCCCATTCCGCGACATTCTTGTTCAAGGCCGGCGTTAATACGGCACCGATGGGGCCGCTATATGTGCCTCCATAGGCGTGCCCGCCAATATGGCGATATACCGGACAAGCATTCAGGCATGCGCCGCAGCGTATGCAGTTGAGCAGCTCCTGAAATTCGGGGTCGCCGAGCTGGAGAGAACGTCCGTTATCGATGATGATAATATGCATTTCGTCCGGTCCATCGGCATCCAATTCTCTCTTCGGACCACTGATTCCAGACATGTAGACTGTCAGCTTCTGACCGGTCGCCGAGCGCGGCAGCAAGGTAGCCATCACTTCGAGATCCGCCCATGACGGGATAATCCGCTCCATGCCCATCAGGGTAATCTGTGTCTTGGGCACCGTCGTCACCATGCGGGCATTGCCCTCATTCTCAAACAATACCATCGAGCCTGTCTCGGCGATCGCAAAATTACAACCCGTCATGCCAATGTCCGCTTCTAGGAATTTCTCGCGCAGCTTCATGCGGACAAAGCCCGCCATAATCGCCGTATCGGGCGGCAGCGTTTCGCCTGCCTCTGCGGACAACAGCTCCGCGATCTGATAACGGTTCTTATGGATGGCAGGAATGATGATATGAGATGGCGTTTCATCCGCAAGCTGAATAATATACTCACCGAGATCCGTTTCGACGGCCTCCACCCCGATCGAGTCGAGCGCCTTGTTCAGATGCAGCTCCTCGGACACCATCGATTTTGATTTTACGACGGACTTGGCCGCCTTATGCTCCGCAATCTGCAAGGAGATCGTGACCGCTTCTTCCGCCGTCTCCGCAAAATGGACATGGGCTCCGTTCGCCCTGGCCTGTTCAGCAAACTCATTCAAATAGTAATCCAAGTGCGCAATGGTATGGAGCCGAATTTGGCGTCCTCGTTCCCTCCACGCATCCCAGTTGCCATGTTCCTCCGACGCAAGCTTTTTGCCAAGCCGCAACCGCTCTGTCGTAAACTTCACCGCATTGCGCAAAAAATCGTTATTAAGGGCGTAGCCTGCACGCTCCTTAACTGTCTGTGCTTTCGATTCAGCTGTGCTCATGTACACTCATCCCCTCATACAGAAGCTCGGCCAAATGTTTAACCTGAACCTTCTCGCCCCGGTGACGCAGATTGCCGGCAATATTCATGAGGCAGGCCATATCGAGACCGACAAGCACGGACGCCTCGGTCTCCAGCACATGATCGCTTTTCTCTGTCACCATGGCCCCCGAAATGTCCGCCATTTTCACGGCAAACGTTCCACCGAACCCGCAGCAATCCTCGGCAAAAGGCAAGGGAACAAGCTCCAGCCCCTTGACGTGGCTGAGCAGTTTCATCGGTTGCTCCTTAACGCCGAGCAGGCGGCTTCCGTGACAGGAAGGATGATAGGTTACCTTTTGCGGATAAACGGCGCCTACATCGGTCACGCCCAGCACGTCAACAAGGAATTGCGTAAACTCATAGCATTTGGATTGAAGCGCTTTCGCTTTATCCAGGTATATGGGATCGTCCTTGAACAAATCCGGATAATGATGAATCATATACGTGCAGGAGCCGGAAGGGGACACAACGAAGTCGCTATCGTCAAAAGCGTCCAGAATCGTCTTGGCACTTATGCGTGCATCATCCCAATAACCACTGTTATAGGCCGGTTGGCCGCAGCAAGTCTGGATTTCGGGGAATTCCAGCTGCACGCCGTACCTTGCCAGCAATCTTGCCATCGATTCAGCTACCCGCGGGAACAAGGCGTCGCTGAGACAAGTGACAAACAATGAAATCTTCAACCTCTTCACCCCGCTAATCATCAGGATATGGACCGAAGAATCGGCCTCTAGCAAGAACCCCCCGGAACGGGGGGATTCCATGTGATACGTTATAGTAGTTTGCTCTACACAGATTCGATCTTGATGCCCAATGCTCGATAAGGTGCCGCTTCCTCTTCCTTCAAGCTGCGATCGGTAATGATCAGATTCACTTGGGAGAGATCGGCAACCTGCGCAAAAGCCTGCGTGCCGAATTTGCTGGCATCGGCGAGCAGAATGGTCTCATCCGTCATTCCGATCATTTTATGCTTGATTCTCGCTTGAAGCTCATTGGATTCGCTAAGGCCCCGCTCGATGTGCACACCCTTGCATGACAGAAAGGCTTTATCCACGTAGTATGCATCCAGCGAGCGTTCTGCGAGCGGACCGACAAAGGACAGGGAGCGATGAGCCAGAATGCCGCCTGTGGAGATCACCTGAACCCTCTCCTTGGTGCTCAGCTCAGCAGCCACCTTTATCGAATTCGTCAGCACGGTAATCGGAATATCCGGTATGATTTTCGCCATGTACCAAGCCGTAGAGCTTGCATCCAGCAGGATGCGATCATTCGGATGGATTCGCTTGACCGCTTCCTCCGCGATTCGCTGCTTCTCCAGCGCATGCATGATTTCCCGCTCAGCATACGGTATTTCCGGCTGCGACCGCTGAATTTCCGGTTGATCCTTCACGCTAACCGCTCCGCCATGGGAACGGCGCAGGCGCCCTGCCTGCTCCAGCCTGTCAAGATCGCGGCGAATCGTTTCTTCCGTTACACCGCAGAGCTGACTCAGCTCGGAGACTCGGATGCTCCCTCTTTCGTTGACCAACTGTACTATTTTCTCATATCGTTCTGCAACCAGCATCATACCGCCCATCCTTACTGTTCATATATTCTATCGCTTCCCGGTCCGCTGACCGAACACTCCGTAAGCTTCCTCCCATAAGGGAGTTTCCTTCGGCTCATAAGTCTTGACCGGGAAGGACTCTCTAATGACTGCGCGTGCTTCCCATATATCGGATAGCTCGCCTTGAGCGATCCATTGCACGGCCATATTGCCGATAGCACTGCCCTCTGCGGGACCTGCCCAAACGGGCTTCCCTATCGCATTCGCAGTCCACTGACATAATGTTTCATTATGAATGCCACCACCTACCATATGCAAGCCCTGAAATTTTTGCCCGGACAATTCCTCAGTCAACTCCAGCACATAACGGTATTGCATAGCCAGACTCTCCATTATGCAGCGCACAAGAGCACTTATCCCCTGCGGAACGCTCTGGTTCGTGCGGGCCGCATATTCCACTACCCGCTTCGGCATATCACCTGCAGGGAGGAATACAGGATCATCGGGATCAATGAAACAAGCAAATGCTGGCACCGCATCCGCCATATTAACCAATTCGGGGTAGGAGTACGTTAACCCTTCCCGTCCCCAGGTCCGCTGGCATTCCTGCAGAATCCAAAGTCCCATGATGTTCTTGAGCAGCCGGTACGTACCGTACGCTCCTCCCTCATTCGTGAAGTTCAGCTCTCTGGCCCGTTCATGTATGACAGGCTGGTCGACTTCGGTTCCCATCAGCGACCAGGTACCACAGCTTAAGTAAGCAAATGATCGTTCCAGTGCCGGAACCGCGACAACGGCGGAAGCCGTATCATGCTCTGCAACCGTATAGAGCGGAATGGATGGAATCCCCAGCTCCTCTGTTACGGATGACCTCAAAGCCCCAACAAGCGTACCGGGTTGAACAACAGGATGAAATAACTTAGGAGGGATATTTAATGATTTCAAGAGATGATCATCCCAGCTGGCCAAAAGCGGGTTAAACAGCTGCGTTGTGGTAGCATTCGTAAATTCATTCGCCAGTTCGCCGGTCAAGAAGTATCGCAGCAAATCGGGAATCATTAGAAAACGCTTGGCCTCTTGAAGCAGGTAGGGCTTCTGCCGTTGCAATGAAGCCAGCTGATAGATTGTGTTAAACGAGAGGAACTGAATCCCCGTCCGATCGAAGATCTCGGCAGGCGGCACATCCCGGAAGACCTGTTCCATCACGCCATCCGTACGTGTGTCCCGATAATGATACGGATTCATGAGCAGCTCCCCGCTCCGATCCAGGAGTCCATAATCCACCGCCCAGGAATCAATGCCGATGCTCGACGGCAAGTTATGCTGTCCCTTCAACCGGAGCAAGCCCTGCTTCATCTCGTGGTAGATCCGTAATATATCCCATTGGAAACGGTCGCCGATTCGAACCGGATCGTTCGGGAACCGGTGGATTTCCGTTACGTCGATGGTTCGGCCATTCCATTGACCCAGCATAGCCCTGCCACTGCTTGCGCCCAAATCAAATGCAAGAATGCTCAACGCTCCCCAGCCTCCTTGTCAGATCAAAATCAACGATTCGGGCACCAACCCGAGGGTACTCCGTCTTCTCATCCTTACGAACGCTTCAGCAATACATCCTGCTCATACTGTTTCACTTCGGACAGCCACTCTTCTCTGATGGGTACACCCATTCGTTCGCAGTAATAATCCCACACCGCTCCAAACGGATAGGACTTAAACTCTTCCGATATCGCCAGGCGGGTCGTGTAATCGCCTTCAAGTTCAGCCTGCTTCAGCCTATCGATGGGTTCCAGCTTGGCACGCAGCAGTGCCTTTATCGTATTGCGTGTGCCAATAACCCACGCCGCGATGCGGTTAATGCTGGCATCAAAAAAGTCCAGTCCGATATGGGTAACTTCCAGCAGGTTATTGCGAACCAGCTCGCGTCCAATCTCGATCAGTTCATCATCCATGATGACAACATGGTCGCTGTCCCAGCGCATTGGCCGGCTGACATGGAGAAGAAGTCCATCGGTGAAAAGAGCAAGCGACGACAGTTTGCCGGCAATGCTCTCGGTTGGGTGGAAGTGGCCCGCATCCAGGCAGATCAGCTTGTTGTTTCGAATGCCGTACCCCATATAAAACTCGTGGGAACCCACAACATAAGCCTCAGAGCCTAGTCCGAACAGCTTGCTCTCGACGGCATCGAGGTTCCATTGCGGATTCATTTCTTCAGCAAAAATCTCATCCAGCGCATCCTTCAGCCGCTGCCTCGGCGCCATTCGGTCTACCGGCATATCCTTGTATCCATCCGGAACCCAGATATTCGTTACACAGGTTTGACCCAGCTGTTCCCCGAAGTAAGCCCCGATTCTTCGCGACGCCTTGCAATGCTCAATCCAAAATTGACGGATTGCTTGATCGGCATGACTCAGCGTAAATCCATCCTTCGATTTGTCGTGGGAGAAGCAGGTCGGATTAAAATCGAGGCCAATGCCTTGCTCCTTGGCCCAATCCACCCAAGACTGGAAGTGCCTCGGCTCGAGCTGATCCAAATCAACGGACTCGTCGGTATCCGCGTAGATTGCATGAAGGTTCACTTTGTGGGATCCCGGAATGAGCGACATCGCTTTTTCCAGATCGGCCCGCAGCTGATCCGGCGTACCTGCAGCCCCGGGATATTCCCCAGTCACGGAGATGCCCCCGGATAGCTTCTGATCGCGGAACAGAAATCCTCGGACATCATCTCCTTGCCAGCAGTGGATGGAGATTTTGATGCGCTCAAGTTCCGTCAAGATTTCGTCCACGTTGATGCCATGCTGCCCATAGAGCTTTTTAGCTTCTTCAAAGTTCCTTGCAACATCCTGCCTCATCACATATCCTCCCGTATGATGGATAGCCGGGTCATATTAGACCCAGCGCCCCATCTTAATAAGAAACCTTGATTCCTTGCGGTAGATGTGTCATACCTTCATTCGATTAACGAGTAAATGCAGCAGGTACTCCGCCGTCAATCGTCAGCATGCAGCCGGTCGTCTTCGAAGATCTTGATGATGCAAAGTAAGCGATGCCTTCGGCAATATCCTGCGGATAGATGTTGACAAGAAGCGTTGTGCGTTTACGATAATGCTCTTCCAGCTGATCGGGTTCAATCCCGTAAGCTGCTGCCCGCTCGTTTCTCCAGTTCGAATTCCAGATCGCGGAACCTTGCAGAATGGCGTCCGGCAGAATGGTGTTGACTCGAATGCCGTATTCTCCGCCTTCAGCAGCAATGCAGCGCGCCAGATGAGCCTCCAGTGCTTTTACAGAGCTGTATGCGGTCACGTTCTTGCCGGCATAGACGGAATTCTTCGATCCGACAAACACCATGCTTCCGCCAACGCCCTGTGTCTTCATCAACGAGAAGGCTTCCCGCGCAACCAGGAAATAACCTGTGCCCAGCACGTTCATGTTCAGGTTCCATTCCTTCAACGATGTCTCGTCAAACGGGCTGGATGTTGCAAGGCCCGCATTGTTGACGATAATATCAACACCGCCATAAGTGATGGAAGTTTCTCGATAGGCGCGCTTCACCGCCTCTTCGTCGGTTACATCCATCTTAACAGCAAATGCCCGATTCTCCCCGTGTTTTGCGTTGATCTCCTCGGCAACCTGCTGCGCCCCTTCCAGGTTCAAATCCGCCAAAACGACATGCGCACCTTCTGCTACTAGCCTGCGGGCTGTGGCACTTCCGATACCGCCTGCTCCCCCGGTAATAAAAGCGATCTGGCGGGAAAACTCCGCCTCAGCCGGTGCAAGACTCAATTTATACAACTCAAGCGGCCAATACTCCACGTTGTAGGATTCATTTTCACTCAGGGATACAAAATTGCCCAGGGCCGTCGCACCGCGCATGACCGCAATCGCCCGATGATACAGGGCGCCGCTGACTTGCGACATCGCCCAGCTCTTGCCCGTGTTGATCATTCCGATGCCAGGAATAAGAATGACGCGCGGAGCCGCCTCGAACATGACGTCCCCTTCATGATGGTTGCGTTCAAAATAAGCTTTATACTGCTCTTTGTAAGCAGCAATCCCATCGATAAGCTTTGCCTTAAGACCTTCCACATCTTC
Source organism: Paenibacillus sp. FSL K6-1330 (assembly GCF_037976825.1). Classification (NCBI taxonomy): domain Bacteria; kingdom Bacillati; phylum Bacillota; class Bacilli; order Caryophanales; family Paenibacillaceae; genus Paenibacillus; species Paenibacillus sp. FSL K6-1330. The sequence continues at coordinate 4,653,182 of NZ_CP150269.1, forward strand.
GGCGTCAGGTGTCCAGTCGATGAAGAGAGGAACTACCTTGGTATGAACCAGATGATCGGGGCAAGCTGCGCCTACCTGGGACAGCTTCGGCGAATCGGCACCGCCGACAAAGTCCAGTACATCATCTTGATCGTCGAAGGAGAGGATCATTTTCTTCACGTCGCTGACGGCGCCGCGAACAGCAGGCATCACTTTGGCAGCGATGCTGCGACGCACTTCCGATGCAAGCGGTGTATGCTTCCGGCCGCCGAACAGCTTGTCGTTATCTACTCGAGCTTCGATGAAAGCTTCCGCTTCACTAATGATACGAATCGTTTGCGCGTAACAGGCTTCCGATGTATCGCCCCATGTGACAAGCCCATGCTTCTCCATCAATACCAGCTCGGCCTTCGGATTAGCCAACACCCCTTCGGCAATCATCTTCGACAAGGTAAATCCGGGACGAACGTAAGGAACCCACACAAATCGGTCGCCAAAGATCTCCCGTGCTAATTCTTTGCCGTTATGGGCGCAGCATAAGCTGATAATGGCATCCGGGTGGGTATGGTCCACATGCTGAAACGGCAAGAACGCATGCAGCAGCGTTTCAATGGATGCGCGCGGGTGTTTCGCATCGACCATGCAATGCCCCAGATAAGCCACCATTTCCTCATCCGACATCGAATCCCTTTCGAATAACGGCCGAATATCCTCCATGCGCAAGCCTGTGAAATTGCCCGATTTCATGGTAGCCAGATCGGAACCGCTGCCTTTCACGTACATAACCTCTATGTCTTTGCCGCGAAAATCCTGAATCGTTGTTTTGCTGGATGTGTTGCCGCCGCCCCAGTTGCATACGCGCCGGTCGGAACCGATCAAATTCGAACGGTAGACGAGCTCATCCAATGTATGTTGTGCCTGCTGTGCCTTTGACTGTTCCCATAAGCTTTGAACCATGAAGCTTCCCCTCCGATTGACCCTATGAATTTGCTTTCATTTGTTTCCCATAATATCACGCCCGTTTATCTTTGAATAGTGTATTTTCAAAAATAAACAAAGATTCATATGCGTTTATTCAGAATTCCATCTTATAAATCTGTTGCAAACAAAAAAAAAGCCCTGCCAGAGTTATCTCTAGACAAAAGCTGCTAAATTACAATCTAAAGATGGGTCTGAGCCTGCGGCTGCCATTTGATCCGCCTTCGCAATTCCTTCCATTAAGGCATCACGAAAGGCGATTTCATCCTCATTGACATAACCCATAAATACAATTTCCGAAATGTCCTTATGGTTGAAAAAGATATTTGAATCTGCGGTAAGATTAACACTTGCTTCATCCCCGGCTTTAGTCCAGCCCAGAAATCATTCCGGGGTACAGGGTTCTGTTACATCCCCAGCCCGTTAAAGTCACCCCCATTCTCCTGTAAATTATAAACAATTCATCATTACGGAGAGGGTGTCATTCATATGAATCAACTTGCACGTGAAACGACGAACTGGGCGTTCAAGCTGTATAAGCAGGAGACTTGGCTTTTGCTGACAGGGCTGCTCGGGTTTTTGTTAGCCGGAATATGCGGGATATGGGTATTGCTGAATGGAGGGTCTGTCTCGCCGGATGGAGATATCTCCAAAGCGTTTTCCTTCAACGCGGCTCTGGGGATCTTCATCGTATCAACCGCAATCATTTTGCCGGTTTCCGGTATGAGGCCACGAAGCAAATCGTTCTACCGCTGGTGCTATATTCCGCTCGTTCTGTTCTCCTACTTCGCCGAAACCGTTCAAAATTTCCGCGGTGTCGATCCGCGATTCGTTCAAAACGGCTCGACCTTTGATTATGTCATCTCGACTATTTTCCCTGCCGTTGCGATGCTGCTTGTCGTGTTCTACCTGGCCCTTGGCGCCCAATACTTCCGCAAGCATGTAATGGAAGCCCATCCGGAACTCGGACTCGGCATTCGTTATGCCATGATCGCGGTGCTGGTATCTTTTGCTGCCGGCATATGGATCTCCATCAATGCGGGACGCTTTACCGGGATCGGCGGCAATATCATCTGGCTGCACGGACTTGGGTTTCATGCGCTGCAAGCGATCCCTTTTGTGGCGTGGCTGTCCATGAGGAAATCCGTCAATCCTGCAGTTAAACCGATCCTCATCCATATTAGCGGTCTGGCATATTTGCTCGGATTAATCGCCATCGGATGGCAGACGGTTCTTGGATACTCCATCGCTGAATGGTCCTTGCTTCCAATTCTGGCGGGCAGCTGTTTTCTCGTCGCATTCACGCCAGTTATATGGCTGCTCAGTCAGACCAATGCAACCGCTGAACCTGTCCACCATGCCCAATCCACACGTAATGTATAAGACTTGCATAAGAAAAACGGCTATCGACGAACTTTCTCAGAAGACAGACCGCGTTTATAGGATGTTTTTCTTGCGATATCAGGAAGGCCCATGCTTCGAAGTTTATACTTTCTGATATCTAAAGAAAAACGACTATCGACGAACTTTCTCAGAAGACACACCGCGTTTATAAGATGTTTTTCTTGGAGATATCGGGAAGGTCCATGCTTCGAAGTTTATACTTTCTGATATCTAAAGAAAAACGACTATCGACGAACATTCTCAGAAGACACACCGCGTTTATATGATGTTTTTCTTGCGAGATATCGGGAAGGTCCATGCTTCGAAGTTTATACTTTCTGATATCTAAAAAAAAAAGACAGTACTGGGATATTCCCACCTGTCTCTTCTATAAAAACACTGCGCCCGTGATCTAAATTCCTTGACGTTTAGATAAACAAGAACGGAATGAGGAACAACAGCGCTATGGCTTCCCAAGCAAACACATTGCCTCCCCAGCCGTATCCACCGTATGCACCGTAGCCACCGCCGTAGCCGTAAGGTCCAAATGCGGACGTTTGCGCACCGCTTTTAGCTGACTTCGAAGACTTTTTGCCCTTTTTACCTTTTGTGGACAATGTATATACGGATGGGTTCGCAAATTCGAGTTCAAGGCCTCGATCATGTACACCGCGAATAGTCCCCACGACTTCTGTTCCATCACGCATGACAGCGCAAACGGTTTTGCCGACGTAACCTCTGCATCCTTCTGCCGAAATTGGTATTGGTTGCACTTATTTTCCCCCTCCCCAGCGTTTGTGTATTATATTCCGCCTGGGGAGAAGACGGCAGAGATAGGTGTCCACATCTCCAAAAATCCGCCATTTAACCTCACTTAATCGCGCTAGCTTTTCGGTAGGCTCTAATCATTAAATCTTCGTCAACCGCGCCTTGAAACCGCTCAGATATCAGACCGTCCGGCGAGATGACGTAGGTGGTCGGATAGGCTACCACCTCGTACCGTCTGGTGCTTGCTCCGTTCGGGTCGTATAGGACAGGAAAGGTTAAACCGTTCTGCTCGACAAAAGACTGTACCTCACTCATGCTATTTTCCAGATGCGTCATATTTACAGCTAGTATTATCACGTTCTCATCCTGATGTTTATCGTAAAAATCCTGCATATAAGGCATTTCTACCTTGCAAGGCGGACACCAGGATGCCCAAAAGTTCAGAAGAACCGTTTGCCCACGATAATCGGACAGTTTGATCCCCTGCCCTTCCCGATTCATCAGCGTAAAATCCGGTGCGCGAAGCCCGGGCTTCAACCCTTCAGCAACGGCTTCGGGATTGTTTTTGTCATTCGGCGATACGAGTGCTTCTCGTTCGCTGACCGAGGTGGAAGCGAAGTCATAGATTGCCCACACGAAAAGAGCGCCTATGATGAGTTGCACCGCTCCATTTCTCCCTAATCCCAGGGTAAGAAAACGGGTGAGAGGAGAATGGAATTGAAGCCAGCTCATCGTCAGCAATGTACCGAATAATAGCATATAGAATAAGGAAGAGTTTAGACCAGCCCCGTCCGCCCACAACCACTGAAATACATACCCGGCCCATCCGCTCGCGAATGCCGACAACAGAGCGGACTTCAGCAGTAGACCTGAATCTTTTCTATTCTTGTTCCAGCGCAGAGCTATGTAGATCAGGGATAAAACGACCCCAATCCATATTCCCTTCGTTCCGCCCGTCATGTAAATAAGCGAGGTCGGATGCTGCAAGGTGCGGATCGGATCGAACATCAGCATCCCGAATTTCCATGAAATAAAACCGATGATAAGTACAGATAAATAGGTGTCCAGGATCCATTCCCGCTCCGGCATCTGACGCAAACGAATTCGAAGCGCAGCGAAACCAGCCGCCGCGCAGATCAGAAAAATCACAATGTCGGCCCTCACCATAAAAGGACCTATCGGAATTATACTCAAATGCGAACCTCCTATGGTCGGCAAAGCAATTGTAAGCATCGCTATTACCCTCCGGGGTATAACCCCATCATAGTAGATTCCCTCTCTAATGTAAACTCAAGCGGAGCACTTTTTAAGAGAAGGACCGAATCCGGTCAATGGAACTCCACAGCAACGCCATTTCAGTATGTGTTTTTCCGCCGATGACAATCTCTTTTCGTTTCAGTTCCTGGCCGCCCATATATTTATAAAAATGCTCAGCCTTATTGCCTTCCAACACCCAGACCAATAATGAACGATATCCTCTAACTTGCAGAAGTTCCTTCAGCCTCGCAAACAGCTGCTTCCCCCAGCCCTTCCCCTGAAGCTCTTCCAAAAGATAGATCGCGTAAAGTTCTCCTTCATGAGAAATCTTCTGCTCTCGCTCCGTGCCGTAAGACATGAACCCGTATACCTCGCCATCTTCATCTGCAATGACCAGCAGTTGTTCGTCCTCCGGCATATTGGCAAGCTTCCAGCGCCAGCCTTCTATCCGATCCGCAGCAGACAAATTTTCTAAGAAGCTATCATCCACGATTCCTTTATACGTCGTTTTCCAGCTATTCACGTGGACGTTAGCGATGCCTGCAACATCATGTTCATTTGCGTGTCTAATATGCATAAACTTCCTCTTCCTCCTGCTCATATCTTAATCTCTATGTATTCGCGGACACGATTCTGCGATCCTCTTTTTTTATGAACGCTTCATCCCTGATGACGCAATGCCCATTCCCGTCATACATATATCGAGATCGGTACTCCGAGCAGCTACCTATGGAAGGAGCGCATCTTGATGAATAAAGCATTGATACGGCTTGAAGATATCGGACCGGGCGGCTGGTATGAGACGGAGGAACAACAGGCGAAGCTGCTGGTCATCGCACAGTTCCTGCATCATCAACAGATCCCCTTTCACCTGGCCGTCATTCCGCGATATGTCGATCCGGTGCACCGTGTGGATCGATCGATAGATGATCTGCATGATGAAGTTTCCCTTCGGTTTGCAAGACTGCTACGAAGGATGGTAGCCCTTGGAGCCTCGCTAGGTATTCATGGATATACGCATCAGTACGGGGAATCGGTAAGCGGCGACGGATTCGAATTTGCTTATCCCGAATGTTGCGCCAATTGTCCTCCGGATGATCCGCCCGAGGCGCTCCATTCGCTCCGGCAGCTGCAGCAATCCTATGCTTATCAGCAGGTACAACGGGCTCATAAGATGTTTCAAGCGGCTGGTCTTACAGCGGTCTGGTATGAAACTCCCCACTATACCGCTTCATCTGTCCAGCGGCATATTATTGAGATCTGTAACGGCATCCTCTATGAATCTCCGCCTTCCAGCCCGGATGCAAGGAGAGCCGCACTCCAGCACACCCCGGACGATCCGATGACAAACGGAACGATCTACGTTCCCACTCCGCTTTATTATGTGGCAGGTGACAAGATCGAGGAAGAAGTCACTCGTATGGAACGGACATTACAGGATTTCACAGGCGATGGTGAACTGGCCTCGTTCTTCTACCACCCCTATCTCGAATTCCCCTATATCCGTTTCCTTGCTAACGGCACTGTACATTATGAAGAGCATTCGCCGCTTAGAAGAATCATTCAGTCCTTCAATAGGGAGCGTAAATCGTTTGTGACCATAACCTCAATCTTGCCCTTCATACCGGATTTCAGGGAAACCCGATGGCAGGACAGGATGACCATGAAACTCCCTAAGTTTCTGCACGCCACGAGAAAAGAGCAGCCGGATCGATGGATCGTCCGGGACGAGGCCAACAACTTATGGTACGACGCTTCTTTTGGGGTCTTGTCCCCCATTAAAATCCATAATGGGATACAGTATATACGCCCGCTGTTGGCAGGCTGGCCGCTTTACCCCGGTGGAACTGCGATGGCAGGCGATTATGATGGAGATGGCAGCGTCGATGCGGCTGTATGGCATGCGGAGCTGGGGATCTGTGAGGTTGCCTTGGGTTCAGGCAGCCGTTTAGTACCATCGGGTCATTGGCTCTGTGAATTTGGAGCCGTGGACTGGAAAGCTCTTACGGGGGATTTGGACGGGGACGGCAGACATGATTTATTTCTATGGGACCCTGTCACAGGAAAAGCCGCCATTGCTTATGGCTCCGGGTGTCATTTTTATTCTCCCCTCATTCAGCATGAGGTTTCCGTACAGGGTGAAGGCGTGATTCCCTCCATAGGAGATGTGAATGGCGATGGACTGGATGACCTGGTTGTGTGGAACTCCGACTCAGGCACATGCCAGGTCTGGTTAAGCAGCGGAAAACAGCTCGTGGACGCCGGAAATTGGTATTCTGACAAAGATTCTATCGGTTCACCCATATCTGTGATGTTAGGTGACGTGGATGGGGATGGGCTGAAAGATTTGATTCTCGTTGAACATATCGCAGGGAGATGGCTCGTTCTCTATAGCTCGGGAACCGCCTTCGGGCGGCAGGAAGAACGGTTTGGGCCTTGGGTTGCCGGTGAATCAATGACACCTCTCATTGGCGATCTAACGGGCAATGGCCGTGTCAGTCTGCTGGCATGGTCTCCGAATCGGCTCGGCGGAACCTTGGACGCCGCCATCAATTCCAGGGACCGGACAATCGGATAAGGACATGATATACTTCTATACAACATAATCAGGTTTATTCAGAACTCCCGTAATATGCGGTCTGTCTTCTGAGAAAGTACGTCGATGGAAATGATTCTTATAAGTTCTCATCTCTATACTTATTTCTATGTTCGGAGGAGAAGTCATGTCATCCAAAAGCGAAAACCATACCAACAGCAATACAGCCAGTCCATCCCCCTCAGTCAAAATTGTGAAACCCAAGCTCCCCAAACAGCTTGAGCCTATGATTCTATCCGATGCCGGCGTTGACGATGAATCCTCGTTCATTCAATCCACTTGTCAGGACGAGACCCTGTCTTATATTTCAGCCGACAAGGTTCAATTCGATCAAATGATATTCCATAACGTTACGTTCCAGCACGTCACGCTCCACCATGCCGAACTAACGGATCTGGTATTTAACCATTGCGACTTGTCCAATGTAGATCTCAGTGAGGCCATTATGTACCGCGTACAATTCAATCATTGCAAAATTCTGGGGCTCGACTTGACGGCAGCCACCATCCGTAATGTCGTGTTCGATCATTGCACGGGCGACTACGCTACGTTCCGTTTTGCTAACATGAAGCAGGTGTCATTCCAATCCACCTCCCTCGTAAAGTCGGATTTTTATCATTCCGAATTAAGCAAGGTGGAATTTGTGGATTGTCAGATCGACCAATCGCAGTTCTCCGGTACGAAGCTTGCGGGGATCGACTTAAGCCGAACCGATTTCCATAATATTGGCGTGACCCTGGAGGATCTTCAAGGATGCATCATTTCACCGCATCAAGCTATCCCGTTAACCAAAATATTCGGTCTTGTCGTCAAAGAATGACCGTAAGTTATATGTGCCTAAATCATCGAGTTCGTTCGTTTATATGGAGAACGTATCCGTGCATAGCATAAAGCGGCTTACTCCGAGGTCCGCTTGGACCTTTCGGGTTAAGCCGCTTTTTAGATCATCCTGTTATTGATCAAGAGTATACTTCTGCAAATCCAGCGGCAGTGGTGCCGGGATGTCACAGGTGCTGACCATCTCATAGCGCTTGCCTTCATCGGAAGCATCATGGAATCCCCACATAGCTTCAAGCACATGGTAGGCAAGCTCGCCACTCGCACGGTGAGCTCTCCCGCTGCGGATAGCATAGGCCATATCCGCTGGGCCGATCCCTCTTGTATTCTCGTTATACCCCGGAAGCAATGGTTCTTCCGTCCACTCGGTTTCTCCGGTCAACCGATATTGAACCGAGCCGCCAAAGCCGTTGGGATCTGGGACGAGCATTGTACCCTTGGTGCCGTAGATTTCAATATTAGGAAGCGTGCTCCCTCCAAATACATCAAAACTCGTAATCAGCGTGCCAATCGCACCGTTATGAAACTCCATAAGTCCAGCCACGTGAGTAGGAATGTCCACCTGAATCTTCTGACCCTGTTTCTTCTCACTGGTAATCGTCCGTTCCGTAAGGGCCGTTCCGGTCATGCCGCTAATACGGCGGATGGGTCCCAGCAGCTGAACCAGCGCTGTCAGGTAGTAAGGCCCCATGTCAAACATCGGACCACCGCCAGCGGCATAATAAAATTCCGGATCAGGATGCCAATGCTCGTGTCCGCGGCTCATCATAAATGCGGTCGCTGCAATCGGCTTGCCGATGCGTCCGTCTTTAATGAGTTTCAGTGCCGTTTGGATACCGGCTCCAAGGAATGTCTCAGGAGCGCATCCGACAAGCAGCCCTTTGGACGCAGCCATATCCAGCACCGCCTTACCCTCTTCTCGGGTCACGCCAAGCGGCTTTTCCACGTACACATGCTTGCCGGCTTGCAGTGCATCCAGCATAATTTGCGCGTGAAGTGCAGGTATCGTCAGATTAATGACCAGCTCAATCTCCGGATCTGCAAGCAGTTCCTCGGTAGTGTATACATTCGGGATATTATACTTGGCAGCCTGTTCCTCGGCACGCGCACGATCGATATCCGCACAAGCCGTCAGCTCCAGGATATCGAACTTATGGCAGTTTTCCATATATATGCCGCTGATTTTTCCGCAGCCGATGATGCCAACCTTTACTTTCTTCATGATCCAAGTCTCCTTCTGCCTTATTGGCTGTCTCCCATGCCTGTGTAGCTTTGACCTTCCGTAAACACAGTCATGTCCGAACCTGAATACAACGCTTTGCCTTCAGCAGCCCAGAGCAATCCCCTGCGTATCATTTCCTTTACCTGCGGCATATCGACGATATCCGCATGATGGCCGAGGGAATTGTAATAGACCCGTCCATATCCCCAGCGCTTCGTCCACGCCACCGGCATGTCGACCGCTTTGTTAAGCAGGTGCGGTCCGGCCGCAACCGGAAAACGAGTGGTTGCCAGCACTTCAACGGCCGGATCCACATGCAGATAATACTGCTCGGAGGCCACCGTGAAATCCTGCATTCCTGCTACCAGCGGACTGGAGCTCGATTTAATCTCAACCCGGTATTTCACGCCGTCGTTGCCTGGATGCGCAACCCAGTTTCCTCCTGTCATGAACTGCCAATCCACATTGTTGCGGAACGAATCACACATACCGCCGTGGCAGCCCGCCAAACCGGTTCCCTTCTGTACGGCAAGCGATACGTTCTCCACCTGCTCCTTCGATATTTCGCCCATCGTCCATACCGGCACGATCAGATCCAAGGCTTGAAGCTTCTCTGCATCATTAAAAGCATCCAGCGTGCCGGATACTTCTACCTCATATTGCTCATCCCGAAGCAATTCCGCGAAAATGCCGGCAACCTGCTCGGGTTCATGTCCGTCCCAGCCGCCCCATACAATTAAAGCCTTTTTCATGATGATAGCACTCCTTTTTTATGTGTCCGGCCAAGATCGGCCGAATGACTTGATTACATTTCCGACAGCTGCACCCAGCGGCGCTCTGCAATGGATTTATCCACGGCTTCCAGCACTGCCTGGCATTTCACGCCATCCTCGAAATTGGGCATAGGCTGCCTTCCCTCGGATATAGCGGTCGACAGCTCCAGAATTTCATGCGTAAAGGTGTGCTCGAAACCAATCGTATGTCCCGGAGGCCACCATGCTTCCATATAATCGTGAACGGGATCGGTTGCGAGTACGCGGCGGAAGCCCTGAACATCCTCAGCGTCGGATGTAAAGTAAACCTCCAGCTCATTCATCCGTTCAAAATCGAATTTAACACTGCCCAAGCTGCCGTTGATCTCGAAGGAGTTGGTGCTGCGGTGACCCGCAGCAAAGCGAGTCGCCTCAAAACTGCCCAGCGCCCCGTTCTCAAAGCGGGTCATGAACAGCGTAGCGTCATCTACCGTCACTTTCCCCATGGGACCGCCTGTGCTTCCTTTTGCGCTTAACCCGGTCATCTCGCTGGCAATAGGACGCTCCTTGATAAAGGTTTCACTCATTCCAATCACTTCCTGCATATCGCCGACCAGATAATGGGCGAGATCGATCAGGTGAGCACCAAGATCCCCGTGCGATCCGGATCCAGCCACTTCCTTCTGCAGCCTCCATACCAGCGGAAACTGCGGGTCCATGATCCAATCCTGCAAAAACCAGGCGCGAAAATGATAGATCTGACCCAATCTTCCACCTTCAATCAGCTTCTTGGCCAGTCTTACGGCTGGTGAAAATCTATAGTTAAATCCGACCATATGGGTGACTCCCGCTTCTTCCGCTGCCTGCAGCATCTCTCTGGCGTCCGCCAGGGTCAAAGCAAGCGGCTTCTCGCAAAATATATGCTTGCCCGCCTTGGCCGCGGCAATGGCAATCTCCTTATGGGCATCGCTTGGAGCATTGATATCGATCAGATCGATATCTTCCCGATGGACAAGCTCCTTCCAATCGGTAACGCTTTCACTCCAGCCCAGCTGAACCGCCGCTGCTTGAACGGCCGACACATTACGGCCGCAGATTGCTACCATTTCTGGCTTCAGCGCCTCTGGAAAAAACATCGGGAGGCTCCGGTACGCATTGCTGTGGGCTTTACCCATAAATTTATAACCAATCATGCCGATACGTAATTGTTTCATCCTTCATTCCTCCTTAAATAAGGGTTCATTGATTTCGATGAAGCGAAGATGCACGGATTACCAGGCGAGTTGGAAGTTGGCGATGGAGAACTGCGTTCGTTACGTTACCTGCTGGCAAATCGGAGGCTTCCAGCATCCGAAGCACATGCTCCGCTGCAAGGCATCCCAGCTCATAAAACGGAACTCTCACGCTGGTAAGCGGCGGAGTACACAGCTCGGCGGCATCCGAATCGTCATACCCGACAAAGGCAGGCATTCGTTCTTCTGAAATGCCTAATGCCCGCAGTCCCTGCTGAAGTCCAATCGCCATGCGGTCATTGGCGGCAAATACGGCTTCAATCCGGTCCAACTTCCCGGCGATTAACTCGGCTGCGGCATAACCGCTTTTACGGCTGAAGTTGCCTTCGAACAGCAAGGATTCATCCAGCACGATTCCCGCTTCATTCAGTGCCCGGGCGTACCCCTTCAACCGGTCGCGACTGTTGGAATACTGAGGCGGCCCATTCAGAAAAGCAATCTTCCGGAATCCCTGCTGCGTCAAGTGATGAACCGCTTGATAGCTTCCATCCACATGATCGGCATCCATAACGTGAAACGCCTCACCGTCAAAGTATTGATTAATCAGGCAATAGGGTTGATTCGCTTCACTCAGCTGTTTGATGGCCGCACGTTCGCCTTCATCATCCCGGGCGCCCAGAATAATGCAGGCATCAACTTTCTGGGTTCGGAACAGGTTCAAGTAGTCCATCGAACCGCCGGGCTCGCGGAACAGCATCAACAGGTCATATTGACTCTCCAACGCCTTACTGCCAATACCGCTCAATATTTCGGAAAAATAGTAAGCGGAGAATATACGAGCCTTCGGCAGATAGGGCATGACGACGCCCAGGTTACCGCTTCTTCGACGGGCAAAACTTCGGGCAAGCGCACTCGGGGTATACCCGAGCTGATCCGCCGCTTCCAGCACCCGCTGCTTGGTCTCCTCCTTGATTGGTCCGACCCCGTTCAGTACACGGGATACCGTTGCTTCCGAAACGCCGGCAAGCTGTGCAACTTCTTTACGACTAGCGATATTCATCAAGCCTCCTGCAATTTATGTACGCGCGTACATTTTCTCATGGAGCCTTTCTGTTGTCAACCGCCTTGATCTAATTTCATGTATAATAGGGCGCCAAGAAACGCTGCTGCGGTTCTCCATGATCCTGATGCCGATCAATCCTCGGCGGGACCATCATGCTTCTGCGATAGTCTCATACTGCTTCTAGTATTAGAGCGTCCGCATCGATTATCCTTGGTTGCGAACGTTCTTTTTCTGTCCTCCTGATATCCTCCGATTTCATGCAGCAAAATTGTTCTTGCACCATCATTTGAGATATGCAATAATCATCTCCAGACACTTATTAAACTCGTTTAAAAAGGTAGAAAGTGGTGATGACAACGCGCAAAGAAGCTTTACCCACACCGCAATCCATGAAATACGCCGTGCGGCGCGCGCTCCGCTCTTCCCTGCTGGAGCTCGGCAGTGGAACCAAAGCGGAGCTAAGTGATCGGCTCGGCATCAGCTTTCCTACAGTGAGCAAAGTTCTGGAACAGATGGCGCAGGAAGGCGAGGTCATCCTGCTCGGACTGGATGAGTCCAGTGGCGGCAGGCGTGCAAACCGCTACGCTTTTAACCCGGACTATATGCTGGGTCTCGCCGTTTATTATGAGAAGGAGCAGAGCGTATATACCATTTTTAATTGGAACGGCGATCTGATCGAACGGAAAGCTGAAGACGGCATACTCCAGCTTGGACCGGAAGTGCTGGCTTCCCAGCTAGGAAGCTGGATCCATCGTTATCCGAAGATCCGCTCGATTGCGGTCGGCATGCCGGCTGCGGTGCGAGATGGCGTCATTTTTCACGTCCCGTTGTACGGGACATTTCAGGATTACGACCTCAAATCTTACCTGGAGAACCTGTTTTCCATTCCTGTCATCGTGGAGAATGACATGAATGCGGCCGTGCTTGGCTATCAGAATTTGAGCCGCTCGGAGGAAGCTTCCCTGGTATACGTGTATCTGGGACATAATGGTCCGGGGGCGGGACTGCTGATCAACGGAAACGTCGTTCGGGGCAGGTCGTTCTTCACGGGCGAGATCGGCTATGTACCGATGAGCAAGGACAACAATTTTCATGATGTATTGGACCGTAAAAGTTCCGTCATGAGCAGTCTCATCGAGCCGGATGAGGAGCAAATCGATGCGTTAAGCCGATTAAGCGCCGCCTTCACCGCGATTCTCAATCCGGATGCCATTCTGTGGTGTGAGCATAACCTTCTGCCCTCCACCCTGCTCTCCGTTAGAGACCGGGCTTCCGCCTACGTACCGGAGCGGCATCTGCCCGAAATGCTGCTTCGCGAGTGGGAACATGACTATATAGCCGGCCTGCAACGGCTTGCTCTGGATATGATGATATCCGATACAAGTGCAATGTAAAATTCAACGATGACGATTGGGGAATAACCGTGAATACAGACCTTCAAACGAAAGCAAAACCTAAATTCAGCAAAGACTACACCCTTCATTTGGCAACCATCTTTCTCGGCTTTATCATTTTCGGAATATCGGAAAATATAAAGGGACCCGCCATTCCAAGAATTCAATTCGACTTCAACCTGGATGAAATGCAGATCGGTACCTTGCTATCGCTGAACGCGCTCGGGTACTTGATTGCCTGCTCTTTCACCGCGCTGTTAACCCGGAAGATCGGGATCAAGTGGGTCAGCATGGCTGCCTTCGGTTCGATGGCTCTCTCGGGTGTGTTCATCTTCCTATCGCACAGCTACCCAATGTTTACCGCGTCCTACTTCTTCATGTACATTGGAAACGGTATGCTGGAGATCGGCCTCGCCATATTGGCGGCCCGGATCTTTGTGCGAAACACAGGCACCATGATGAACCTGTCCCATTTCTTCTACGGAATTAGCTCAACCGTGGCACCAATGATTGCATCCGGCCTCATGACCGTAAGCGTGTTTAATTACACGCTGGACTGGCGGGGTATGTATCTGGCCATGCTGATGTTATCCGTACTGCCGATGATCCCGGCACTCATGAGTAAGTTTCCCGGGGACGATCTATCCGAAACGGAACGAACTCCTCTCAAGTTATTAGTTAAAGATCCTGCGCTGTGGCTGGTCGTCATGATTCTTTCCTTCGGTGTTGTATCGGAGATGGCCGTTGGCGGTTGGCTCGTAAACTTTCTTGAAAAATCGTACAAATGGGAACCTACGGCTGCAGCCGGGATGCTGTCCGCCTTCTTCCTCTGCTTCTCGGCAGCACGCCTGCTGCTTGGCCCGATAACGGATCGGATCGGCTTCACGCTGTCCATCATCATCCTGTCCGCGCTGACCGGAGTATGTACATTTGTCGCAATCTTTGGCGGGGAATCCTATGCCTTCCTGTTTGCGGCTGCCGGCATTGGAATTGCTCCGATTTATCCGACGGTCATGGCTCTAATTGCCAAAAGATATCCGAACGAGAGCGACACTGCGATTACGTTCATCGTCACCATGATGGGAATCGGCAGCGTTATCGGCAATTACGCGATCGGAGCGATCACGAACGGATTCAAGCAAATGTACGGCAGCGGAACAGAGCTCGGTTTGCTGCGCGGGCTGCAGGCCGGCTATGGCTTCATCGGATTGTGTGCCATCCTATGCTCACTCTTCGGCATCATTCTGTACCGTTATTTAAAAGTTCGTAAGCAATTGGTTTAATCCTTTAATTCTCTTTGAACATTAAAGGGAGCCCTCTCATGAGTACGAGAGGGCTCCCTTTTATTCATTAATAACGTTTGTCTGCCCACACCCTCATTAACCCAAGTCGGGTTGATCAACAAGTTCGATGCTTGCTGTTTCAGCATGATGCAGCTCAAACACCAAGATCTCATTGCGCCCCTGCTTCAGCAGCGGTCCAGGCAGATAAAGTGCTGCTTGCGGTCCTTGTTCCCAGTAACGCCCCAGGTTAAATCCATTAACCCAGACGACCCCTTTTCCCCATCCGTCCAAGCGGATAAACGTATCGCCAATGTCATCCACCGAGAATTCACCCCGATAGAAGGTAGGGCGATCCCGCTGTTCAAACGGACCCGCAAGCGGTTGAAACGGTGCCGCATTCGGATTCTCAAGCGGCAAAGGATAGATGCTCCAGTCATACAGGAACTGGTTGTTCATCCGGACTCCCTCAGTGATTCCTTTATAGTCCTTCAGCTTCGGGCCGTAATTGATACGCCCCATATTCTCGACAACGATCTCAAGTCGAGCCCCGGCTGCCGGAACATCGATCTGCAGGGCTTGGGGATTCCAGCGTTCAACCGTTCCCTGATACTTACCGTCCAGGAATACCTGTGCCCGGTCATGCACCTCTTGCAGATACAGCGATTCTCCTTGACGAGGTCCGGAGATATCCGTTGCGTAAACGATGAAGCCATAACTTTGACCCAGCAGTTCCATCGGAACAGGTGTCGTACGTTTCACCGGATCAGATAGAACTGACAGATGCTCTAGCAAGTCGGCATAATGCGTCATGCGAACCGATCCATAGCTATTTTTCTTGACGGACTGAGGCAGACTTGGGAAATCCGAGAGCTCTTTCCCCTGATGCTTCGCAATCGCGCTGCGAATGGCCTCGTATTTAGCTGTTACATCCCCACACTCCGAAATAGGGGCATCATAATCGTAGCTAGTTATCGTGGGCTCATACTTCTCGTGAAAATTCGCCCCATTATAAAATCCGAAATTCGTTCCGCCATGAAACATGTAGAAGTTCACGGATGCATTCAAGTCCAGCATCTCCTTGAACACGGAGGCGGCATCTTCCGCGTCCCGGGTATGATGCGGTTTCAGCCAATGATCAAACCATCCATTCCAGTATTCCATGCACATCAGAGGGTCTTCCGCACGATATTCCCGCAGTTTAGCAAAAGCCTCCTCGGTTCTTGAACCGAAATTGACGGTGGCAAGCACGCCCGGAACGGTTCCGCCTTGCAGCATGCCGTCCGTGGGACCATCCGAAGTGAACAGCAATACGTCTACGCCCCGCTTGATCAAGCCATCCTTCAGATACTCCAGATAAGCCGTATCATTTCCGTAGCTCCCGTACTCGTTCTCGATTTGCATGGCAATTACCGGACCTCCATTGGAGGTTAATAACGGAACCAGACGCGGAATCAGTTCATCATAATAACGGTCAACCTTCTCCAGATACACCGGGTCCATGCACCGCA
Source organism: Paenibacillus sp. FSL K6-1330 (assembly GCF_037976825.1). NCBI lineage: Bacteria > Bacillati > Bacillota > Bacilli > Caryophanales > Paenibacillaceae > Paenibacillus > Paenibacillus sp. FSL K6-1330. Next base: position 4,669,434 of record NZ_CP150269.1, read on the forward strand.
GGTGGATATCCGGATACTGCAGCAGCCAGGACGGAAGCCCGCCAAATTCCCATTCTGCGCATATGTAAGGGCTTGGCCGAAGGATCACATGCAGCCCGAGATCACCGGCGATTTGGACGAATCTCTCCAAGTCGGCGATGCCATCAAACGTAAAATGTCCTTCCTTGGGTTCATGCAAATTCCACGGAATATAGCTTTCCACGGTGTTCAATCCACAGCTTTTCAGCTTCATCAGCCTGTCTTCCCAATATTCCGGTACGATCCGAAAATAATGTACGGCACCCGACAGAATCTGGATCGGCTCATCCCCGAGCACGAACTGTTGATTAACCGCTTTCAATTGAGCTTTCATATCCTGTTTCCTCCCTGCTCGTATCATTTCGCTTTCTATTATCATCATCTATCAAAAGCTCGTGCTGCTCAATCTCCAAATGGATCATCCTTTATACCTTTTGTGCCGAATATTCAGAATCGCAAGCTCCTATTATGATAATATATATGGCATAATCACTGGAATTTTCGATGCCAAAGGAGCCGACCCATATGGATATCGCTTTTCGCTTTCCTAATATGATTCACACCCTTCAAGTAACAGGATGCCTTTTTGATTCCCATCCACCCGGATGGAGTTATCCGAGGCATCATCATCATCTGTTCGAGCTGCTGTACTGTCTGGAAGGCGAGGTCCTGCAGGAAATTCATCGGGAGTCCTTTACGCTGCGGCAAGGGGAATGGCTTTTGATCAAATCCGGAGTGCCCCATCAAACCTCCAATCTGGCGAGCGGGCCGTATGGATACTTCAACGTTCATTTTGATCTCGATGATCAGGAAATTAGGAGTTTATTGTCCGCCGCCCCTTACCGTCACATTCGCCAGCAGGAAAGCGAGCACAGCAATCTGAATGCATACGTTCAAGAGCTGGAGGGAATCGTTCGGCGCAGTCAGCCGGCAGCCCATTCGCTTCACCCGGAGAACCCGAGAGCTGAATACAATCTTACCTTTGAAGACAGGCTGCTGCTCCAGTCCTATACATTGCTCATCATCCACGATGTACTCTCACTTCTGAAGATACAGGATGAAGTCAAGCTGCCTTCGTCGACACAGGCTGCAGCAGGCTCGCATAAACCGTCTTCCTTGCATGCTGCCGATGCGGCGCATGCCATTGAAGAAAAATTATCATCAGGACTCACAGAGGAGATCTCTGTCGCAGCGGTATCCAAAGAGCTTAATTTAAGCCGCAGCCAATGCAGCAAGCTGTTTCGCCAGGTTTACGGAATATCGCCAAGACAATATATCAGCCGTCAAAAGCTCACCCTAGCCAAGGAACTGCTGGTCACGACCCATCTGCCAATGACGGCGATCGCAGACAAACTCGGTTTTCGCTCAGCAAGCCATTTTTCAAGACAATTCCGCCGCTGGACTGGGCAGTCGCCAACCGAATACCGTCCCAGACACTAAATAGTGGAATTTGATTAATTTTAGTAAGTTACTTGACAATTAACAGCATTATTGAGTATGATACAATCTATAGTTTAAGCTATACAAAAGTTAGTTGATAACAATTAAAAACAAGGAGCTGTTACCATTCATGCGTAGTTATTCTTCTACGGGTACATTTATTATTCGGGTTATCCTGGGGGTCATCTTTTTGGCTCACGGTTTGGATAAATTCCAGAGCGGCATCGGAAATATCGAGGGCTTTTTCGCAAGTTTGGGTATCCCCGCATTCATGGCAACCGTTGTGGCCATTATCGAAATTGTGGGTGGTATTGCACTGATTATCGGTTTGGGAACAAGGATTGCCTCCCTTGTTCTTGGCGTCGTGCTTGTCGTTGCTATTTTTCAGGCCAAGCTGGGCATGGGCTTCCTAAATGGCTATGAATTGGATATAGCGCTGCTCGCAATGGCTGTCCACCTTGCCCTTAGCGGCAGCAGCCTGCTGTCAGTTGATTCATTGTTTAGCAAGAAGAACAAAGCCTAAAGCAAACGCAAAGGCTCGCCGTTAATCCCAGGCGCGACGACCTCATTTAAGAAAAACGTCTATCGACGTACTCTCAAAGAGGACAGACCGCGTTTAGCGGTAGTTTTTCTTGCGATATCAGGCAGCAGATCCTTCGAAGTTTCTATATCTTAAAAAAAGCCGTACCTGACGATCAGTCTCCCATGATCCTGATCCAGGTACGGCTCTTTTTATAACATGTTATGAAAAGTTGCTGCCGCCCGTTTCTGCCTCTAAAGCCGAATTCCTTTGCAATCTCAGGAGCGTAAACGACAACCCTGCGGATATCGCAATACAGATTGAACCTGCAATGTACACGTGGAAGTTACCCCATACTAAAAAAGCCTGCTCCCACGATCCATCCATGAGAGCAGGCCTGACTATAATTTGCTATGAAGCGCTACTAGCCAACTGGCCAACGGTCTTGCCCCGGATAAGGGCATCGCTTGTCTTTCAGCTTTGCAGTGATCTGTACGATGCAGCCGCACAGCGTGCACGTCGTGTTCCCCTGCAGCTTTGGACAAGAGAAGCACGCACGCAGTCGGGCGTCATACTCACCATCCGACACGCACCGGTCAGACGCAAACATGGGAGATGATAGGACGCGTGTAATTTGTTCATCGTTAACCTGGTAATCGTCATGACAACCTTTACACCGATTATCCGCCATCACCTTCGTTTATCCTGCCGTGATCTCGAGAACGGTAACGGACATCGGTGCAAGCTTCGCACGCAGAACGTCGCGTTCCTGTTCAAATGCATGGAATGTTGTTGGCCTCAGGGTCTCCGGCGATTCAAAGGTGTTATGAGCGTCCAGCGAATCGGAGGCAAGCTGCTGGCCTACGATCTTAGACACCTCACCGTTTAATCCCCGAAGCTGAATCGTCACGTCACTTTGCTCCGTGTGGCTCACATTACACAGGCTCACATGGATTTTGCCAGCTTGATCCTTCGAGGCCGTTACGGATACTTGCGGAATCTTCTCGCCGTCCATCTCGTAATCGACGCCGCTGTAATTGGTTGCCAAACGTTCTGCATCCTGATGCACTTTATACATATCAAACACATGATAGGTCGGAGTCAGGATCATCTTCTCGCCTTCGGTCAAAACGACGGACTGAAGGACATTGACAACCTGAGCAATGTTCGCCATGACCACCCGATCATTATGCTCGTGGAAGATATTCAGCGTTAACCCCGCCACCAAGGCATCACGGATCGTATTCTGCTGATACAGGAAGCCCGGGTTGGTGCCAGGCTCTACATCAAACCAGGTCCCCCACTCGTCTACAATGAGGCCGATCCGCTTGTTAGGATCATACTGGTCCATGATCGCCGAGTGTCTGGTAATCAATTCATCCATATGAAGCGCCTTCTTCATCGTGGTGAACCATTCCTGTTCGCTGAAACCGGTAGCAGGTCCTTTACCGGTCCAGAATTCGCCCGGAATCGTGTAATAGTGAAGACTGATGGCATCCATAAACGGATGAGCTTCTCTCATCACGGTTTCCATCCAGCGGTAATCATCGACGTTCGGGCCGCAGGCAATCTTGTAGATCTTGTTATCGCCATAGTTGCGAACATAAGTCTGATAGCGTCTGTACAGGTCCGCATAATATTCTGGCCGCATATTGCCTCCGCAGCCCCAGTTCTCGTTCCCAACGCCAAAATATTTCACGTTCCAAGGCTTCACGCGGCCATTCTCCTGACGCCACGCAGCCATCGGCGACACGCCATCGAAGGTCATATATTCAACCCATTCCGACATCTCCTGCACGGTACCGCTGCCGACATTGCCGGATATGTAAGGTTCGCAACCCAAGAGCTCGCAAAGACGCAGGAATTCGTGCGTGCCAAAATGGTTGTTCTCTACAACGCCGCCCCAGTGCGTATTGACCATTTGCTTCCGATTCTCACGCGGACCGACGCCGTCCTTCCAGTGGTACTCGTCAGCAAAACAACCGCCGGGCCAGCGCAGCACCGGTATGTTAAGCTGTTTCAGCGCCTCCAGCACATCATTGCGGATCCCCTCCGTATTCGGAATCGGTGAATCCTCACCCACCCATATGCCCTCATAAATGCAGCGGCCCAGATGCTCGGAGAAATGACCATAAATATTGCGATTGATTTTACCTTTGGATACATCCGAATGAATGGTAATAACATGACTCATGACTTATTCCGCTCCTCGCTCTTTTTTGTAGATGTTTATATGAAATGGTTTAACATTCTTTAAAACAATGATATCGGCCAAACTGGATTCCGTCAACCCGCAATTTAAACGCTTTCACGAAATAGCCCTATTTTTCGCCAAAAAAAAGACCGGCTCAAAGTCGATCTTGCGATCGGGCTCTGAGCCAGTCACTGTTCAACGCGTCGCCCGAATTAAAAATTCCCGGGTCCGCTCTGCCTTCGGTTGGTTAAATATTTGATCCGGCGTGCCGGATTCGACGACCTGTCCGTTATCCATAAAGATAATTCGGTCTGCCACTTCTTTGGCAAAACTCATCTCATGCGTTACGATCACCATCGTCATATGCTCCTCGGCCAGCTGCTTGATGACCGCCAGCACCTCGCCTGTCAGCTCGGGATCCAGCGCCGATGTCGGTTCATCAAACAGCATGATGTCCGGATTCATCATCAGCGCTCTCGCAATGGCCACGCGCTGCTTCTGCCCGCCCGACAAATTTCCAGGATATACATCCGCTTTATCAGATAAACCGACCTTCTGCAGAAGCGCTGCGCTGTTTAACCTAACTTCTTCCTTCGATTGTTTCTTCACATGTTTAGGTGCCAGCCCCAGATTCTCCTGTACCGTGAGATGAGGAAACAGGTTGAAATGCTGGAAAACCATACCCATCCGGGCTGTGATCGCTTTGATCTGCGGCGGGCTGACATACACGCCATCCTTTACGAGATATTGATCCTGCAGCTTGATCGATCCGCCATTGATCTCCTCCAGATGCACCAGGCTCCGGAGCATGGTGCTTTTACCCGAGCCGGAAGGTCCGATGACGGCAATCAGTTCATTCTTCTGTATCTCAAAGCTGACGTCCTTCAGCACGTCCAGCTGGCCGAAGGATTTTTTTACATGGGTTACTTCGATAATTGCCATTATACGACAGTCCTTCTATTCATATTTAAATCGGCGTTCCAGAAACTTAAATAACATGGTTAACACTAGCGTCATCAGTAGATAAATAACACCCGCGATGAAAAACGGCATAATCGTGACATCACGATTGACCGCCGTATAGGCGAAGTGCAGCAGCTCCGGAACCGCCACGGCATACAGCAGCGCCGTATCTTTCACTAGCGTAATGGATTCGTTGGATACCGCCGGCAGGGCTACGCGAAACATTTGGGGCAGAATCACTTTCGTGGTCGTTTGCCAGCGGTTTAGGCCCAGCACCTTGGACGCTTCATATTGACCCTTATCAATCGCCAAAAGGCCTCCCCGGAAGATTTCCGCAAAATAAGCAGCATAGTTTAGCACAAAAGCCAAGCTTGCGGCTACAAAACGGTCTAAAACGAGATACTCGCCGATTACGGGCAGCACCGGCAGCCCGAAGCAAAAGAACAGCAGCTGCAGCAGCAGCGGCGTACCCCGAAAAACATAAATATAGGCATTGGCCAACCAAGCCAGCGGCTTGATTGCGCTTCGAACCATTAACGTGAACACAAACCCGAGCGGGATGGAGACCAGGATGGCAATTAAAAACAACAGGATCGTTGTCTGTGCGCCCTCCAGCATCGGTTTGCCGATTTGAACGATGTAATCCATACTCATATACTCTTAACTCCTAATGGAAAAACTTCTTGAGATGCTTGAAGTTCTTCAAAGATATCGTAGACCCATAGCAGGGAACACAAAACCGGAGCCTTTGGTCAAAGTCCGGTTTCTTGGAATACCTATGGAAGGATGAATAACCATCCTTGTGGAACATCCTACTTCAACACTTTGTTTTCGCCAAACCATTTCTCGGAAATCTTGGCTGCCGTACCATCGGCATTCATATCGTCCAGTGCTTTTTGCAGACTTTGAAGCAGCTCCTCGTTGCCTTTCTTAACTCCAATGCCGTACTGCTCCGGTGCCAGGGATTCCTCGAGAATCTTGTACGTTCCCTCTTCCTTGGACATGAAGTATTTCATCACGACTTCGTCTATGATCACAGCCTCTACGCGTCCATTCTTCAGATCGCTCAGAGCCAGCATATTGTCAGGAAATTCGTTGATCTTCACCTGCGTGTGAATCTCGTGGGCACTTAACGCATCAGCAGCTGAGGATAGCGACTGCAAACCGACCTGTTTGCCTGCCAAATCGCTGATCGAAGTTATATCCGAATCTGCCAGCACGGCGACGACCTGGCTATTCTCCAGATAAGGCTTAGTGAACAACACCTTCTCCTTGCGCTCATCAGTAATGGTATAGCCGTTCCATATCAAATCAATACGGCCGCTGCTAAGCTCGGACTCCTTCGATTTCCAGTCGATGGGTTGAAACTTGATTTCCTTGCCCATCTTCTCGGCGGCTGCACGAGCATAATCGATATCAAAGCCGACAATTTCATTGCTCTCGTCACGAAAACCCATGGGCGCGAACTTGTCGTCAATCCCGACAACCAGCTCATTGCCATCGCTTGCTGAGCTTGAACAGCCGACTACGGTTAATAAAAGCATGAAGCCTGCTAATACGGATGCTATCTTTTTCACCAAAAAATCCCCCTCGTAGACATTAAACGCAGCCATATTCAGGATGTATAGGAATCCGTTTCATATGCGAACTGCTTTTTCACTTTAATACGTTATCAAGACTCCATGATACCATATTAGCAGAGAAGAGTCGATAGTTTCATAGAATGGCCAATTTTCCATTCGACAAGAAATTTATGTATTTTCATCCTATTTTAAGGTTACTTTAAGGATGATTTCAGTTTAGCGGGAAAGAATGATGGACTGTAAGACCAACATCAAGAAAGGCGGTAAACAACAATGACAACCCACTTGAAGTCAGTGAAGCGGCTGGTGCTTGTCGCCATCGCTGTAGTCATGGGCCTCGCTTATCTTCCCGTCTCGGTCTCAGCTGAACCGATTGGACAGCTAACAGAATCACCGGCTGTTCCTTCGACCAAAGACGAACGCGGGCAACATAAACCCGGTCATATGTTCAAGGCAATCTCCCAATTTCTGAAGCTGGAACCGCAAGTTCTTCAGGATAAACTCAAAACCTCGACACTCGCGGAAATAGCCAAGGAACAAGGTGTATCTAGAGATGCCATGAAAGCCAAGATCGTTGAGCTGTTGAAGGATAAAATCGCCTCGCATCCGAAGCAGCTGGGTAAATCCATCGATTACTCCGCTGCCGCAGACAAGCTGCTTGACGCCAAAGGCGGATGGCATAAGCAGCGAATGCATCATCGTCATGGCCGATTAATCTCGGATAGCGCCGAGCTGGCCAAGCTTCTGAAGACGACGCCGGAAGCACTCAAGCAGTCGCTCCAATCCGGAAAATCATTGGCTCAGATCGCGAAGGAGCAAGGCGTGCCCGTCCAGTCCGTCATTGATCAACAAGTCCAAGCACTTACCAAGCGCCTGGATCAGAAGTTGACCGAAGGCAAACTGACGAAGGAAGAATACGAGGAGCGCAAATCCAAAATTGCTCCGTTCGTCAGCGATGTGGTGAATGGTAAACTCAAGCCGATGAAACACAGTCAGTAAAGTGCCCGCTTGCGCTTGACCCTGTTGTCATTGGACAGCACAAAAGCCGCTCCAGCGGTTAGGAATAACCAATGGAGCGGCTCTTTATTTTCATCCGTTTATTCTATTTATCATCCATTTAAGGCACGTATTGTTGGATCATCTTCACAACGACGCCATCTTCGACGGTGATATGAAATGGAAACCATTTCATATCTACGATATCATCCTTTCTGTAGATGTCCGTGAATTTGTCCAGACTTACCAACTGGTTCCAGGAAATCTGGGCATCCTCATACCGTCCGGTATGATCGTACAACTGAAGCAGCACTTCTGCATCTTCTGCCACAGGAAGTTCAATCTGTTCTTCCGTATCATTTACGATATAATAGCCGTCCAGAGCTTCCGTCATCTCAGGGTCCTGTTCCCGTTCGCGGAATACCTGATTCGCTTCCTCTCCCTCATACCATTCAATCGGATCTACTTGTAGATAGACCTTGCCGTCTCTAATCTCAAGCCCGTTGATGTAGACAGCTTCCTGATTCGAAGCTTTCGGAACCGGCTCATAATTGTTGCCTGAGGCTACGCCAACGGTTGTCATCATGATCAGTACAAGCAGCATCATTGCTCCCAATTTCCAAGCCGACTTCTTCATCTTCTCATCGCTCCCTCTTCATCCTTCTATTAAATAGATTCAGCTCGTGAACCCGACATAGCGTATATTAAACATCATTAACCCAATTCCTGGATATTTGAAACGTATATGTATTTTATCATTCATATCTTTATTATACGGACCCATTTGGTAAAATGGATGTCAATTCGATGTAAATTCATTACAATATTTCAATCTTCGTAAGCGCTTAAAGACGGCGATATTGAATTATATTGTAATTATGGATGAATAAGGGAAAATCAACAATAAAAAAACAAGCCCTCCCCACTGATTCCTCAGTGGATGGTCAGGCTTGTTGATACTCATCCAGATATTATTGATTGAATGCTTCAGTCAGAACAGGAACGATCTGCGATTTGCGGGAAACCACGCCTTTAAGCAGAGCCTTGTTCTCCGACAGAGACACATTGTATGCTTTCTCAACGGCTTTGGACTCTTTACCGAGTGCAAGAGCGATTGAATCGTTGTTCAGAATATCTGTCACGACGAAGACGAACAGATCAAGGTTTTTGTCAGCGATAATCCCTTGAATCGCATCTTCGAGTTCGGCTTGACGGGACAATACATCATTGGTATCAACCGCGTTAACCTGTGCGATTTCCACTTTAGCTCCGCCCATTTGGAATTCCTTGGCATCCAGGGAGATCAATTGCGCGATGGTTTTGTCGCTCAGATCGGCGCCTGCCTTGAGCATCTCGAGCCCATAGCTGTCTGCATCCACGCCAGCGATCTCAGCCAGCTCGCGAGCTGCTGCGATATCTTCGTCCGTGCAGGTTGGGGATTTGAACAACAAGGAGTCCGAGATGATGGCGGACAGCATCAGGCCAGCAATTTCTTTACGAACGGCTACGCCTTTTTCCTTGTAAATCTTGTTCAGAATGGTGGCTGTGCAGCCAACAGGCTCAGCACGGTAGTATAACGGGTGACTTGTCTCAAAATTCGCGATACGGTGATGATCGATAACCTCAATTACGCGAACCTGATCAATGTCGCTTGCACTTTGCTGACGCTCGTTATGATCCACGAGAATAACGTCTTGGGCTTCATTCGCAACCGTCTCAACGAACCGCGGCGCTTCTACCTTAAAGTAATCGAGCGCATATTGCGTTTCACCGTTAACGTCACCAAGACGTACGGGCTCGGCGGAAAGGCCAAGCTGGTTCTTCAAATCAGCATAAGCAATAGCAGAGCAGATCGTGTCCGTATCCGGATTTTTGTGTCCAAAAATTAATGTTTTTGCCATATATAATGCCCCTCTCGCAACATAAATTTCATCGTTTATATCGATAAACAGATGATCACCTATCTGATTATATCGTTAAATTCTACTTATTCCAATTCCTTTACAGAGATTATTTTTAGGTCGTATTTATACCAATACAATTTCCGGTTCCGGAACGAATCCAAAATGGTTGTTAATCGACTCCGAGATCAGATTCATCAAGTACAGAATGTCGGTTGCCTTGGCATGCTTCTGGTTCAGAATCATGTTACCGTGATGCGGAGAAATGATCGCGCCGCCATATTCGGTTCCTTTCATATTCAGCTGATCCACGAGCGAGCCGACGGCTACCCCATAATCATAATTATTTTTGAATACGGAACCGCAGGACGGGTAATCGAAATGGCGTTTACTCGTCCGGTACTTGATGATGTCAAGCATTGACTGCGGCGTCTCGATTCCTCTTCCTGCCAATGCGTGCACCTCGCCCAGGAAGAATGAGAAAAAGGACGGCAAGGATGATGGATGGCTGCCGCGGGTCTTCCATTCTGTAAGCAGTTCGGACGTCATGCTGATCTGCTCCTCCGAGCTGACCGGAATATTGAGATCGGCGCCTACTATGATCCAAGGGTGCTGCTGGAAGATGGATTGCTTGTATGCAAATAAACAGTCCGCCACGGAAATGGACTGTACCTTTAAGCTCGAATCCATTGTATCGATATAATAAACCGTGTCCAGAATATCGCAGATTTGGCGCGCATTATATTTGGCGTTCATATAGATGCCGGCCCCTACGCAGCCTGGCAGCAAAAAAGTAAAGTCGAGCAAATCCGTCCCCCCCATTAAACCCATCAAGGACAGTAGCGACATGGGCGCGCCGGATGAAACGTACCATTTATCTCCTGACACCCGAAGATCCACCAGGTTTTTGAGCGATATAAACACCAGATCATGGTTCGGTTCATCCGGGAACAGGATATTGGAGCCCATCCCGAAGATGTACCATGGCATCCCGCGTTTCCTGCAGTCCTGCAGCAGATCCGCCAGGTCATTTGCCGTTTCAGGCATGGCCAGATAATTGGCTGAACCGCCGATCCCATACGTAGAAAAAGCAGACAGCTCCACATTGCGCTTGCACAATCGGTCGATAGCAGATGTATGTAAAGTCATCGTAGACATGTCACTCCCTATTCTTCACATTAGGCACAACATTCCTTACTAAATGTGGGGATGTTACATCATTATGATCCAACTACTTGGGTGGTGTCAAACTGGAGTGGAATCCTGGCTAAATAGCAAAAAATCCCTGGATTACAGCCATTAGACCGTAACCAAGGGATTCATTCATGATCTCTTTATTCGTGCCCAGGGTTTATTCAAGGAAATCCTTGAGACGTTTGCTGCGGCTCGGATGACGCAATTTACGAAGCGCCTTCGCCTCAATCTGCCTGATGCGTTCACGGGTAACGCCGAACACCTGCCCTACTTCCTCCAGAGTGCGGGTCCGACCATCCTCAAGTCCAAAGCGCAGCCGGAGCACATTCTCTTCACGCTCGGTGAGCGTATCCAGCACTTCCTCCAGCTGTTCCTTCAGCAGCTCAAACGCCGCGGCATCTGCCGGAGCCAATGCGTCCTGATCCTCAATGAAATCACCTAGGTTGGAGTCGCTCTCCTCGCCGACCGGCGTTTCCAGGGACACAGGTTCTTGGGATACCTTCTGGATCTCACGTACTTTTTCCGGCGTGATATCCATCTCTTTACCGATTTCTTCTGGTGTCGGTTCGCGCCCCAGCTCCTGAAGGAGCTGCCTGGAGACACGGACGAGCTTATTAATCGTCTCTACCATATGCACCGGAATCCGGATCGTTCTTGCTTGGTCAGCGATCGAGCGGGTTATCGCCTGGCGTATCCACCAGGTGGCATACGTACTAAACTTAAAGCCCTTGGAGTAATCGAACTTCTCCACCGCTTTGATCAGGCCCATATTGCCTTCTTGTATCAGATCAAGGAACTGCATTCCCCGACCAGCATAGCGTCTTGCTATACTTACAACGAGACGAAGATTCGCTTCGGCCAAACGGCGTTTCGCTTCTTCGTCTCCCTCCTCTATTCGTTTGGACAGTTCCACTTCTTCATCGGCTGTAAGGAGGGGAACCCGACCGATTTCTTTCAGGTACATGCGAACCGGATCGCTAATCTTGATGCCTGGTGGAAGTGAGAGATCGTCATGAACCGAAAAATCCTCTGTCGGAGAATTAGCCGCTTTCTCTGTATCCGTAACCTCTCGTTCCAATGCAAAATCCGCACTTTGACGGTTCTCCATTCTATGCCCCCCTGTTGACAATCCCATATTTTCATGCTAATCTAGCATTAGGTTATTATGACATTAAGCCAATAGTTATTTATCCTTCATTCTAGCATATTTTTTACACTATATCAACTTCTAATATATTCTAGTTCATCTCACCCGATCTCACCCTGAGATCGGGTTTTTTATGCTCCAAATCTGCCTTATGGAACTAGTCATTGCCTCTTCGAACAAGTACAAGTTCATCGTCTTACACTACATATGCTACGTTTATTTAAGCTGATCTAGTACAGCTTTCGTTTGCTGATTCAACGATTTCACATCGGGAGACTTCGCGGGCTCATCGCTCAGCTGATATTTGTGCTTTAGTTCAAGCGTTGCCCTCACCCGGTCGTTCAGCATCTCCTCCGGGATTACGCCGCTATCAACAGCCTTGGTCAATGCTTGAATGACCGCTTCTTCTAATGCATATTCATGTCCAATCAGAATCATGTTGCTCCCTGCGACGACGGACTTCACGGAAGCCTCCCCTACGTCCGTGCTGCCGGAAATAGCCCCCATTGTCATATCATCCGTTATAACGACACCTTTAAACCCCATTTCTTCCCTTAACAAATCGTTAATGACGGGTTTCGAATAGGAAGATGGCGTATCCGGATCAATGCCCTTCATCAGCAGATGCGCAACCATGACCACATCGGCCCCTTCATCAATCGCTTGTTGAAAAGGTACCAGCTCCACTTCATGCAGACGCTTTAGATCATGGTCAACAACAGGCAGACCGAGATGGGAATCGACCGAAGTATCGCCATGCCCAGGAAAATGCTTCACTACAGGAACGACACCATTCTTCTGTATCCCCTTCATGGAGGCGACCCCCTGCGCACTTACGGTTTCTGCTGTGGTGCCAAAGGCTCGATCGCCGATAACCGGATTGTTCGGGTTGCTATGAATATCCAGCACCGGGGCAAAAACCATATTGAGTCCGACTCCCGACACCTTTTGCGCGATAAGACCACCAACACGATTGGTCAGTGCAAGATCCCCGTTGCTTCCGATTTTGCCGCTTGACGGCAGCTTCACATATTCATCGGGAAAACGGGTAACCCGTCCACCCTCCTCATCAATACTCAGCCATAGCGGCACAGGATTCACGGCATTTGCCTTCTTCAGCTCATTCAATAGGTCTACTGACTGCTGTACGCTATCGATATTATCCTTAAAAAGGATAAATCCGCCTACATGGTAATCCTCCAGCAATCTGCGCGAGGTATCATCCAAGGCAGTCCCTTCAATTCCAACCAGCACCAGCTGGCCGATCTTCTCCTTGACGGTCATGCTATTCAGAAGCTCAGCTACCGCATCTTCAGGCTCGTTCTCAGGCAATTTCCCGTCCTCGCCTTCGTTGTCCGTGCTGCCTGATGAAGACGTTGACCCGTCTTCATTATCTGGAGAAGGAGTCTGCGGCTCCTGCACTTGCTCCGAAGGCGAAGCTCCTGGTCCGTTGTCCCCAGGGTTGCTTGGTTCGGCTTCGCCCCGACAACCTGCCACAGCCAATAGCAAGATGACAACCAGCATCGTTAAGCACATCCATTTTGTCCTACGCTTCAACTTGTCACCTTCCTTCAAATTCACACTATTATATTCGTCCTCTGTTCCACAGAGTCCTTCCATCATAACATGATTTCCTTACAGCCCAAACCAAGCCTAAGCTGCCCGCCTAAGAAAGAAAAAAGAGCCGCATCGACAACGGCCCTTCTTCGCCTATTTAAGCAGTCCAAGCTTACGGGCTTGCTCCTCGGTTAATATAAACTGCTCCGTGTCCCATACTTCATCCTCATCCGTTCTTCCGAACATCAGCATGATATCTTCCCATATATTCTTTTGCATCGCCTCAGCTTGCGTGATAATCACTTTCATGTGAACGTCATTCCTTTCCTTGGAATCATCTCCTACTACATATACAACCATCACAGGTCGTATAGAATCGAAAAACAAACAAAAGCCTGCAGATAGTATCTGCAGGCAGGAACTGTACTATAACTAGGAATAAGCAGGATGATATTTAATCCACGACATCGCAATGGTGCCCTCGCCGGCATGGATGCCCGCAACGGGAATAAAGGTCATAATTTCGGTTTTCAACGCCGGATGGGCCCCGCTAATTTCCTTCTGGATTTCTTCGGCCTCTTCTACGTTGTTTGCGTGCATGATGCAGACCTTTTTAATTTTCTGTAAATCCAGTTTCATAAGTTCCAGCATTCTCTGCTTGGCCTTCTTGAACGTTCGGATCTTCTCTTCCACAATGACTTTGCCTTCATCAAAACGCAGCAGCAGATGAATGCGGAGCAGATTGCTGAGAAGAAGCTGGGTGCCGGATACCCGACCGCTGCTGTGAAGCCGGTGCAGGCTTGCCGGAATAAGGTAGAACGACATGTTTTGCACCATGGACTGGATTTTATCTTTTATCATCTGCACGGTATCCCCTTGGCTATGCCAGTGAATCCCGGACATGATCATTTCGCGTACCGGAAACGCTCCCGCTTGAGAATCGATGCCAACCACGGGTACCTCGGCAATCTCTGCTGCCTGCATAGATGAATTCAATGTTCCGCTGAGCTCGGATGAACAGTGAATGGCGATAATATCATCATACTTCACTTTCAGGGATTCATATAATTCGATGAATTCACCGATTGGAGGTTGTGAACTGCTGACTTTCGGTTCATCTTTCATTCTTTCATAAAAGGTCTCTGCCGAGATGTCAATTCCTTCCCTGTACGCCTCCTGTCCAAGTATCAACCTCAAAGGTACAATATAAATATGATTTTCCTTGGCGAATTCAGGATCGATTGTACTCGTGCTGTCGGTTACCCAAGCTATGGATCTCATTATCGTGTTCACGTCTCGCTTTCGTGTAGTAAGAAGTAGGAAAGGAAGCGATTTAAGCCTCTAAATTCATCATATCTTACCCTTACAGCGCATTGCAAACGAAAGGAATGTGATTTCATATCCTACACATAGGTTCGCCACACAAAAGCCTTATTTTCGCTCTGCGTTATACCCCTTTTCTCCAAAAGGTTCCAGCTGTTCAATCCAATATGCCTCCCGTTTGCTGACCGCGTCCTTCAGATCATAGAACGGATCTTGCTTCGGCTCAATCGTCTCCAGAATCTCGAAGACAAAAGCATCCTCACCATACTCATTCCATTCCCGCTGAAGCGTCTTATTGTAGCTTGTTCCCATCTGCAGCTCGAATCGTTTGCCGTTCATGGTCTTCAAGTTATTCGTTCCGGCAACAAATACCTTGCCGTTCTTTGTGTTTCGAATTTGATACACGCCTGCTTCAATCTTGATTTCCTTATACATTTGATTTAGTTCCTGTCTGCGGTTCATGGCGTTAAAACCTCCTAATCTTAGCGTTTATGTCGTTAACCAGTACTGGCTTCCATCATCCGTGCGATTCAAAAAACCATATTCGATCAAATATCGGCGAATGGTCACATAATCGGGATTGTCTCTTCCGATCGTATCGTTGATTT
Organism: Paenibacillus sp. FSL K6-1330; assembly: GCF_037976825.1. Taxonomy (NCBI): domain Bacteria; kingdom Bacillati; phylum Bacillota; class Bacilli; order Caryophanales; family Paenibacillaceae; genus Paenibacillus; species Paenibacillus sp. FSL K6-1330. Next base: position 4,684,878 of record NZ_CP150269.1, read on the forward strand.
CCTGTTCGGAATACAAGACATCCGGTTTAAAACGGGCAGCGATTTCTCGTAAAACGACGTACTTTTGTTTCTCTTTGAGCTTAAATGTCTTCAGCGGGCCATCGGTCCCTTCGGGAAACACCTTGGCCAGGATCGCTTGCCTCTCTTCTTCCGTAACATTGTAGCGCTCATCCACCATTTTGGCCTGCTTTGGAATTTCCACGAATGCCGGTGCATGGTCATCCTTCTCCTTCAGCAGCTCCATTAAAGTCAGCAGCACCTTGGACTGTCTTTCCTTCTCCTTCAGGGCAAACCGGTGATTGCGAATCGTCGATGCACTGCCTATGCCGAGCTCCTGTTGTACCTCTTTATCGTTCTTGCCTTGGTAGAAGAGCTGCAGCAATCGATTCTGATGCTCGGTCAGTCCAGTCAGCTTCTTATCGAGGCCAGAAAAATACTGAAATACGGAGCCATGCTCCCGGCGGATATGAACCGTCATGTATCGTTCTGACTCATATAACACATCTTGGTCCGGGTAGATGATCCCTTTCTCAATCGTCTTGCCACACAGGAGGCATACCCATACGGGCCCTTCGTCGATATAGCCTTGTTTAAGTTCATCTATAGAAGCATTCCAGAAACGCTCGTTCGGATCCATTGCAAACACCACTTTTCAATTAGTTATTTATATAGACATTTTATATTTTTGTCTATGATATGTCAATCACCCTCCACCTCGATATAATATTTCTTCCTCCCTTATGTGGAACCTGCTAGAATAGAGGTTGCTGCTGTAAAATTTAGGGGGTATCATCATGGGTTTCATTCAACAGTCGGCAAAAGAAATGCATTCTTGGCCGCGTAACATCAAGCTGTTTTTTCTAGCTAACGTGTTGTATCAGATCGGTACCGGCATGTTTAGCGTGCTCTACAATTTGTACATACAAGGCCTTGGATATAATGACTCCATGAATGGAACAGTGGTCAGTATTCAATCCCTGGCCACGGCACTGATGTTCATTCCGATTGGCCTGATCGGAGACCGTGGCAGCCGCAAACGAATCCTCGTCCTTGGGGCGTTGTTAAGCGGTGCAGGACTGATCGCGCGCTCTTTTCTTGAAAGCGAGTTCAGCTTGCTTGGTCTTGCAATATATACCGGTTTATTCGCATCCTTTTTTCAGGTGCTGGCTATCCCCTTTCTAGCGGAAAACACGGCGAAAGCGGCTCGCATGCGGATCTTTAGCATCCACGCCTCGCTTGTTCTTGCTTCTCAAGTGCTCGGAAGCATGGGAGGCGGATTCTTGGCGGATGCCCTGCAGGCCGTTGGTATGAACAAGGTCGGCAGCTTGAAAACCGCGCTTTTCATAGGCGGCCTGGCAACCTTTGCGGCGTTTATCCCGCTTTTGTTCACAACCGATCAGAAGGCCGAGGAGATACAGGCACTGGATGCACCGCTTACTGATCATCAACCAGCTCAGGCAGGAGGAGCTGTTAACACCTCCGGTTTGGGGGATTACAAAGTCATCGGTCAGTTCGCGCTTGCCCAATTGTTAATCGGCCTGGGATCAGGGCTTGTCGTGCCTTATTTGAATTTATATTTTACCAACCGCTTCTCGGTATCGTTATCGGCAGTCGGAATTCTGATATCACTCGGACAAGTCATGACAATCGTATCGATGCTGATCGGACCTACACTGGTGAATCGGGTGGGAGCCGTCAGGGCCGTGGTGCTCTTTCAAGTCCTATCCTTGCCCTTCCTGCTGTTAACCGGGTTTACGAACGTACTCCTCATCGCATCGGTCGGCTTCCTGTTCCGCCAAGCCCTGATGAATGCCGCCAATCCGATACAGTCCTCTATTCTGATCGACCGCGTACCGGATCACCGAAGAGGAATCGCCAATTCGGTCACGCAAACAGCCTTCATGCTGGGCTGGGCTACCATGGGACCCGTACAATCTAAACTCGTCACCACTTACGGCAGCTATTGGGGATATGCGATCACATTTTGTATTACCGGAACGCTATATGTTGTATCTTCGTTTCTATACTACCGAATGTTCCGTGAGCGAAAGAGCAGCAGCCTCTCCTCCTCTGATACTACCGCTACTCTCTAACCTCAACCCGCAGAGGTTTCACATGTAGCGGAACAGCCCCATTGGCTACAGCCATGATCCGGGCCTGAAAGCTTCCCTTATTCCGGAAGACAGGCCCCATATCGGATTGTCCACCTCAACGGAGATCCGGTATTGTTGATTCCCGTCATCATACCATTCGTTTACATCGGCTGTTCCGGTGAACCACCGGGGAAATCGAAACTGCAAAAGCCCCTCATAAAACCTCCGCTCCCCCATTGAATGCGAATTTCGCTGTTAGTCCCCGCGGATATCCGGAAATCGACCGCCAAGTGCTGTTTATTCCCTAAATAATCCACGACACGGCTGCGCTGTGTATTATAGATCATCGTGGCATCAAACCACCTCTAAATACCCGGAAAATCAAAGCGGCGACACCACGTCATCCGTTTCTCTTCCCCATTCATCCGAGTAAGCATAATTCTCAATCACAAACGGGATCCTTTTCCCTAATTCGGAAACACAGCTTATCCATATCCGTCTTGATAGCAAGTTCAACATAGATCGGATTTCTCTTTATGTGCTTTAGCTCCCCTTGGAAAGTCCTTTAAGTCTTCAGCCGGACACCTCTGCTCTCTATGCGACAACATTCAGTTTACATTCAGCCGCGTTTAAGAAAGATATCAGGAACGATTGATAGGATAGATTTCGTAAGCAAACAAGCAAACGAATGATCGAGAGAAACGAGGTGGAATCATGACGACCCCATTGAAATACCGGAACGAGCTGAAATTTTTTGTGAATATTCACCAGTACCAAATCATCCGTCAACGATTGAGAAATCTGGTGACCTACGATCAGCATGCAGGACTCGGCGGGGAATATCACATTCGAAGTTTGTACTTTGATGATATCAACAACAAAGCGTTATACGAGAAGCTGGCTGGGGTTCGGGACCGGGTGAAATACCGCATCCGCATCTACAACGTAACCGACGACACCATTCATTTTGAGAAAAAAATCAAATTCCGGGATTACATCGCCAAGCTGAAGGAGCCGCTTACAAGGGAGCTGGTTGATCAGATCATGGCCGGTCAATACGAATGCCTCTATCAACCAGACAAGCCATTGATGATGGAGCTGTATCACGAGATGAAGCATAAGCTGATGCGGCCCAAGGTCATTGTCGATTATGTCCGGGAGCCGTATGTCTGTCCTAACGGAAATGTCCGGATTACGTTTGATAAGGAGCTTCGAACCGGCCTGCACTCCACGGATCTGTTCAATCGGAATCTGCTGCCCATCCGGGCGATCGATGAGAATCTGATCATACTGGAAGTCAAATATGACGAGTATATCCCGGATTACATCAAAATCGCGCTGCAGCTGGAAGGACTGGGCCGTCAATCGGCCTCCAAGTACGTGATGTGCCGCAAATTTCTGAAATATAACACATGGGAGGATCAATAATTCATGAACACCACATCTACATCAAGCAGTACGAGCACCACCAATTTTTCGGATATCATCAAAAACTCCGTCATGGAAAACTTCGTATCCGATATCAGCATCGCCAAAATCCTGATTACGCTGTCCGTTTCTTTCGTTATCGGGCTATTTATTTATCTGCTCTATAAAAGAGTCTTCAGCGGCGTGCTGTATTCCAAAAGCTTTAATGTGTCTCTGATCGGGATGACCATGATCACGGCCGTTGTCATCATTGCCATTAACTCAAATCTCGTGCTCTCGCTCGGTATGGTCGGCGCACTCTCCATCGTCCGTTTCCGTACGCCCATCAAGGATCCAACCGATCTGATCTTCCTGTTCTGGGCCGCGGTTGCCGGGATCGTAACCGGAGCCGGGTTCTACACGCTGGCAGCCATCGGCTCCATCGCAGTCGGTCTTATCCTGTTCTTCTTCATTAAAAAAGCAACAGTGAATACGCCTTATCTGCTCGTGATTCATTGCGATAATGAGCAGAGCGAGCAATCCGTAAAAGAACAAATCGGTCAAGCCGTGAAGCGTTATAATCTGAAGCAAAAAACCGTGACGCCAGGCAGCATTGAACTGACACTGGAAGTAAGGCTGCGTGACGCCGAAGGCCAGTTCGTAAACAAGCTGTCCCAGCTCCCGGGTGTCCATAACGCGGTACTGATCAGTTACAGTGGCGACTATGTATCCTAAGTCAGGCGGTGGGCAGAGATGAAAAAGATAAGAATGACGGTCCTGCTGGCCCTTGTGCTGACCATATTCCTCCTGATCTCAGGCTGCCAATGGACACGCACAGCTGCCGAAACGGTAAGCAGCACGGAGAGTGATGCCCAGCAGGAGCAAATCGATTCAACGGTTTTTCCGAAGGATAAAGTCATAGATGTTAAAATCACGATGGACGAAGCGGATTTTCAGAATATGCTGGACAATGCCAGCGCCGAAGAATATAAAGAAGCATCCGTCAATTACAACGGCATACAATTTGATCATGTCGGCATTCGCACCAAAGGCAATTTAAGCCTGCGCAGCGTGGTCAATTCCGACTCCGACCGTTACAGCTTCAAAATATCCTTTGACGAATACCTCAATCAAACCTTGAATGGAATCAGTAAAATCAATCTGAACAACAACTACAGCGACGCCTCGTATATGCGGGAATTCCTCACCTACGAGCTGGCGGATTCCGTCGGACTGCCAACACCCGGCTTCTCTTACGTCAATGTATACGTTAACGATGAATTATGGGGGTTCTATCTCGCAATTGAACAGATTGGCGACTCCTATCTGGAGCGTCATTTCGATCATTCGTACGGCGCGTTGTACAAGGCTGAGATGACCGGCGCTGGCAGCGATCTGACTTGGCTTGGCAATGACCCTGATTCCTATACCGGACTTGTCATGAAATCCAAATCATCCAACGATGATGTATTGATCGATATGCTGGATGAGCTCAATAACGGCTCCGATTATGAGAAGGTGCTGGATGTGGATAATGTACTTAAGTACGTTGCCTTAAATGTCGTTGCTTCCAATATGGACAGCTACCTGGGGATGAACAAACAGAACTACTACCTGTATGAGAACAATGGCATCTTCTCTGTCCTGCCTTGGGATTATAATATGGCATTCGGAGGATTTGGGGGCTCCAGCATCCTCATTGACGAGCCAACCCAGGGAGCCTTGGCGGAACGGCCCCTGATTGCCAAACTGCTCGAGGTTGACAAATATAAGGAGCGCTATCACGCCATCCTCTCGGAGATGCTGGAAGGCTACATGCAGCAGGAAACATTCAATGAGCGGGTGGCGCAATTACAAGACTTAATTTCCGAACACGTAAAGAAAGACCCAAGACCCTTCTATTCCTATGAGGATTACGAGCAATCCATCCCGACATTGACCTCATTCGTGGAAGAGTCAACGGATAATATCCAGCAGCAGTTGGATGGAACGATCCCTTCCGCAGGCGATGGAAGCGGCAGCGGCGGCATGAGCCCCGGGGGTGGTGGCGGCATGCGACCTGGTGGTGGCGGCGGACTGGTACCTGGCGGAAATAACAGTACGCCGCAGCCTAATTCGAATGGAGGCACCCAGGGAAACACTACTGATACTGATAATGGCACGAGCACGACACCGGGTGGAGATGGCGGCAGCGGGACGAATGGAAATGGGATGCTTCCCCCTAACGACACCCCGGCCGGAGGCACCTCTGCCGGGAAAACGCCCGCCAACAGCAACGGTGCTGCGCCTGAACCTTCTGGCGACGCGTCGGGAAGTAGCGCAGATGCTACCTCAGGCAAAGCTGAAGGAGGCCCTGATCCTGACACCGTACCTACAGGGGATGAACCCTCCTTGTCAGTCGTATCAGCTGTCGGATCGAGCGCAAGCCCCCCTTCTGCTGGAAATCAATCAACCATGCCTCAGGACCCCGGCCAGAATGGTCAAGGCCAGATGCCGGATTTCCCTCAGGGGCAAATGGGGAACGGATTCGGCGGCGAGTTTGGCGGTCAAATGCAGGGAGGCCGGGGAATGGGCCGGCCGGGCGATTGGTCAAACGGGGCTGCCGAGGAACAAGGCAGTGCCAAGGAGGCCCTGTACGCCGGAGTATCCATCGTGCTGCTTCTTCTCTCTTGTCTCTTGGTAACGCTGTATAAACGTAAAAGACTGTAATCATCCAACAAGGGGCAGTTCCAAAGGTCGATACCTTTGGAACTGCCCCTTTAAATCCCATCGTTCGAGCTTATGATCGATGAATTACACCAATTATACTATGAACCACGTGATCATGATTGGCGCTCCGATAAGGATCATGCCCAGCGCCATGACAATCCTCGTCGTATTTCTAGACAGCTTGTGCTGGGTCGCGGTTGAACGATACCAACCGCTGAACTGCAGGCGATTCCGGTAAAGCACAAGAAACAACAGTACATTCCCCACGAACAGGAACAGGAAATATAGTCCGTTCAAAGGTATCCAGGCATTCAGTATTTCATGTTCAATGTTGCCCAGAACCGTTACAAAGATCATCATTATGATCATCATACGTATCATTTCGAGAATGGATGAGGCCAATTTGGTCATAACACTTACTCCCTTTTCAATCATGCTGGTTTTGACATTACTATTTTTCCATTATACAGCAAAAGGTGAGATCGAGATATGCCAAAGGACGATATGGTCATGAAGAACCATACCGTCCGTTTTTTTCCTCAGCCATGATGCTATTCAATGGGACTCGAGCTCTGCTTGTTGATCGTGTACGGATTGTTTTCTGATAAAGTATGAATCCAGCTTCCGACTGACCAACAAGGACAGCACGATAAAGGCAAGGACACCGAACAATTTAAAAGGTTCCGCAATAAAATCGGACAGGTTGGCACCGATGTAAGAGACACAGAACACCATAATGCCCTTGCCCAAGGTTACAGCCATCAGATAGGACATCAGGTTCATTCTAGCTAGCCCGGCGGCTACGTTGACCGCTACAAACGGCCCTACGGGGAGTATGCCAAGCAGGAAAACGTAACTGAAACCGTTGCGCTGAATCCAGCGCATACCACGCTGAACTTTAGGTTTATTCGCCCAGCGTTCGATCAGTGCTGTACCGGATATTTTGCGCACGATGAGAAAGGTCGTTAAGCATCCTGCCACCATGCCGATCCAAGAGTAAAGAAACCCGGCCCACAGCCCATACACCGCCGCATTCACACCTACAATCACGATCGTGGGCATCGGTGGAATGAAGGATTTCAGAAAAGTCAGAAGGATGCCCGGCAGAGGGCCTAATGCTCTAAATTGTTCTAATAACCATTCCAGATTGCTCTCTGTAAAGTAAGACATGATGTCCAAGTAGCCAATCAATGACTTCACCCATTTCTGCTAAGTATTGCCGACTAGCTGACCTGAAGCACCTGATTCAGCTGAGCCAGATGGTGGTTGTCGTGCCAGATGAAATCCCGCATAAATTGCGCTACCTCAAAGGGATGCCCGTCCCCGTCCGTGTACCGCAGCTCATATGACGTTTCAGGCAGGGCTTCGATCGCCCGAATCAGCTTCTCCCTTGCGATTATCGTCTGATCCACCAGCGCTTCTGTTGATAACGTCTTGGCATATTGCCTCGACTGTTCATTGAAAGTATCATAATCCATATGCCGTACGGTCAATGCATCCCCTGTAGAAATTTTGGCAATGGCTTCATTGTAAAAATACTCATCCCAGCGCATGATATGGCACACCACATCACGTACGGCCCATTTCCCCTCTGCAATCGGGGTGCTCCAGAATCCCTCTTCCTGTTCCGCGAATTCTTTCACTTTGCCGATCCATGCGGAATACTCATTCAGCAGCTGCTGTTTGTCACTCATACTCATTCTCCTTGTCCATATAAGATTTAATATAGGCGTCCAGTCGATCCTCCGGCCAGTGATACATCTTGAGCAGCTCCTCATAAGGATCGCCTGTGATATGTAACAGCTTCGCAAAGGCAGGCTCCGTCTTGTAACCCGACCTCTTCAGCTCGATGATGCCTTGTCTTGCAGTTTCACCGAGTCGCTTCAAAAGCTTGTATTCCACAATCATATGACGGTAACCATTCTGCTTCGTCGAAGGTATTGGCTGTGCAAAAATCTCAAATTCCCACCCCTTATACTCAAAACGAGCCACCGTTCGATCCACGTTGTTGACCATACGGGATGAGCATGTGAAATTCGAAACAAGTTCACTATAATGCGTCGTGAGCTTTCGCTCAAAACGGGCAAAATCCGTCACATGGCATATGATATCGAGATCGCTTGAAGCGATGTCAATCCCAATAGGGATCGTACCCACCAATATCGGGTTGCAGGGTTTCAAATGATTCCATAGTCTAAGCTCGTCTATAACCATGGCTGCTTGCTTCTGTTTAGCAGAGCCTAGTTGTAAGTACTCCAAATTAAGAAAATCCATATGTTCTTGCATGTCTGCCACCACCTGCATTACTGCTCTGAACTTTCAGGCTAGCGCTCGGTCCACGTCGTCCGAACATAACCCAGCTTCATGCCAATCGATTCCATATTACGATGGCTCTGCGATAAGAAGGCACATTGGGAGGCAATCAGATCGCATCCTGCAAGCTTCGCATCCTGTATTCTCCTGCGAAGCAGCTCCTGCTGCAAGCCCTGTCTACGATGCTCCGGGAGTGTTGCAGCAAATGTTAGTGACGCTGTCGATTGATTTACATACATGACGCCAGCTGCAGCCGGTTCATCTTCGACATAAGCGATATAGAAGCTCCATCCCGGGCGTGAATACAATACACGATTATTCGCGGCTACAGATGGAATTCCTTGATCAGGCAATCCTGTTCCACGACAATGAACTTTAGCATAATCCTCAAATTCATCTTTGTCTATTGTTCTGATCACAATTCCATTACCTTGCACCCCCTTCATCTCTTGCGGGTTCATATACATGGAATTATGAAAAGCAGATTGATAGAATCCGCGATCGGCAAGCGCAGTCAGGACTTCCTGATTCACCAGGCCGGGTACGATCTCAAACTGGAATTTGCGGTCCCTCGATCGATAAAAGTCGATGATATCGTCCAAGTTATTCAGATCCTCTGAACGCAGTCCTTTCACCGTGTTAAAAGAAAGCCAAGGCATCGTCTTACTGTACAAGCACAGTACATGGCCGAAGCGCTTCATTTCGACCCCTTCGGGATTTCCGGTCCGACCTTCGATTGCTTTCATTCGATCCAACATATAATCCGTTTCCGAATCCTGAATTCGATGGATAAGTTCCTCAGATGGAAGATGCCGCATATGGCCTCCTATGTATTATGATTAGTAATTGGAAAAATAGAGCCCGAAGATCGTTTACTGATGCTTCAGGCTCTTACTTGCTGTGTATGTTTTATTTCGCGTTGCCTGGCAAATCGCAAGATCCGTCGGCACACATGCCGTCGCTGCTGTCGGAGTCATTCACCATCACTAGCGGATTCGCTTCACGATAAGCCTTATCCAGGGCGTCCGTGAACACTTCCAGCGGCTGCGCACCGGACACGGCGTATTTGCCTCCCAGTACGAAGAATGGCACTCCCCGAATCCCCAAATTTGTTGCAGCGGATTCATCTGCCCTTACTTCCGATTGGAAATCGTCACTCTCGAGCGCAGCCACTGCCTGATCCCGCTCCAGGCCGACTTCAGCCGCCAGATCAGCCAACCGATTCTTATCACCAAGATTCTCGCCGTCTGTAAAGTGTGCACGGAACAACCGCTCCGTCATTTCTTTCATTTTACCATGCCCGGATGCAAAATGAACCAGGCGGTGAGCATCAAATGAATTGGCCGGGATGACGCGATCCATATGATAAGTAAGCCCGACGCTTGCCGCTTGCTGGGTCACGTTGCCGTTCGCAGCCTTAGCCTGTTCGATACTCATGCCGTATTTGGATGCCAATATCTCATCCATGGAAACCCCGGTCTTATACGATGCACTGGGATCCAGCTCAAAGCTGCGGTATACCACCTCAACCTGATCTTTATTAGGGAATTGCTCCAAAGCCGATTCGAAACGGCGTTTACCAATATAACAGAACGGACACATAAAATCCGACCATATTTCAACTTTCATTCTTTACGCCTCCTAGCGAGTATGAATACTGACTTACTTATTGTAACCCGCTTTCAGCATGACATCAACACCTCACATGAATACGGAGAGGTCTTACATGGATGTTCCAAGATACCGAGTACAAGCACGCCTGTTATCTAAGCGGGTTCCTGTTCTCCAGTAATCTGGTTAGAATCCAATCACTCACAACCTCAAAGCCTTGATTTCCCTTCAGGGAACTATTCATTACCAGATCCGCATGCCAGCGGGTAGGCTCAACATTCCATGACGATTACATCGTATTTGCCATTATGGACGGCGTGATCATAATCCTCGGTCAGACGCTCGATATCGACGGCATCCGGATGGTTAAAATCCTCAAAAATTTGATTCGTGAAGGGTGCCTTGGACAGTACCCAATTTTGGACAGACTTATCCCGTTGGTGATTCATTTCTTTTTTAGGCTCTGTTATCCTTGATTGTTGATTTCTGGCCAAAAGAAAAACCGCCCTATCAATCATACGGCGGTAAATTCTGAACTAACGTTTTCCGTTATCAATGACTCGCGGTACGGTCTTCCCCCAGTCTGTAACGGCAAAGTGCACTTTATCCCTCATACGCTTGCATCAAAGTTTTTATGTCAATTTTACTCTTCGTTTGGAGCAATGCTTTCATAACTCTTTCTGATTTTTCTGGATCTGGGTCGCTTACCATCTCGGTTAGATTGGAAGGAATAATTTGCCACGACACGCCATACTTATCTTTTAGCCAACCGCAGTTTTGAGCCTTTTCATCTCCGCCTTCGGAGAGTTTTTCCCAAAAATAGTCCAATTCATCTTGATCTTCACAGTTCACGATAAATGATATTGCCTCTGTGAATTTGAAATACGGACCGCCATTTAAGGCTACGAATTCTTGCCCGTCCAGCTGAAATTCCACAGTCATTACGGTTCCTTCTGGTATCCCGTGATTATCTTTGCCATGGTGAGTGATTCTTCCTATCTTCGAATTTTTAAAAATAGAAGTGTACAACTCTGCCGCCTGTTCGGCTTGTGTATCGAACCACAAGTTTGGCGTGATTTTTTGGATTTTGTTATTCATAATTTTTACCTCCTTAATATTCAAGCGTTTTAGTAGGTTTATATACAATACAAATTAGCATAAAAAATGAGCCATGGTTTCTTTCAAATTGCTATGTTTAAAAAGTTACAGATGTAAAAATTAAGCATATCACAAATAAACTAATCTGCCCGTTAACGGAACGAGGCCACCGATCGTATTCCTGCGGCAGTTGAGAGCTATTTGATGCTAACTCCGCACATTCGCAAAATATACACCAGGCTCATAGGGATGATCGTCATATTTTTTATAAAAAAAAGGATTGCATTGTAAGCAGATTCATTATCATACGATTCGATACCGAGAAGCGACATGATCCAGGGAACCGTCCCTTGGTTTAAACCAAAATTCCATCCACAAGGGAGTCTTTTTTTGGAAGCCTTCGGCTTCGGATATACATCGTTTAGAAAAGACACTCCAGATAGTCGACTTTTAGCCCTTCGATTTTCTTCATCATTTCAATGAGCGGCAACATTACTTTAACGTCCGCGGTGTCGTTAGGCAGAATAATGGAGAACAAGACAATCGGCCCTTTGGGATTTGGACGAACCCGGCGTACTCTCACACAAGGCAGACCGCGATAACAAAAAAAACAGACAGCAAACCGCCGCCTGTCACTTATATTTTTTCCAATCCATCTCGCTGTGTTCCAGTAGATACTCAAAATCATTATCACGCCGCTTCTGTTCAGCCTTGCGCACAGCTTCCCGTTCCTGCCTTTCCTGCTCAAGCCGCTCGGCTTCATTGGCTTTCAAGGATTCGGTCGTTGCCTTCAACTTCGCCAGAACTTGAGGGTCCAGCATATCCTTTAACGTTGCGGGTTTATCGGCAGCTTCAGTTCGCGGCAATGGGGATGTTTTTTTCTTTTTTGCCATGATGTTCACCTCGATTTCCACATCATTATATCATCTTATGTACGGTCTGGCATCTATATATGTTGGGAATAACCACGAAAAAAAAGAGAGCCTATCGGCTCTCCTTCCCATTATGCATACTTTACTTTGAGGGCGATCGATGGGACTTGAACCCACGAATGCCGGAGCCACAATCCGGTGCGTTAACCCCTTCGCCACGACCGCCAAGATAATGAGTGTTTCATATTCTCGAGAATACATTTTAGCAGACATCAATCCATTTAGCAAATTGTAATTTTTTACAGTTCATTCTTGATTTCAACGGAAAGAACGTACTATACTTACTTGAACTCCAACATCTGAGAATAGGGCCCTTTTTCGATACAATATGATTTAAGCATAGGAGGTAAGACATCGATGATCTATCATATTGATTATGTCTCAGAGGGATTACATGTCAAGGGGTATCTGGGTCTGCCGCCGCAATTGCCCCGTTCAAGCACCCATGAGATGTCCGAAGCGGTCGATGCCATACCCGGCGTAACGGTAGTCGGCACGCTTGCATGCTCATTGAATAAGGACACTGTCCCGGAAGGATCCTTCAGGTCAACTGAACCTAAGCTGCCACTGGTCCTGTATTGCCGCGGCGGCATTGGACGGGTTGGGGCGGTAAGGTTAAAATGGGTCGAAGAATTCGCAGCGCAAGGATATGCGGTGTTTGCTCCAGCCTATCGTGGGAATGAAAGCAGCGAGGGCAGGGATGAATTCGGCGGTGCCGATACGATGGACGTGATCTCCGCAATCGAATGGCTATCGCGCATTTCATGGATAGATAACAAACGTATTCATCTGTTAGGCTTTTCCCGCGGGGCGATCAATGCTGCCGTGGCAGCCGCCCTGTCGTCGCATGTATCCAAAATGATTCTCTGGAGCGGCGTCTCCGACCTGGCCCAAACCTACGAGGAACGAATCGATCTGCGCAGAATGATGAAACGCATCATTGGCGGTACGCCAACCAAGTTTCCGGAACGATACCTTCTCCGGTCTCCGATCCATTATGCGGACCGAATCCGATGTCCGGTCCTGATTGTCCATGGGACGCGGGACGAGCAGGTCCTGGTGGAACATAGTTACCGGATGCTGGACAAGCTTCAAGAGCAGGGACATCAGCCGGAAGCCCATCTGTACGAAGGTCTTGGGCATCATTTCCCGCCGCCGCAGCATGCAGCGGCGATCAACCGGATGTTCGACTGGTTGAAGAAATAAGTAGAAGTTGAGGAGCGCTCCTCACTTCTACTTATCTCTCTCCAAGCGCGTGTTGATTGGCATTGCTTCCAACTAGTCGTGCCCAGCAACCGTCTCAATCCAGTATTTACACGTTCCGTTCGCAATGGAACTTAATTCACCGTGATTCCATTCAATGATGCAACGGGAAGCCAGGTTGGATTCATCACAGGTCAGAAGGACCCGGCTTATGTTTTTGTCATAGGCTTCCTTGACCAACTCCGCCAGCAGCCGCTTGCCATATCCTTTTCCACGCTCCGACGGCCTGATGACATACCCGATATGTCCCCCTAGCTCTAGCAGATTCTCATTCAGTCGGTGTCTCAGCTTACCGTATCCTACAGGCTTGTCGTTATCGTATAACCAATATATCGTCTGGGGAACATACTCATCCGGAAGATCGATGCCTCTCGCCATTTCGTAATTGCGCTGCACCTTAGAGGCGAACTCTTCCATGCCTCCGCTATTTAGACCATTAACGAAGCCATTCCCGCCCTGGCCGATTTCCTGGACCATAAGCAGCAGGCTTTCATCCTCCTTCACCTGCAGCTCCCTTATCACTAATGCCATGCCTATTCCTCCACTTGAAAGATTGAATCTACAATGACAGGCAGCTGATCCCGTAAGGATACGGCTCCGAATACGGATCTGGCGTGAATCCCTTGATCCCCGAATACATCAAGCATCAAGTCCGAGAATCCATTCAATACCTTATGATGCTCCTCATAGTCGGTTGTCGCGTTAACGAAGCCTTGAACCTTGACCACGCGCTTTACTTTATCAAGTGATCCCAGGCCTTCTCTCAATACGGCCAGGACTTCAATTCCGGTCAGGCGAGCATATTCATAGCCCTGTTCTGTTGTGTAATGTTCGCCCAATTTGCCCCTTGGCTGTCCTGAGGGTCCTTTCCCTGAAACATACATCAATCCGTTAACAACGACATAGTTGGCATACTTCGCTGCTGGCGAGCCTGCTTTAGGTAGGCTGATGCCCAGCTGCTTCAGACGTTCCTCCGCACGATCGGTCATATGATCCCTCCTACAGGAAAAATATTCTATGTAAATTCCAACTATTGTATCACGGAATGACCTTTTTACAAGTAAAAAAAGACCAACCTCACTCATCGAGGCTGGTCTTGAATTCAACATATCTGATGTTTTAGATCCGGAACGAATAATAAGCATAACGTTCCGCATTATGAATGGCCTGCCATACGTCCGTCGTCTCGGCGCCCGGATACCAGTAGGCATAACCGGCAATATGGTATTTGGCCGCCATGAGATGTTTCATGGATAAAGAACGGGACTCCTCGGTCCATATGCGATGCGGAATGCCACTGCTGCTATAAGTTGCTTCATACTGCGCCACGCTGGCATTCCATGTTAATGAAGCCTTGTTCAGGCGAATACGATGTCCTTGCTCGGCCAAACTAATGTCCTCCGAGGATACCGACGAAGCGGTCTTCCAATCCCTCGTGTACAGCGGATACGCGATGATGCTCTTCTTAGCCGGAACTTGAGTCAGCAGCTTGCGCAGCGCGGATTCACTCCAAGGGACCGAGGAAACCGAGCCTGCTATTGGCGAACCACCCCAGTGCTGGTCATAACTCATGAGCACCATATAGTCCACCTGAGTGCCAAGCGCTGCGTAATCGAATGCAGCCGTCCAATCCGTATTCAGATCAGGTGAAACATCGATGGATAATTTAGCTCCTAGCTGCCTCATCTCTATGGATAATTGCGTAATAAAGGCCGTCAGATTCTGACGATCCTGTGGCATGACGTTCTCAAAATCAATATTGATCCCATCCAATCGATACCGGGAGACATTCGCTGTAATACTGTCAACGACAGACTTCCGGGACTGTGCGCTGCTTAAAACTTGATGAGTTCCTTCCGCATTCCCGCGGTTCCCCACCATTGCCCACACCTGCCGGCTGTTGTTATGAACCCAATTCAACAGCTCCTTGTCGGTATGGTCCGTCAGCTTGCCGTTAGCTTCCATGTAGTACCAGCGCGGTACCAGAACATTCAATCCGGCCCGTTTGGCATAGGAGATGTATTGATTCGTTGTACCGTTATATAACCAGCCCATATGAATATTTGCAGGCGTCTGGAGGTTCATCTGGGACAGCACATTTCCCGACTGCAGGACCCGATCTAGCAGCATAGCCGTTTCCTCACGGGTGATCGCGTCCTGCGGCCTGAACTGTCCCTTACTCCCCTGCAGCCAGCCTGTATCGGTCGCTTTGCCAACCGCATGCCAAGCCCATTCCGCGATGGAAGCAGAATCCGTGTATTGGCCAGCTGTATTTCCGTTCATATATCCATTTTCTTTCATGGCACGAATCACCATCACAGCAGCCTCTTGCCTTGTTATGGAAGCATTCGGGTAGAACCGGTAACCGTTCCCCTCAACAATGGACAAATTAAGTCCCGCGTGAACCCAGCCATAATACCATGCTGATTGGGAAACATCCCGAAACGCGGACAAATCATTCTGAACGGGCTCCATCTTGAGCATTCTGGCAACCATGGCAATGAATTCGGCCCGGGTAACCGGATTTCGCGGCAAAAAAGCTCCTGTGCCATCCCCGCTTACGATACCTTTCTTGGCCAGACGCTGGATCGCGTCTTTTGCAAAGCTTGCCGAGATATCGTGAAAATCGGTCGGGCTAGGAGCTTGAGCCGCTGATGCCTGAAGAAGGCCAAAAAGCGATGTAAAGGACAACAGCAAACAAAGTGACAGGAAATATTTCTTCAAAGGGACGCCTCGATTCTATTCTATCAATCTGATACCATCAGCATATCAGATGATCATAGAATCAGGCATTATTCATTTCTTGGTAATATTCGCTTCCGGTATCGTATTAACAGGATAAAATGACCGCACCGATCCCTTCTACGACAAGGGAATCCCGGGTTAGACGCCTAATATGCTCTTCGCCTAGCAGAATCTTCCATTTGCCCAGCTCAGGTAAAGCCAGAGAGGACTCTTTCCGTGCTGCATAATAGAGCACATAAATATGTTTCTCTGGATCACCGCCCGCATGATCACGAAGCGTGAAAGCAACAGTATGCTCGGGACATGGTTCAAACTGAAGATGCTTACGGATCGAAGCGACATCCTTCAATCTGAATGCCGGATGTTTCT
The DNA here is from genome assembly GCF_037976825.1 of Paenibacillus sp. FSL K6-1330. Lineage (NCBI taxonomy): Bacteria > Bacillati > Bacillota > Bacilli > Caryophanales > Paenibacillaceae > Paenibacillus > Paenibacillus sp. FSL K6-1330. The sequence continues at coordinate 4,701,418 of NZ_CP150269.1, forward strand.
TGCGGAGCTGAACGAGCCGTTGAATGTATTTCACTCCATCCTGGTGCTCCGATGCCATACCCCAATCCAGCCGATTTACTTCATCACTAGCATTATAGCTGTTCTCCACTCCATTCTTGGAGCGATAATACTCTTGACCAGCATGCAGAAAAGGGATGCCTTGACTGGTCAGAATCATCGCCGATGACAGCCGGTGCATATCGCGACGTATGGCATCATTTTCCCCTTCCGTGGACAGCATTATTTTGTCCCATAAGGTATGGTTATCATGACACTCTACATAATTTACGCACTGATCCGGCTCGGAAGCGAATGACTTGATATCTTTGGAATACGGAATACCACCGACGATGCCTTGCTTCACCTTGTCTTCATATCCATCTCCGCCGCTCACAAAGCCTCTATAATCAAACTGGAAGATGTCCCCTTTGACCGCATCGCGGAATCCGTCGTTAAAATGAGCGATGCGCGGCATCACGGGTGCCTGCTGCTGATTCGCTCGCTTCTTCTCATCCAGCTCGGTATTCATAACCCAACCTTCACCGATCGTGATGATACTCAGATCAATTTCGTCCAGGCGCGCCCGGATTTCATTCATCGTCTCCACATCCAGCAAACCCATGAGATCAAAGCGAAAACCGTCGATCCGGTACTCCTTCACCCAATGCAGGACGGATTCCACAATGAATTTCCGCATCATCGGACGCTCGGATGCCGTGTCGTTTCCACACCCGGATCCGTTGGAGAATTTGCCGTCCTTCGTATAACGCAGATAATATCCGGGGACCAGCTTCGTGAAATTGATCAGATACCCGTCATATACATGGTTATACACCACATCCATGATGACCCGAAGGCCATGATCGTGGAATGTCTGAATCAACTGCTTCAATTCACGAATCCGAACCTCAGGCACATACGGATCCGTAGCATACGAGCCTTCGGGAGCATTGTAGTTCTTCGGGTCGTATCCCCAATTGTACTGCGGCTCATGAAGCCTGGTTTCGTCCACGCTTTCCGTTGCAAAATCATAGATCGGGAGCAGCTCCACATGCGTGGCTCCAAGCTCGACAATATGATCAAGCCCTGTGCGAATCCCTCCCGGACCTCGGGTACCTGTCTCCGCCAGGCCTGCAAACTTGCCTTTATGCTTCACTCCGCTGCCTTGATGAATGGTGTAATCACGAACATGCAGTTCATAGATTACGGCATCCAGAGGACTATGAAATGGCGGTTTGTCTTCTGTCCAGTGTTCTGGATCAGTCGAGGCCATGTCCAAGATATAAGCACGATCCCCATTGACGCCTACGGCAGCAGCGTAGGGGTCGACAGCTTCGTTCCATTGATCCCCGATAAGGACCTGGTAGGTGTAGAACATCCCTTGAAGATTTTCTCCTACTTTCAGCAGCCAAGTTCCCTTCACATCACGCGTCATCGCGATTCGCCGGGCTTCTACTGCATGCCAATCCGGATAGAGCATAACGTATGCCTCACTAGCCGTCGGTGCCCACAGGCGAAAGATGGACTCTTGAGCTTGGTAAGTTAGCCCCAGGTCCGTTCCATCATAATAAAAAAGCTTGTCAAATTCCTTATCAAAGACGGAGACTCCCCCGGTGACCGCGGGATCTCCGTAGTGAATAACAGCATTGCTTTCTTTTTGTACCGACAAGATGTTCACTCCTCATGTATGCTTCCTATCCAATTGCAGCCGTTCAACTTCTTCTTCCGTAATGGTACGGGTACCATATCGGGCTTCCTCGTAAAGCTCGATCAAGGATTGTGGAATACGATCCTTCCTTCCGTCCCATTCCTTAAGATCGCTTTCGGTTTCCCGCGGTGTTAGCGATGCTTTCCAATGATAGCCTTCCCTGATACTTCGGGAAAGTATCATCCGATACATTTGGCGAATTTTCTCATTCAGGTGCTCTGATCCTTCTCCTGCTCGAAACTTTCCGCCGATACGCATACCGGACAACAGCCGTTTTAGTCGTTTGGATGCCGGGTCATGTTCAATATTCTCCACTTCATCCTCATAACCTAGTGAGGGCTGAATGTTCTGTCTGTTCATCATCCTGTTCATCCATGCAGAGAATCTTCGGTACAGCTTAGGCAGTACTTTGCCAAACCTGAACAGAACATACAAAATCCCGATCCCGATAGCGGTGAACACGCCATAGATCAGCACTTGCTCCAATACCTTCATCCATGGGCTCGGCGGCTTGGTTTCCTCATCGAGGAATGGGATTTCAGGCGGTGGCTCCGACATCGAAGGCGGCTCCGGGGCCTGCTGCGCTCCGGAGCCGAACCATCCGGAGATCCATGCAGCGATCCCTCGCGCCATATCAGAGACCCATTGCTGCAGCTGCGGAAGAAAAGCGACCACCGCGACCAGAAGCAGCAATACGATGATAAACCAGCGATTGTAGCGCAGAACTCGCCGTTCCAATACGGGTTGATCATTGCCTGGCAGTGTTTCATCCAACACCAACTGCCGATTGACAATCAACAGGGTTAATCCTAACGCCGCTGCCCCCATCCAGGTCAGAGATGAAATGCCACCCTGAAATGAATCCATGAAACTTAACATAAAACTGCTGACCCCGTACAAAATCAAACCTATTAAGAAATATGTCCCCGGAAACATCAAATTCCAGCTTACCTGCTCCATTCGGCTTCCGCGATAACTGGCAATAAATATCAGAGGGATGAAATAAGCAAGGGTCAAATCAACGCCTATAAATGCGATGGATACCGTAATGGAAATCAGGCTAGCCCATAAGGTTGCCTTAAACTGACGATCCAGCTTGAACCATCGCGCACCTGTATAGCCAAGTAAGTACCCGCCAAATACTAGGGCAGGCCATACCCAGCGGTACGATTCAGGCAGCAGATAGAAAGCCGGAATAAAGAGTACCGGAAAATAGAGTACGCATTCCACGAATCCCTGCAAAAAAGCCTTTATAAATCCAGTACCTCGTGAAGTCACGCAGACACCTCCTTTGCAGGAGACGGCACATCACCGAGGGGAAATACCTGAATCGTGTGCCCCTGGTCCCGAAATCGCTGAAACATCTCTTCAAGCCTGGGGCTGACATAAGTGCTCAAAATGAGGATATCCCTTACCTCTTCATGTCGGGATAGTTCATGGGCCAGATAATCATGAAAAGAAGCCTTGCGCGTCAGCTCCAGTCTCGCCAGCATTTCGAAGATCAGCTGCTGCTGCGTCATGCCGCCTGCAACGGGGACGAATGCTTCATCGGTTGAATCCTCGCCAAGCGTTCCGTTCGTCCCCATTCCGATCTCCATTCCCTGTGACAATAGATGAGCTGTAATGCCAGCCGCCAGGCGGATGCCATACTCGATCGGCTCCGGCCGCGTCGCTTTGCTCCACATCTGCTCATGATCCTCTATATTCAGATAAATCAAGAGTCGGCTGTCAGCTGTGGTATCCCGCCTGTGGACCTGTAGGGTGCCCGTCCGAGCGGTCGCTTTCCATTGAATATCCTTCAGCGGATCGCCGTCGCGATATTCACGCACGCCCGATATCAGGAAAGGATCCTCCAAGATCCATCTTCGGACCAGCATTTCGCCCATCCAAGTCTGGACCGGGAGGGCCATGTCCGACACATCCATCGGCATCGGATACACGATAATGCCACCGGACAACGTCTTACTCTCCACAATCGACTCCATTCCGACCAGATCCCCCGTCGTCATTGATACGGTGCCCAGCTTATACAGGCCTCTACGCTTAGCGGTAATCCGATGTCTGCGAAGGATCTTGGTCCAAGGCAGAAGACTGAAGAAGCTCTTATGGTTCTGATTGAATTGCCCCTCACTGATATCCAGGTTCAATTGGTTATCAAATGCCAGGCCCGAACGAAATTGGGATTCTACCCTTAACCAGGGTACAGGCAATGCTTTGCGGTTCTCAATGATTTCGATCAATTCCACGGAATCTCCCTCATAGCAGGTAGACACCTTGAAGGAACGGCTGTAGTTCAGCCTTTTCAATGCCATCCGTTTGAAAAGCTTGCCCTGCACGACTACGACCAAAGCGGCGATTAACAATATCCAGTAGGCTCCCATAGCAATCCGCCCCTACGACGAAATGCCTTCTTCTGTCGGTACGGAAACCTGCTGCAGCAACCGTTCGATCACTTCTTCCGCCGCGGCAGCACCGCCGCGGCTGTGGAGCGTCCCGCGAAGCTTCAACCGATGCGCCCATGTCGGGACAGCCAAATCCTTCACATCATCAGGGGTAACAAACTCCCTGCCCTTCAGGATAGCTTGTACCTGCACAGCCTTCAATAAGGCTTGGCAGCCCCTTGGGCTTACCCCGGAGGCAACCACTTCATCCCGTCTCGATTGCTCCGAAAGCGCAACGATATAGGATAACATCTCATCGCTGACATGTACTTTGCTGACGATATGTCTGGCTTGTACAATCCGCTCAGATGTTGCAATTGCCATTAGTGACTCCAAGGGTTGATCATCTTTAAATCGCTTCAGAATATTCACGCTCTCCTCCGAAGTAGGGTATCCCATATTCAGTTTGAACAGAAAGCGGTCCAACTGTGCCTCCGGCAGCGGAAATGTTCCTTGCTGTTCCAACGGATTCTGCGTCGCGATGACCAGAAACGGTTCTTCCAACTGATGGGTTACCCCGTCAATGCTGATCTGGCGTTCCTCCATGCACTCCAATAGACTGGACTGCGTACGGGGTGTCGCCCGGTTAATTTCATCGGCTAGAAGGATATTCGTGAACAAAGGACCCGGACGGAATTCAAACGTCGTGGATTGTTGATTATAGAAGTAAATGCCGCTCAGATCCGTCGGCAGCAAATCCGGCGTAAACTGCACCCTCTTAAACGTGCAATCAATCGACTTCGAGATGGATTTGGCCAGCAATGTCTTGCCTGTACCCGGCACGTCCTCCAACAGAACATGACCTGAAGTAACCATGGCAATAAACAGTCTGTCAATCAGCTTCTCTTTACCTACCATAACTTTGGAAACGTTTGCTCGAATGTCATCGGCAAGACGGCGAACGCCATGATAATCTATAGTAATTGTAACCACTCCTTATGTAGTTTAACTTTACAACAAAGTTCGTCATGACATCCCATAATTCCTGTTATTCGGGACAAAATAAGACCGATTGCATAATATACCGCCTTCTCCTTCTGTTACCATGAAGGTATATCCCGATCCCCTGTGCTTCCGATACGCCAAGAAGCTGTCCAAGGACAGCTTCCGAGAATGCACCCTTATTGCGACACGCCCGATATTTGAAGATCTATTCTGTCGTCCGTTCTTCCCGGGAAGCCGGATCCGTCCTGCTTTCAGGAATCAATAGTTTAGTCAGCTCCGCCTCAGCCTGCTCGCGACTATCGATCCGGATATCGATATAATGCCTAACTTCAGGCGGTCGGGTATAAAACGGCTCCAGAGATGCATTCCATAGCTTATAGTCCGGATGCCCACGGAAGCCGATCAGGTGATCCTTAATGCCGCTCCAGCGGACGAGGAATATATATTCATCCCGGTTCTCTACACACTTGTTAAGCTCATGGCTTACATATCCCTTTTTCGATAACAGAACGCCGGAAGCTTCCCGAAAAGCACTTTCAAACTCGCTTGCCAGCCCTGGCTTGATATAAAGTATCGCTGATTCCAGTATCATATCGCATCCCCCTCTTCGATATCCATCCGATCAACGGTAAGAAGTAACGCTTGTTATTTGGCAGCGCCATACTAGGAAAACAAGTAGGTGCAGTCAAGTATATGCTGATATAATGAGAAGCATGAATATACTTATAAGGATGAGACAAACATGGCATTCGGCATCTCGAGACAGGAACTGCAGCAATGGAAGCAGAAGGTCGCACAAGGAGACATCGCTTTTTTGACCCATTATTGGTATGACAAGCGGTTTCCGGAGTTCCATACCGTAACCAAAGTAGGCTGCTCGAACATCCAGCGCCTTGAGGACTGGTGTGTATCCAACGGACTTAATCCGGAATATATCCATTATCGCCTGCCTTACCCGCACTTTGATCTGATCGGTCCCAAGCAAACCGAATTACTGCAAAAGTACAGGCTCGAAGAGCATATCACCCGATTCGGTCTGTAAATGCCTATCGGCGTACTTTTTTAGGACAGACCACATATAGCGGAACTAACCCGCCTTGATCCACGGCCGTTCTCGCTCATGCCGTGCCTGATCAGGCGGGTTTTTTAGAATACTTTATCAACTGAATCGTTCCGAGGTTTTCTAATGGTTCTGTTCTATTTCTATACCATCATGTAACAGCTTCGCTAGTCATCTTCTTTAATGTCTTGTTAATCCAGATCGCAGCCGTCGCGCCTTCCCCCATCGCCACGGTGGTTAATTCGGAATGGACGCCCAGGTCACCGGCCGCCCAGAGTAATTCGACACTCGTCATTTTGGACCTTGGATCGGTCTTGACATGACGATTGTGCTCCAGCTCTGCCCCCAGTTGCTCGGCCAATTCGGAATAGATCATATTCCCGCCAAAAGATATGAACCCCCGCTCCGCGGGCACGATGCTCCCATCCTCAAGCATGACGGCTGATAGGATGCCGCCCTCCTCACGAATTTCTGACACCTTTTTCTCTATATACGGAATCCCGAGCTCCGCCAATTGGGACATATGCTCGGAAGAAGCTGGCTCCCCCTCATGATTGATGTAGATGATATCCTTGGTCCGCTCCGATAGCAGCACGGCCATACTGGCACCGGGATCACCCGATCCCATCACGACGGTCTTTCGATCCTGAATTTCATAACCATCGCAATCGGGGCATACAAAAACGGATGTGCCCAGCGTGGGCATCAGGCCTGGCAGCTTGGGAAAGCGGTCCATCACGCCTGTTGCGAGCAGCAAGGTTTTGGCCCTGTACTGAACTCCATCTTTACCGGTTAACACAAAATATTGAGCTTCATCACGCCCCGCCTTCCGGATATCATCAGCAGCAAACTTTACATCGACAGATTCCGCCTGCTGACGTCCGCGTCGCCTGAGCTCTTCACCAGGGACCCCATCCGGCCATCCGAGGATGTTGCGGTAGCTCTTGCATATGGTGGACCGCCCCATTCCCCGGTCGATCACCAGGACATTGTAGGCAGAATACCGCCCCAGCTGTATAGCCGCCTGCAGACCTGCAATTCCGCCGCCGATGATAATGCAATCTTTCACTTCGGTATCCGACATGTAGCTTTATCCACTCATTTCTATATCGAATTAAGAACTGGAACTCCTTGAATCAAAATATCCTTCAAGAAAAGAGGTACACCCTAAATATTTAACCAATCTGCCGTGATTTACTCCTGAAAAGTCAAATAGACCCCGGTACAAAGGCCGAGGTCTAAATCAATGAATCACAGGAGTAGCTGTCCGGCTAATGCACCGGTGATTACAACCAGCCACGGAGGGCTCTTCCAGAACATCAGCATTCCGAACAGACCCGCTCCGATCACAAATTCAAGCGGACTATGAATGGAGGATGTCCATATCGGATGATACAAAGCGGCCAGCAGAATCCCGACCACTGCCGCATTCATGCCTGTCAGCATGCCTTGCAGTTTAGGGTTTCTACGGATGCTGTTCCAGAACGGCATTGCCCCTACGATGAGCAGAAATCCAGGCAAAAAGATAGCGAGTGTAGCAACAATACCTCCAGGAATCCCCTGGATCAAGACCCCGAGGTAAGCGGCAAAAGTAAACAACGGACCGGGTACAGCCTGTGTCGCTCCGTAACCCGTTAGGAAATCCTCTTTAGACATCCATCCGTTCAGCACCGTCTCACTCTCCAGCAGCGGGAGAACGACGTGCCCTCCGCCGAATACAAGCGATCCAGCTCGGTAGAAGCTGTCCACAATGGCTACCCAACCATTATCGGTCAGCCCTTTAAGGATCGGCAGACCCACTAATAATACTACAAACATGCCCAAACAAAAGAGTCCGGCTCTCCGTCCGATCGGCATCTTGATCTCGGGTGCAGCCTCCTCGTTTGCTTGACGCTTGAACAACCACAGTCCCGATATGCCGGCCAGCGCGATGACCGTCACTTGAGAAACGGGACTCTGCCACAGCAGAACGACTGCCATGGCTATTAACGCTATGGCCGACCGTATGGGACCTGAGGCCAGCTTTCCTGCCATCCCAAGTACCGCTTGCGCTACGATGGCCACTGCGACAATTTTCAGTCCTTGAATCCAACCTGCCGAGCCGGGATCGAAAGTTTGCATCAAATAGGCGAAGATCATGAGCATGAGCACGGATGGTAACGTGAAGCCGAGCCAGGCGACGATACCGCCCCATAATCCCGCTCGCATCATCCCAACACCAATACCTACTTGGCTGCTAGCCGGTCCGGGAAGAAATTGGGCGAGGGCCACCAGATCCGCATAGCTTTTTTCGTCAAGCCATTGTTTGCGCCGCACATAAGTCTGGTGGAAGTATCCAAGATGTGCGATCGGTCCGCCAAATGAAGTGAGTCCCAACTGTAGAGCGGTCCACCAGGTTTCGCCGAGGGCACGCCACCTGCCAGAGGGCTGCCTATTGCCGACTTGAGCTTGTACTTGTTCTTTCTCTGTCTCCGGATTCAAAATCCATCGCTCCCCATATGCTTGATTAATGAAATGAAACGGTTAATTCGTGCATCCCAAGGTATAAAGAACATCATCAAATTTCAGATTATAACAAATACTCATTATCAATCTACCCATTTATGTAAACGCTATGTAAAATCTATATAGGATCTTGAATGCTACGATCTGAAGATCGGCACATAACCATGTAAAAAGAGCGCCCCACTTGACCACATTGTCCAAGGATCGCTCTTTTCTATTTACTTATTTCCCTTGCTGTTTGATCCATTATTGAGAGCACCATGTTGTGACCTCTGATATCACTCATTATGATTTTTGTTAGCTATTGGAGACCAGTCTATACAGCAGGGATGTTTGATGAATATGCTCTTTATACCTGGGATTCAACAAGAGGGGGGGGATTTCAATGACAATTGGAAAAATGAAGGATCAGTGGGGAATGTTACAGAATCATATCTTGCGTCCCCATTTGCCTGAAACTCGATGGATGACAGGTTCAAGGATCTTACGGATGCTGAAAACATATTCATCCGTCTTCATAAAACCCAATCTCGGAAGTGGCGGCAACGGAATCATCCGTGTCAATGAATTGAGTAGGGGATATGAAGTTCGCTGCGGCCCACGTCGGAAGATTGTTGGAGTTCACTCTGTCTTAAAAGCAATTGATTCATTTCGGAATTCAAAGCGTCGGTATTTGGTGCAGAAAGGCCTGCGAATGGCGGAGTACCATGGGGAAATCTTTGATATCCGTGTATACCTGCAGAAGCCAGAGGACAAATGGATCATTTCGGGTATGGTCGCCCGTGTAGCTGCACCTCATAAATTTGTGACCAACTATCATCAAGGAGGGCATGCAGAACCATTGCAAGAGGTTCTCTTAAAGCTCTTTCAGAATAACCAAACCAAAGTGGACGCCTGTTCTCGTAAAATAAAACAACTATCCATTACCATTGCCGAGACGGTTAATAAATGGAAATCGACTCGTGAATTTGGGGTTGATCTTGCCATAGACAAGAATGGCTACATTTGGATCCTTGAAGCTAATCCATATCCCGGCCATAGGTTGTTTACTCAACTCTCCGATAACACAATGTACAGAACCATTATAGAAAACAAACGGCGCATGGCAAAAAAAATACCATGATTGCAGAAGCTTTTATTACAGATGGGGAATGTTGGAAGGAATCCCCAACCTCCCAGGAGTTGAAGAGCTTCCTGAACGACAGCAGTGGTGGATTCCGCGCTTCCGCTTTCAGCAAGCCCTATTTACTCACAGGTATTCATCGTTGTCATGATGACCTCTATCGGTATTAAGCCTCAGGCTTCGCCTCTTTCGGTACGGAGAGATAACCTGGTTTCGCTGCACCAAAGCCGAAGATGAACAACACCACAACAATGGCAGACAAAACCGCCAGGGGCACCTTCCACCCTCCTGTCGCATCATGCAGGAACCCGATCAGCATCGGACCGACGGCAGCCAATAAATAACCCAGTGACTGAGCCATTCCAGATAACGCGGCAGCTTCTTGAGCCGTTTTGGTACGCAGGGTGAAGAACATCAGGGATAAACTGAAATTGGCCCCGCCTGAAATACCTACCAGCATCACCCATAGCAGATTCAAGGAAGACATGCCGGAAAATAAGCCTGCATATCCGGTCAGCATGGATAATGCAGAGATCGTCACCAGCAAACGCTGATTGGGATTCCGGCCAGCCAGAACAGGAATAATGAAAGAAAACGGCAAGCTGACAAATTGGAGAATCGAGAGCATCCATCCCGCCGCACTATAATCCATGCCTTGGCTTCTCAGAATCTCGGGCAGCCATGAGACGTTCACGTAGAACGTAAACGATTGAAGTCCCATAAATAAAGTAATGTACCAAGCAAGCGGTGACCTCAACACACTCTGTTGTTTGGTAGAAGTCGAACTGACCTCAGCTGTTTTTCCGGAACTGCGGCGCTGGATGATCCACACGATCAGAGCTAAGACGGACAATGAACCCCAAATGAGCAGGGACCCTTGCCAACCAAGCCCTGCTTGGGTAGCCAGCGGAATGCTAATCCCGGATGCGATCGCGGCGAGCAGATTCATCGAGGCAGAGTACGTGCCCGTCATCAATCCGATATGCCGCGGGAAATCCCGCTTGACCAGACTTGGAAGCAGCACGTTCCCTACGGCTATGGCCATTCCAAGAAATGCGGTACCTATTAACAGTGTATACGGTGATGATATCGAGCGTATGCCGATTCCGAATGTCAGCACCACCATACTCAGCAAAAGGGTATTCTCCAGTCCCCATTTTTTGGCCATGGCTGGTGCCATCGGCGATAATAGAGCAAAAGCCAACAGCGGCAGCGTCGTCAGCATGCCCGCCAATGTACTCGAAATTCCTATATCCTCTCGAATGATCCCGATCAGCGGACCTACCGAAGTAATCGCCGCTCTCAAGTTGATAGCAATAAGGATGATACCTGCAAAAATCATCCATGTGCGCCCTGCGGAATTTGTGTTTTGATCTATTGATGTTCTTGATGTCATGACATGGACTCCTTACTTTCATGCGATATGTAAAAATAAACTTATCCGAGTTTATCACAAACCCGGGCATTAGGCCATAGCCTCGGGAGGCTATCATGGCAGCTTTAAGGTCTAGTGTGTCGCCTATTCAGCGTTGTACATTAGCCTGTAGACGCACAGATAGAGCCCTACACAAGCGGGCTCCAAGCATACACGGATAATTTTTGGACTTCGCGAATCAATTCATTATACCGTTTTTGTATTTCCTCGGATGCGTACTGACGGAACTGCTCGAAGATTCCCATGCACCGCAGCATCCCGTTATCGCTTTTGATTCTTATCGAGTACGCGAGGCTGTCCAGGATGTGGGATAACCCGCGATCATACTGTTTAGCATTCAAATAGTATATCCCTAACTCGGCGAGGAGTCGGGTGTATTGGTTTAATGTGACGTGCACATTAATGTTGCTGATTTGGTTTTTCTGAGGTTTGTAATCGAGATACTTTTTAAAACGTTCAAGTATATAATCTACATTGAGCCGGTGTCGATTTGCTGCGAGTATAATATGACATAGTGCCACAAAGATTTCATCTTCTCTTGATTCAATGTATTTTACGTAATCAGACAAAACATTATAGTCTCCGGCCAATATAGAGTGCAAGTATCGGTTGGCTACAGCCCATTCATTAAACTGCTTTATGACTCTACATTCATCTTCGGTAGGGTCAATAATCCAATCAGGACTTTCGTAAATGCCCGTATAGGACAAAGCTTGTTCATAATCTCCACGTTCACTATAACTATTTTCTCGAGCTAAGTATGAATACAAGATATAAAAAACTAATGGATGATTACCTGAGTACTCAATTTTTTGATTCTGATATCTAGTCATGGCTTTAGATCCCATTTTTACAGCTAAATCATCCACTTTATCCCACTGACCCAATGAACCGCTGACATTTATTAACTCTACATATGCTGCAAGTTGATACTCTTCATCCAACCGTTCAATGTACGGCTCAAATAACACAACGGCCTGCCAATTAGATTCTTGATTGTCACTTAATCTTTGTAAAAAAAGACGGTAGTGACAAAGGGCGAGCCTTTCAGAGTGTTGGAACTTTTCACTTTCAGCAACACATTCATACAAAGCTGCCGCTGCGTTGTATTTTTTTTCGTTATAAAATGATTCTGCCAATTCAAATAACATCGGTGCGTAAGTAATGTTTTCCATTGCCATTCGTGCAGCTAAATGTAAACAATCCAACTCTGCACAGCGTTCAAGAAAAGCACCTAGTCGCCTCCAGTCAGGGGTAGCATGAAATATACATTCAAAAATATATTTATCGTAAAAGTGACCTTCCTTAAATCCAATACAGGAGGTGATCTGATCCAGTTGATTCATTGACATTGGACGGTTTCCATTAAGTATGCCGCTTAAAGTTCCACTGTTTATTTTTGATATTTTCGCAAACTGATTTATTGTCAAACCATGTTCTTGCAAATATCTAGCTATTTCTCCGCGAATCGTGGCTGTCGTCTCCAAGTAACAACCCCCCAGAAAAATCTATTAAATAGCATTTTCCTTTACACTTGAGGGCTCCAAGCGTACACGGATAATTTTTGAACATCGTTAATCAAATCATTGTATCGTTTCTGTATTTCTTTGGAAGAATACTGACGAAACTGCTCAAAGATCCCCATGCACCGCAGCATCCCTCTGTCGCTTTTGATTCTTATCGAATACTCCAAACTATCTATAATAAATGTTAAACCACGATCAAATTTTTTGGAGTTCAAATAGTATATCCCTAGCTCGGTAAGGAGACGAGCATATCGGTTCATCGTAACTTGTTCACTTATCTTGCCGAGACGGCTTCGTTGTGGTTTATATGCCTGATACTCTTTAAACTTCTCCAGAATATGATCTATGTTAAAGCGATGTCGATTTGCTGCTACGACAATATTGCATAAGGCAGTAAAAATCTCATCTGTTCTGGCTTCAACATAGTTTACATATTCAGATATAACGTCAAAGTCTCCAGACATTAACCTGTATAAGTATCGATTCGCTTTTGCCCATTCTTTAAACTGATTGATTATTATTTTTTCCTGATCGGAAGGTGCCTTTATCCAATCCGGGTCTTCATACATAGACAGATAACTTAATGCTTCCTCAAAATTTCCTGCTTCACGACGGACATTCGCTTGTATTAGAAATGAATAGAGTATGTAAAAGATTATGGGCTTTTCCTGTCCATCACTCATAATCGCGATTTTACAATTGTTCTTATATTGTAATCTAGCTTTATGACCCATTTTTCTAGCCAGCACTTCAATTGTGTCCCACCGCTGAAAAGAAATATTCACATTAATAAGCTTTCTATAAGCGTCTAATTGATATTCATCATCTAATCTATCAATATAATGCTCAAAAGATACTGCCAGCTTTAGATTAGCTTCCACATTGTCACTTAACTCCATTACAAAAAGCCGATATTGGCATAATGCAAGCCTTTCAGAATGCTGGAACTTTTCACTTTCAGCCACGCATTCATACAATAATGCGGCCGCTTTATACTTCTCCCTGTTGAAGAATTCCTCCGCCATTTCAAAAAGCATTGGCGCGTAATTGATGTTCTCCATCGTCATTCGTGCTGCTTTATGCAAACAATCCAGTTTATCCAGCTCCGCACATCGCCCCAGAAAAGGTCCAAGCCTCCGCCAGTCGGGAGTAGTATGGAAAATACTCTCCGTTATATAAAGTCCATAGAATTGTCCCTCTTCCAGCCCCATGCCTTCGGTAATCCGGTCTAACTGGTGCATAGACATGGGACGATTACCATTTATGATATTACTAAGTGTTCCGCTATTGATACCCGATATCTTTGCAAACTGGTTAATCGTCATACGATGATTCTGCAAATATTTAACTATCTCTCCGCGAATCGTGGCTGTCGTCTCCAAGTAACAACACCCCCAGATGGAAAACCAAATATTAGTATTATAAATATTTAATTACATGCTATTATTTTACATTCAGAAGGTCAATAATTTAATTAATTATTCAAATAAAGATGGCTCCACTATGTCTGGAACCATCTTTTGATTAAATCTATGAAGAAAATAAATTAGGTCGTTCCCGCACCATGAGACGAAGACGTCATATTTGTTCCTGCCCCATGACTATAAACAGCTGCTTTGGGAGTAGTAATAGGATCAGCACTTATAATCCCTGACGGAACTTCGAACAGCAAAACAAGACTACAGATTGTAAATAGATACGCAAGTTTTTTCTTCATATTATTTTTTGCACCTCTCTAACCAATATTTTCTTGAAAGTTGTTCTTCATTGATGAAACATAGTGAAATTTCCCATATTCCCCCTTACAGTATCATAAATCGATCTACTTGACATTACCAAAAAAAGAAAACTTTCCATGAACAAAGTATCATAGCGATACAATATCATCGGTAACCAATAGATGTTCCTATTTTTTTATTATTTAAAATCTGTACATCTTTCACTAAATATTTATACTTTAGTTGAAGATCGTTTGTGGAATAAGGACGAAATTGTTCGAAAACCCCCATACATCTAAGCATCCCCTTATCACTATTTATCTTAATCGAGTTTTCTAAACTATCTAAAATAAACTCAAGTCCACTCTCATAGCGATTAGTGTTCAGATAATAAATACCAAGTTCAGCGAGTAATCTTGTATATCGATCTGCTGTAACCTGCTGAATTATCTTTCCAATATGATTTCGTTGTTCCTTATGAACAATATATTTTTTAAACTTATCCAGAATATAGTCCACATCTAACTGATATCGATTAGCTGCAATCATGATGCTACAAAGCCCTAAAAATATCTCATCTTCTCTATCAGTAATAAAATCTACATAATCAACTAGTAAATCATCATCTCCTGCCATTAACTTGTATAGATATTTGTTTGCCTCAGCCCACTCTTTAAACTGCTCAATGACTCTGATTTCCTCATAATCAGGATCATCAATCCAGGTAGGATCTTCATATAAGGTTACAAATTCTAATGCCTTTTCATAATCACCACACTCATAACAAACAGTTGCTCGAATTAAATGCGAATATAGAATATAAAATATAAGTGGTTTATTTCGTCCTTCTTTCTTTTTGAAAATTTTACCAATATGTTGGTATTGAATTGTCGCTTTAGTACCCATTTTTAAAGCTATTGCATCAACCTTATCCCAACGATGCAAAGATAGATTTAAATTTACTAATTCTTTAAGCGCATCCAACTGGTACATCTCATCCAACCGATCCACGTATGGCTCAAAATAAACAGCTGCCTGCAAATTTGCATCCTGATCATCACCCAATTCCAACGTAAACAACCGATACTGACAAAGGGCTAATCTTTCCGAATGCTGAAATCGTTCACTCTCAGCCACGCTTTTATAGATCAAAACAGCCGCCTCATGTTTTCCCTCTTTGAAAAAAAGCTCAGCCGTTTCAAAGAGTAAGGGTGAATAAGAGATATTATCCATCGTCATCCGGACAGCCTTGTCCAGACAATTCAGCTTCCCAAGTTCCGCGCATCGGTGAAGAAACGGACCTAGCCGACGCCAATCCGGCGTAGCATGAAATATGCATTCATCGATATACAGCTCGTAAAAACAACCCTCTTCCAGACCCATACCTAACGTAATCCGGTCCAATTGCTGCATGGAAATCGGGCGGTTGCCATTCAGGATGTTGCTGAGTGTGCCGCTATTGACCCCCGATATCTCAGCAAACCGATTAATCGTCATTTCGTTCTTATGTAGAAACTCTTCCATTTGTTCGCGAATCGTGGCTGTCATTTCCAAGCTAACACCACCCTTTAGGATCAGAACCCAAATATTAGTATATTTCTCTATACAGTAATCATATTGATTAATATTCCAGCGGTCAATACTTATTTACGTCATTTTTTTACAAAAAATAACCAATACAATTTAAAAATGCCAAATTCAACACTTTTCTTTATGATTTATATATCGTCAGTTTGATCACTACGATGAGAAAAAGCGCTCCGAAATTTTCGGAAGCGCTTTGTTGGACAACAATAAGGGCCCTGACTTCAACCAAGT
Source organism: Paenibacillus sp. FSL K6-1330 (assembly GCF_037976825.1). Taxonomy (NCBI): domain Bacteria; kingdom Bacillati; phylum Bacillota; class Bacilli; order Caryophanales; family Paenibacillaceae; genus Paenibacillus; species Paenibacillus sp. FSL K6-1330. Next base: position 4,717,697 of record NZ_CP150269.1, read on the forward strand.
CAGGGCCCTTACTTACTATATCCTCTCCTAGCTCCTTCTTGCCTGAATTAATGTGAACCAATTCGAATCCCCATTAAATACACCGTATACTGTGTATACAGGCTGATAGAAGTTTTTCGTGTCATATATGAACGATAGCTCAATTCCTGTTATATCCAGTTGGTCACCCTTTTTAATAACGAGTTGATCATCCGTTAATATTGCATTTCTTTTGATTTGTGGAAATTCACCATTTTTGATACGATCATACACCTCTGCAGGAGACAATATATCTACTTCCTTAATAAATTGATTCTCTTGGAGCCCATTATTTATCGAATAGATACTGCCATCTTGTTTAAGACCGAGTAACAGCTCGCCAGTCCAATAACTCTCGTGTAGACCCGCTTTATCCGGGAGGGACCATTGAAATTCCCCGTCCTCCAATGCTGTAAAATCAGCGTCTTGAGGGAGTAGGCCAAGATCGGCCATTATGGTTTTGGCCTTCTGTGATAGCAGTTCTTGGTCATTGAATGAAGTTCGCTCCGGTGTATCATTGTTCTCGGTTAACGACCAGTTTCCCTCTTCGGATTGATAGAATGTATATGGTGTTCCTGATTTATCTTCCAATAGAACCTCTCGATCGCCATCCCAATCCTTAACCTTCAACTCAGATAATCCTAACTTCTGCTGCAGCAGGGCTTCTACTCCATCCGGCTGAGTGATTTTCTTGTAGACGGGGGCCACTGCAGGTGCCGAGCTTAACTGAAGGGATGTTGTTACATGAACATCTTTCATATTCCATTTGGTAAACGAGTTTATGGCCAGGTTTCCGAACTCCTGCTGGATGTAGACGATATTCATGCCGACAAAAAGCAAACCCATTAGTAGGGGTATCACCAGGTTTCCCAGAAGACTTTTCATTCTGACTTTTTTGTTATGAACAATGGAAGCGGCAAGTCTGTATAACTGATATCCAAAAATACCACCGAGCGTGTTGTTCAAGATATCAGCAAGCTCAAACAGTCCTGCTCCTGAAAGCGTCTGATAGGTTTCAATAAAGAGCGTAGAACTTACAACGACAAGAAGAAGCCACTTGAATGCTTTAAATTTTCGGCTGATGAAAGGCAGCAATATTCCCATCGGGATAAACATGATGATATTAAATATACCGTTCTGAAGATCACGTAAGGAATATTTGTTCCATGCTTCAACATAATCGCTGAATGGATGGAGATTCATCTGCAAGAAATGAGAATTGCCGCGGCCCAACATCGTTAGCTCAAGTACAAATACAACATATCCGATGAACAAGGCGCCAAGAAAAAGCTTGTTCATTTGAATCCGTGGCTTTCCCTCTGATTTTTGTTTTCTATAATAAAGATAATAATATAACATGATTAGAACGAATTCGATCCCGATAATTACGATGACCGGCAGCATTAAAAAACGTAGATTCGTATAGATTGCATCGATCCCCAAGACGAGGCCCCCCCCTTATGACTTTATTATAATGATGGTTGACACTGTCTTTCCTTGCAGCTTCAAGTCAGAGCCGGTCACTTTTATATACTCTCCTGCTTTAACGCGTCGATGATGTCTTCCTTTTTTACTTTCGCGCTGGAATATAGCATGGCAGAACCGACAATGACAAATACGGCGGCAATGACAGACAGAATACTCATCCAGGGAAGGACGAATCCGTAGCTAAATTTGTTCGCAAAGGCCATATAGATCAAATACATCACGACGAAGCTGATAGGAAGTCCGAACAGCAGTGATTTGGCTCCATAAAAAACACTTTCGTAGTTCATCATTTTCGCAAAGCCTTTTGGCGTCATTCCAACGGATTTCAGCATCGCAAATTCCCGCTTTCGAAGAGCGATGCTCGTTGAGATTGTATTAAAAATATTCGCAATCGAAATCACTGAAATTAATACGATAAAGCCATAAGTAAAGACGGACATCAATAGTATCATCTGTTCTTCCTGTTTTCTGGATTGGTACACATTGTACACATACAGATTAGGCTCTTTCATTTCTTCGATTTCCTGCTGCGTTTTCAGCGGGTCCGCACTTTTCAGATAGAGAAAGGTTTGAACGAACTCCCCGCTCTTATCGTCTGCCAGTTGATTTAGGACTCGTTCCGAGACGACGATATTTAACCCGCCTGTTCCGATTGAGTTCATCCCCATCGGAGATCGATCCGTCAACGCCGCAATGTACACTTCACTTACATCCGTCACTTTTTCCGTTTCCTCATCGAACGTAGTCAAATCGAGACTTTGCCCAACATTCGCATGAATAGCCTTCGTATGGACATATTTTCCCGTATCCATATCTTTATAATCGATGGTATCGATCACGATGGCGGAGAGATGTTCCGGATCCGTCAGTAGCTCGTAATCTGCGCCGACTGCTTTGGCATAAGCCCGCAGGTTCGAATCGTTTAATGCATTGATTTTAATATCGTAAGGATATTTTCCGTCCTTCAGCATACTCTTATCCTTCTTGACCGCCTCCTGCAATTCATCGGCGATGGACGCTTCCTCGATCCAAGCGTTCCTGTACAACTCATGAATCACGCTGTATTCCGATACATCCGAAAGGGATGCAATGGACTGAACCAACCGATCGTCTATTCTTTTTTCATTGCCGTAAGATAGTTCTATATCATAGTTGACGCCTTCCTGCGACATGGCCAAGGATTGTTTCAGATTACCGGTAAAAAATGATACCGTTAAAAACAAAGCGATGCTGATCACGAGCGAAAATACGGTAGCATGGTATCTCCGCTTGTTCCTTTTTAAGTTCTTCAATCCGATCTCCGCTTCGATTCCGAAGAGCTTTCGAATCCATTTCGGCGTTTCCACGCTTTTGCCCGAAAGCTTCACATCGGTAGTTTGACGAATCGCATCCATGGCTGAAATCCGGGATGCTTTGACGGCCGGGAGATACGTCGAAATGAAGATCGTCAACATGGAGACAGCGCAGGCAATCAAAATCGATAACGGCGTGACGATCACCGTTAGCTTTTCAGTAATTCCTAAAGCCCCTTGAATGATAGCGTTAATGAACTGAAAGGTAATACCGATCCCGGCAAGACCGCATAGGATTCCAACCGGAATGCTGATCAAGCCAATAATGACACCCTCAAAAAACACCGAATTTCTCTTCTGCCTTTTCGTAGCCCCCACGCTTGCAAGCATCCCTAAATGGCGGGAACGTTCCGAGACGGAAATTGCAAAAGCATTATAGATCAGCGAAACTGAGCCGATCATAATGACCGCCATCAGGATCACCGATAAGGAGACCATCGTGCTGTACGAGGCTTCGCTTTTGGAAACGCCATAATAATGAAGCAAATCGTGATGATATTGGACCGTTTCGATCTGGTTGTTCTCTGCCAGGTTTTCTGCATGTGCGAACAAGGACTGATTGACTTTTTGCAAGACTACCGCCGCATTGACTCGATCGTTTGCCCCGATGATGTTTTCATCGACATAGCTAATGGTCGTATACCCCGGGGCCCACGCCGGTTCCCATACGGGAGGTTTGATGAAGCCTACGATCGTGTAATCCCTTGTCATCGTATTATGCAGCGTTTCGTTCTTTTTGTTATCTACGATGCGCAGCGATTCGGTTTGGCCCAGCGGTTGATCATTCCCTTCCTCGAATCGTTCGCCGACGCGCAGAGTGAGACGATCCCCGATTTCATATTTCACCTTGGCGTTTGTCGCAGCGGCTTCAGAAATCACAACTTCCTTGTCGGTTTGCGGCAGACGCCCCTTGCTCACTTCAATCGGAAATTGCGCTAAACCTTGTGCATCATAAGCCTTGATGAACCAATATGGCTTATTTGGATTTTGTCCCCCTTCTAATGGGGCATAACCAAGATCGTTTGTGATCGCAAGGGTCTTGGTTGCGTCATCGTTTTTTATCGCTGCAAGCTGTTCCTTGTTTACATCTTGATATAGGACATGCCATTCCCCTTCATCTGCGATGGTTTGCCTTTTCATTAAATCCAAGTAAGAAAAACCAAGCGTTGCAACAGCCGTCACCATGGCAACTGACATGATGACACCTATGATGGTTACAAGCGTTCTTCTCTTGTTTTCCCGCAAATGTCTGACGGTGAGTTTATTGACAATATTCAAGGGCGAATCACCTCGTCTTTGGCAATCCTTCCGTCTTCAATCGAAATGACTCTGTCAGCTTGCAAAGCGATTCGTTCGTCATGCGTGATCACGATCAATGTCTGGTGATAGGTTTTATTCAACATTTGCAATAAGTCGATGATCTCGCTGCTATTCTTGCTGTCCAGATTCCCGGTCGGCTCGTCCGCCAGCATAATGGCAGGATTACTAATGAGTGCTCTGCCGATCGATACCCTTTGCTGCTGTCCGCCTGATAATTGATTAGGCAGATGGTTTAAGCGATGTTGCAGATTCAAAGTCTTCACGAGACCATCCAACTGCTGCTTATCTACCTTTTGGTTATCAAGCAAGAGCGGGAGCGTAATATTCTCTTCCACCGTCAAGACGGGAATCAGATTGAAAAACTGGTAGATCAGGCCGATTTGTCTGCGCCTGAAGATGGCCAGCTGTGTTTCGTCCAAGTTATACATGTCCGTATCCTCTACGAGGACTTTGCCGCTCGTCGGCAAATCCACACCGCCCAGCATATGCAGCAGCGTGGATTTCCCCGATCCTGACGGGCCAATGATGGCGACAAATTCACCTTTTCGGACCGAAAAGGAAACATCGTCAAGCGCCTTTACCGCCGATTCGCCCTTTCCGTATATTTTAGACAGATGATCTATTTTTAAAATTTCCATTGTCATATCTCCCTCCCTTCATGCTCAATTCCAGCTATATACCATCTCTTTATATCCAACATCCCACAGGGTTACATTTCCCTCAATGGTTATCGTAAGCTCATTGGCCTGAGGGAGATAAATGGAGCTCATATCCGGCTCATGGCGTCCGGCTTCTACAGATACAGTCAGTAACTCATGTCCATCGGCGGTAACCCTAATGCTGCCTCGAGAATCCTCCTGATCGGGAATTCCATAATTCAAAAAGAGGTACACCTCCTTCTTATTGCCTAACGTGTACCTGTACGTTTCCTTGTTTTTGCCTTCAATGCTGTACATATTATATTGGGGTTCCACGTCTTGACCGCCTATCTTAAGACGGTTCGGTTTCGTTCCCGTTGATGGATTGCCGTTACTGTCCTTCCATTCGTTTATCGCCACAAAGGGGCCCATCTCTTTGGTGAACACTTGATCAACCACCCCGAAGATGCCCCACACCCCGAGCATCAAAACAACGCTGGAAATACCCGCAGCAGCAATATTTCTCCAGATGTTTTTCGAGCGAAAGCCAAGTTTGTACGCCCCGAATCCGATGGCTGCGCCCGTTGAGTTCTGTATGACATCGTTCACGTCGAAGCTGCCGAGGAAAGTTAGCGCCTGAATCGTCTCCAGCAGAAGGATGGATAGGATGAACAATGTCATGAAGCGAACAAAGCTAGTCCGATATAACAACGGAATCAATATGCCAAAAGGGATAAAGGCTGCGATGTTTCCGAAACCCACAAAATCCATCAATGTAGGATGTAGAAGATCTGATAGACTTGGCACCCTGAAAAAACTGTCAGGTAAAAACATAAAGGTGTACTCGGAGATTTGATCTACCTTACCTACTCTGCCGAAAGCGAAAAACAAAAAATAAAGAATAAACAGGGTGTAGAATATCGTGATAGCAAAAATAATTTTACGTTGTTGTTTCAAATGCATGGTCGTACCTCCATCGTTCATCTGTTGAATATCATTGTATCTCTCTAAAATGACTTTTCAGTGACGATGGAGGTGACAATTCAGTCACTTACGGAGTGCCGCTAAATCACGTGCTTATAAAATTTAATCCGAAACTGCGTACCCTTGTCGCTGCTGCTCGTCACATCGATCACTCCGTTCTGACTTGCAATAATGCTGTAAGCCATCGCAAGACCAATGCCGATGCTCCCCTCGCTCGCATTTTTCCCTTTATAAAAACGTTTGAAAATATAAGGCAAATCTTCTTTTGGAATTCCTTTTCCGTTATCAGCGATGATAATTTCCGTAAATAGCGCATTTTCGGAAAAAGAAATGGCTATGAGTCCGCCTTCATGCGTGTGCTCAACGCCATTTTTCAAAATATTGATAATCGCTTCGGCCGTCCATTTGAAATCACCGACAAACGAAACGCTGTCATCGCCCTTGATGGAAACCGTTTGGTCCTTGATTTCCATCGGAATCAACACCGGTTCTAATGCCTTTTGTATAAGCTTATGAACGAATACTTGATCTCTTTTGAACTGGATTGTCTTTTCCTCGATTCTCGATAGCTTTAACAAAGAAGAAACAAGCCAATCGATTCGTTCAAGCTGAATACGGATATTGCGGGTGAACTCCGTTCTTTTCGTTGGAGGCAGGTCGGGTTTGCTTAGCAAATCTGCCATCACCGTCATGGAGGTAAGCGGCGTTTTAAGCTGATGCGAGATATCGGAAATGGCATCCGTCAGCCCCGTTTTGTCTCGCTGAAGAAGCGATCGCTGCTCCGATAGCATGAGTGTCACTTTATAAATATCATTTTTTAAAATGCTAAGCTCGCCTTCTTGATTATCACGAGCGTCAAGTGAATAATTGCCTCTGCTTATTTCACGCAAATAGACGGACAGCTGTTCAAGTTCGCGGTATCTCCATTTCGTGAATAACAGACTGCTTCCAATAAGTAATAAAGACATGATGAAAACGAGCGTCGCAGCTACAGACGAAATGAAAGCAGCGGCAACGCCCCCCACTAAACTGATGGAACCCATGATCAACAATAATATCTGAATCTCTCGATTTCGCAGCATCTAATCACCGACCTTATATCCTAAACCGCGTACCGTTTTGATCATCGTGGGGTGCTGCGGATCATCCTCCAGCTTTTCCCTTAGTCTTTTGATGTATACCGTTAGCGTATTGTCGTTCACGAAGTCGCCTGCCACGTCCCAAATCTGCTCCAAAAGCTGATTTCTTGACAGAACTTGTCCAATATGGTTACCAAAAATCAACAATAAGCGATACTCCAGAGCGGTCAATGAAATTTCAGCGCCGTTTTTATACACTTTTCCTTCCAGCGTATTCAAACGAACCTGGTCAATGTTAATGATCCCTTGGGTCTGAGACGACTTATGGTATCTCCGCAAGACGGACTTGATCCGCGAGAGAAGCTCGCGAATACGAAATGGTTTTGTAATATAATCATCCGCTCCCATGTCAAGCCCCATCACGACATTGACCTCATCGTCGATCGCCGTTAAGAAAATGACCGGAATATCTCGTTGCTCTTTCACCATTTTGCATAATTCATAACCGCTTCCATCCGGGAGCGATAAATCAAATAAGCATAAAGCGAATTGATCTATATCTTCAGCGAGCTCTTTTTTTGCAGAAACGACATCATGGCATAGAACGGTAGAAAAGCGATCTTGCTGCAGCGAATACTCCAGCCCGGACGCAATCGTTTTATCATCTTCCACTAACAATATTTTCATCTGTAGATCTTCTTTACGAACGACCATGGAAGAATAAGCCTCCTACATTCAAATGTCCGCTAGTTTAAGACTAGCGGTCGTCAGGCATTTTTAAAGCACACTCTTGATCTTTTTCCGGATTAAAGATGTGGCTCACCCAACATTAACACGTTATCAGGAATCCATGCAAAAAGCGATGGAATTGAAAACAGTCCTATCATTAAGCGACCTCAGTAGTTAACTGGCAGGAAGAAATTAGCGTATAGAAAAACGCTAAGCCTGTCAAGATTGAAGGCTTAGCGTTATATTCATTATCATGTTTCCCGTCTCAACGCAAGATGCTTACCCAAGAACCAAACGATCGTCCGACAACTTATGGCCGCTAATCTGCTCAAATTCCCCGAGCAGCTGCGCCACCGTCAGGGATTTCTTGCGCTCTTGGTCTACATCCAGAATGATGCGTCCCTTATCCATCATAATGAGGCGATTGCCAAGACGGATGGCTTGCTCCATGTTATGCGTGACCATGAGCGTGGTAAGCTTCATGTCGCGCACGATGTCATCGGTTATTCGGGTGATCAGCTCCGCACGCGCCGGATCGAGCGCTGCCGTATGCTCATCCAGCAGCAGGATTTGCGGCTGCGTAAAGGTTGCCATCAGCAAGCTTAGTGCTTGACGCTCCCCTCCCGACAGCATCCCGACTTTGGCTCGGAGCCGATCCTCGAGTCCAATGCCAAGCCGCTCTAAGTGCTTGCGGAAGCCCGCCCGCTTGGAGGCTGTAACGCCTATGCTGAGCCTGCGGGACTGGCCCCTACGATATGCCATCGCGAGATTCTCTTCAATGGTCATATGCGGCGCAGTGCCCGCCATCGGATCCTGGAATACCCGGCCGATCCAGCGACTGCGACGAAATTCCGGCAGATGGCCGATCGAAGTGCCGTCAATGCACACTTCGCCTGCATCCGGTCTCATTACCCCGGAAATGATATTCATCAGCGTGGATTTGCCTGCACCATTACTTCCGATAACCGTTACGAAATCCCCCGGATTCAAGTGAAGATTGACATCCATCAAGGCAATCTTCTCATCCACCGTTCCCGGATTAAACAGCTTGGACACATGGTTCATCTCCAGCATCAGAGCGCACCTCCTTTGGTCTTCCCTTGCGTAGCTAACAGTTCGGTTGAGCGCCTCCGTGCCTGTGAACGCTGCTTCATCGCCCGGTTGATGGTCGGAACCACGAGAGCGATAATGACGATGATCGCGGTGATCAGTTTTAAATCTGAAGCTTCAAGCCATGGAATCTCATAGGCAGCGGCAACAACAATCCGATAAATAATCGAACCGCAGACTACAGCCAGCGTCGTCCGGAATACCGAACCGGCCCCAAGCACGGCCTCGCCAATGATAACGGACGCCAAACCGATCACAATCATACCGATACCGGAGCTAATGTCGGCAAAACTGGATTGCTGGGCAACCACTGCGCCGGATAAGGCCACCAGACCGTTTGAAATGCTGAGCCCCAGAATGGTTGTGGTGTCCGTGTTCGCACCAAAGCTGCGGATCATCCGCTTGTTGTCCCCTGTCGCGCGCAGCGCTAGACCAAGATCCGTACGGAAGAATGCATCGAGCAGCAGCTTGCCGATGATCACAATCACTAACATAATATAAATCGGATCAATCGATCCGAAGATATTCGCTTCCTGGCTCAACGAAATATTAGGCTTACCCATAATCCTCATATTGATCGAATACAGGGCAATCATCATAATAATGCCTGAAAGCAAACCGTTGATCTTACCCTTGGTATGCAGCAGGCCTGTACAGATACCGGCTAACATACCTCCGGCAAACGCAGCCAGCGTAGCAAGCCATGGATTCACACCGTTGGTAATCAGAATCGCTGCAATCGCTGCGCCTGTCGTAAAACTTCCATCCACTGTTAAATCCGGAAAATCCAAAATTCGGAACGTGATATATACCCCGAGTGCCATCAGCGCATACAGCAGCCCCAATTCAATCGGACCATCCAGCCTCATCACGAAATCCAGCATGTCATTGACCTCCTTAAGGATTAAGAAGTAAGGCGCGGGCTGTTATCTCCGCGCCTTACAGTTACTCGATGATGTTGTTATCCGGGTCTTTGACTTCCTGTTTCATGGCGTCGGTCACTTCAATACCATAGTCAGCCGCAACCTTCGTGTTCAAGATCAGATCCAGCTTATCCGGCTTCGTCACTTCCATGTCCGCCGGATTTTTGCCGTTTTTCAGGATCTCTACAGCCATCTGTCCAACCTGATAGCCGTGGTCGTAATACTTAAATCCGACGGTTGCAAAAGCCCCCTTCTCCACCGTATCGCGGTCGCTGGAGAAGAACGGAATTTTATTCTTTTGTGCCGTTTGGATAATCGCGTCAACGCCGCTGACCACAACGTTATCCAACGTGATATAGTAAGCATCTACCTTGCCGACTAACGATTCCGCGGCCTGTTTCACTTCGGATGTGTTCGTTACAGCCGCCTTAACCAGCTCGATGCCATGCTCGGCGAGCGCCTCTTCAGCCGTCTTTGCCATAACCACTGCATTGGCTTCCCCTTCATTAATGACAAGGCCGATCTTCTTCACATTCGGGAAGTTGGTGCTGATGAAATCCATCAGCTGTTTAGCTGCCTCCGGGTTGGTATCCGATGCACCGGTGACGTTGCCACCTGGCTTCTGCAAGTCGCTTACCAGCTTTGCGTCAACCGGATCGGTCACCGCTGCGAACAGTACCGGCTTTTCCTTTACGTTCTCTGCCACTGCCTGCGCGGACGGGGTGGCGATAGCGACCACCAGATCCGATTTCGTATCCTTCAGCTTCTGGCCGATCGACAGGTTGTTCGCTTGATCGCCTTGCGCATTGTTGTAATCGATTTTAAGCGTGTTGTCTTCCTCGGAAATTCCGGCTTCCTTCAAAGCCGCCAGAATGCCTTCCCGCGTTGCATCCAAGGATGGATGCTCTACGATCTGCGAAATAGCGATGCTATAGGTTTTCTTCTCCGCTTCTCCGCCGCTGCCCGTTTGAGTCGTACCGCCGCCTTCCGGCTTGTCCCCGCATCCTACCGCTGTAACCAGCAGTGCGGAGAGTGTAAGTGATAACCACATTTTTCTCTTCATCATGATTCCCCTCTCATTTGTTAACCGCTTCAATAATTTTCTACATAAAGCGACAACGCTTCCCCGCTTTCATAGACGAAAGCATTAAAGTCAAAAAATAAGTCGTTCCTATTGAACAACGGTCTATTATGAACATTTTATATGTACCCAATTGTTTTCGTCAATCAAGATTTTATAAAGCATGTAATGGTTTACATAAAGAACATCCCCGGACGTTACAAGCTTCCGGGGATGTCAACTAAACGAAATATTATTTATATAGTAGAAAAAATCCGGAGCGTCTACAAAATGGACCGGCCCTGCATCGTCGCTAGCCACGCTTCTGCCATGAGCGCATGACCTGCGGGGGAAGGATGAACACCGTCAGATGCCCAATAACTCATCTCTATCTTGGAGCTGGCTGCAGCAAAAATGCCGTCGAGCGGAACGTACAGCGTCTCAAATTCTCGCGATAATTCGCGAACGGCCTGAATTTTGGGATCCAGATCCTCCCGCCATTCCTTCTTGGCTTCCGTAACAGGCAGCAAGAACGGCTCCATGAGAATAAAATTCGCGCCGGTTAACTCGCGGGTTTGGATAAGCAGCTCACGATACCCCTCATAGTAGGCTTCCACGGACGTTGCTTCACCACGGTTATACTTCCTGCCGGTCTCATTAATACCGACCAGGATGGATACCCATGTCGGATCCAGGTCAATACAGTCTTCCTCCCAGCGCCCCCGCAGATCGACAACCCGATTACCGCTGATTCCGCGGTTTACAAAACGCAGCCTTTTCAAAGGCAGCTCCATACCAAGCCGGGCAGCAGCCATCAGCGCATATCCATGCCCCAAACTGTCCGACTCCTCGTAATTTCGCCCGCAATCGGTAATACTGTCGCCTTGAAACAATACGAGTGCATTTTGCTCGATATGTACCATGCTGTTCAACGCCTCCAATAATTGAAAGTGTTCTCAAGCTCACCCCTTCATCATAACCGCTTTCCTGCAATCGTGAAACCCCTTAAATTCACATATCATGGGAAACTTTCTATACATTTAAGTTGACTATGTGGAGTGAATTCACTACAATTCTATAGGTACACGTATGGCTGAATATATAAAAGAACAGGTGATTAAATCATGTCAGAGCAACAGAAGTATCAGATCCTTCTCTATTATAAATTTGTTCAAATCCCGGACCCTGAAGCGTTCAAAGACGAGCATCTGCAATACTGCAAAGATCTTGGACTCAAAGGACGTATCCTGGTTGCCTCCGAAGGCATCAATGGTACGGTATCCGGTACGATTGAACAGACTGAACAATATATGCAGGATATGCACGCCAACCCGCTCTTTGCGGACATGGTGTTTAAGATTGACCCTTCCGAAGGGCACGCATTCAAGAAGATGTTTGTCCGTCACCGCGAGGAACTCGTTACCTTCCGGGTGGAGGATGAGCTCGACCCTAATGAGATCAGCGGAACCCGCTTAGCGCCTCAAGAATTCTATGAATACTTGCAGCGTGATGATGTAATCGTCATCGACGGACGGAATGACTACGAATACGATATTGGTCATTTCCGCAATGCGATACGTCCAGAGGTTCAATCCTTCCGTGAGTTTCCGGATTGGATTCGCGAGAACCTGAGCGAGCATAAGGACAAAACCATCCTGACTTACTGCACAGGGGGCATTCGATGCGAGAAGCTGACCGGCTTCATGCTTAAGGAAGGCTTTAAGGACGTTGCCCAGCTGGAGGGCGGCATTGTCACCTACGGTAAAGACCCTGAAGTAAAAGGCCGTCTGTTCGACGGGAAATGTTATGTATTTGATGAGCGTATTGCTGTACCGATCAATCAAACGGACGAGGATGTCATCGTTGGTAAATGCCACCATTGCGGAAAGCCCGAAGATCGGTATATCAACTGCGATAATGACGCTTGCCACCTGCAGCATGTATGCTGCGAAGAGTGCGAGGAGCTTCATCATGGCTGCTGCTCTGCAGAGTGTGAAGAGATTGTTGCTGCAAGCCACAATGCTTCCTGAGCGAAACCCAGCCATAAATAGTTATAACTAAAGGAAAGGGCAAGGTGCGATTCACTCGCACCTTGCCCTTTTACTATACGATCTCGTCTGCATTCAGACGTATTAAATATCATGGAAAACAGCCAGTTCAGCTTCGATAGCAGCTTTGATCTTCTCGACGCATTCTTCCGTCGTTGCCGCGAATACACGTTTACCATTCACCAGTGCATATGGCCGCAGCTTGCACAGACCGCAAAGATTCATGCAATCGGCCCGCAGGACAGCGATTTCGGGATACAATTCCTCAAGATGCTCAAGTTCCAAAGCACTCATCAAGTTGCTGTCGCATATTTCCACAACAACAATCCCCATCCCCATCTTCATCACCACTATTCCATTTGACAATACGTTCATTCATTATGAGGAAAATGCCCGGTTTTGTCAAATCGGTCTTTGTTGAAGGTTAGTGAATGAGGGATTCCGCTCCGTCGATATAAATTTCAGTGCCGGTGATATGGGAAGCATCATCGGATGCAAGAAATGCTACAAGCTGGGCAACCTGTGAAGGCTGTCCCGGTCCGTCCGCCAATGGCTGATCACCTTCCGGATATTCAATCGGGATCGTCACCTCGTCGAGCTCTGGCTTCTCGATGGTGCTCTCATCAATGTTGGTTGAAATCGCGCCGGGACAAATGGCATTTACCCGAATTTTATAACGTGCGAGCTCCAGAGCCGCCATCTTCATGAAAGCAACCTGTCCGGCCTTCGTGGTGCTGTATGCTGAGAACCCAAAGCCGGTAAACACCCGGTTACCGTTGATGGAGCTGGTAATGATGATGCTGCCTCCATGCTCCTTCAAATAGGGAATCGCGTATTTTACCGTGGCAAACGTTCCTCTTAAATTGGTATTGATCGTAGCATCCCATTCATCAAGCTCCATGATCTCGATCGGAGCCTTGGTCCCATTGATGCCGGCGTTGGCAAACACGATGTCCATCTTTCCCCACTTCTCGGCAGCTTGGCTGAAGCAATCCTTCAGCGATTCCGCTTTGGAAATATCACAGTTGCCGGTCAGCGCTTCGCCTCCGCCTTGCTCAATCGCTTGCTTCACCTTCTCCACGCGTTCACGATCAATATCGATCAACAGCAGTTTAGCTCCTTGCTCCGCCAAAAGAAGGGCTGCGGCCTGGCCGATTCCGGAACCAGCACCGGTAACGATGGCTACTTTACCATCCAAACGTTGATTTGTTGACATTGCCACAACCTCCTCGTTTAAGTTTTCCTGATTATAGATAACCCAACGAGTCGGTATCTGAATCTTGGCTGTCTAAAGCTGGAACACCGCTGGTTTTACACATACCGGTTTGGATTGCGAGACGGTATATCCCGTAAAGGCAAGCTTGCCGTCTTCCGGATTCACATCAAACAATACAAGATTATTGCCGTCTCTATTGGCGACAACCAGGAACTTGCCCCCAGGCATCAGCGTAAAATGACGCGGGTGTCCGCCTTCTGTCGAAATATATTGAACCGGACTTAAGCGACCGGTATCTTCATGCACGGAAAATACGAAAATGCTGTCATGTCCGCGGTTAGACCCGTATACCGTTTTTCCATCCGCCGACACGGCAATCTCGGCGCAGTAACTCTCCCCGTCAAAATCCGCAGGCAGTGTCGATATCGTCTCCAGTATTTCTAAACGCCCCTCGTTCGGGATGTAGCGAAGCACCGTGACACTGGAATTCAACTCGTTGATGACATAAGCGTATGCACCGCTTGGGTGGAACGCTAAATGACGGGGGCCTACGCCTGCTTCCAACTGGGTTTCGCCATGAAAGCTCAATTCTTGGGTATTCTCATTTACCGTGTAAGCGAGAATTTTGTCCAGTCCCAAGTCCTGTACGAACACGAATCTACCATCTGGACTGTAAAATGCCGAATGCGCTCTGGATTGCTGATCTTCCCGTACAGAAACGAGATCCGCGTGTTTCTTCTCATCCAGAAGTTCACCGGCTTGTCCATCCGTACCGATTGCATGAAGGCCTACCAAACCTCCATGATAACTCGAGACAATCAGATACTTGCTCGCTTCATCTCGCTGGATATGACAAGTCGAGCTGCTCACACTGCGAACACGGTTCCGTTCGGTCAGCTTGCCGGCCATAGGGTCAATCTCAAAGCTGATGACCTCGCCAGTCTTTCCGCCTTCCTCTGTAATTTCGCCAATGGCATATAAACGTCTAGCTTCCGGGTCTACGTTCAGAAAGGTCGGATTCTTAATGCCGGATACCTCATCAAGCAGCTTCAGTTCGCCGCTATCCCCGTTAAATTCATATACGCATACTCCGCTTTGGTTGTCTTCCGCATACGCACCTGTAAACAGCAGCGTACGCTGTGATGGATTCGCCATAATGTCTATCTCTCCTCTCATTTATCTATACTTATCATGTTTTATGTAGTGTACTTTCAGTTACCATGTTAACTTCAACCCCAATGAAAATCAAATGACTTGACGTCTGATGTCTGTTTGTCTTTTGTCATACCGGGTATGTATGTATTATATCGACTGAAGGAGGTATTCCCATGAAACAACCGAACAGCGAGGAAGTACGCAATCAGCAGGACACGGAGAATGACTCTCAGGAACAAAGGGACAAAGTGAAGAAACATCAGGATGTGGAGCCTCAGGCTGAGAATTGGAACCCTCGGGATCTTCCGGATCCAAACGATAACCATAAATCAAAATCATAATCGCTTATATAAGAAGGCCGCATGGCAATGTCCATGCGGCCTTCAGGCTGTCGAGACCCCCCTGTTTTTTGCAGGTGGTAAGTTTTTCCTTAATAGTCTCAAAACTAGGGGCCTCAGATCGTATTAAATCTATTATTGTATTAAAAGATGAGTTTCCCCCATATAAAAAATCAAGTGTCGAAAAGTCCCCTAGACTTTCTCGAAACTCTGAAGACAGTCACTAAAGACTGTCTTATTAGTCTATAAAACTTTCAGCCTAATTATATAGGATTAGCTAGCTGTGGCAAGAAAGTAGATAATAATAAACAAAGCAACAACTCCTAAGATAATCCACAAAGCTTTATTGTTCTTCATTTCACCCATCAACTCCTCCACGCAAAATATTAAAATGTTTGAATTCAACAAATCAAAGGTAATATATCCCATAAAGGCGCCAGCATATAACATATATACCCATAGGAGGACAGATTTATGAGACTTGGTTCAAAATTCATAAAAAATATATTGGCAGTAGTTGTTTTTTTATCTATAGGTTCATCATTAGCACACGCTGAATCTTATGAGGATAAAGACTTTCTTACGCCAGCGAGCTATGTCGAATTTTTAAACCAACAAATTGAGACCGGAGATACTGCTGCAAAAGAAGTCTTAGAAAAGTTTATGGATCTTGATGCAGCAAGTCAAGAGGCCTTCGTAAAATTTTTAACGAGTGATCAATATGGAGAGTCGCTTGAATTATCCGGAATTAATGGCGACGACGTAAAGAAAAGTTATGTGATTGATGGTGTTGTAGTGCCTGTAACGGTCGAAAACGAAGCTGTAGTTACGGCATCAGAGAATGGAAATGTAAGTACACTTGCTAATACACGAGCATCGGCAAGCCGTTCCACCAAACTTTCGGTATTTGGTATTGAGGTATCCACACTAACACTAACTGTTAGTTGGGAACATAATGGTAGTGTAGCAACTAAACCACTACAAGTGTCCTATGCACATGCAAATAGTAATCCAGCATGGATAATTACCGAGCAATCAAGTAATAACCCAGGTTATATAAGTGAAGGTTATTATTATGGATCAGGTACTTGGAGGATGAGTGCAACTGGTACCATTGGTGCTTTGAGTTCTACGCTTGGTTTAAATATTAAGGCATCTACTCCACTTCATAGATACTATAACTTCACCTCTTCTCATCCAAATATGAACAATGTACCTTGGACAAAGTTTTAACGGGTGCCACTTAGTCTGTTTCAAAGATCGAAATTGAGGCTGGCGCTCTACAACTTCTAGCGAAGGATATTTCCTGCATGTGTGTGCAAATACCCTTCGTCTTATAAAATAAAAGTAATCAAACTAATTAGATAAAACGAAATTAATGATTAACTAAGTCCATGGCTGTCGAGAAAGTCTCGACAGCTATTTTTTTGTTTGTGGTGCCGTGAAGGATACCGGCAATATACCTCGGATCCATAGCACTGTAAAACTTGCCCGATGCGAGAACAATGTACTCGTTCACGCAATCACCGCAATGTCATCACACGTCAAGTCTGGGAAGATAGCAAGGACTTCTGCGAAACAACCAGCTTAGCTGATCGGGTAAATGGCTGAACCGAAAACGAAAAGAAACGATTGAGCAAAGCTTTACGGATGCTAAAGAGCCATCATGGGGTTCGGGTTCGCTATTGCCGATTGCGCGGGCTGCAAAACGTCAAGTAACAAGCCTTGATGACAGCAGACGCGCAGAACATGGAGAAGATGGCGATTCACCTGGATCACCAGGAAAAACGGGGGACTCCCCTTCCTCTCATCGATTGATTTCTACCTGAATGCAAAAAGAAACCCATGGTCGTAAAATGACCTGGGTTTCTGGATACTTTGAAGGCCGCATGGTTTTATCCATGCGGCCTTCTTATTTATGCACATCTCTGGGCGGATATTAACCTTCCAATAGCAGCGACTCTGGATCTTCAAGGAGCTCTTTCACCGTAACCAGGAAGCGAACCGCTTCGGAACCATCAACGATCCGATGATCATAAGACAGTGCGATGTACATCATAGGACGATTCTCCATACGCTCTGCATCAATGGCTACCGGACGAAGCTGGATTTTGTGCATGCCGAGGATACCCACCTGCGGCGTATTCAGGATCGGCGTAGACAACAGTGAGCCGAAGACGCCGCCATTCGTGATCGTAAATGTACCGCCTTGCAGCTCAGACAAGGACAGGGCATTATTACGAGCTTTTGCAGCAAGATTGCCAATTTCCTTCTCAATCTCGGCAAAGCCAAGACGATCAGCATCGCGAACGACCGGAACGACAAGTCCTTCCTTCGCGGATACCGCAATACCGATATCATAGAATTTCTTCACGACGATGTCGTCGCCATCGATCTCGGCATTCAGATGCGGGAATCTCTTCAACGCACCCACAACCGCTTTGGTGAAGAAGGACATGAAGCCGAGGCCTACGTCATGCTTCTCTTGGAAAGCTTGTTTACGACGCTTACGTACATCCAGGATCGCTGTCATATCTACTTCATTGAAGGTAGTCAGCATCGCAGCCGTATGCTGCGCTTCGACCAAACGATTCGCAATCGTTTGACGACGGCGAGACATACGAGTGCGTTCTACTGGCTTTCCATACTCAGCAGCAGGAGCCTGTGCTGCCGGAGCAGCTGTGGCAGCAGCAGACTTGCTTGGTGCTGCAGGCTTGGCTTCATTATGATTCTTCACATCATCATGGTAAATCCGACCTATCGGGTCGCGGCCCTGTACCTGGTCCAGATCAATCCCGCGTTCACGAGCCAGTTTGCGTGCGGATGGCGATGCAGTCAGACCCGCTCCTTCCTCGTTCTGAGCCGGTACCGGAGCTTGCGGCTTCGATGCTTCTGCCGCGGGTGCCGGAGCAGTCTCCGTTTGCGCGGATACAGGAGCTTCAGCAGCCTTCGGTGCCGGTGCGCTTGCAACGCCTTCCTGTGGAGAAATTTGACCGAGCACTTCACCGATCGTTACATTCTCCCCTTCTTGACGAAGGATTTTTTCCACAACGCCTTCAGACTCTGCGCTAATTTCAAGATTAACCTTATCCGTTTCTAACTCGAGCAGCACATCACCGATGTTAACGCTATCCCCTTCTTTAACATGCCATTTGAATATCGTTCCTTCGGTGATGGATTCGCCCATAGCTGGTACAGTAATTTCGCTCACAGCCGCTACCTCCCCAATGAGATCTGTTGATTTATAGTTTTACGATTAAGGGCAAAAGAAATGATGGTCTGTTGCTCATAAGCATGAACATCCTGATAGCCGCTAGCAGGGCTCGAACGCTCAGGACGCCCGCTGTAACGGACCTCTGTGCCTTTAGGTGCAATTTCACGAATTCTTGGTTCCATGAAGCTCCAGCTGCCCATGTTCTGAGGTTCTTCCTGAACCCACAGAATTTCTTTCAGGTTCGGATACTTCTGCATCACACGGGAAATTTCTTCTTTCGGGAATGGATACAGCTGTTCCACACGAAGAATATGAAGCCAGGACTGATCCTGATCCTTCTGTTTATCCAGTGCGTCCTCCAAATCGATTGCAACTTTCCCCGAGCAAAGAACAAGGCGTTCCACCTTCTTCGGTGATTGGCCAAGACCCGGCTGCTCCATCACTTTCTGGAAACCGCCCTCGCTGAACGCATTCACAGGCGATGCCACGCGTGGATTACGAATCAAGCTCTTCGGAGCCATGATCACCAGCGGTCTGGCATCTTCGGTTTCGGTCAAGGAAGCTTGTTTGCGCAGCAGATGGAAATACTGGGCAGCGGAAGTCAGATTCGCAACCGTCCAGTTATCTTCACCACTCAGCTGGAGGAAGCGTTCCAGTCTTGCACTGGAGTGCTCAGGACCATTCCCTTCATAACCGTGAGGTAACAGCATAACCAAACTGGACTTCTGTCTCCACTTCGAGCGGCCGGCTGTGATGAACTGGTCAATGATAACCTGGGCACAGTTAACGAAATCGCCATACTGCGCTTCCCAGATAACCAAAGTCTCAGGAGAGTACACATTGTAGCCATATTCAAATCCAACAACGGCTGCTTCAGTCAACGGGCTGTTATGGATCGCGAACGAAGCCTTGGCTTGCGGCAACCGGTGCAGCGGACAGAAGGTCTCTCCATTAACCGCATCGTGAAGCACAAGGTTACGATGGGCAAATGTTGCACGTTCGGCATCCTGTCCCGTAATCCGGATCGGCTTGCCGTCTGCGAGAATCGTAGCGAAAGCCAGCGTTTCGGCATGGCCCCAGTCCACCTTCTCGCCTTCGTCGAGCGAATTGCTGCGGCGCTCGAGAATACGCTGAAGCTTCGGATATACCGTAAAGCCTTCCGGCCACTGCAGGAGCTCGCGATTAATCCCGCGCAGCACTTGTGCAGATACATTCGTAGCTACTTCCGTCTTGGATTTACCGTCGGTCGCGTTCAGTCCAAGCAGGATCTGATCAACAGGATCCTTCGACTTCACGCTCTCGTAAGAATTCTTCAAGACCTCCAGAACGCTATTCTTCAGACTGTCCACTTGTTCTTGTGTCAGAATGTTTCCATCCACCAGTTTCTTCATATAAATCGTGCTAACGGTTGGATGATTCTTCACCTTCTGATAAATAAGCGGCTGGGTAGTTTCCGGATCATCGGTTTCGTTATGGCCATATTTCCGGTAGCCAACAAGGTCAATCAGAATGCTCTTCTTGAACTTATTGCGATAATCACTCGCAAGACGAGCAACCGCGATACATGCCTCCGGATCATCGGCGTTCACGTGGATAATCGGAATCTCATATCCTTTCGCCAAATCACTCGCATAATGAGTTGATCTGGAATCCTTGCCTTCTGTTGTAAATCCGATACGGTTGTTCACGATAATGTGAATCGATCCGCCCGTACGGAACGCTGGCAGTTTATTAAAGTTCAGGGTTTCCGGCACGATCCCTTCGCCAGGGAACGCGGAATCACCATGAATCTGAATGCTCAGCGCTTTGTTTACATCCTGCTTCGGATATCCCGCTTCACTGCGATCCTCCTGAGCAGCACGAGCAAAGCCCTCTACCACCGGATTGACATATTCCAGGTGACTCGGATTGTTTGCAAGGGTAATCCGAACCTGTCGTGCTTCATCCTTCTTCAAATAACGGTCCGCACCCAAATGATACTTCACGTCACCTGTCCAGCCGTAGTTAATGCCCATGGAGCCTTCGGATGGAACGAGATGTTTATTCGGAGAGTGCATGAACTCCGAGAAAATCTTACTGTAATCCTTGCCCAGTACATGAGCCAGGACGTTCAAGCGCCCACGGTGTGCCATCCCTACGAGGATGGAGTTGACATCCACCTCGGCCATTTGGCGAACGATTTCGTCAAGCAGTGGTACGAGTGCTTCGTTGCCCTCAACCGAGAAGCGCTTCGCACCTACGAATGTGCGGTGCAGGAACTCCTCGAATTGCTCGGCCTCAAACAGCTTCTTCAAAAGCCCCCTGCGCTCTTCTACGCTCATGGCGGACAAATAACGTCCCGATTCGGCCTGCTCGTTGAGCCATTTGCGTTCTTCTTCATCGTGAACATGGCTAAATTCATAGGCAATGGAGCCTGTATATAATTGTAACAGCCGCTGGATTGCCTCTAAGCCATTCTTGATATCGCTAGGAGCCTCCTCCCAGACGATCTCTGCAGGCAGGGCTGCCAAATCCGCTTGGCTGAGTTGGTAGCTTTCTGATTGAAGCAGACGTGTGTCAGCTTCGTTTCCAATTCCAATTGGATCAATGTCGGCGGCCAGATGACCATAGGTTCTAATGTTCCATACCAGTTTGCCGGCAGCTACCCCTTTTTTCAGTAATTGCGGGTCATAGCTAACACCTTGTCCCTGCGAATCCGCTTTCTTTTCATTGTTTTCCAAAGATGGAGGCGGTCCCCAGCTGGCGAACAGCTCACGGTATCCTGGCTCCACAGATTGCGGGTCTTGCAAAAACTTCTCATACTGATCTTGAATGTACCCCAAGTTCGGACCATGATATTTCTGCCAAGGTCCCTCTGTCATTCTGTCAAGGGTCTTCATCGCTGACTCCCTCCGTCAGATTATTTTGATTGCTCAAGGACGGAATTTCTAATTTTACATTCTGCATACTACATTTTACATTAAATAAACGTTTTCTTACGATTACATTATAATACACTTGGCCTCAATACCGAAAATACCCTTTATATATAATAATGATCTCAGAAACAGATGAATTTGCGTCAATTTTTTGACGATTTGTCCGTGAAGCCACCAATTCTCTGTATAGGTTTCCAATTAAAGTCATTTATCTGAAAAAACATCCACTTCCAGCCAGTCCATCTGCCGCAGCGGTTCAGGTCCGGTATCCATCCCCAGCAGCTGAAGAAGCTGTTTGGCATTGTCGGAAGCATCTCCTCCCGAATTGTTATTGAATATAATCCAGCATTGCTTCGACTTCTCCAGCAATTGCTCTATCCATACCTTCCACTGCTCCAATTCCTCTAAGCTGTAACGGTATAAATACCGCACCTCGCGCCAGTTGGGCTGACCGCTGGAGTGCCACCCTTCGGCGTTACGGCCATGCATCCGGATCATCACAGCCTTTGTACCCGAAGTCTCAAGTACGACCGGGACGGATCCAATGCCCGCTTGCGGCTCGTCGGCGATGCTGTGAATCCAGCCCTCATTTCGCATAAACTCAAGTGTCTTCTCCCGAAACTCTGGCGCATACCAGCTCTGATGCCGAAATTCCAGAGCTACGGGTACATCCTTCATCCACTCCCGCGTACGCTTCAGAATGTCCACATGTTTGCGTTCGCACCCGAACCAGGGCGGGTATTGAAACAGAACGGTCCTTAATTTGTCCGCAGCCCGCAATTCCTCAACTGACGTGAGCAAATGATCAAACATCGCTTTGACGCTTGGGTATCTGTCCTTGCCCTGGCCGCGTGCATGGCCTGTCATGCCTTGATAAGCCTTTACAATAAAACCGAAATGTTCCGGAACAGCAGCTGCCCACTTATTCATTTGTTCCGGTGACGGTATGGCATAGAATGAATTGTCCATCTCCACGATGGGAAAATGTCGGCTGTACATTTCCAGCCTGTCGGCGGCCCTCGCCCCTTCATCATACAACTTGTTATGATCTCCCCATCCGGACAGACCTACCTGAATCACATGCTCATGCTTTTCTTCCGTTAACATAACAATCCTCTCATCCACATGATTTACCATATCGGGGACTTCTATTAATTAACCCCATACGGGAAATTTCAAAAGCAGGCAACCCCTTACTTTTTTTACCAACTGCTATCATCACATTCACTTCTGATCATAAAAAATATGATGCGCCTCCAGCATTCCGTTCACGATGTGTAGCCTTCCATAGGAGTACCGGGGCTGCCGTCTTTTGTCCGTGGCGGAACCGGGATTGAACAACAGCACCCCTTGCACATGTTCTTTAAACGGTATATGGGAGTGGCCAAACAAGATGCAATCCACCTCCGTGTCCGCAAAAGCTTTTCTTGCCCGGGAGGGCGTTGTTCCTCCCTGTCCGTGCCCATGCACAATACCGATGCGTTTGCCTTCGATTTCGACCAGCTTCTTGTAACCTAACCGTTCTATGATCCGCTCGTCATCAACATTTCCGGCTACTCCTTCCACCGGAGCATATTGACTAAGCTGTTCATAGAGCTCCCAATTAGACCAGTCACCAGCATGAAGAATAAGATCCGAATGCCTCACATCTTCAAGCAGTGCGGCTGGCAGCTCTTTCGCTTTTCTTGGCATATGGGTGTCTGACAATACCGTAATCCGAAATGGAAAACTCATCTTGATCGACCCCTTCTTCATCATATTAAATGCTGAGATACCTGCTGTCTGGCACTAACCTATATCCTACCAAATAAACGAACTCAAATAAACGAACTCAAATAAAACCGCGCAGGTGAGCTGCGCGGTTTGTTGGTCTGTTTCAGACAGAAAAAATTTCCAATCATAAGTTTTAGTTTGTTTGAGTGCTGAATAGAATGTACGAGCATGAAGGTACAAGCTTTCTTATCCATGTTCATGACGAGAGGTGGAAGTCAATGAGTATTTTTATTAGCTACATGATTCTGGGACTTTCTCTATCAGCCCCCGTAGGCCCGGTCAATGCAGCACAGCTCGATAAAGGGATTAAGAAAGGGTTTTGGCATGCATGGTTGTTCGGAATCGGTGCGGTCCTGGCAGATATCCTTTATATGATCCTGGTCTACCTGGGCGTTGTTCACTTCCTGAATACGCCGTTCATGCAGACCTTTCTGTGGCTGTTCGGTGCCTTTGTTCTTATCTATTCGGGGCTTGAAAGCATCCTGAATGCCAATAAAGTGACGATCAGTCAAGAAAACAATGAAGATTCGTTATTGAAAAGCATGCTCTCCGGGTTTCTCTTATCCGTATCCAATCCGATGACAATCCTGTTCTGGCTCGGAATCTACGGCTCTATTCTCGTTAAAACCGCAGCGGATGACGGCTCCGCCAATCTGTTTATCTACAGCGTGGCCGTCATCGCCGGGGTTGTACTATGGGATTTGTTCATGGCTGCGCTCGGCAGTGTATTCCGCCGATATTTGAGCAATAGAGCGCTCTCCCTGATCTCCATAATTTCCGGCATCTCGTTAATCGTCTTTGGCGTTTATTTTGGAATTCGGGCTCTTGCGCTGCTATATCCGCTCATATTCTAACGGGCCGGCTTCGGACGAAACTTGGGTTTATCCGCCTCCCTGGCGTGGCCTTGACCGGATTTCTTCCACACGGAGCGCATGCATAGGACAACCAGACCGATTACCACGATAAACCCAATACTGATCCAGAGCCCCGGGCGGCTCATAGGGTGGAGTGCGGTTCCACTGACGGCAGCCGCAATCAACAGCATCCCGATGTATCTTTTGATCTTGCCCCACACCGTAAGCTCTATGAGTCGGCCTGCCGATATGAGGATGAAGAACCAGTTATACAGCAGCATAAGTCCTGCACCCGTGGTCAAATACTCATAAATCTTGCCTGGCATGAGCAGAGACAACACAATAGATACAATCAATCCGATAGCTGTAAGGGAAAGTGCATATATGGGCGTATCCCGCTTAAACTTTTTCCTAGAAAACAGCTTGGGAGCGTCCTTATCTTCGGATAACGTAACCAGCATCGTGGTCACTGCATACAGCGAGGCAACCATGGTCGAGAAACCGGCTATAATCAATACAGCATTAAATATATGCGGGATAAAAGGAAGGTGGTAGGAGCTTAGTGCCACAACAAAGGGGCTTTTCGTCGTGGAGAATTGATTCCAGGCCACCATGATCACGGCCATGCCAATAGAAAGAACGTATACGATGGATAGCAGCAGAATCATCACTCTACCCGCTTTGGGCGCTTCCTTCGGATTCTTCAAGCGAATCGCCATGACCCCCATGACTTCAATTCCGCCGAAGGCATAGAACGCAAAAATCAGGGACGACCACATGCCCATGCCACCTGCCGGGAAAAATGCGTTTATGCTGCCTGGAACGTGCAACTTCGACCCTCCTTTTAACCACCCCATCAAGGCGGCAGCAGCAATGATGAGAAACATGACAATCGCGGCGACCTTAATGATAGCCAATACATTCTCCAGCCGGTCGAAGCCTTTGTTGCCGATCCAGATGACAAACAGTCCCAATACGGCATAACCTGACGCAAATATCCACATTGGAACGCCAGGGAACCAGAAGCGAGAGAAAATCGCCAGCGCCGTCATCTGGCTCCCCATGATCAACACTTCGGAGCACCAGTACATCCACCCCGTAGAGAAGCCTGCCCATCGGCCATAGGCTTTTTTGGCATAGGTTCGGAACGAGCCCTTCTGCGGGTCCTCGGCCGTCATCCGTGACAGCACATCAAACACAAAGAAGGTGGCTGTCGCCGCCAATATAATAGAAAGAAGAAAAGCCGGTCCTCCAAGCCGAATACCTAAAGCGGATCCGAGAAAATACCCTGTGCCGATCGTTGATGCAACCCCCAGCAGCGATAGCTGCCACCATCTCAAGTTCCCTGACTCCGCCTTCGCCCCTTTGTTCACGGTTCTGTCCTCCAGATTATTGTTATGGGTTCGTTCAAAACTTTCCTTATTATGAAGGGAACCTCCGTGATTTATGTACCGCGTATCTCAACCTAAAAATGCCTTTTGGCAAAAGAGAAGCCATGGAATTATGCCCATGTCCAGTCTATGGCTGGGTTCTCTCGCATATTTTGGGTGTTCCCCGAGAACTCTAAACGGAAGAAAGCTGTATTGGGGGATCACACATGTCAGGAACTCGCGGTATTCCAACGAATCAGGCGTTTATGATTATGATGCTTACGGCCGGCTTGACCAATCATGTCATGATCATACCTGTGCTTCTGGAGAAATCCGGACGGGATGCCTGGATCACCATTATCGTGTCGGCCGTATTATTCCTGCCCTGGGTTCTGCTTATTTACGGGATCATCCAAAAAATCGGCAATCGTTCCATCACGCAGGCACTTGACGAAAGCAGCGGCAAAGGGGCTCGAATATTGGTGATGAGTTTGTCCGCTTTATATTTTTTTACTTTTGCCTTTTATACCTTAAAAGAGGTCATCGATTGGACAAAATCGACCTATATGATCCAAACCCCTATCATTGCCACCGCATTGGTACTCTTAGTGTTATGTCTTGTCAGCGCAAATCACGGCATAAAGACCATTGGCGTTTCTGCCGGAATATTGCTTCCTTTTGTCGTTTTGCTGGGGATATTCGTATCCTTGGCCAATCTGAAAGTAAAGAACTACAATTATTTGCTGCCCGTCCTTGAAGATGGCTTCCAGCCGGTTCTAAGCGGAATCCCCGTCATGTTCGGAGGACTATCCCAATTTATATTGATTTTATTCTTACGCCCCCACCTTCAGAAAAAGCCCGGTTTTCTTACAATCCTGCTCATCCATCTGGTTCTGATCTTCCTGACGTTTGGACCCACCGTTGGCGGCATTGCCGAATTTGGACCTGAAGAAATGGGTCTCCAGCGATACCCGGCTTATGAACAGTGGCGTCTCGTAAAGCTGGGCAAATTCGTAGAGCATGTCGACTTTTTGTCGATTTTCCAATGGCTCAGCGGAGCTTATATCTCCATATCCATCTCGATTTTTTTGCTCTGTGAAACCCTTCTTCCCAAGTCCAAGCAAAGCGTAGGCATATTAGCCGTGTCAACGCTGCTTATTATTCTGTGCGCTTCACCGATCAGCAATCCCAAAATGTATTATGCAATGGCAGACTATTTTTTGCCCATATCCGCCGTTTATATTACCATCTTAAGCCTCCTGTTGTTCTTCTTGATCCATAAACCATCCCAACAACAGAACTCACATTCGTCGAAAGGAGAATCCCCGCAATGAATATGACGGAACAGCAGCTCCGAGATCGTTATGCCGATTCCGATGACATCTATATTACGTCTTATCCTGGTGCAGAAGGTGATATGCTGCCATGGGCCATTATGGTTTACAACCCGATGATGTGCGATTCTCAATTGATGTCCAAAATCTTTTTGCCTGTTATTAGCAAGGAATGGAATATATCCATTTCTCAGAAGCATCCGTTTGATCCCGAGCATCTGGAATATTATCTTACCCTTGACACATCCGAGGCTAATGTGGAATCGGTTGATGATATTGTATATTCAGGTTATGTTGCGTTGTATTTTCCTAAGGACAATAAGCTGTATTCTTATAGCGCATCCAAAAGCATTGGGCGTACCCCGGAGGAAAGTTCCGCAGAGACCTCGATCAAAGGTCCTCGTGACGGGTTCGTCGAGGAATTGGATATCAATGTATCGCTCATTCGCAAACGGCTGAAATCACCCGGACTCGTCTATTCCTCCTTTAAGCTGGGTGACAAGAGCAAAACTACTGTCGGCATCATGTACTTAAAAGACAAGGTGATCCCAGAGACCGTCACTGCCATCGTGGATAAGCTAAATGATTTCTCCGGCGACTCACCCGTAGGCATGGGCGAACTCGCTGAGCATCTAACTCCGTATCGATTCACGGTGCTTCCCATGTTCGATTATACGGGAAGGACCGATCTTGCTTATGACTCTTTAACTCGCGGTCGATTGGTCATTATTATGCAGGGAAGTCCCGTAGTATTGATTGCACCTGCCAGTTTTATGCAGCTCCTGTTTGCCGCAGAGGATCCGCAGATGCCGTTTTATTTCGTTATCCCATGGAGAATTCTCAGACTGGTTGGCTTCCTGATTTCCGTTTTCCTTCCGGGATTTTATATTACCTTGCTGTCCTTTCATCAGGATCAAATCCCTTTCCCGCTGCTCGCCACGGTCGCGAACACACGGCTTGGGCTTCCTATTCCGACCGGATTTGAAATGCTGATCATCTTGTTTCTACTTACCCTACTGCGGGAAGCCGGTATGCAGATGCCTTCACCAATCGCTTCAACCATTACGGTCGTTTCCGGTATCATCATCGGTGACGCCGCGATTCGGGGTGGTTTTTTCTCCCCAACGATGACGGTGATCGGCGCACTGGCTTTTGTTGCGGGGTCAACCCACTCCAATCAGGATTTTGTTGTTACCCAGACGATTTTCCGGTTTTTAGTCCTTACTCTTTCCTCGGTATTCGGGTTATTCGGTTTTTTCATATCGGTATTCTTGATCGTTCAGTATGCAGCCCATCATAATCCATTTGGACAGCCGTATCTTGCCCCCTTCTCGCCTTTTTCCTTATCCAAAATCATTGGCAATCTCATGCGATTTCCGGGCAAACGAAAAAAGGGTGGATCCCTATGAAGCGTGTATGGATACTCGCATGTATAGGATCTTTGCTGATCTCAGGCTGCTGGGATAACAAAGAAGTGCAGGATATCAACTACATCACGGCTTTGGGCGTCGATTATAAGAACGACAAGTATATCATCTATGTGCAGATGCTGGACTTCGCAACGATTGCCAAACAAGAAAGCAGCAAGCCAACTGAGAAAGCGCCGATTTGGGTCGGCCGAGGAACCGGCACCACTTTGGCTGAAGCCCTAATCGATTTGTATACATCGAATCAGCAGCGGGTCTCTTGGGGCCATGTCACGGCTTTGGTGCTTACGGAAGCGGTGTTAAAACCTAAGCAGTTGTCCCAAGTGTTCGACCTGACCAACCGTTCGCAGGAAATCCGTTATACGAAATGGATCTATGGCACCAAGGACAATATGGAGGACCTCTTTACGGTATCGCCGTTCTTTCAGCTCTCACCTCTGCACTCACTGCTTCATGAACCCAGAGAAAGCTATGTCCAATTCTCGTTTATACGTCCGATTCAATTCGTGAACTTTATTCGTCTCTACCGGGAGAAAGCCGCTACCGTCGTATTGCCCTCGCTCCATATTTCAAATCAGAACTGGTCGGAAAATCTGAAGCAGCACCCGATTTTAGAAGTGAACGGCGGTTTTCTGATCAAGAACAAGGAATTGATGGGTTGGCTCAAACGATCCGATCTGTTGGGTACACGCTGGCTAGCCTCGCCTCAAACCCATGCTGCCGTCATTGTTCAGGCGGACGGCGAAGCCGTCGGGAGCATACGGCTGGAGAAGCCCCAATCATCCATTGAAGTCATCCGTAAACCAAAGGATGCGTCATATCGAATCAAGCTTAACGTCATCGGGACAGTGCAGAATATGTATAAGAAGGTGGGAATTAAGGAGATGAAGCGCTTAACGGAAGATACCCTGCGAAAAGAAATGCATAATACCTTCCATAAAGCTGCATTGATCCACGCGGATCCCTACCAGCTATGTCTCCAATTGTACCGAACCGATCCGAAGCTCTGGAAGGAATTAGTGGAACAGAAAAAGGAAATCGACGATGAAACGTCACTTGAACTTGAGGTTGACGTCAACCTGCGATACTGGGGACAGCGCAGAAGTTTGAACCGATAAATGTACGTCATAAACAAACTGTATTTTCCCCGAAATTGTGAAAACAGCAAAAGAAGCAGACCTTTATCGGCCTGCTTCTTTTTGTTGTTCCTTTATTTTTTCATAATGTCCTTGATCTCGTCTTTAATGGATTCCGCCTGCGGTAACAAGGAGAAATTTAATTAGTAGATTTTCATAAATCTATTGGATGTAAATACGTTTGATTCTATTATTAACCAATAATAGGAATTGATTATATATTTGGCTTAGAGTATACTAACATTATTCCATGGAATATTCTCTCAAAAAAGGGGGTGTTTTCTTTGAATAATCAATCATATTCTGAAATTTTTGAAGAGATTGACCTTGATGAATTTGATGTAGCTGGCGCAGGAAAGCTTCCACCGGAGACATGTGCTTACCTATGGTCCATGTGCATATTATATCCCCAAGGTTGCACTAATCCATGTGTCCTTTTTTCTGAAGGGTGCACGTAAAAATGAAAGCGCCCCCAAAATAGGGGGCGTCTTTATCTTTGGAGGATTCTAAGTGAAACATTTTAACCATGTAAAACAATTGGATCAATCTGATTGCGGTGCGGCATGCGCTCTCAATGTCCTCAATTATTATGGTATTGATATGAATTTTGATTATCTGAGAGATTTGCTTAATACTACAAAAAAAGGTACAACTGCAAGTAATATTGTTAGGGGATTCATTAAACTTGATTTTGATTCTAAACTTATTAAAATTAAAAATTTGACTAATAACATTTTCGACAAAATTTCTTATCCAACAATAGCTCTTACCATGATTGAAAATTCAAACCACTATCAAGTACTACATGGTTTGTTTAGAAATAAATTAATAGTTAGTGATCCGTTAAATGATTCAATTAAAAAAGTACCTATCGAAAAGTTCATTGAATATTTTACTGGATATTTAATTTTGGTTGAGCCTAACTTTAAATATAATACACCTACTAAAATCAAAAAATATAAATTTTTGAATAAAACTCTAAAGATATGCTTCGAATATAAATTTATTCTTTTATCAGCTTTAATAGTATCAATTCTCGTTGCTGGTCTTTCCATTATAAACTCCTATTTCTACAGAATTGCTTTTGATATGGCAATACCTGAAAATAATGCTTATTTCCTTTCGCAACTTGTTTTGGTTTTCTTTATTTTTATTTTATTTAAAAATATATTTGAATATACTCGCACATCCTTGGTCTCGCTTTTGAGTAAAAGAATTGATCAATCTCTTTCAAGCAAATACTTGGAACACTTATTTCAATTACCCTTAAATTTTTTTAATAATAGAGAAAGTGGCGACATATTAACAAGATTCAATGATTCTTCTAATTTAAGGAATTTTATTAGTACTACATTTATATCAACAATAATTGACTTATTTATGATAATCATGACAAGCATTGTCCTTTTTTATGAAAATAAACAATTATTTATAATAACTATTTTACCGGTTATCATTTATATTGCGCTCTGGACTCTTTTTAATTCTAAACTTCAATCTATGGAAAAACAGTCATTAGAACAATATTCAAAATTATCAAGTGAAATTATCCAATCCTTAGGCGGTATTGAGGTTATTAATTGTTTAGAAAAGCAATCATTTATCAGCACTAAATTAAAATCCAGCTTTAAAAAATTTCTTATGAAAAGCTATGGTTTTGTTTATTTTACAAACCTAAACACCTTTTTATCTAGAACAGTCCAATCAATATTTAGTTTATTAGTACTATGGATTGGTGTGCAACAAATTATAAATGATGAGTCGAGTATTGGACAATTATTAACTTTTACAACATTATCAACTTATTTTATAACTGCTGTTGAACGAATAGTTACATCTCAACCTGAAATTATAAAATCAATTGTCGCAACAAAACGTTTTTTTCAATATCTAGACTATCCAGTAGAAGAAAAAAGTAATCAAAATTCATTAAATAACGTCAACAAAATAGAATTAAAGAACTTTACATTTTCTTATGAAATAAACAATGTAATTATCGATAATCTTAGTTTAACTATTAAAAGAAATGAAAAAATTGCATTTATTGGTGAAAGTGGGTCTGGCAAGACAACATTAGCAAAAATTTTAACAGGGCTAATACCATGTGAAAAAGGAAGAATATTTATAAACGATATAGATATTACTGAAATTGATAAAAAAGATTTATTAAAAAAAATATTATATATATCCCAAGAGCCGTTTCTATTTAAAGGAACAATTAAAGAAAACTTGTGCATGGGCCAAGAATTCTCAGATTATGACATCGAAAAATCCTGTTCTTTAGCTTCAATTCTTGAAGAAATCAATTCGTTTGAAAATGGATTTAACTACTATCTTCAAGAAAACGCTCAGAATCTATCTTTTGGACAAAGGCAAAGAATATCACTTGCAAGAGCACTCTTGCATAAAACTGATGTATTAATTTTTGATGAAGTAACAAGTAATTTAGATCATGCCACTAGTCATGCAATTATGAGTAACTTAAACGAAATAGATTGTACAAAGATATTCATAACTCATAAGTTAGAAGAAAATAATTATTACGATAAAATAATTGATATTAAAAACAGTATTTTAATTAATAATTCAGATAAGGAGCATGTTTTTATATGACAAAGAAGGTACTGTTTCTTATAACTTCCGTAGCTATAGTTTTATTAATCTCTTCTTACATTCTGAAAACCATAAAAGGAGATGAGCCCTTATACAATAATATAGATCTATCTGAACTCCAACAGAAAATCGAAAATAATGAAGATTTCATAATTTATATCTATGGGAATTCTTGCAGAGCATGTCAAAATTTCAAACCTATTATCAATCGCGTTATTACAACTCAGAAAATAAATCTTTTAGCTTTAAATGTTGATGAAGAGAAAAATAGAAATATAAATTTTTTAAAGGAAAATTCAATCTCCAAAACGCCAACTCTTCTTAATTATAAAAAAGGGGGAATCCACAAAAAAATGGAAGGTATAATTTCCGAGAAAGAATTTGAAGATTTCCTGAACTAAGATCTTTTTAAGAATCTTGAAAAATATATAAAGAAGGATTAGGAAAATTTATGACAATTGACGAATTATTATATCTTTTTAACAATAAAAAAGAGCTAACTCTAAAAGATAATTTCATCGGCAAAATCATTAAAGAGTTAGCTTATATTAATTGTAATATTAATTATGAATTTATTGATGAAATAAATAGGGAATTCTCACATCAGCAATATTATAAAAATACTGAACCGAAAATAAGTGCTTGTATTTTAACTTTAAATGAATCACGAACTATAGATCGATGCATTAATAGTATCAAGGAAGATGTTGATGAAATCATAGTTGTTGACTCAGGGTCAACTGATAACACTCTAAAAATAATTAATGAAAGATTCACCAATGCTATTGTAATAAAAGAGCAATGGAATGATGACTTTTCTTTACTAAGAAATAAAGCTGTTGAATATACAACAAACGATTGGATTTTCTTCATAGATGCAGATGAATATATAGATGATCAAAGTAAAGGGAAAATTAAAAAAATAGTTAATTTCTTACAACCCTTAGATTGTCAACCTTATTATATCAGTCCATACATCAAAGATCATAATGGCGATCAGTATACTAATACAAAAAGAATATTTAATAAAAAATTTAAATTGTATTATCGAGGAAGAGTCCATGAAGAACTTTTTCATGATAATTACGAATTTATAACGGATATTGGAATTAATGTGATAATGCATCATGATGGATATAAAAAAGAAGTGATGAAAAATAAAGATAAGATCCTTAGAAATCTTCAGCTCATTGAACTAATGCTAAAAGAAGAACCATTAAATATAAAATGGAAGTTCTATTTCGCTAAAAATCTATTAAATCAATCATCAGAAAGCAGCAAAATTAAAGCAGAAAAAATTCTAACTACTATAATAGATTCATCGAGAGTAGAAGATCCTTATTTCTTAAAATCGTTTATTTTGCTATGTCAAGTCTATATAAGCAAATCCGATTTATCTAAACTAAAAGAATCTATTCATTATATTAAATCAAATAAAGTACCTGTTCCTCAATTTGATCTTGCATATTTGGAAATGGTATTTACACTAATGGCATTTCAGTCAAAACTATCCTATATGTCAACGGCAATTGAACCTATGATCGCTGAAATAAACAATAGTTACATAAGTTCAAATAATAATCATATCAAAAATGTTATTTCGATAATTGGATTTTTCACAGGTGATTTCGATAAATATTTTAAATATCTCCCTGATACGGATAACTTATATGAGTTCAATTCTCGAATACTATTAGATAAATTAAATGACTCTTTAAGAAAAAATCATAAGTAGGAGCTTATCATGATTATGATAAAATTAAATACAAGATTATTCCTTTTATGGTTTGTATCACTCAGTGCTATATCCGGTAGTATAATTTTTCAGCTTATAGGTTTTTCGCCATGTTCTCTCTGTTGGATTCAGAGAATTTGTATGTTCTGTATCTTTATTTTATCTTCTTTTTTACACTTCAACTATAGGGAAATTATAATACGACTAACCAAAATTTTTACATTTGCAGGCCTCTTTTTTTCATCGGTTCATGTTATTTATGAGAAAACAAATATCAATTCTACTTTCTGTTTGATTGGAAATTCGTGCGCCGAAGGATACATCAATTTTCTAGGATTCATCAGTATTCCAGTTCTTTCATTTATGTCGTTTGTATTAATTCTTCTTTTATTGCCAAATATAAAAAAATAAAGAAGCCTTAGTTAAAGAGACCCTAACCTCTTTTTAGGGTTAAATAATAACCCTAACTCTAATGAGGTAATTCTCACCAATAATTTAAATATGAATACAACAAAAAGAAGCAGACCTTTATCGGCCTGCTTCTTTTTGTTGTTCCTTTATTTTTTCATAATGTCCTTGATCTCGTCCTTCAGCTGCTCGGACTGTGGTCCAAATACGATCTGGACCGCACCTTTGCCCAATCTCATGACTCCGGAAGCACCTAGCGTTTTGAGAGCAGCGTCATTTACTGCTTTATCGTCCTTAACAACCAGACGAAGGCGTGTGATACAAGCATCGACGCTGACAATGTTATCTTCTCCGCCGATGTTGGAGAGAACCTTCGCTGCTTTCGTATCACCGCTTGACGCTGGACCGTCAGCAACCTCATTAATTTCAGTCTCTTCGCTTTCGTCCTCACGGCCCGGTGTTTTCAGGTTCAGCTTCACGATCAGTATTCTGAACAACAGATAATACACCACCGCAAAAGCAAGACCAACTGGAATGAGCAGGAGCGGGTTCGTGGACAGCGGATAGTTAATCAAATAGTCGATCAGTCCCGCTGAGAAACCGAATCCGAGCTTCACGTCAAGCGCATACATGATAAACCCTGAGACACCTGCCAGGACGGCGTGAATAATGTAGAGTACAGGAGCTACGAACATGAATGCAAATTCGAGGGGTTCCGTGATCCCTGTCAGGAACGAAGCAACCGCCGTTCCGATAAAGATGGAAGCAACCATCTGGCGTTTTTCCTTTTTCGCTGTATGAATGATCGCCAGCGCGGCTGCTGGAAGCCCGAACATCATAATTGGGAAGAAGCCTGTCATGAACATGCCCGCTGTTTTATCACCGGCAAAGAATCGATACAAGTCACCGTGAATGACTTTGCCTGCAGCATCCGTGAAGTCCCCGATCTGGAACCAGACGATGGAGTTAATAATATGGTGAAGCCCGAATGGTACAATCAAACGGTTTGCAAGTATGTGGATCGCACTTCCTATGCCTCCGAGCCCAACGATCCAGCGGCCGAATGTATCCAGCACTTCCTGAACAGGACCCCAAATAATACCGAATACAATACCCAGTACAACCATGGTTATCGCGGTAACCATCGGAACAAAGCGTTTGCCGCCGAAGAAGCCTAGCCAATCCGGTAGCTTGATGTTATGGTACTTGTTGTAGAGGAATGCAGAGATCATACCAACAATGATACCGCCCAGTACGCCCATATTCAGTTCTGCATCCGGGCTCATGATGGTTGAGAAAGCTGTCGGTACTTTGCTCAATACATTCATCAGAATAATATGCCCGATGACGGCTGATAACGCCGCTACCGCGTCCCCTGCCAATCCAATGGCAACGCCCACCGCAAATATCAATGGCAGATTATCAAATATCGTGGTTCCCCCTGCATCCAGGAATGGAGCAATGTAATGATTCAGGAACCAGCCTACCTTATCACCCAGGTGGAAATCTTTGACATAATCGATGTTCCCGAATCTCATCAGGATGGCCGCTGCAGGCAATGTTGCTACAGGCAGCATGAGTGACTTACCGATTTTTTGTAAAAATGCCAACATGTGATTCAATCCCTTCAACTTCATTTTTTTTCGACTTGGAATCGTTTACATCTCCAGCCATTTTAATTGCACACCAGCAGTGCTACCCCTGAACCGAAACTAACTTCTCATCCTCACTTTCTTGAGGGAAAACGTAGCTGTGTACCGACGTGGACAAGCAAAAAAGCCAAGGACAATAGTCTACTTAATATAGACCAATTATCCTTGGCTCATGCCCACTAATGCGGTAACACGCCGTTCTCATATTCATTTATGCTGTTATCTTAATTCACGACTTCCTGTTTTGTCAATAACCAATAATTCAATCAATCGCCTATGGAATTGAATTATTTCAATTCTATGGTCAAGACAGGATCCTGGCCGGACACGACATTACCCGTCTGACCATCAACCTTGGAAGCTACCTCATCGGCATTGGTCACAATAACCGGGGTAATCGTCGGATAACCTGCGGCTTGGATTGCAGCCATGTCGAATTCGATGAGCGTCTGACCCGACTTCACCTGATCACCCGCTTGAACATGGCTTGTGAAACCTTCGCCTTTCAAGCCAACTGTATTAATCCCGATGTGGAATAAATATTGCAGACCAGTCGCCGGATCCTCCAGCATCACGGCATGTTTGGACTTGATGACATGCGCAACCGTCCCGTCAAATGGCGCAATTAATTTGCCCTCGGAAGGCTCGATGGCTATGCCTTTGCCCATATGACCAGCAGCAAATGCCTCATCGGGCACTTGCGATAAAGGCACAGCTGTACCTGACAAAGGTGCTGTGAGTTGAATAGCAGTAGCTGTTTTTTTCTTTTTCCAACGATCAAACATGTTAAGATTCCTCCCTGGGTTGATTCTTTTGTTGTAGTCGCCCTGTAAAAAGCCGATATAGATGCATCGCTAGAAAGCAAACCTCCGCTTCAGGTACTTTCTTGCCGAGTTCTTTCTCCATCATGCCTGCAAGGCGCGTAGCCAGACCATATTCATTCGTGAACTTGGAGCGGATCTGGTCCGCAAATGGATTATCCACATGGATTTCTTGATTCAACATACGGTCTACCGAGAACCTCAAATGCATCAGAAGACGGACGTAATCCATGCTTCCCCGGTCAAAAGCGACCTGTCGTTCCTCTTCTATATACCTTACCAGGTTTCCCACCACATTCGATGCCTTGACCAGATGGCCTACGGGCACATGGCTGACGGCCGAATACACATGGTAGGTTAAGAAGCCGATCTCATCCTCCGGAACATCGATATCGAAGGCCTGGCCGATCAAAACCGCTGCCTTGGCTGCGATATCATATTCTTTTGGGAAGCTGATCCGGGTTTCTTCAAGGAAAGGATTAATAATATCCATGTCTTTACGGATTCTGTATATCGTAAACTGGATATGGCTTGGAAGTGCCAGGTACACCTTGTCATTTAGTGTGCCCGGAAATTCCTGTCCAATGAGATTGAGTATCTGATCTGTAATCTCCATCACCAGTGGATCAAATTCTTCCAGCAGATGGTGAGCTTGACTCCACTGCTCCCGATCCTCCAGCCTGAAGAGTTTCTCAATCCGCTTGTCGTCCGAAGCGATCGTTCCGCCTGCTTTGGCGCCGAAGCCAATCCCTTTACCCAGGATGACGTATTCCGATTCTTTCTTACCGCCGGTAACCATCACGACATTGTTACCAATAACACGTACGACTGTAAACAACTCGATCCCGCTCATAAACTTCCCCCTTTCCTTTAAGTTTAATCAGAGAAACGGCGAAGGATTCATATCCGAAAAAATGCTCATATCAATCCCCAAAACATTAAAAAAGCCAAGAAAAGACCCCATGTGAAAGCTGTCTCTTCTTGGCTCATGCCCTCTTAAGGTAACACGCCGTCTTATGTTCCTGCTATGAGTCCATCATAAAACAATTGGCTCGCATTCGTCAACATACGACATTATGACAATATTCGAAGCTGCCGCCACAGGTAAATATACGATCGCTTCCCTTAATTCCCAATCCATTTCTGAAGCGTATGAATCACTTCTTGGATATGAATGGGTTTGTGCAAATATCCATTCGCGCCGTCTGCAAGAAACTGATCCGTATCCCTCATTGTGTTGGAGCTCATCACGATAATAGGAAGCTCCGCCCATTCCGGGTTCTCGCGAATCCGCTTCATCGTTTCGACTCCGTCCATTTCCGGCATGACCATATCCAGCAGCACCGCATCGATGGTTTGATGTTTGTATAACATCTCCAAGCATTCGAATCCGTTCTGGGCTGTATGCACGGTCATTTGGAGTTTCTCCAGCACATTGGTCAAACCGTACACATTCCGAATATCATCATCTACAATCAATACGGTTTTGTGCTCCAATCGGCTAGATACTTCCATGTCGAACGCCTCCATTCGGAGATCACTCCAACTGGCGTTGCTCGAAGTGGCAGCCGCTTCAGGGAGCATAAACAGACTTTCGCTGGTGCCATATTCCGTAACAAGCGGTAAATATAAAACAAACGTGCTCCCGATTCCTTCCTCGCTCTCCACGGTAATATACCCACCAAGCAATTTCGCCAAATGCAGCGATATGGATAAGCCGAGACCTGTCCCCCCAAACTTTCTGGCTGTAGCCTCTTCGCCTTGCTGGAACGCTTCGAAGATCGGTTGAAGATGCTCTGCTGCAATCCCGATGCCGGTATCTTCAACGAAAAAAGCAATGACGTCGCCACTGATCACAAAATCCGAGGTCACAATCGAATTCATCTTCTTCACCCGTAGTTTAACACTGCCGCTCTCGGTAAACTTAATTGCATTCGAGAGCAAATTACGCAAAATTTGATGGAGCCGCATCCCATCACTGTACATCAGATCAGGCAAGTCGTCGGCCATCTCAATATCAAATTCCAGATTTTTGGATTCTGCGCTTTTGGAGAAATAACCTTCCATCAGTTCTGGCAGCTCCGTCAAATTTACCAAGTCCATTTCGATTTGCATCTTTCCGGCCTCGACCTTGGACAGATCCAGAATATCATTGATTAAATTAAGCAATTCACTGCCTGAATTATGGATGACAGAAGCGTAATGCTGTTCTTCCTCCGTCAGGTTCCCCTGCTTGTTCTCAGCCAAAATCTGGGAAAGAATTAACATGCTGTTCAGTGGTGTCCGCAGCTCATGGGACATATTGGCCAGAAATTGAGACTTGTACTTCGAACTCTTCTCCAGCTCTTTCGCGTATTTTTCCAATTCGCTGGCTGCGATTAATGCGGCCTCCTTCTGGGCCCCCAATCGCTCGTTCAGCATATGCATTTCCACAGAATGGGTTTGCAGCTCCTCGGTCTGCGCCTGTAGTTCTTCGGTTTGACTCTGAAGCTCCTCATTCAGCGTTTGGGATTCATGATACAATTGCTGGATTTCCATTTTACTCTGGATCGAGTTCAATGTTACCCCAAGCTGAAAATTCAGTTGTTCGATCAACTGAACTTCCAGGTCATCGAAAGGCTTGAACTTGGCCAATTCAATGACACCAAGAACTTGTCCTTCAAACATAACGGGCGCTAGCAGCAGCGTGGTTGGCTCAGCATCACCCAGCCCCGATTCAATCCGCACATAGTTAGGTGGTATATCGTCCAGAATAATCATTCGCTGCTCCAGCATACATTGTCCCACCAAACCTTCGCCTGGCAGGAAACGATCTCTGACCTTGTTCCAAGGCTCACCATCCGGATCGGCAAAAGCAGCTGCCTTTACCAGTTCCGATCCACCCCGGTTAATAAAAACGGCACCGTACGGCAGTTTCATGATCAAAGCCAGCTTATGAATGAAAAACTGTACGGCCGTTTCCACACGATCTGACGATTGAAGAAGCGTCGACATAACCGAAATGTGATCCTTAGCCCAGTTCTGTCTGCCGACCTGTGCAAGGAGTTCGTTGGTTGTGTCCGCCAACTGGCGGACCTCATCATTGGATCGCACATGAATCCGTTGGGAGAGGTTACCACCTCTGACAATATCGGAGATGATATGAGTTACCTGCGTGATCGGCTTTACAATGCTCTTCGATATCACCCAAGCTCCACATATGGTAATCAGCGCTGCCCCAGCCCAAAGGAGATACATCGTATACAATAAATGGGTGTTGCTTTCTTTCATCTCTTCAATCCTGCTGGTTGTCAGCTCGCGTTCCTTGCTTCTAAACGAGAGGAACAGCTCATGAATGGAGTTCATGGCTTGCTGGCCGGGATCATTAATAAAGAAATGAAGGGCCTCCTCATCCTGCCCTAGCTGCTTCAATTGAACGGCAGGCTGACCGGCGTTGGTAATCCACTCCTTGATATTCTCCTTAATATTCTCCAGATGATTGGCTTGCTCCGAATTATCGCTAACAAGCTTGTACAGCTTGTTATAGTTAATCTGCCAAGACGACAGCGCTTGGTTGAAAGGTTCCAGGTAGGTATCATCCCCCGTTATCACATAACCCCTCTGACCCGTTTCCATTTCAAGTAAATTCTTCTCGATTTCGTGCGTGAGATTATGTACTTCGATATCATGCTTCTCTATAAAATCCGCCTCTTCCTGCAGAGAAGAGATGCGGTCTGATACAATCCAGAGAAAAGCTCCAAGACATAATAATATCATTAAATATCCAACTACAATCTTGCTGCGGATGTTGAATTTCAGGTTGTTAGACAAATGGCTAACCTCCCTTGTCATCTATCAGTCTAAGTCTGCTCCTATTCTCATAGTAATTGTTATGAAAATGGTTTACAAGCAAAACCAGTTTTGATGACATCAATGATTCTTTAGTCGTAGGCAGTCAGATTTATAAACGTATGAGCATATATTATAGAGGAACACGCTTGTACAACATAATAGGATCTCAATCTCAAAAAGGAGGAGTAACTCGTATGATAACCTTTAAAGCGCTTGCGGGGATCCTGCATTGACGAGGCATGTTTATCATTCCAGGCAACAGGCTGAGCGTATAACCGGCCTCGGAGTTGCGAATGTGTCGTCACTGGGGCTGCCCCTTCTGCAAGGTATGATGATGTCAGAAATTCACCTTGAACGAGGTAAGGGCCTCTCTCCCCATAGCCACCCGGACACGGACGAATTGTGCTATGTCATTCAGGGAGAAATCAGCTATTCCCTGATTGATCCGGATACTCATCAGAAACTCGTATATCAGATCGTACCCGGTCAGGTGGTACACGCCCCTATTGATTGGTGTCACTGGATAACAGCGCTAACCCCTGGAACGATCTTGCTATTGGTCTATAACACTGAGCGTCCACACCAAATGGACATTGCACCGGTCTGGGCTTATACGCTCATGGGAGCAGAAGCGTTGCCATGCGATGATACGAACAAGAAACCTCTCTCGGAGGCGCTCATTACACCCGTCCCGCTAAATAAAAAGATGGAGAGTCACGCCTCGGATAAGCCTCTGCCTGCGCCACCCTTACTCATAATCGGGCACCCAAACAACAAAACCACACGCAGCCGGTGATCGGCCAAGTGTGGTTATTGTTATTGGGACGCTTCTTATGTAATGATTTCGCTCGCAACGATATTGCATCAATCAATATAAAATCTTTGTTCAGGGCGAATC
Organism: Paenibacillus sp. FSL K6-1330; assembly: GCF_037976825.1. Taxonomy (NCBI): domain Bacteria; kingdom Bacillati; phylum Bacillota; class Bacilli; order Caryophanales; family Paenibacillaceae; genus Paenibacillus; species Paenibacillus sp. FSL K6-1330. The sequence goes on from NZ_CP150269.1 coordinate 4,759,139, forward strand.
TGCTTCTTAAGGGTATGCAAGTCGGCCTCCAGCTTCGCCACCGTCTCTTCAATCTCTTCCGGGTTCAGTGCCGGGCGTTCTGCCTCTGGCTTAACGCCAGCCCTGAGATCGCGAATGGTGATTTGCTGCTCCTGCCATTTATCCATAAGATCGGAGATGGTGGCATAAAACCGCTCATAATCTTGAATCACTTCGTCCAGAAAGGAATCCACTTCCTCCTGATCATAACCCCGTAGTTTATTCGAAAAATTCTTTTCATGGATAGACAAAGCGTCCAGTTGAATGCCTAGTTGCTTAAATAGCTTTTTCTGTTTATCCAATCGGCGTTTCATGTGTTCATCCATAATGATTTACCTCCAAATATTGGCGCAGCCCTACTTTTTTAGCCTTCTCTCTCTATCTTTGTTTATATCACATTAAGCACTGGGATTAAAACACTCCAGGGCTTTTTTGGAGAATGTTCCAAAAACGATGGGCTGCCATTCCCACAATTCATGTGATTGTTACCAATCCATTTCGGGTATTGATTTTACATAAGAAGCTTTATTGTGTACTTAGCGAAAGAGAGGAGCGACTTATCTATGACAACGATGACAAAACAACAATACAGTGAACTTAAACGACGGTTGCTCAGTGATAAAGAACGATTGGAAGAGCAATTGGAGTCCCGCGATGAAACCAATAGGGATCATTCCCTTCGGGACTCTACGGGAGAGCTGAGCTCAGCCGATAATCATCCCGCAGACATAGGGACCGAGGTTTTCGAACGCGGACGGGACCTGGCCATTCAGGAAACGCTCGATCATGAATTGGAGCAGATTATGTCTGCCTTGCAGCGAATGGACCAGGGCGAATACGGGACCTGTGCCGAGTGCGGCCTAGAAATTCCATACGAGCGGCTTGAAGCGTTGCCTTATACGGCCTATTGTCTCGAACATACGCCGCGGAAAGAGATCAACGACAACCGGCCGGTTGAAGAGGATGTCATGACCCCGCCCCCTTCCGGAGCTGGCGTCAACCGCCAAGCGGCCGACGGTAAATTTGATGACGCCGGCGCGTGGGACGCCGTGGAAGATTACGGAACGTCCACCTCTCCCGGCATGTCCATTAAACCTGGACAAGACGATTATAAGAAAAAGGTATGAACCGATCCAGTTAAATAGAAGGGAAAGCTGGTACCTGTACGTTAGGTACCAGCTTGTTTTCCGTGATCAAGTTTCTTTATGAGTCCGAACATTCGAAGCAAAAAACTCATATTCGTCGTAACCTTCACCGCGTTTCTTTTTATAGGGGGTCAACATTTTATCCAGTTCAACAAAAAATTCACGCGCTTCTTCCTCGCTCATATACAAGGTTGTATTGGTCAACATGGACGTCGTTTCGCCCTCTTGACTCATATTTTTGAAGAAACGGTCTCTATTCTGGTCAAACAACTCCGATAATAGTTTGTTCGTCTCGGTTCGAATTAATTCCTTGATCACCGGCTCCTCGGAATTTGCTCCGCGTTTGATCTTTACCGTCCCGACAAAAGGTTCATAATACTTAGCAATGATGCCGTTGATCTCTTTCGTGGAAACGATCTTGACCATTCCGATTCGCTCCAGTTTCTTCATATGATAATGAACTTTAGCAGGCACATCCCCGATATTGTCCGCGACTTCCTTTACTGTTGCCGGACGGTCCATCTTATTCAATACATTCAAAATCTGGAGCCGATATGGATCTGAATATATTTTGATCTCTTCCAGTGTAGTCAGTTCCTTCGTTTCCACACCGTACACCTCAGCTTCATGTTATTTTTCACTTCTTTTCATTATAGGCCGAGAGTATCGAAATTACAAAATGCGAAGGATTTAAATGGCACGGAAACTCTTCTTCCGAATGAGGAATATGACGGGCAGTATCATGACAATTCCCATGATCGAATACAGAATGGGAGGAGAGTAATGCTCCGCTACAACTCCGGTAATCAAGCTTCCCACAGGAATGGCAGCCGTGCACGCCACCGCCATAAGGGCACCTATTCTGCCGAGCATATGCCGAGGCGTTACTTCCATCAGATACGTCGAGATAGGGGCACTAAGTAAAGAGACGGCAAATCCGGCAACAAACATGCAGACCGCCGCAGACTCCACGCGCCATGCCGGCAGATGCCCTGGAATCCCTAACGCAAAATAACCGATTCCGAGCATGATAGACCCTGACATGATCAACGTGCTCTTTTTGAAGCTCTTCCCATAACGTCCAATCCATAACCCGCTGCAAATCATACCGATCAGGAGGCCCGTTCCTAAAACGCTCAGACCTCCGGGTCCTGCACCCAAGGTCTCTTTGACGTAGACCGGCTGCAGTACGTTCAGGGGGGCCAAACAGAAATTATTGATCATGGCAAGCACGGTTGTTATAAGGAGCAGCGTATGCTGCTTCACAAAAAGAAGAGCCTCTTTAATATCGCCGAACACCGTTTTATTCATCTCTGTCTCTGGCCGTGCGGAGGTTTCCTTGGCTTCAGCCTGTTCGGCTGCCTCCGGATTCGGCATAAAAGCGATAATAGCTGCTGCAATTAGAAACGTTATAGCATCAATCAAGATTGTCCCCGAAATTCCGATCAGAGCAATAAGGGCACCGGCGATGGATAAACCGATTAATTCAGCGCTCCGACTTACGGAAGTTGAGAAAGAATTGCCTGCCAGCAGTTTATCCTTGGGAAGCAGCCGGGGGACGATGGAGGTCTCGGCGGGTCTGGAGAAGCATTCCAGAGTTGAATTTAGAAACGTGAACAGGAACAAATGCCAGACTTCAAGAGAACCTACAGCGTACAGTAAGGCCGTTAGCGAAACCACAATACCGCGACTGAGATAGGTTAGTGCCAGGACGAGTTTCTTCGGCCAGCGATCGACATAGGTGCCGGTAAACAAACTGAAAAACAACCCGGGCAGAAAATTAAAGGCGAACAATGTACCCATTAACAGTTCGGAACCTGTGAGCATATAGACCATCCAGCTGTAAGCGATGGAATCCAGGGAATCTCCGAATCGGGTAATAGCCTGGGCAGATAAATAAATCAAGTACGGGCGAATTTTCAAGAGCTGACCAAAGCCTTGCTTTTCCAGAACAGCGGCATTTTGCATGGTTTCTTTCTCCTCTTCGTTAAATGGATAATTACATTAAACTTTTTCAGTCCATTAAAATAATATTTACGTTAAAATTATTTTATCGTTAAGCTTATTTTAATGATTTTGAAGAGGAATGCAATAGGTAAAAAAAAATAAATCGCCATCACGGCGATTTATTGAGTCTAACGATTATTTTGACAGCGTTATCTTCTTTATTTAATAACCACTCGCGATGAGGATCTGGCTGCTTTAAGGCACGCTTCAATGGCTCTGATATTGCTGATGGCATCTTCCGGACCATAAGGGAGCGGCGTTCCGTCCATCACGGCCGCTGCCATCGCATCCGCTTGCAATGCAAAGTGGTTGTAAATCCCTACCTTCTCCTCACGGGATCCCTTGGCCGTATGAACGCAGATCTGGGCCATGTCCTCCATGCGCTCCCATCCAAAGGCAGAAGGAAGCTCAATCCTGCCCTCCGTTCCTGCGATCTCTAAAGAGCATCTGGAATATGTCCACATCCCGCACTCAAATGTAAGTCCCAGTCCATCGTCAAATTCCACCATCCCGTGGACCATCATGTCCACACCGTCATGCTCCTCAGAGAAAAAAGCATGGGCCGTTACAGCCTTGGGTTCCTGACCATAAATCATGCGCGCCGCTGAGATGGGATAGCATCCCACGTCATAGATTGAACCTCCGCCCATATCCTTGCTGTAACGAACATTGCTTTTATCCTCCGCATTGTTGAAGGTAAACGATCCGTGAATTCCGCGCAGCTGGCCGATTTCGCCGCTTTCGATGATTTCGCGAACACGCGCGTGTTTCGGATGATATCGGTACATAAAGGCTTCCGCGAACAGCACGTTGTGTGCTTTAGCAGCCTCAGCCATCTCACGGACATCCGCTTCGGTCAGGGCTGCCGGTTTCTCGCATAAGATGTGCTTGCCGGCCTGCGCCGCTTTGATGGTCCAAGGTTTATGAAGGTGATTCGGTAAAGGAATATATACCGCATCAATGTCGGGGTCTTCCAGGAGCTCGTCATAAGATCCGTAGTATTTCCCGATATGATATCGATCCGCGAGCTCACTTGCTTTGTCTGCATTGCGGCTAGCGACCGCCCCGACTTCACAGCGTTCCGATTTCAATATGCCTGGTATCATTGAATTTCTTGCAATCCGAGCAGTGCTCATAATTCCAAAGCGCAATTTCTTGCTCACGAGGTCATTCCTCCTTTGGCTGCATTCCGTTCAGATGTTTTTTTAAAAATTATCGTTGACCGCTTTATGAAGAATCCCCAAACACCGATCCAAATCTGTTTTAACCTGTTTTTTGTAGAGTTTAGCTTTCTCGGCACCGTCATCAGTAAAATGATAAAGAACGATTTCTTGAAAATCGACCCGCGGATCATTCCCTTTCAGCTGCTTGGTACGGTATAATACACCTTCTTGCACCAACTCATGCAGAGCCCGGTAAATTTCGCTTTGCGGCGGTGAATATCCATGGCTCTTGAATTCTTGCCGCAGTTCTTCCAGCATCTGATATCCATATCCGCGCTGCTGCTCCACCATGGTAATGAGATATACTTTGATAAAAGCACGCTGGGCGATCATAAATGCCATCTGGACGCCTCCTCCTTCACGAGCTACTTGTCCCATAATATACCTAATTATAACCCACAGTTTCCCAGTTTGCACAATAGGAAGCATCCCCCTCTTTTTAAACCAAGAAGGCATAGATTGAAACGTGGTTGGGTCTTGGATGAAGAAGAATGATGCAAGAGAGTCAGTGTTTATACTATTGTGAATTTTTCATATAATGAAATTATATAGTGTTTGGTTTTTCATCTGCTGTTTTTTGGGTGGTTGGTGGATCGAAGGATTGGTTTCATGAAAAAACCCACCCTCGGAGGGTGGGTTTAATTCTTCACATCCCGGTGGATGTGCCGGTGTTTGGACGCGATTTGCCGTATGGGCGAACCCCGCGATTTTTTCTTGCTCCAGCGATTCCGACAAGCCACTTCCCGAACGGCAGCTTGGCTAGCAGGCGAGTGGCACCATAAGCCACGCCCACGCTGATGATCCATGAAGAGAGTATACGAACCAGAGGGTGCATGCTGATCAGCATAGATTCGTCGACTGCATAGCTCATACGTAGTGTTAATAGATGGATCAGGTAAGCACCATACGAATAGAGCCCAATGGAGGTCAGAAGCGCATTCGCTCCCGCTCCGGCATGACGACATATCCAACCAGCCACATCGTACATGACCAATATAGAGCTAATCAGAAAAAGTGCCATCATCGGGCGAAGCAGCGATAAGGAATAGAATGTGATCGCGCCATTCGCGGCGGAACGGATTTCATTAACGGCCTGGATGAGCATCCATCCGAACAAAAATGCGAAGGCGAGCCATATCGCCGGCCGTGCCTTTTGCAGCCATTTTTTCCAAGCGTCATGGTATAATCCGGCCGCCGCCCCCAGCGCAAAATAGAAGAAATAATAGAGTGCATTTCGATCTGCGTAGGTTGTGAACAGCTCACTCCATACCGGGATATTCAGGCTTCCCATCCATTGGCCAATATCATTGATAATTCCTGTTAAACCCACGTACAATAACCCGGATACAATCAATATCGTAAGCTGCGTCTGCCAGCCCCATAGCTTCTTTATTCCTAATATAGCGGAGCGGAACAGCGGGTACAGCAAATAGAATTGAAACAGCATAATGATGTACCAAAAATGCGAGCTCGATTTCCCGGTTAACCATACTTCCCCAAGATACTTCCAATCCTCAATTACAGTGGGATTAAACTTATGATTGATCAATAAAGTAATCAAGGTCCATACCGCAAACGGAACGTAGATATCACCAAAACGCCTCTTGATGAACTTTCCGTAATACAGTTGACCTTTATCGTTATAAAACAGCACCATGCCAGTAATAAAAATAAAGACGGGCACAGCAAATTTCGTCACCATCAGAAGAACTGCCATCATCAAACCATCGCCTGTCGTCATTCCCGGCGCGACAGAATAGTGCGCGATGGAGTGCTGTAAGACTACAGCCAGGAAAGAAATTCCCCGCAAGCGCTCAATTTCCGGTATTCTTTCTTTGGGCATACTGCTCCCCCTTCGTCTGACTTCGTGTGAACACTCCTCATTGTAAGGGACACTGCCCTGAATCGGGTAATCCAATTATTTACTGATCCTGAGGTTAAGGACCCTCGAAGAAGGTCCCCTTGTTATTTACTTCTGCAACTCAGCCACTTGGACTTCTAGATGAACAAGTTTAGCTTTGGGGTACTCCAGACTTTTCTTTGCTTCATCAATCTCTATCTTGACTGTCGTGTGAGACCCACGCCTATGATGATTCCTGCCAATAATGTCGACGCACTGCGTTTGTTCGCATGTGATAATCCGTCATGAGTTTATGTATTATAAAAAGGTTTTCAGATATCAAAAAGAAATACGTCTGTCGATGAACCTTCATAGAAGACAGACCGCGATTGATATCAATATAAAACCCGGTTCCAATGAGAACCGGGTTTGTTTCCTTACAGCAGCGTAGTGCCTCGCGGCGGAAGCATATCGTCCCGATCCAGATCAACCGCACCGGCACGACCCTCGTTTCTATAATCATAATCGCGGAATATATCGTAGATGCCTGTATTTTCTTGATCAGCGTCAACCAGTACCAGAATCCGTCCTTGCTCTATATAGGACTCGTACTCTTTCGCCTCATCTTCCGGGATGCCAAGGCCGATAAAACCACCGACCAGCCCCCCGGCTCCCGCACCCACTGCTGCGCCGGTAAGCGTCGCTGCAATAGGTCCTGCGGCAAGAATCGGACCGATGCCGGGAATAGCCAAAGCCCCAAGTCCTGCCAGCAAACCTGCCGTACCCCCAAGTATGCCGCCTGTTGCTGCGCCTGCAGCTACTCCTTCTGGCGCCATCGTTCCCGTCTGTTCAGCAATCATGTCTGCTTCGCGTTTATCCTTCGCTATAATCGAAATGGCATCATTCGGAATCCCATGCTGCTGAAGCTGCTCGATGGCTTGAGCCGCTTCCTGTTCCGAACGGAATACTCCAACAATTTTCTTCTCCATGATAAACCCTCCTCATCGGTGGTCGTTCATATTTAACATTACCCGACGGAAGGTGAAATTAAACGTGGCGCTGCTCTGTTAAGCCTTGGGCCGGATCCGACGGGTTGCAGTCGCCTCCATGGGATCATCAGGCCAATAATGTTTAGGATATCTTCCCTTTAAGTCTTTTTTCACATCGAAATAGCCGCTGCGCCAGAAACTGGATAGATCCGAGGTTACCTGAACGGGCCTTTGTGCAGGTGACAACAAATGCAAGGTCAACGCAACCCGTCCATTGGCAATTCGCGGAGTATCCTGAAGTCCGAATATTTCCTGCAGGCGAACAGCCAGGAACGGTTGTTCAGGGTCACTGTAGTTAATTGGGATCAAGGACCCGCTCGGTACCCTGATATGAGTTGGCGCTTCCTTCTGAAGCTGCTGCTTTTGCTCCCAGCTCAGCATATGCTCCAAGAGCGTTCCCGGAGCAAGACGTCTCATATCATTTCGATTCCGCAGCCCGTCCAAATAAGGGAGCAGCCACTCCTCCGCCTGATTCATCAGGCCTTCGTCCGAAACATCAGGCCAATTCCCCTCGGGATCATGTCGGAACATAAAAGCCAGCCGCTCTCTCAGCTGCAATGCTGCCTTGCTCCACTGTAACAATCCAAGGCCCTCTTGCCTGATCCCTTGCAGCAAGGCTAGCGCTATTTCCTCTCCAGTTGGATTCGAATAGGCTTGCTCCTTGATCACGATCGCTCCAAGCATCTGCTTTTGTCTCGCCCTGATGCTGCCGGTAGCAGCATCCCATACGACCTCTTTATGCTGTTCCATCTCGCCATGATAATACTTATCGAGCCATAATTCATCCATTTCAGAGGCAAGCTGAATATTCCCGTCCGCGCCTTGATCATCAACTGCAGCGACCACAATATACGGGGCACGGCTCATAGGCTGTACCGACACCAATTTCACACCTCTGCCGCTTCGCATAAGGAACCCGGTTCCTCCCCTGTTCTTTGCGATCCGATCCGGGTAGGCGAATGACAGTAATAGTCCACAGAGGTTCAGATCCCCGCTTACTGTATATGTGATATTTAGCTGTGTATGCAGTTTCCTAATCTCTTGTTTCATCCGCTGTAGTACGGCTTCATTGGACATATCTTGTTCGGCGAACCGCTGCCCACCTTGTTCATACGCGAGAAGCCGCTCCACGCGCGAACGCATATCCTGATCCCTTAAGGCTTCACCTCTGCTCATGATATCACGCTCCTGAAGCAGTACAGCCATTCGGATGGCCAGCGATGCCTCGCCTAGTTCTTGTGCCTTCAGCAGCATGTGGGCCAGCCTTGGATGAAGCCCGAGAAGCGCCATCTCACGGCCATGCTGTGTAATACTGCCCGAATCATCCAAAGCCGACAGCTGCTTCAATAACGTTTGCCCTTGCGTAAGAGCTGGTCGAGGCGGCACATCAAGCCAGGCAAGCTGCTCCGGGTCGCGCGACCCCCATACTGCCAATTCCAAGGCCAGCGGCGTCAGATCGGATTCACGGATCGCCGGAATGGTACTTTCCGGCAGATGGCGATGCTCTTCCTCACTCCATAAGCGATAACATACACCAGCAGATACACGTCCAGCCCTTCCCCTCCTCTGATCCGCGGATGCCCGGGATAACCGTCTCGTAATCAATTGCGGCAGTCCCGTTCTCGACGAGAACACCTCCGTCCGCATATAACCGCTGTCAATAACGGTCATGATCCCCTCAATGGTAATACTGCTCTCGGCAATGCTTGTGGAGAGTACAATTTTACGCCTGCCATTCGAATCGCGTCTAATCGCTTCATCCTGCTTCTCTATGGGAAGTGCGCTGTATAACTCTCGAATGACGACATCTTCCCTTAAACCCATTCTTAATAATTCGTTAGCGGTCCTCCTGATTTCGCGGGCGCCCGGCAAAAATACTAGGATATCGCCTTCCTGTTCGGAGAGTGACCGCATGATGGCACTCGCAGCACCTTTATGTAACTCTTCGAGAGAGAATGAGCGCAAATAGTGAGTAGACACTGGAAAAGCACGCCCTTCACTAACGATGATCGGTGCATCGCCAAGAAGCTTCGCTACTGGTGCGGCCTCAAGGGTAGCAGACATGACGAGCAGCCTTAAGTCTTCCCGCAGCACCGACTGGGATTCCATCGCAAAAGCCAGGCCGGTATCGGCCTGCAAATTTCGTTCATGAAATTCGTCGAATATAATCATACCAATGCCGGTTAATTCCGGATCATCCTGCAGCATGCGCGTCATGATGCCTTCCGTCACAACTTCGATCCGCGTATTCTGCCCGATCTTGCTGTCCATTCGGACGCGATATCCGATCGTCTCACCAACTGCCTCTCCTAAAGAGGATGCCATGTAACTCGCGGCCGAGCGGGCTGCGATCCTTCTGGGCTCCAACATGATGATCCGCTTGCCTTCCAGCCAGGGTTCATTCAGGAATGCTAAGGGCACCTGGGTCGTCTTGCCTGCACCCGGTTCAGCGATCAAAACCGCATGGGTCCCAGTAGATAAAGCCATTTTCAATTGTGGAAGTATTCGGTGAATCGGTAATTCAGTCATGGATACATCTCCGTTATCCTATTAAATATCAATATAATCCCTTAATTATATAAAACACCCGATGTTCGTCAAGGGGAGCTCCTTGTTCGCCACGGCTGGAAAGTATCGATATAATTGCGCTACAATATGAATATCATTCCCAAGTGAACATCAAGATTCATGGAGTCAAGAAGGTGAACTGTATGGAGTTGCATGCCACATTTCGCGGTCGCTTTGCCCCTACGCCATCAGGCAAAATGCACATCGGCAATGCATTGACCGCTTTACTTGGATGGCTGCAAATAAGGAGTATGAACGGCCAATATATACTCCGAATAGAAGATATCGATGTCCAGCGTTCCCGACAGGAGCTTGCCGTCGAGATTATGAGAGATCTGGAATGGCTCGGTTTGGATTGGGATGAAGGTCCTGGTATGGCCGGTGCCTATGGACCTTATCATCAGGCGGCACGCCAAGCGCTGTACGAGCGGGAAATCAGCAAGCTGAAGGAATCGAATAAACTATACCCCTGCTATTGCAGTCGGGCCGATATCACGGCTGCAGCCAGCGCACCGCACGGCATTGCATCGGAAGGCCTCCGCTACCCGGGAACTTGCAGAGATTTAACTCGGGAGGAAGCGGTGCTTAGAGAGCTTCATAAGAAACCTTCACTGCGGATGAAGGTACCGCAAACGATCGTTTCCTTTGTTGATGGCATCGCCGGAGAGCAGTCCTATCGGCTATCCGATGGAGGAGACTTTGTGGTTCGCAGGGCAGACGATATTATCTCATATCAACTTGCGGTAGTCGTGGATGATGCCTTAATGGGCATAACGCATGTACTCCGAGGAGCCGATCTACTGGACTCCACCCCACGTCAGCTTCTGTTATACCAAGCATTAGGCTACCACCCGCCACAGTTTGCGCACACCCCGCTGATGGTGGATGCGGAAGGCAGAAGGCTCGCTAAGAGAACCCGCGGACTTAGCCTCTCATTTCTTCGCGGCCAGGGCCTGATGCCCGAACGCATCATCGGCTGGCTGGCTTGGACCGCCGGCCTTCTGGATCATTTGGAATCCGTTCGCCCTGCGGATCTAATTCCCGTTTTTGACTTATCAAAAGTATCCTCTGCCCCGATAAAACTGACGGATCATGTCAAAAATCAGCTGTTTGAATCCTAAGTACGGCTCACCGAAATAAGGGATTCATTGAGCATTATTCAAATTACGTTCCTTCACATCCCGACAAACAATCAGCGCCAGCACTATCATTCTCGAAAAGAGAAGAAAGGCTGGCGCTGTTCTGTTATTCCTCATGGGTTAATCGTTCCCTGACCTTGGACTCATACTGTGTAAACGCGCTATTACCACTAAGGCCCCGCTGTTCCATCAGCAATTGCAGTCTTAGATGCTTTTCATTCAGCTTGCGTTGAAGCTGCTCCTGCTCACCCTCGTTTTGGGCTGCACCGAGTAGGTCATACAGCTGAACGCATTCCTTGCGAAGTGTAACTTCTTCAGGAACATAACCCGCATTTTTCATGATGCGGTAGGACATTCTCAGATCTTCCGGAATGTGCGAAAGATCGTCGATCGGAAGTTTCTTCCCGGCAAAAGGCAAATGATCGAGCTCTCCGTTACGGATCGCTTCTTCAATCTTCTGCTCAGCCAATCTGGAAAAGATGCTCATTATTATCCAGCCTCCTCCTTTTCCCTTCGTCCTCCTCATCATATAGCAGCGCAGTTTATATTCCAAGTTCTAAATGCAGGGAACCTTTGGGGGTTCAACTGATCTCATTTACAACAGCGATTCGGCTCCATCTATGAATATTTGAGCTCCTGTAATATGTCTCGACTGATCGGAAGCGAGAAACGCCACCAAATCCGCGACCTCTTCAGGCGTACCCGGACCGTCAGACAGCGGCTGGCTCCCCTCCGGATATTCCACCGGAATCACGATCTCCTCCAGATCGCCCTGCTTCTTCGTGCTTTGATCAATGTTGGTAGAAATTGCGCCGGGGCAGATTACATTAACCCTGATCTTGAATTTTGCCAGCTCCAGCGCAGCCATCTTCGCAAAAGCCACCTGTCCCGCTTTGGTTGTGCTGTAAGCGCTCATCCCAAAGTTGGAGAAGGTTCGGGTGCCATTGACGGAGCTGGTAATGATAATGCTGCCCTGTCCCCGTTTCTTGAGGTGCGGAATCGCATATTTGACCGTCAGAAACGTACCGTTCAAATTCACGTTCAGCGTCTTGGTCCATTCCTCCAGCTTCATTTCATCAATTGGCGTCATCACGCCATTAATCCCTGCATTGGCGAATACGATATCCACACCGCCAAAAATCTCCACCGTTTCGAGGACCGCCTTCTCCACCCGGTCAGGATCTGTGGTATCCACGTCAAAAGCTCTGGCGGAACCCTCCCGAATCGAGTTGATCTCCGATTCCGCTTTATTCGTTCGGTCATCCAAGAGATCAAATAAGGCAACGTTTGCGCCTTCCTTCGCCAGGTGAATCGCCGCTGCTTTTCCGATGCCTGATCCGGCTCCGGTAATGATCGCTGTTCTCCCATGAAAACGTCCGTGCACTTCATTCATTATCAACACGCTCCTTTTTATCGTCATCCGTTATGCATTCATCTGTCACAAGATTACCCAAAAGGAGTTGTTTTATAATCATGATTTCTAATTTTTTGCACAAAAAAGCCGGACCCTTGGGTCCGACTCAGCGTTTATCATACCATACTTCTTGGGAACCTACCATACAATCTCCAGAAACGAAGCATCATCTTCCAGACCGTCCGTATGGCGAGCATTCATTAATACTTGCACCTGCTCATCGGGAATCGGCTCCTTCATCGGGTCCAGATCGTTGAGCCCATCGCTGTATAGCTGAAGCCGATATTCGGTCTCCGGGTCTAATTTGCACGAGAACACATGAGGACTGCCTCCGATCGGTCCACTTCGGGAAGACCAGCGTTCCGACGTTCGGAAACGATCTCCGAATACCGAGGTGATCTCGTCTTCCTTGCGCCACAAGCGTACCCTGGAATCACCCTGCCATGCGAGCCACAGCCTTCCTTTGCGACGAAAACCCGAAGAGAGCTCTATGCGACCGCAAATATACATGGCTTCGCTTCCCTTGCGCTGCTTCTCCTCCAGTACTTCACGAAGCAGCTTTGGCGTTTCGGAACTCAGCGAATGCGTCCGCATTTCCCGATCGGCTTCATGGGTGAGTTCCTTCAGTTTGCGTTCAAGCGATGCGCTCGTGAGTTCCTCCACCGTTTCCAGCCAGTTCATTAACCCCTGACCCAGCAGACGTGAAGCCACATCGCCTCGATAACTCAATCCGACACCATCACACAGTACAAAATGGCACACATCTTCATTCATCTTTAACGCAATGAAATCCTGACCCATCTCGGAGAGCATGACAGATTCTGCCGCTCTGCCATACGCATAACGACATGTGAACAAATCTTTAATCTTCGTAATCGGTTCTTCCACGGTCTGCTTGCTCTCGTAATAAAACGACGCTGCTTGAGCCTTCCGCTTACGAATTCCCAACGATTCCATGCTTCTCGTGTATGATCGCTTCATCTTTGTGACCTCTTACCTTACCGGCGTGGCAGCTGACATCTGAAAACCGATGGACACCAGCTCAGAGCAAGTGCCTGGAAGCATCATCAAGGCTCCCGGGCTCAGTTGATAATCCGCCTCAAGCAGCATTTCTCGATAGCTTTCGGGAAGAACGGAAGACATCATTTTAAGTTTGCGCGCATGTTCATCCTCAAGCGATGTATCAGCCAAAATCCCCTTCCATCGGCGCGGTTCGGATATCGGCTGGCTCATCAGATGATCGGAAATGAAAATATTCTCCACGAGCACGTTGCCGTCCGGAACGCTCATGTTCATGATGCGGCGAGCAATTGGTTCCGGATCCTCTCCCGTGGCTACACCGTCCGTCATATGACACACAAGCGGTGCAGGGCAATCCTGCATATTCGGAATCTCCGATTGCAGAATTTTCTCGGCTTGAAGGAACGCTTTCGCCGAATCGGAGAACCGTTTAGGCGTTAAGTCCGGAAGCGATCCGATCGCTGCAATTTCGTCAATGCCCTTGATCCCGTTTAACAGATCATAGACATCATCGCTGTAAGCAAGAATGGCGATCCGGTACCTCGGCGTCAGCCGATTCCCTTTGGTGGAGCGAAACACCATTTGCCGAATGGCCAAGGACAATGCTTCGTATACGACGTCGATCCGCCTGCGGTCCTCCATCAGCATATTCATAGACGCGCTGATATCAATCAGATATATAATGAGCGCTGGCGTGCGCTGTGATGCTTGAATGGTATAGTTCATCGTGAATTAACATTCACCCCTGCATTTTCGTCATGTTTACTTCTTTATAGTTTTGGTATCCAGTGACTGTCGTTACTTATGAATTCCTGCAGATTATTAAGGCGGCTGCTCATTTTACCAACCGTCTTATAATAGGCTTTATCGTTGTTATACAGCTCTATGAACTCACGCGCGGCATTCTTGGCGCGGTCTTTGTTGCCGGCTACCTGCGCATTATAAGCCTTATTATATAGGGCAACCAGTTCTACAACGTTTTGGGAACGCTGCTTCTGAAGCATTGCGGCTTGGGCCTCTTGGGCAGCCTTGGCTTTCGCCTGACGCTCTGCCTCCGCCTTGGCAGCCGCTGCTTCCTGGGCCGCCTTTTTCTTCTTCTCTTCCATTTGGGCTAAGTACGCCTCATACTTGACTTGATTATCATATTTCTCTTGCAATGCTTGCTTCTTTTTCTTCTCTTCTAGCGATGCCAGGTAAGCTTCATATTTCGCCTGCTTCTCATACTTTGCCTGAAGCTCGGTTTTCTCCTGTTCCTTCAGCGCCTGCTCAGCTTCTTTAGCCTTCTTGGCCTCTTCTGCCTTCAAGCGCTCCTCTTCCGCTTTCTTAGATTCTGCTTCTTTCTGAGCCGCCTCTTCCTGCTGCTTCCGCGTCTCTTCCTCTTGCTTGCGGGCAGCTGCTTCTTTCTCCTGCGCTTGCTGCTCGGCTAATCGCTGGGCATCCAACTGACGGCTCTCTGCCTTCTCCGCCAAAATCTGGTTCACCGTAATCGCAGAACCTGCCAATATGACGATAGCCGCAGCGGCCGAGAGCATGAATTTGCGGGATAACAATAGTGCTTTAATGCCTTTGTTGGATGATTCTTCAGCCGGACGAAGCTGCTCCTCGAGCCCCTGTATAGCGGCGGCAAGCTCCACTTCAAGCGGACTATCCTTTTTTACAAAATGATACGCGGAGCGGAATATTTCCAACGCACCGGAAAGATTGCCCGCATCCTCCAGATCACGTGCCTGATGAAACAAACGTCCAACCACACTGTCGTTGACCTCTCGGGTGCCTGGCTCAATTCCAAGCGATGCCATAATCTCAGCCGGCACCTCTTGGGAAGTTTCAGAACGGGGTTCATCCGAATGGTCGTCATGGGCAGTTGCAGCGGCTGCAGCGGCTGATACTTCCTCCACCACTTCTTCCTCACTTAATGAGGATAATGCAATCAGCCACTCACCAAAGGTAGGACAGCTGCTCAAATCCTGACTGTCCCAGGTTCTGCCGAACAGATCCGAAATCCGTGTACCCCAACGCTGACCCAGCGACTTTTTCAGTAAAAAATAACGCTCGCACGGAGTCTGCATTTCATGCTGGTCAAAATAACTTTCGCCCCATGCCCGATTAACGATAGCCGGATCGCTCCATCCCAGCATTTCCGCAATGATAACAGCGCCCGCGAAACGGTCGGCATACGCACTCCATAACCCGCTATGTACCGTTCGATGAGCCGCATATCCAGGAGAGCCAGCAAGCAAAACATCAGGTCGATCCATTTTGGGGCTGTACATCTGCTCCACATCGACAAGCTCAACGGCGGCAGCGCCTTCCGGCAGCTTCACTTCCGAAAAAAACGGAAGCATGACATTGGGCGCAGACAGGTCACAGTGTGCTAATCCGCGCTGCTCCATGCTTGAACCGATGGCTGCCAATGCCTTGGCAAGCATCAGACTTTCAGAACGTCCCAGATTACGCTGATCGCTTATTACGTCAAACCAAGTACATCCATGAATCCATGGCATGATGACCGCGTAGAGCAAATCCGGATATTCCGCTATCAAATCTCCGTTTCTTTCGGGAGTGAGCACCTCTCGACTACTTACCTGCAAACCCGGTATCTCGCGATAATTCCCCATATGCTCGGATTGGTACACCATAGCCGGAATTCTGAACTTAGGAAAAAACACCTTTAGTGCTTTGGCTTCATGCAGCTCCCCATCCACAGGAAGCAGCTGATAGACGATTCCCTGCCGCCCAGCTTGGGCGTAGGCTACGCCTGGCGCTGCGGGATGCTGCCCTACTGTATAAGCCGTTCCATTTACAACAATCCCATCGCCCGGGTTTGGCTGAAATGTCATGAACGTCATCCTCTCTTAACTCCGTTACCTAACTATATAACTCTCTACTCTATTAACCAGATTGTTATATTCTAAACATCCAAAATTGCAAGAAAACCGGGTTGTCTTCCACCCGGTTTATTCTGCCTATTAAACTATTATAAAGCAAAAGTCTCCGAATGGGTATTAACGAGATTCGTCAGCCATACGGAATTTCTGAGCGATCGCTTTCAGCTCATTGCTGATGCTGTCAAGCGTTTGTACGAAGGAGTTCATCAAGCGGCTTGCTTCCTGGAATTCTTGGAAAAAGCGCTGCTTCGTCATACCGTCCCATTGACCTTCCATACCGTTGATCGATTGAGTCAGGCTGTTAACGATTTGCTGACTTTGATCACCGCTCTGTTTAAATTGGTTCGCTACTTGCTCGACTTGCTCTGGCGTAATTAAAATACGTCCTGCCATTTATGTAACCTCCTAGAAATTCGTTTTCTGGTGACACTTGACATCTTAGCCCAAGAGTCTCAGTTTATCAAAATGTCCTCAGACCTAATTTCCAGTTACCCTATACGTCCCAATTTGAAACATTTACCATCCTGATTATCCCAAAGGGAATAGGAATTTAGTTGGCAATACCAAATGAAGACGGATCGGTAAAGGTCCAGCTTTGCCCGGCTAATGCGGCTTGTTTAGCCGAATCCCCGTTGTCTCCACTGGCCATACCTACGGCAGCGGCTACCGAACTCGGGTTCGATATTACCGTCGAGGAATTGCCATATTCCGGTAATATGGATGAACGTCCCTCCATGCCGGAAGCCGCAAACAGAGCTGTCGGTGATACTGTACTTATGATTGCATGCTCCAAAATCGTATGGTACTGATGATCCGTTTCTTGAAATTGATCGGCTTTGCTTTGAAGATGCTTGCCCAGCTGAGCTAGAAGAGCTCCCAGATGCTCTCCAAGACTCCGGGCAGACTGCCACTCATCAATAACCGCCGCTTTGAGAGACGTCTCCCAAACGAGTGATTCCATAGCTTGGTTGAGCGTTCTCGTAATCGCTAAATATTCATCGCCACTATGCTGCAGCTGACGGCTTAACGTCCGGAGAGACTCCGGCTCGACAGAAATACGCATTGGTCCTCACCTTTCATACAGGCTCTGTTACTGTTTCAGCCACATGAGTAGCATATGACGAAACTGCTCTTTAGTCGCTGGCGCTGCGGTTAACCAGTCCTGGTCTCCCTCCAGGCTCATACGCAGCAGCCAATTCATGGACTCGTTCACTATAAATGCTGCATTTTGACTTTCCCAGCTGATTCCGTTCCATATCGACAGCTGGAGTTCCCCCGAAGACACCTTGTTTTTCATACATTTCGCTAGAGCGATTGAACCCTCCGCATCATCCGTCAACCTGGCCAAGCGATCGCCGATATCGTCACACTTCTGTTCGGAAACGGAGGTGTAAATATCTCCGAACTCCTTCCGGCTAAGGAGTAGTGCCGGTATATCCCCCCAGTTTTGGTCGCTTAGGGCCAGATCCTGCACGAGTTGATCGCAGGTTTGTTCGATAGTACCAAGTTCGCTAAGCAGGTAACATCGGTTGTCTTCGCTGCTTCTGCATACTTGTATTACCCGTTCGTCCGTAACATGCAGATATCCTTCAAACGCCGAATCCTGATTTTCATATTTCAACCAGCACGCACGTTCCGCAAGTCCGGCAATAGCCACTCTTGAGAAGACTTCGGGTGGAATCGACAATTCCCCGCCTTCCTCTTGAATCAAATATTGCTTGCTTAGGAGCGATTGTTTGGTTTTCTCCCACTCAACCGCGATTTCTTCCGTTAAGTATCCTACAAAAGGATCTTCAACACCAAGTAATCGGTCCGATCCGATAATTCCAGCCAAGAAGAAAAATTCCTTGTCGTTCAGCGTGATCGTTTCTTGTTTGGAAGCATGAATTGTCAACATTATGAGCCACCTCCCCTCAAACTACAACATGCCATCGGTCGCGAATTTCTGTGACCCATCTTTGGGCGTTCCATTCGTCATCGAACGGAACTGCGCCTTTTATTCTGGAAAATTTACGTTTTACATAGTACCCCTGTCCTGGCGGAAGTATTTTTAGTCCTCCAGGACTATTGGTGGATTCGGAAAAAGGAATTCTGAAGAACGATAAATCGTTGGAATCCAATGTTCCGAATAAAAATCCGTTTTGTGCAGCCTTGATATCGGTAAACCAATCGACGCCATACGTCGGGAAATCGGCCGGTACACCGGCAATGACAACATGTACCTTGCGGTCTCTTCCCTGTCTGACGATGGCAGACAGCTGGTCTTTCAAGGTGAAATCGGAAAGCTGCTTGCTGAGCACGTCAGCGTCATCAATCATAAGCAGGATAGTCGGATCTTCACTGTCTTTGGACCGGGTCTGAACCCGTTCATAAAGGCCTGAAATGAGCGGAGCCAAATCTTCCTCATTCTCCGCATGCCCACGGACATGCGGAAGATGGTTCATCCGACTCAGACCACTGCTTCCATAGCGCGTATCTACCGTATATAATTCCAGCTCATCCGGCGATGTATGATATGCAAGTGATAACATCCAGCTAAGGAGGAATGATGTTTTACCACCTTCCATCGGACTCGCCACAATAAAATGTGGTCCATCCTCCAGATTGATAGCAAAAGGGGTCAAGTCATCCGTAGCCACCCCGACAGGAACCCGAAACTTCACCATTCCTGCTGATTCATAAGGCTTTTGTACCTTCAGCAGTTGATGGAGCGGAATCTTGTCCGGCAGTGACTCAATCCGTGGTGCTTCTTCCCCGTGCCACGTTGCCCGGTGAGTGCGAATCGTATCGCGGAGCGCTGCGGAACGGTCCCCCTCTTCCTGACCGGAAGCCGGCAAAGCCGTCTGAAATTCAAGCGGCGGCACCTGCCCTTTAACCAATCCTCTTCCTGGAGGAAGCTGGCTGGGAACTCTTGTTGGACGCCCCACTGCATAATAGTAATCAGCAGGATCGGCGAGTTCGTACGATACTGCTTGCGAGATATTGCTTCGGACCTTCTCGAACATATCCGAAATCCGGTTCGCCGTAATGACAAACGTAATCCCCAGACTGCCGCCTTCTCGCAGCAAGTATTCAAGCATATCATTCTCATCCGGATAGGAGTTGCGGAAATTCAAGTAACCGTCAATAACCACGACCAGCTGCGGGACGGGGCCTGTGTTGCCCCGGCGGTAGGACGCAACAGTCTTCACACCTGCTTCAGCAATCATATCTTTGCGAGTCGCCGCCGTTTTCGTCAGAAAACGGAACAGGCGCTTGATACGATCCTCTTCCTCCGCCATCATGACTCCTCCGATATGAGGGAGCCCTGCAAAATCCCGCAGCATCCGGCCCATATCCACGATATACCCATGCCAAAAGTCCGGGGTATACCGATTGGCTAACGACATCAGCATCGTTTGAATAAAGGTGGTCTTACCAAGTCCGGGCATGCCATATACGGCCCAGTGGCCTTGCTCAAGATTGAGCATCAGCGGCTTCTGGCACTGGTTTGGCAGATCATCAACCATCCCAACATAGGACACAAGTGCCGAATCACTGAACAGATCCTGCTTCTGCAGCTCGGTCCCAGACGGTATGCTCTCCAGATCCAGACTCTCCGGAAGCGGTGGAAGCCAAGGTCCCTGGAGCCGTTCGATCCCTTGCTCCTTGGCCACCTCAGCCACATGGTCGATAAACACCTGGAGCTGTTTGGGCACCTCCAGATGCGCCCCCAGGGAGGGATTAGAAGCAAGCAGAGGCTCCGACTTCCCGTTGATTCGCACCTCGCGAATAACCACTGCGCCTGGTGTATCCTTTTCTTCAATATAAGGAGCGCCGCTCCAGGCAAACTGCATTTCTTCAAACACTTCGTCGCTGCCCACCTGAAAATAGCCTCGTCCGGGCTTGTTAATCCAGGCTGCATTCGGAATCTTCAGCATATCACGGCTGTCGCCCTCGCTTTGTACCCGAAGACAGATCCGAAAGCGCGAGTTACTCCAAATCTTATCGTCCACGACACCTGCCGGTTTCTGGGTCGCAAGGATCAGATGGACACCAAGTGTTCGTCCAATAGCGGCAATGCTGATCAATTCATCCATGAACTCCGGTTGATCTTTCTTCAGCTGTGCAAATTCATCAATGATGATAACGAGATGCGGGAGCGGCTCGCCATGGCGATTGCGCAGCAGCTTGTAGTACTCGTCGATATGCTGCAGATTTCCCGCATCGTTCAATATTTTCTGGCGGCGGACCAGCTCGGCTTTCAGCGACACCTTCGCACGTTCAATCAGATTGTTATCCAGGTTCGTTATGGTGCCTACTACGTGCGGCAAGTTAACAAACGTATTGGACATGCCGCCGCCCTTATAATCAATAAGCATAAATGCTAGATCATGCGGGTGAAACTCGGAGGCCAGGGAGGCCACAATAGATTGAATAACCTCACTTTTCCCGGAACCGGTCGTTCCCGCAATCAGACCGTGCGGTCCATGACCTTGACGCTCTATTTTATCATGAAGATTCAAATTAATCTTCTTTCCGCCCGCCCGGACACCCATCGGAACGGGTAATGAATCCGGATATCGGTTCTGCTGCCAGCGTCTGTGCATATCCAAATCGTTGATTTTCTGTATATCCATCATCTCGAAAAGTGCCAAAACGCTAGGGATATCGGACGCAGAAGATCGCTTCAGCCGGATCGGCGCCATGTATCGAGCCAAGGCTTCAATCTGCTCCCTACTAATATGATGGGATTGGAAGGTTTGTTTGGAGACCGTGCCGTCCGCTTTCTTAATCGTGTACGCTGCCTGCTCCCGGTCAACCTCAACAATAAGCTGGCAGTGCATCGGCAAGCTTTCCTTGCGGTCGGACAAGATGATGGTAACCGCATCGGTCGCTTCGGCATCTTCCATCAGCAGAGGCAGCAGCGGTTCTTCCTCGATTAATTGGGTAGCAGATAAGATCACCACGTATGCCGGCGTCTCAATCGATTTCTTCCCATGTTCAGAGCGATTATTTTTACGCCGGTACAAGTGAGTAAATATTTCATCGGCAAGTTGATGGGCATTGCTCCGTCGATCCGCAAGATAGCGGCTGGAACGATCATCATCCCACGTATGAGGGAGCCAGCGCAGCCATTGCCACTCGCTCGCTTCTTTCTCTTCGTAGAAAGCGGCAATCTTCACTTCATCGGGTGAGTGCCGCACAGCCGTTTGGGCCATCATCACGCGCAGCATATTTAATACGCGGTCTCTTCCGCCTACGATCCCTATTACCTTGGATTCGAATAACGGCAGCGCAATCGATGCATCGTCGACGGACTGAAATTCGGAAGACAGCAATTCGGCTGCTTCTATCAGAGGGTCCTTGTCATACCCATCCGCACGGGGTGGCTTTACGTTAATGTAGAACGGAACCTCTCCCTTGCCCACGCAAATCTCCAGAAAATCCTTATCTTCCGGGGAACGTTCCCACAAGCTGCTGCTCCGGTTCTTCACAACGTTGTAACACACGTCCGGATCGCCATGGATATCAAACAGAATGTGTACCTGATCCTCCTGCCGCTCCTTAAGCTCTTCCCGGTGCAGGTCAAGCTGTGCACGGTACTTCTGATTTCGTTCGGCCAGCTTCTTCTGATAAGTCTTCTTGTTGCTTAAATACATGAAGAACGGCAGCGTGTAGGAAGTCAGCATCATAAAGATGGTGAGTATCATGTAGCTGCTCCCCATTTTGCCGTTTGCGCTCATATAGAAATAGAAACCAACCATCGCAGCCGTCATAATAATCGGAATAATGATGGCAATCATCGAAAACGACGGTTTGCTTGGCTCGGACGGCGGTCTCAGAATCTCCATGTCTTCATTGGGTAAAGCCGGTCTAATACGCGGCGAACGTTGGTACAACACGTTCATATGTCACTTCCTCCTAATCCAGAGCGTCTGAAATGTACAATTATGTATTTTGCTGTTTCAATTAAAACCAAAGGGTTACTTACCCAATCTCAGCTTTCTTGAAACAACAATCTTCTGCCATAGACAGGAGCTTCCTCGGTGGTTGTTGAGAATGCCCGCTGTAAACGGATATAGGAGCCTTCTCTAAGTCCTGCTTCAACTAGGTTAGAATGGCCCCCTACCGTAAACCACAAGCCTTCCGGGAACTTTGCTTCCAATATATATTGAATCCCTTCACCCGAGGGTTCACGAAAAAGACGTAGCCCCAGCAGCTCATTCAACCGTTCAATTGAGCACTCATCGGGTACGTCGATATCAAACCAATCATCTTCATTTCGCCCGCTGATCACGGTGAGTATCATCTGGTTAACCTGCCTTTCCAAAAATGGTAATCCTTATGTTTATTCCATATGCAAAGTCCAATCACCTATTTCAATAGTTGCAAAAAATAGTTACATTATTGTAATAATATCATCCGAGGGTCAGTTCTGTCAATTTGTGTCATATTTCCTATTTCCTATTTTTCACGCGGCATTGTTAGTCCCGAGGGACTATTTATGTATTGATTATAGGTTAAATCCGGGTTTGTAGTCGGGAAAATATCGTCGTTCACAAAAATGTCACGCTCAGAAAAATGATGCTGATTAATTCTATGAATTTAAGGTTATTTTAAGATTGGCAATTTATAATGCAAATATCATGAAAAATCTTTCGTGAGGTGATTGATATGAAAACACTAATCATGTTCCAAAATAAGCCGGTTCCCGTATACTTTACAACGGATAGCAAGCAGCCGGTACAGAAGGTGCTAAAACTGCTAACCAGCGCGCTTGACCATAAAATTCAAACCGGTAAAAACGCGCTGCAAAAATGCCTCAATTCCCTGATCAGCATTGAAATCGAGGGATCCGAGGCAATTCTTCACAGCAAAAGCGAAAACGACTCTCTTGCGCTATCTCTCTTTTAAAGAGGGGTAGCCCTTTTTTTGTTTAACTTCATTATAACCCGTAATGGCGATCCTCGGCTATCTGCGCTCTCTGAATTCGGATTTGAAACAATTTTACGAGATTTCTCCGCGTTGTGATCTCCTGGCATCTGTCCAATTTTTTTAATATAAACCGATCGATGGACATACTGTTCATCCCTCCATTCTTCTTTTGGAAAAACGACCCAATGTTCTGATAACTTCTATTAACCGTGCCTTTTTAAGATTAAACGAGACTTTCTTTCGTTTAACAAAGCTTCTTATGATTCGACGATATTCTGACGACAGCCCATTTTATAATCAGTACCTTGCATTAATCAGTACTAAGTGATATCTTATTCATAGACCACTACTGAATATTAATTACTACCTCATGTTTACAGCATGAACATGGACTTATGAAAGGAGGTATCATCTGCCGTATGAATGTCAGTATTCAATTCAAAAAAGGCGTGCTTGAACTCTGCGTGCTTGTGTTAATCCATCGCAAGGACCAGTATGGCTACGAGTTGGCTCAAGCGGTATCGAGGCATATTGAGGTAGCCGAAGGGGCGTTGTACCCTCTCCTTCGCCGACTTGTTAATGAAGGCTATTGTACGACGTACCTCCAGGAATCGACCGAGGGTCCGCCCCGTAAATATTATAAGCTGACGCCTAGCGGAGTGATTTATATGAGAGCCTTGGTAAAGGAATGGCAAGCTTTTGTGGGCAATGTGACCAATCTGATAGAGGAAGGAAATTTGTATGACTAAAAAACAATTTATTTCAATTTTGGAATCGCGTCTTGCCGCGCTTCCTCCCGACGAACGGCGGGAATTCATTCATGATGTGGCGTCCCATTTTGTCATTGGCATGCAGAATGGACGAACCGAAGAGGAAATCGCCCGTGAATTGGGAGATCCTTTTGAAATGGCCAAGGAAGCGTTAGGCGACCGGTATGTGGATATGGATATGCCTGTTCCGGCAGCGATCCGAAGACCGTCTTCTTTTGGAAAATATGCGTTAGGAGTCGGTTTGTTCTTCTGTGCATTGGTGGCAGTCCCCTTCCTTGCAGCATTATGGTCCGGAGGGGTCGCCATTGCTCTGGGAGCCCTGGCAACCTTGCTGAGCCCAGTGCTCGTTCTGATTGACTATATCGTAAACGGAACGTTATATCCGGCCAAATTATTCTTATCCATCTCTTTGATCGGAATCGGCATCTTCCTCGGATATGCCACACGCTCAGCCATGGTTGGATTGTTATCGTTAACCTTGAGGTACTCCAGATGGAATACGCGTTTGTTGAAGGGACGTGACGCACAGTGAACAGAAAATGGTTGTTCAGTTTAGCAATCGCACTTATATTGGTAGGAATCATTGGCATGGCCTTGAACAAGTTTAAATTCGGTGAAGAGCTTGTCAGCTATCAGAATCGATGGGATCTGCAGGATGCCGTAAATTTGAAAAAATTAACTATTGCTAGCAATATTAATATCAGCTTCGCGTTTGAGGACAGCGGCGATTCGAACGGATATATCGCGTTTGACGGCAAATTAAAACCGGAGCATGTCGATATTCTTAAAAGATTTAATCCATCAGGCCCTGAGGTGAAATTGGATCTGACTACACCTTCCACTTTTCAGTTGATGAGTGTGGACTTTCGTTCACCGAAAGGAAAACTGACCATTTTGCTTCCATCAAGCACAAAACTCGACGAACTCGATTTATCGACGCTCTCAGACAATATCCAGGTAAGCGGAGCTTCCTCCAAGATGATTGACATCTCCGTGAAGTCAGGCGACATTAACATGAGCGGAATACAAGCCGAGCAGTTAAGCGTTGAGAACATTTCAGGAAATATTCGCGGTTCTGACATCCGGGCATCCACCCAGATGGTCAATCATTCGGGAAATGTCGTGCTGAAAAATATGGAAGGTCCCGTCGACGTTGAGGTCACTTCCGGAAACGTAAACGTGGGATTGCTTGGCGTTTCATCGGTTAATATCCTGTGCAGATCCGGCAATGTGAAAGTGCAGCCTGACCCGTCCTTCCGGGGATTCTATGACCTTAAGACACTATCGGGAGACGTTTCAGCGCCGGAGTCACTGAAAGAAACAACCGATACCATCCAAGTGGAAACCTATTCCGGAAATATCGATATCGTACATTAAGAGGTTGTTCAAAAAGTCCGCTTTTGATCACGAAGCGAATAAGGAAGCAGCTCGACATCGAATCTTGAATTCAGCCGGGCCTTCCGGTGCTCACGTACCCAAAACGTACGCTCCGCTCCTGACGTCCCTAGCTTCATCCAACCTTCTCGGTGCTGAAAATCGACCTTTTTGAACACGCACTTTAAGACGTTGTTGACAAACGATCGAAATGAAATATACTATATTTTATAAAGTAAACTACACAACAAGGAGAGTTTTCATACATGTCTAATGTACTATTCATCAAAGCAAACAACAGAGCCATCGAACAATCGGTAAGCGTAAAAATGTACCATGCGTTTTTGGAATCCTTCAAAGCAAGTCATCCGGAAGACCAAATCACGGAGCTTGACCTTTTTGCAGAGAATCTTCCTTATTATGACGGCACAGCCATTAACGGTATGTTCAAAGCTGCTCAAGGATTGGAATCTACCCCCGAAGAGCAGGCAGCTGCTGCGAATGTAAGCAAATATCTTGACCAGTTTCTTGCTGCTGACAAAATCGTGCTCGCTTTCCCATTGTGGAACATGACCGTACCTGCCGTTCTTCATACCTATATCGACTACCTGAACCAAGCAGGCAAAACGTTCAAATATACGCCGCAAGGCGTTGTAGGTCTGGTGACAGGCAAAAAAGTCGTCATCCTGAATGCTCGTGGAGGTAACTATTCGGAGGGACCTATGGCCGCGGCTGAGATGGCAGTTAACTTCGTAATGGGTAATCTTCGTCAATGGGGCGTGCAAGATATCGAAACCCTCATCATCGAAGGCCACAACCAATTCCCTGATGAAGCGGAAATGATCGTTCAGAACGGTCTCGAGCTCGTTAAAAAGGCTGCTGCCGGTTTCTAATCGAACTTTTACCTATGAATACAACGGATAGTTAATACAAAAAGCCACCTTCCACTGCTCAGGCAGTAAAAGGTGGCTTTTGTGTAATCCCGTTTAAACCTTTTCCCATTGGGTCCATAACTCGCGCGGGTTACGTGTATAGATTTCATGATCACGGCTCATATATTGATGAATGATAAATTCCCGCCGAATGGTCGCATAATCCGCATGATAACGCTTGATAAACGCATTGATATCCTTTTCCGGATATTCTTTCCCTGCTTCAAGCTGCTCTACCAGATACTCCAATATGACGAGTTTCTTTTTGTACTGGGCCGGAATGGAACGCAGCGTTCCGTCTTTCGTTATAAAATTCCGGAGAACGGATGCCTTATAGGCTTCACTTGCAATTGGTTCCATCATGGTGTTCTTCCTCCCTTCTAAATAAATTTTACAATCATCTAATTTAATATTAATCTAATTAGATGATAATCAAATTTGAAATGTTTGTCAATCCCGTCAAATCTGGATTTATCCTTTTATTTGCTGTAGGATTATTATGCAGATCGATTGCGTAAGGTTATTACATAAGGAGGTTCACCATGCTCGACGTCTTAATTATCGGCGCAGGCCCATGTGGTCTCTCAGCTGCCATTGAATGCCGCAACCGGGGCCTCAGCTGCGAGATCATTGATAAACACAATGTAGTTCATTCCATTTATCTCTATCCAACGCATATGCAGTTTTTCAGTACGGCTGAAATGCTTGAAATCGGAGAAGTTCCGTTCGCGATATCGAATGATAAACCGTTTCGGCACGAGGCACTGGCTTATTATCGCAGAGTTGCCAGACACTTTAATCTGAAGATCTCCCCATACGAAGAAGCTCTCACCATAACCAAGCAGCCTGACGGCAGCTTTCAGGTAAAGACCCAGCGCCGCGGCGGTGTAGAGTCCATACGAGAAGCCAAACACGTAGTCATTGCTACGGGTTATTTTGATCATCCGAATTATATTGGCATTCCTGGAGAAGACTTGGAGAAAGTTACCCATTATTTCCGGGAAGCCCATCCGTATGCTGGAATGAAAACCGCGATCATTGGCGGCAGTAATTCCGCTGTGGATGCTGCCATGGAGCTCATCCGTGTCGGAGCCGAGGTCACGATGGTATATCGGGGTGAGGAAGTTTCACAGAACATCAAACCTTGGGTACGTCCTCTGTTCGATAGTATGGTGCAAAAGGGACATATCCAGCTTCACTTGAACTCGCGTGTCGTACAAATCGCAGAGTCTTCCATTACCGTCCTTTCGAATCAAGGCCAGGAAACAATCATTGAAAATGATTTTGTACTGGCATTGACCGGATTCCGTCCTGATCGGAAATTGCTTGCCTCCTCCGGCGTTGAACTGGATGAAGACATGGAGAAGCCGCTCTATAATCCGGATACGATGGAGACCAATGTTTCGGGACTCTATGTCGCTGGTGTCATTGCATCCGGTCGTAATGCCAATGAGGTGTTTATTGAGTCAGGGAGACTACACGGTCGTTTGATTGCCGAGCACTTGGTCTCGAACGCTTAACAAAAAAGGAGCAATCCCCCATGGACGTAACTTCACTCATCCTGCTGGCAATGGCGGGAATTGGCATTATCAGCAGCAATTCTGCCGTGACGATTGCGATGCTGGCATTGCTTCTCATCCGTGTAACCGGCTTTCAGCAAGCATTCCCATGGCTGGAGAAATACGGACTGACGGTCGGCATTATCATTCTCACCATAGGTGTCATGTCACCGCTGGCCAGCGGCAAAATGAGCCTGCAAACGATCGGCGAATCCTTCCTGAACTGGAAATCTCTTTTGGCCATCGCCGTCGGCATGCTTGTCGCTTATCTGGGCGGTCGTGGTGCCACGCTGATGGGAAGCAATCCCACCGTGGTTGCCGGTCTTCTTGTTGGCACGGTACTTGGGGTCGCCCTATTCCGCGGCGTGCCCGTCGGGCCGCTCATCGCCGCCGGTCTGTTATCCCTGCTCATCGGTAAATCGTGAGAAACAGGAACAGATGCAACCTTTTTTATAAATAACATAAATAGAACAATAACCTCCCTGCCGGTTCGTGAACGCTTGGGGAGGTTTATTTGTTCTATTAACAAGCCTCGTATCGGACGGATCATTACCATATATAGTCTATTTTATGGTATGATAGCTATCGTGTTTTAGCGATTTTTCCGTAATCCCTTATGAAATATGATGTATCAGGAGGTAACACAATTGTCTTCAACGAATACCGAATCGGCGGCTGCTCCGCCTAGGCAGCTTCCCATGCTGCTCTTCAGGCAGCTGAGGCCGAAGCAATGGACCAAAAATCTGCTCATATTTGCAGCCCCCCTCTTCTCGTTTGAAGTGGTAAATCCAGGCGTGCTCTTCGACACCCTGATCGGTTTTTTCCTGTTGTCCTTCGTTTCCGGCTGCGTCTATATTGTGAACGATTATGCCGATCGCGAAGCGGATCGCAACCATCCGGTAAAGAAATACCGTCCCATGGCCTCGGGTGCGCTGCCGCCCAAGCTGGCTATTGCATTCGGCGTGCTGCTGCTAATCGCTTCGCTGGCCGTATCTTATTTCCTAAATCCGCTGTTTACCGTGTTATTGGTGCTCTATTTTGCCATGAACGTAGCCTACTCCTTCCGGCTGAAGCATGTTGTCATCATTGACATCATGATTATCGCGGCCGGGTTCGTGCTGCGAGCCATCGCGGGCGGACTGGTCATCCACGTCCCGTTCACGCCATGGTTCCTTCTCTGTACGATGCTGCTATCGCTCTTCCTGGCGATCGGCAAGAGACGACATGAGCTCCATCTGCTGCAGCATGACAAAGGCTCTCACCGCAAGGTGCTCGATCAATATTCGTTCGATCTGCTGGACCAGATGAGCAGCATTGTCACCACAGCAACCATCATCAGTTATTCACTGTTTACCTTTACGTCAGGCAGAACCGTTCACCTCATGTGGACCATACCGCTTGTCATATATGGGATGTTCCGCTATCTTTATCTGATTCATATCGAGAAAAAAGGCGGGGCTCCGGACCGGGTGCTCCTGGAGGACACACACATCCTGGTCACCGTGATCCTCTATGTCATCAGCGTTATCGGAATTTTAGTATACTTTGAATAATACAGAATTAGTAATTGAGGGAAATGATATGAAACAGAAATTCGCAATCTTTGACATCGACAAAACGGTCATCCATACAGACTCCATGTTTCAGTTTTTAAAATATGGTATTCGAAAAAAACCGTCTACAGCACCCTTCATTCTGAAAGTCGTGCTGCATTCCGTGCTGTACAAGCTCCGTCTTCTGGAGGCTGAGAAGGCAAAGAGCGCTTATTTTCATGCGATGCGCCATATGGATGATGCCGACCTGAAACATTTTTACGAAACGGAATTAAAACCTGCCATCTTTCCGGCTGCGCTGAAGGAAATGCAGCGAAAAAAAAGCGAGGGTTATCATGTGCTGCTTGTAACGGCGTCCCCCGACGCTTACATGAGATACTTTGCAGAGCTTCCTTGCGTCGATACCGTGATCGCTACGAAACTTTCCGTACGGGAAGGACGCTTTACCTCGATGATTGAAGGAAACAATTGTAAGGGGGAGGAAAAAGTGAACCGGATTCAGCAGTACTTGAACGAGCGGCAACTGAGCATTGATTATGCAGCTTCCTGCGCTTACTCCGATTCCTTGTCCGACCTCCCTATGTTCGGGCTCGTCAAATACAAATATTTGATCAATCAGAAATCTGCTCAGGGATGCGAGGGATTAACATGGAACAGATAAAAGTGCAGAGCGCCCCGCCCCACCTGGGCAAGCTGTTCATGGTTCTATCGGCTTTTTTGACGGCTACCGGCCAGCTGTTCTGGAAATGGGGCCACGCCAACTTGATATACATGGGAATCGGTTTTATCTGCTACGGCCTCGGGGCCATTCTCATGATCAAATCGTTTTCATTGGAGAAGCTCTCCGTTGCCTATCCTCTGATGTGTATCAGCTATATTGTGGCTCTGTTTTATGGTGATTTTTTTCTGGATGAACCATTAACCCTGCAAAAACTGGCAGCCGTAGCCCTGCTTGGAATCGGGGTGACATTAACTTCCTATGAAAAATGACGGGTTCCTATACTTGCTTCTGCTCCTGATGACCTTACTCGGCTCACTGGGCAGCGTATTCTTCAAAGGATATACCGCAAACAAACAAATCAAGCTGCTGCTGATCGGTTTTCTTAGTTACGGATTGGGAGCCTTGTTAAACATATACCTTCTAGGAGAGCTTCCTTATACGCTGGTTATGCCGGCGAATGCACTTACGTTTCTCTGGGCGTTACTGTTTGCCAAACTGGTATTCAAGGAAACCATCGGGATCCGAAAAATCGCTGGCGTCGCTTTTATTATTTCCGGATTGCTCCTGCTGATCTGGTAAGCGAATGCCGCTTGGCCTATTTTCAGTACATATAATAGCAAGATGGGGGGAACGAAAAACATGACTTTCTTCAGTTATTTATTTCGACATAAAAAAGATAATTACACGGCGATTGGCCTAAGCGTCTGTCTGGCCCTATGGTATGTGTTCATGAACCTTCCGTTCGTAGCCTACATCAAGGATCATGCAGCCGAGTTGATGCCTCATAGCCCATTCTATGGTGCGCCCTTTACGCTGAATCTGTTCAACTTCGATCCTTCAATGGAATATGGACCGGAAAACATCTCAATTATCCATCCGTTCATTAATTTCCTGACCAGTCCGTTAACAACGATGATCGGGAGCTCCAACCTCCCTTATCTTCTGATTCAATCGGTCCTGAACGCTTTTAGCGCAGCGCTGGTCTACTACATCGTCCGAAGAAGCGGAGCCAGCTGGTTGTTGTCTCTTGTCACGGCGGCTTTCTTCGGAATCAGCTCTTATTCGCTGTTCACGGCATTCATACCGGATTCCTACGCTTATGCGCAGTTTATGATCATCCTATCAGCCGTTTATTTGCACTATGGCCGGCTTACGAATCGATTTGCCGTCATGCCGAATGCCTCCCTGGCCCTGATTAATTTCGGCATCACGTCTACGAATGTAGCTACGTTCGCAGGAGCACTGCTGATCAGCCAGTTCGATAGAAAACAAAAGGACACGTTTAAACGGTTTATCATGATCATGCTGGTTTTCCTGGGGATGGCGGTGATCGTAACTCTGCTTCAACACTTGCTGTTCTCAGGTAAATCGTGGATCGCCAACGTGTTTTCAAGCGTGCAGAACGGTGCGCTCAGCTACGTTTCTCCTTTTTCATTTGAGCACCATTCCCGAGTCTTCTACATGCTATTTGTAAGTCCCATCCTGTCGCCTGAGCTTGCCATGATCGATCCGGGAATCGCTGCATTCGTGACGAATTTGGCCAAGCCGTATCCGATTCATGTCCATATCGTCGGTATCGGGATGCTTATCCTTGCGGTTCTATCCTTCATTAAGGGTATCCGTTCCCGCGATACCTGGGCATTTGGCATCTATATTCTGTTCGCGATTCTGCTGCACATCATCGTTGGGTTTGGTTTGGCTACGTATGCTTACGATCTGTACTTGTACGCAGGACATTATCTGTTTGCCCTGTTTGTGCTTGCAGCACTGTTTATTGCCAAAACAAAGAACCTCCGGATTCAACAAGCTCTGACCGGCATCATGGTACTGTTCCTGCTGATCACCTTGGTGAACAATATCGTATTACACGGGCAGACGCTGGACTATATTCAGACGACTTATGACACGGTGTTCAAGAATATCGAGAAATAAGCCTTTAAACACATCAAAAGACCCGTCCCCTGAAGCATGGCCGAACACCATGCCTTAGAAGGACGGGTCTTTCGTTAATCAATGAAATAAGAGAATATTAATTCTCCAAATGCTGCACGTTGTATAGTCTGGCATAACTTCCATCCAGATTCATCAGCTCGCCATGCGTGCCTTGCTCTGTAATTCTGCCATTCTCCAGCACAACGATTTGATCAGCATGCGTAATGGTAGAAAGGCGATGGGCCACGATCAATGTGGTGCGATTGTTGGACAAGGACTGCAGCGCCTGCTGTATCAGATGCTCGGACTCCAGGTCCAGCGCCGAAGTCGCCTCATCCAGCACCAGAATGTCCGGATCCTTGAGGAAGACTCTGGCGATGGCAAGTCTCTGCTTCTGCCCGCCCGAGAGCTTGACGCCCCGTTCCCCCACTTCGGTCTCATAGCCTTGCGGCAACTGGGTGATGAAATCATGCGCATTGGCGGCTTTGGCAGCGGCGACGATTCTCTGCTCATCCGCTTCCGGATTGCCAAACAATATATTTTCACGAACGGATCCGCTAAACAGGAAGTTGTCCTGCAGGACCATCCCCACCGATCCGCGCAGGCTGTCCAGCGTCAAATCCCTGACATCGTGACCGTTAATCTTCACTGCTCCCTGCTGTACATCGTAAAATCTCGGTATCAATCCAATCAGGGATGATTTGCCGCCGCCGCTCATGCCGACGAAGGCAACCGTCTGCCCCTGCTTGATGGTCAGGTTAATATCTTGCAGCACCCAGCCTGCGGCATCATTGTACTTGAAGCTTACGCGGTCAAACTCGATCTGTCCTGCTGTCTTGAGCGTTTTTGCACCCGGACGGTCCACGATGTCATATGGCTCGTCCATGAGCTCCTTGACCCTTTCCAGCGAAGCTGAAGCCTGTGTCAGCACCGTTGACGAGTTGATCAAGCGGCGAAGGGGCGCATACAGCCTGTCAAGATAACCAAAGAAGGCAACAAATGTACCTAATGTCAGATCTCCCTGAATCACCCGATATCCTCCATAACCGATAACCAGAATAGGCGCAATATCGGTGAGTGTGTTGATAATGGAGAAGGTGAGCGCATTCCAGCGGGTCTGCGCCATCGCTTTTTTCAGAAAATTGCCGTTGATGCCTTCGAATTTCTTCTGGTCGTACCGCTCCAGAGTAAAGCTGCGGATAACCGAGATCCCTTGAATCCGCTCATGCAGGTACGCTTGAATGCCTGCGAGAGCCTGCGACCGGTCCTTAGTCAAGCGCTTAAGCCGCTTATACAGCAAATTCACCGCTAACCCGTAGAGAGGAAGAATCGAGATGGCAACCAGCGTCAGAACGGGATTCATGAAGAACATGACGATTAATACAAACACCAATGTAAACATATCCAGCCAGATGTTCATCATACCGACTTCTACCAGGTTCTTGGATTGTTCCACATCATTGATAAAGCGCGATATCGCCTCGCCTACCTTGGTATTCTGATAGTAACGAAGGGATAACCGCTGCAGATGGGCATACAGTCGATTACGCATATCGAATAAAATACGACTGGTAATGAACTGGGCAAAATACTGCCGCAAATATTCCACCGGACCACGTACAACGACAAACAGCACCAGGGTCCCGGCGAGAATCCACATCAGATCCTGGATTTTCTGTTCAATGGTCATCTGCTGGTTGATTAGCAGATCATCCACGACATATTTCATGATCATGGGCAGTAACAACGGAATTGCAAATTTGATCATGCCGATAATAAGGGTCAGGATGATCCACTTCATATATGGCTTAACGAACGGATAATAGATTTTCCATGATTTCAAAGGTGATAACAGCCCCTTTCTGAAGTAACATCCACGTGGTTGACAGGCGAAGAGCAGTTGACATTTATGCGCTTCAATGCTTTATTAGTTCTAAACTTATGAATGTATCATGTCTTGCAGGAGGATTTAGTCATGACCAGAATTTTCGTGACGGAGGCCGTCATGCTGGCCATTTACGGTCAGCTGTTAGTACCACCTAAACCCGTCGAGTACATCATTCCGTACACTACCATTTTGGAATTATATGAGCTTCATACCACCGAGGAACATCTCATGAATAGCAGTGCTGATGACCAGCACGTCAAGATAAAGATTGGCGAATTGATTTCCTATTTTGAAGAACCACTGAACAAAAAGAAAATCGAGCGCGCCCTGCAGGTGCCTTGGTCCAAGAGCCCCACCATTCCCGTTAGTGAAACTACCCGGGTCTCGGTCATGAATACCATGGACACCGCACCCTATGGGGAATCCTTCGATCCTGTGGAAACCGAGCTGCTGCTGGCATCCCAAAGAGCCGCGGCTCCCATACTGACCGATCAATACGAATTGATTCAGCGTATCGTCGAAAGCGCTCTTCCCGTTCAGGTCTATGATATCGACGATTTTGATTTTGCATTGGAGGTCCCGCTGTCCGGGCAGCCATAATGATCCTATGTACACGCCTTCGCATGGCAAAAGGAGTCCCTCCCCCGGTTTGAATGGGGCAGGGACTCCTCATGTTGACCGA
Organism: Paenibacillus sp. FSL K6-1330; assembly: GCF_037976825.1. Lineage (NCBI taxonomy): Bacteria > Bacillati > Bacillota > Bacilli > Caryophanales > Paenibacillaceae > Paenibacillus > Paenibacillus sp. FSL K6-1330. Next base: position 4,793,779 of record NZ_CP150269.1, read on the forward strand.
AAAAAATTCCCCGTGCGGGGAATTTAAGGCGTACAAACTGCCACCACTAAACGAGCCTCAGCTGTTCTTTTTTATCTTGTCCAGCAAGCGGACCGTGATCTCATCCATAACGGGCAATGCTTGAAAATCAAAATATTTAAGAGATACTTCCGTATTAGGGGACAAATGAATGGCACTGTGCAGGCCGGTTGCCGCATACACACCGATCACATAATACACTTCATCTCCACCTATTTGCTTCTTCATATACTCCGGACCCGACACAAGGTCCAAGAGTCGCATATCATCCGCTGTCTGGCCGCTCTCCTCCCACAGCTCTCTGGACGCTGTGTCTTCAAGAGCTTCGCCGGGCTTCAGGTTTCCGAGTGGAAGTCCCCACTCGTCCTTGTTCTGCCGCTTCAGGAGCAGAATCTCTCCGTTATCGTTCAGCACAAGCACCGCCGCTTTCACACGGACCACCGAGCGTTTGCCGATGTATTGGCGAATATCGCGGTGATATACGCTCATCTTGGGAACCTCCTTTCCCTAGATGGCGCTGCAGTCTCACATCAGGTTAATTCACTGCGCCCTCTTCTTCATAAATATACGAAATGTCATCCAAGGATTCCTCATACTTCACGCGTAGCGTATATCCCTCCAAGTACCACAAATCCTGTTCTTCCATAAAAAATGTTACCTCTTCGGAATGCTCCGTCAGTCCCGCTTCTCTTGGTTCTTCTACCGAAATACCGAGCGAAAATCCGGGATGGAGACCGCCGCCTGAGCTATATCGTGGAAAGAAGCGAACGAACGTGCCTGACTGAAGATCAAGTTCCTTCTTGTACCAACGTGCCGCCTGGTCGCTGACTTGAATTTGCATGTGTCGTACACCCTCCTTAGACGTCATATTATGTTGACCCCTATCTTTTTGCAGACCGGAGATCTTAGGGACGGTATCTTATAAATAGTTGCAATATTATCATAACGCATACGCACGTTAGGATACAAATCATTTTGATAATAAAATAGTGACATAAGGTTCTATCCTACCTTCACTATCGAATATCTTGCTATGATCCTGAAAAATAAGTTTGACACATTCCAGTTCATGGTGATAAAATTCAGTCCATACGAGATCGATTTGAATAAATTGTAAATTTACGAAGAAAGGGTGAGTGACATGTTTAAACTGTTTGCGATGGATCAAGATCATCTGGATCATCATTTCCTACAATTAAATATGGATCGACTCCCCAATGGTGCTGTCTCATCATCATCAAGCCTCGTTCATTCGTTGCCAGAATGATCAGAACGAAGCAGCTAACCGTTGCGCGGAAGTCATGATCGCCGTGCGAATGATAAGTTCAAAATTAATGAAGCATATCGTCCGTCGTCGGATGATGTGCTTTTTTTGGTTTTTAGGATGATATGATGCCGGAACGACCTACGAAAGGAAGGGATAATGTGTTTGCCGTACTTAAAAATTTAGGCTGGTTTTTCAAGCAAGAGAAAAAGCGTTACTTGATCGGCCTTGCGCTTCTCATCTTTTGCGGACTGGTTGAGCTGCTGCCGCCGCTTCTGCTCGGAAACGCCATTGACGATATCGTCAGCAGTTCCATAACGTGGGCGTCCCTCGTCCAATATCTGCTCATGATTCTCGGCATCGTTGCTGTCGTTTATTGTGCCACTTACATATGGATGCACCGTTTGTTCGGAGGAGCGAACCTCGTGGAACGCCTGCTCCGTACCCGGTACATGAACCATTTGCTGCGGATGCTTCCGCCGTTTTTCGAACGTAACCGTACAGGAGATCTCATGGCAAAAGCCACGAATGACCTTCGCTCCGTGGCAGCAACTGCTGGCTTCGGGATGCTCGTCATGACCGACTCCACCATATACTTGATTGTCGTACTGTTCGCCATGGGCTTCATTGTCAGCTGGAAGCTGACATTGGCAGCCATTCTGCCCATGCCGATCATAGCCATTGGTATGGTCATCTACGGAAGAGCCATTCATAAACGCTACACTCTGGCGCAGGATGCCTTCGGTGACATGAACGACCAGGTTCTGGAGTCCGTAGCCGGCGTGCGCGTCGTGCGCGCTTATGTACAGGAACGCGCCGATCAGCAGCGCTTCCAGGACATTACGGATGATGTATATCGTAAAAACCTGGCGGTAGCCAAAGTGGACGCCTTATTCGAACCAACCATCAATTTCTCCATCGGTCTCAGTTACGTCATCGGTTTAGCCTACGGTGTGTACCTGGTGTTCCAGAATCAAATCACGCTCGGAGATCTCGTATCGTTCAACATGTACCTCGGGATGATGATTTGGCCGATGTTTGCCATCGGGGAATTGATCAACATTATGCAGCGCGGAAACGCTTCCCTGGATCGGGTCAACGAAACCTTAAAGACCCCGCCAGATGTTACCGACGCCGCGAATCCTGTAGATGTGGAGGTTCCGGATACGATTCAATTTAAAGATGTCACGTTCCGTTACCCAACCTCTACAATTGATAATTTGAAACATATTAATTTTACGCTGCAAAAAGGCCAGACGCTCGGCGTCGTAGGACGCACGGGCAGCGGCAAATCGACGCTGCTGAAGCAGCTTCTCCATGAGTACCCTACTGGAACTGGCGAAATCCTCATTTCCGATATACCAATGGAGATGCTGGCGACTGACCGGCTCCATGGCTGGATCGGGTATGTGCCGCAGGAGCAGATTTTGTTCTCCAAGACGGTGCGTCAGAACATCCAATTCGGCAAAAAGGATGCCAGCGACGAATTGATCATGGAGGCCATTACGACCGCTGCGTTTGACCGCGATCTGGTCACCCTGTCCGATGGGCTTGATACCCTTGTAGGCGAAAAAGGTGTGGCGTTGTCCGGTGGGCAAAAACAAAGGGTCTCACTGGCCCGAGCTTTTATCGGCGACCCTGAAATCTTAATATTGGACGACTCCTTGTCCGCTGTAGACGCCCGGACGGAAGCCAGAATCATCGATAATATCCGGAGCAAACGCGCCGGCAAGACGACCCTGATCTCCACGCATCGACTCTCAGCCGTTCAGCATGCCGATGTCATCGTGGTGCTGGAGGACGGTCGAATCACGGAGCAAGGAACCCATGATGAACTGCTGGAGCTCGGTGGCTGGTACCGTGAGCAATTCGAACGCCAGCAGGTAGAAAACAATCTGACCTCGGAGGAGGTGTCTTAATTGACTCCAACCGATACGACCATATCGAATGAATCCGGCATTGCCAAACGACTGTTCCGTTATGCCTTAACAGCCAAGGGCACCTTCATCGCCGCCTTGATTCTGCTGGCCATCGGCGTTGCCGCAGAGCTTGCAGGTCCCTTCATCGCAAAAACGATGATTGACGAGCATATCCTGGGCATCGAACGGCCTTATTATGAGACGACGCAGGCTCAAGATGCCGCATCCTATAACGGGACTTATTATAAACGCGAGGATCGCTTTCTTGAAGGCGAGACGCGAGGACAGGAAGTACGTCTCGTTCAGGCTGGCCGCAGCTTTTACTTCATTAACGAGCCGGTAGCCCGAACCGAAGGAAACCGCTCCTTTCAGGACGGTGTCATGACAATTTCCTACGCCTCAGAGGAGATGCAGTATCCGGCTGTTAAATTGACCAAGGAACAGCTGTTTGAATTTTATAAACCCGAACTTCCCAACATATATAAGCTGGTCGGCCTGTTTCTGATCTGCCTGTTGATCTCCATGATTACGGTATTCGGCAGAACCTACTGGCTGCAATCGGCAGCTAATCGGGTCATTCAGAAGCTGCGCACCGATGTGTACGCCCACATTCAGCGGCTGCCCGTCAATTTCTTTGATGATTTACCGGCGGGCAAAGTCGTTTCCCGGGTAACCAATGATACCGAAGCGGTAAAGGACCTGTTCGTTGCGGTATTATCCAACTTCAGCTCCGGCGCCGTGTATATCACGGGTGTCTACGTCGCATTGTTCCTTCTGGATGTACGACTGGGCTTGATCAGTTTGTTTGTTATTCCGATGTTGATTGTATGGACCATTCTGTACCGTAAATTTGCAACCAAATACAATACCGTCATCCGCTCCCGTCTGAGCGAGATCAATGCCATCATTAATGAATCCATTCAAGGTATGGCCATCATTCGTGTATTCCGCCGCCAAAAAGCGACCCAGGACGAGTTCGAGGCGCTGAATGCGGACTATATGGCTCATCAGAACAAAATGCTCAATCTGAACTCCTTCACCACGCACAATCTGGTGAATGTTCTGCGTAACGTTTCCTTTGTAGTCGTACTCTGGTATTTCGGTTCTGCTTCATTAAATGGTGCCGGCATCGTCTCGATAGGCGTCCTCTACGCCTTCGTTGATCTGCTTGGCCGCATGTTCCAGCCGATAACGGGTATGGTTAACCAGCTGGCAGCGCTCGATACCTCCATCGTCTCCGCCAAACGAGTGTTTGAGCTGATGGATGAAACAGGCGAGAAAGTAACGGATGGCAGCATGCCGCGGTATTTAGGAAATGTAGAATTTCAGAACGTGTCGTTTGCGTACAAGAAGGACTATGTCCTTAAGAACATTTCTTTTGAAGCGAAGCAAGGCCAAACCGTGGCGCTTGTAGGTCATACCGGCTCCGGCAAAAGCTCCATCATCAATCTGCTGTTCCGCTTCTATGACCCGCAGAAAGGCACGATTACCATTGATGGCCAGCCCGTTACCGATATTCCAAAGCAATGGCTCCGCAAGCATATGGGGATTGTACTGCAAGACCCGTACCTGTTCACAGGCACCATTGCTTCGAATGTCAGCCTGGGTGATCCGAGCATTACACGGGAACAAGTGGAGCAGGCTCTGCGCGACGTAGGGGCTGATCGGCTGCTCGCTCATCTTCCGCAAGGCTTCGATGAGCCAGTACTGGAGAAAGGCAGCACACTCTCCGCCGGACAACGACAGTTAATCTCTTTTGCCCGGGCTCTTGCGTTCAATCCGGCCATACTGATTCTCGATGAAGCCACCGCTAACATTGATACGGAGACGGAAGCCTTAATCCAGGAAGCCCTGGAGGTCCTGAAGCGAGGGCGCACGACCTTTATCATCGCCCACCGCTTATCCACGATCCGCAGCGCCGATCAGATTCTGGTCCTTCACCGCGGCGAAATTGTGGAACAGGGTTCCCATGACGAGCTGATGGCCCTGGGCGGAAGATACTTTAATATGTATCAACTCCAGCAAGGCAGCACGACTCCGATTGCAGAGAGTAAGGAGACGGTACTTGCCTCCAACAGTAAAATGGCTGGTGGTCATGTATAAACCAAGTAGTTAGAAGAGTTTTTTCTTGCGAAATCAGGAAGACCCAGGCTTCGAAGTTTATACCTACAGATATCAATAAAAGAAGGCTGTCCCCTGTCGAATGTTACATTCGCTTGGGAACAGCCTTCTTTATTGCATTGTATGCTGGCGGTACATTACAAGAATTACTTTGCCGGATGATCAAGAGTAGCTTCTGCTTTGACCGTGATTTTGGTGTACTTGGAAGGCACGAGCACGTCATCTGAAGATTTGGAGATGACTTGCGGGTACATTTTGTCCGGATCGGGTTGAAGAACTTTGTAGTAGATCACGGCTTCGGTATCGCTAACATAGTCGACCGACGTAATTTTAATGCCATACCCCGGATTCGGTAGGTCTTCCTTGGTTACCGTGACTTTATTCTGCGCATCATCCACCTTAACGACGCTTGTACTTACATCCGGTTCAGATTGTCCCGGCTTCTCGGGTATCATGTTCTTCTGATGCTCCTCAATAAATTGAATGGAATTGTACGCAAGCTCTGCCGCTTCAATACGGGTTAAACTCTTGGCGGGATGGAACTTGGCGTTGGCGTCGAGCTCAGCGATCTTGGTTAACAGCAGGAATTGCACCGCTCCCCGGCTCTCCTCTTTCATCAAATCCTCGTCGGCCACATGCAGATACATCATGACCACGGGATAATTCCCGGTCTTCTGAATCGCTTCCGAGAGCAATGTCGCGAACCCTTCTCGGGTTATCGGTTCATTCCATTTCATGTCTGCGGATACGGACAATCCGTTCTGAGCCGCTATATTCACAGCATCCGCGAACCAGGCATCCTTCGGCACACTGTCAAACGAACGGCCCGTATAGTTCGGTTGTACCTTCAGGTCGGCGACATTCACAATCATCTGCACCGCTTGGGCGGTCGTTATTGTTTTGGCCGGAGCGAATTTATCGGCACTAATCCCTTGGATAATTCCTTTCGCTTGCAGCTCCTTCACCATTTGTAGTGGCTGCTCCTCTTGAATATCGTTGAAAGCAGAGGCGGCGCCGGCACCGAGCAATGACGAAGTGACAAGCATTGCAGTTAACAATTTCGTAGTTTTTTTCATAATTACACCTCCTAATCTATCTGACGCAGAGGTGCTGGAATATGTTTCATCTCAGCCCTAATTTCTTTTATACGCTTTTTTCGCTGTCCAGGCCAAGCTTCACATACATTTCGCGAGAATAGCCCTGCAGCTTTTGCTCTAACGCTTGAGCCTGGTCCTTAAATGCGGTCAGCTCCCGAATCATTCGGGAACGGCCAGCCGGACTGAACGTCTCATGAATCCGTTCTTTGAAATAATCATGAACGATGTAGTTACGCTGCTTCCAGACTTCTTTTAATTGAAGTGTTTCTTCTTCGGAGAATGGAAAGTAATGCTGGATCTCGTGTACCAGTTGGCCCAGAGAGCTGCTTAATTTCCGATGATATAGTTGGGTGAAATCTTCTTCTGAAGGCACATTCCCTTGGGAAAGCTTGATCAGCATCAACAGATTCGCGAGCTGCTGCTCAAGCGCCTGTGAATAATACACCGCTAATCCGAAATAGGCAAACAGCTCTTTGGAGTGGTCACTATCCATCAGTCGAGATTGTTTCATGGTATCCTCCTCTAGTATTGGCTGTCTTTACCGTTTCTATTTGTGTATATCCCTATGGTAAAGGAAGATTCCTCCTACTTCAACCTACTTTTCGGATTATGGTTGCCGCATCCTTACGACAGGCCGTCCATAGATAAACCGCCAGCAAAATAAAGCTGTATATGAACGTGTACGCAATCGTCATGAATAACACGAACTGGGAACGCTCGTCAGCGTGAATGAACATGTCAATCATAACAGAGACAGGTGGCAGAACATAAGGAATCAATCTCAAATCAGCAAGATCATCCTGAACGATAGATTGCCCGGCTAAGGAAATAACGATAACGATTAACAGCCATCCTGCCGCTCTTCCCTGATTCTCCATAAAGCCAAACTGAAAAAATACGGACAGAGAAATCCCAAGCAAGGACAATGCCACATGTCCCAGATAACCCAATGCAAACTGGGATAATGTAATCGGCTTATCAAACATTCCAAATACGATTGGATAAAGGACGGCAAATAAACTGAACAGGATAGATAGAAGCGTTACGGTTACATATTGGGCGGCATAATATCGTATGGCCTTCCCGCTGTGAACGATCAGGAGCATGGTTTGACGCCCTTGATCATGATTGAGAAAGTTCAAACCTAGCCAAGCTGAGCCAACAAACAGAAATGCAGCCGTTACGGCATAACTGTCCATGATCGGATTGGGCCGGTAGGAGTATATAAACACCACCGATATCAACATGAAGGCAATCGGAGCGAAATATCGATAGGATCTCGTGTAACTAGCAAGCATGTAACGAATCAATGACCACATTATGCTCCCTCCCCTTCATTTGATTGACCAGAGGTTGGGTACACTTGCTTTGCCATCTCTCCGCTCCAGGGTTCCAGCCGTATCAGCGAACCACCTGACTGTAAAATATCCAGCAGCATATTATCCGCGACTTGCCGCGACACGACCATCGATGCCGGGTTACCTCTCGAAATCCAATAGTGAAACCCTGAACGGCGTTCCAGTTCCAGCATTTTGTCCTGAGAAACACGCGTGAATTCCAGCTTCATCCGTCCCATCTCCGAACCGGCTTCCAGCGTTCCGTCCCGTTCGATCCGCCCCTGGCGGAGCTGCGTTACCCGGTCGGCCAGCGAAGCAATAAGCAGCGGCTCGTGAACGGACATCACAATGGCTGTCCCTTGTCTTTTGATTTCACTTAGAATGCCAATCATCTCCATTTGAGAAGCCTCGTCCAGTCCCGACAGAGGCTCATCCAGAACCAATAGATCGGGCTGACGAAGCAGGGCTTGCATGATGTTGACTTTTTGCAGCATCCCCTTGGAGCATAGGGTCATCTTCATGTCCTGCAGCTGAAACACATTCAGCATCGCACCAATTCGGTTCTCGGCTTCTTGCTTGTTCATACCCTGAATGGCGGCCATATGGCGCAAGTATTCAGAAGGACGAAATCGAAGCGCAGGGAATCGCTCCGGAACATATCCGACGCGAAGGGAGGTTTCATACTCGACCCGGGACCCTCCCGATGGATTAGCAAGTCCGGCTATTACATGCAGTAGGGTGCTCTTTCCCGCGCCGTTGCTTCCTGTAATAGCAACACACTCGGCTCGGGAAATGCACCAGGTAATGTTATGTAAGATGGCAAATTTACCGAAACGCTTGTGTACTCCGTTCAATTCCAGCAGCTCTTGCAAACATTTCAACTCCTGTTCACTTAATCTGGTGTTGTATGTATTGTAGAGCTATTTTACCTGAAAGCACAACACTTCAAGCTCTGTGAACAAAGGTACCGTTATCTCACATGACATGAAAATCCAGCGATTATTCCGGCCACGAGGCCATTATCAAAAAGCATCGTAGGTCACGGGCAGGAAGATAAAATAAGCAAAGGCGACCTAATGGCCGCCTTGTTAATCATTCTTTCTTAACGTTTACCTTGGTCATAACCCTTTTCTGATTAACCCAACAATATTTACGTCGCTAATTATTTTTCTTATTCTTCAGATCATCGATATTCTGATCGCCTTCATCCTTGATATCGTCATAAACCTGATTTCCACTTTTCGAAACAGCGTCATATAATCGCTTTCCGGTATCACGAGCGTATTTCCACGCGAAACTTTTGCGTTCATTGATTATTTTGACAAGCTCGCTTCTAGGGAAGTCCTGTTCCTTTTTAGTTTCCAGATATTTAAGAGCTTCCAGAAGATGTGCATTTTCTTTGTTCACTAAGCGTTGCATCTCCTCCTGTGCATTGTTGATAGCTCCCTGCTTTTGTTCTTTTTGTATATTGGCCTCCCCTTCCCCTTTCTCTTTCCACCTCGTCCACTCGCCTTGTAATTTATCGTAAGCCTTATTTAAATAATTTTTCAAAGCTTCGTCATTATCAACGGAAGTGAATTCCCCCCCGCCGGATGCAGCCACCTGTCGAAGCAGTTTTTGTCCTTCATTATCCACGTCAAAGCCAATAATGTTCACGACGGTTTTCACTCTGGACTGATTAAGTTCTTTGGCAATCTGCACGGGATTACCGCCACAGGTTTCAATTCCATCACTCACCACATACACGACCGAATCGGTTGTCTCAGGATTTATATCTTGTTTTACAGATTTCAGAGCATTTGCAATGGGTGTCCATCCAGCTGGTTGTACACTTTGAAGTGCGGTTTTCATCTGATTTGTCTGGTCACCTAGCCCATGAAATAGTTCTTCTGTACTGTTACATGATACTTGTTTATCTTTCTGACTCCCTGATCCTTTATGTCCATACACCCGCAATGATACCTCGGCATTCTCGGGTAATTTATCAGCAAAGATCTGAATAGCTTCTTGGGCAGATTCCATTTTTGATTTGCCATTGATCTTTGCTTTCATGCTGCCACTGGCATCAAGCAGGATCGAAACGTGTAACTTCTTACTTGCGGGTAATGTGATGTTACCATTAGGTCGTTCATTCTTCACTTTAACTTCTGTCTCAAAATTATGGAAAGTGGCCACATAAGAGCGATAATCTTCAGCTAATAGGAGGAGGAGTTCTTCCGTATATTGATCAGCTGTCATTTCACTTGGTATTTCATCCAAAGCTGCTTGAACTTTCTGTTCATTATAGTTAGAACCAGCAAAGCGACCTGGAGGTTTCATTAATATTTCTTCATCAGTTAAGGGAGTCTGACTAGAGTCCGGTGGACTCTGAATTTCCGAGCTGGGTTCTCTTTGAGCTGAATCTGATGGGGTTTGAATTTTAGAAGGGTCCTTTTCTGGTTCATTACTTTGCGCAGAATCCGATGAGTCAGGAATTTTTAAAGCACCCTTATCTGTTTCATCTCGGCAACCTGCAAGCAAGAAGATTAACATCATACAAATGAAAATAGATCTTCGAAACATCAACTCACCTCAAATTTAATAATCGACTGATACATAATCAAATACCGCTTACGGTCAGCGGACATGATAAACGTCTCCCCTTTAAGCTCGTGCAGCTGTATTTAAGGGAAATTCGGAACCTGCCCTCTCGTATTCGGACTTCCCTCCTTAATCTAATTGTTGTTATAAGGACCCGAATCTCCTGTGTCTTTCCAAAATCATACACGACAATCAAGTAATTAACACCTAATAATGGATAATTAAATAAATATTAGACTTTCTTCCCATAACCATGGGACCATGAAGAGGACCCACCAGCACATACCGTGATCCTTCGTAAATAAATGCCGGATAGCCCGGTACAGTCCGCAATGCCTAGACTTGGGTAAGGATGAATATACTTCGGCAGCAAAAATAGATTAAAAAAGCAAAAACAGCCCGTTTATCGTTGGATAAACGGGCTGTTTTTGCTCCCCTGCTAAACTCACGGATTTGCCTTGCCAAAATCAATACTTGAGCATAGCCAAGAACATTCAGGAATTTATTAAACCTTATTTAATATTAATGAAGGTGAAGAAGTCCTTTCCCTCTAATCGCTCATTTCATTCAGATATTTTTCAAACACAATCGTCCCTGCACCAATGATGCCCGCATGTTCTCCAAGCTCTGAGGGCTGCAGCACCATCTGATTATGGAAGCTGGACGAGCTTCTGTTAAAGGATGTTTCATTAACATGATTGTAGAAATCCGGGTAACGATTAGCCAGTACTCCGCCAAGGATGATGGTTTCCGGTGTTAGCAGATTTATCATATTGGCCAGGGATATACCGACATAACATGCCGATTCATGCAGGATATTGGCAGCTAGTGGATCTCCAGCCAGCCCGGCATGGATTACATCGGCTACATCCAGATTCTGATTCTCACCATTTAAATAAGAACAAAGAGAACTTTCAGTCCCACGTCCTATCTCCTCACACACTCTACGGACGATGGCAATCCCTGACGCCATTGCTTCAAGGCAGCCGTCATTACCGCAAGTGCAGCGCGGACCATTGATATCTATCGTACAATGCCCAATCTCACCGGCTCCAAAGGGGAAACCCTGATATATTTTCTGGTTGATGATCAGGCCGCTCCCAATCCCGATATCCGCATCCACGTACACCAGATTGTTGAAATGGCGACCGTTTCCATACCATAGCTCACCGAGTGCCATTACGTTAGCGTCCTTCTCTACATGGGTTGGGAGCTCCGTATTCTCCTCGATTAGTTCCTTTAAACGTACTTGTTGCAGACCGGGTAAGTTGGGCGGAGACAGAATTTTGCCTTGAAACGGATCAAGCGGTCCGGGAGCCCCTACGCCGATGCCGATAATTTCGGACTCCAAACCTGACTTGTCCAGTACAGCTTGTATCGTGGATATAATAATATTCACTACACTGCCGCGATTGGCGCTATCTTCAAAGGAGCAATGTTTCGTGAACAACATGTCTCCCTGCAAATTAATGACCGCTGCCCGCACGGAGGCTGCGCTAATATGGACGCCGACCGAATACTTATCGGCGGGATTCAACGAGATGAGCTTGGGCTTCCTGCCACGGCTGGAGTCATCATATAACCCGGCTTCAATGATCAATCGCTCCTTCATCAGCTCTTCCACCAGATTGTTAACCGCCGTAAACGTCAAGTCCATCTTGGCTGCGATTTCCGCTTTCGTTAGACTGCCATAATCGCGAAGCAGCCCGATAATGCCGATACGATTCATATTTCGGACATACCGATTGTTTTTTCCAACTGAATTATTCATGTTACAACCTCATTCTTTACTCTTCATTGTACTTACCTTCCTCGCACATCTATCATAGGGGAAAATACGAAGTTAGTAAAATTCCTCCAGTTGATCTCGTGGAGAAAAGTCAGTTCACCGAACCTGAAGACACTCAACTTACAACTAAAAAGCCTAATTTCCCGCTTCGGAAATCAGGCTTTGTTATATCGTACTACGATAGTTAACTTACATGTGCTTTAGCATTTCGCGGCATGCGTCGGCACATTTCCGGCATGCGTCGGCACATTGTTTGCAGTGCTCGTGATCATGCTTCCCGCATTCTTCCGCACAAGCCAGGCATGCCTTGATGCATAGTTCGCAAATTTCCTTAACGTAAGGACTTTTCCGTGACATGGCTTGAGCCGCAAACGCGCATATATCGGCACACTCTCTGTCGAGCGTTATACAATCACGAAGCATGGCCAGTTCGTATTCTTTCAGACAGGATACATAGCATACATTGCAAGCGTTCATACATTGGAGACATGCTTCAATACATTCTTTATATTTGAGTTCATTTAACATTGGGTAGGTCCTCCTTGTAGTTATTACGCTATGCCTTTGTATTAAACTTTGAACTGCCCTCTGAATCAAACATGGGCCAGAAAGACCCCAGTACAATTGCCCAAAAATGATCAGGCAAGTCTGTGACTTATGCCCGACTTATCTTCCCTTCCAGCATTTCAAGCTGCTCTCGCAGCAGCGACTCCTGGAAGTGCTCCCCGATAAATACCACCACATCCGGTACTTGACCCTGGGGCGTAATTTTCATAAAATCGGATTCCCGGAAGGCGTACTGAAATAGAAACCGGCTGTTGGTATCATTGAAGGTGAGGATGCCTTTAGCCCGGTACACATCCCTTGGCAGCCCAGCTATGAATCGCTCGAATTCCACACTGTCTACCGCATGGCTGAAATAGTAGGTGTACGACATCACATGATCATGAGAATCGTGAGCATGACCATGGTCGTGGTTGTCGGCATGGTCACGATTGTGCGCATGTTCATGGCTGTTGGCGTGCTCTTGCTTGTATGTATGTTCATGGACATCCCTGTTCTCTCGACCATGTACATGCGAATGCTCATTCTGTCCATGTGAACCGCTCTGCAGCAGATCTTCAAAATTCAAGTCGCAGCGTACCGCAGGGATAATCGGAGCATACGGGTTCCAACGCTCAACCAGCTGCTCAATCGTCTCTTTGTCCTGATCGTTCACCAGATCCATCTTATTGAGGACGAGCGCCGAGGCGGCGCGAATCTGCTCCTGCATCAAACGATACGTCTTCCCCTTCTGCTCTATATTCAAATGCAGCAGATGCGCGGCATCCACGACAGTGATCAGCTTTTTCACATCGATTCTCATGTATAAAGAAGCTTCTGCCGCTGCGTCCAGGATTTCCATCGGATTGGCGATCCCCGTCGCTTCAATGACGATGACATCCGGCTGTTCCCGCTGGATCAGCATCGCAATTTCAGATGATAAATCGGATCGAATGGTACAACAAATACAGCCACTTAGCATCTCTGCCGTTGGTACCTCTTCACCGGCGACAAGCCCTTCAATGTTGACCTCGCCGATTTCGTTCATGACAATGGCCGGCCGCAAGCCCTGCTGCTTGAAGCAGGTAATGAGACGGCTAAGCAATGTCGTTTTTCCACTGCCAAGAAAACCTGATAAAATATAAATGGGTGTTACATGCTCCACGTTCCATACTCCTTTGCGTGCATCATGATTATGCTAGCGAGTGTACTACATTTCATCCGACTACTGCAAGTTCACTACCATTAACTACTACAGGAGATGTCATTTCTATGAATTCAACGCAAGAGCATAAACAGCAATCCCCCGCTTCCGTGAACTGTAAGGTGATTACGGTCTCGGACACGCGGACCAAGGACACGGACAAGAGCGGTAAACTGATGATCGGCTTGCTTGAAGAAGCTGGGCATGCCGTTGTATCTTACAGCATTGTCCAAGACGACTATGAAATAATCCGTGAAACGATCTATTCCGCGGTCAGCAATTCGGAGATTGATGTCGTCCTACTAACCGGCGGTACAGGCATATCGAGCCGGGATACCACCTATGAAGCCGTATCTTCACTGCTAGATAAGGAACTCCCCGGATTCGGCGAGATCTTCCGCTTCCTAAGCTTTACGGAGGATATTGGGTCTGCGGCCATTTTGAGCCGCGCGATCGGCGGCACGCTAAGCCACACAGCCGTCTTCTCGATGCCAGGTTCGACCGGAGCTGTAAAACTTGCGATGAACCGGATTCTGCTGCCTGAGCTGCGGCACATCAAATATGAGCTGGATAAACACAAATCATAATAACAGCGAATTTAACATGCTAAAGAGGGTGTCCCAAAAGTTCTTAAATCTGGCGGGATGCCCCCTTTTTCTGTTAGGAGACGCTCCGTGTACGAATCGTTCCTCCCATCGCTGTTGCCCCCAAATTTCTTGGAACGACTTCCGTACCATCAATCGTTTTCGTTCCTACGTCAAACTGGAACACTATTATTTATATTTCTGCTTCGAGGACTGACGAAAGTGAGCCTATGTCGGATGGCTTTCGCTTGCCCATAATCTACTCAAGCAAGCGACAATGACCGAAAAGCAAGAAATAGCGGTGCAAGGATAATATCCTGAGCACCGCCATTTCTTCATTTGACACATTTTTTATCTGACGAACCGCCCGTCAAGTGAGCAAACCTACTTATGGACAGCTACTTCTCTCCACTCTAACTGCTGGCGCGTCGTTGATGTTTGGCAAGCAGGGAGGGCGCTATTTTTTTGACCTGGTCATAATAGTTATCCGTTTTGTCGCCCGTCGACGTATATACGATGGACGTTTCCTTGTCGCTCATGATCAGGTTATGCCCGCCGGCCGCATTGGCATCCCCTTCTGTAACGCCGTATATCTCCTTGATCCCTTTTTCCCTGGCCGCTTGATCCTGATAGACATACACGGTAATAAACTGGCTTGCATCATAATTGATCCGGTATTGATACGTGATGTTGCCTACGTTGTCCTCCGCATAGGTTTCATTGGTCAGCGGCATGCCCACCTGATTGAATGAGGCCTGGAGATCCTCAAGGAATTTTCCATTCATGCCCCGCCCCGATATCCGGGCCTCCCTGGAACCTTCCTCGTAAGCCCTCATGTTATATAAGCGCGCCTCGTCCCTGGCCACCTGCCTGGAACAACCGACCGATATGGCAAGAATGGAACAAAGCAATAAAGCGGTAACGATTCTGCGGTAATTCATGTTCACTCACCCTTCCTTAGGTGTCAGAGGTTGCCTTCCCTTAGCATGTCTGAGGATGAGGAACATTATGCGTATGAGAAATCAAGGTAATATTATAGAGCGATGACGCTTCTTCCAACCGCCCTGCCCTGCAGAATGGTGTTCAGCACTTCAGGCAGATCGTGTAGACCGTATTCTGTAATTCCTTCTTGAAGAACAGATGCCGGCTTCCATTCATCGGCCAGCTTCGACCATACCGATCGGCGGAAGGCCATAGGACAATACACCGAATCGATTCCGAGAAGATTGATCCCCCTAAGGATAAACGGAAACACCGTCGAATCAAAAGCACCGCCGCCCGTCATGCCGGAAACGGCGACGCTCCCGCCGTATTTCACGCCTTTCAGCAGTGAACCCAATTGGTTTCCACCGACCGGATCTACCACCGCTGCCCATCGCTCGGCAGAGATGGCCCCCCTGGAGGATGCCGCAGCCTCTTCCCTGGATATCACTTCATGGGCTCCCAGCTTTAAGAGCCAGTCCCTCTGACTTGATTTGCCTGTGGATGCTGTTACGCTATAGCCTAATTGACTGAGGATGGAGACCGCGAAGCTGCCCACGCCCCCTGTTGCCCCCGTAACTAGAACGGCCCCCTGTTCCTGTCGCAGTCCATTCCCTATCAAGGCCTCTATCGATAATGCAGCCGTAAAACCTGCGGTTCCGATAGCCATCGCATCACGCGGGGACAAACCCTGCGGCAACGGGACGAGCCATTCTCCCTTAACCCGTGCGTACTGGCTGAACCCACCTTCATGAGATACCCCTAATTCATAACCGGTACAGAGAACGCCATCACCTTCCTTGTAATCAGCATGAGCGGAATGCATAACCGTCCCTGCCAGATCAATACCCGGAATGAACGGGTACCGGCGGACAATTTTCCCCTCCGGTATGCTGGCTAGACCGTCTTTATAGTTGACCCCGCTGTATAATACCCGCACAATAACGTCACCTTCGGGCAGCTGCTTCAACCTCATGTTCTCCACACTGCCGCGAACCCCTTGCTCATCTTGACGCAGCACGTAGGCCTGAAATTCGGTTTCGTTGTCCACACATATCACTCCTTGGGTTAGTTTAGGTGCTGTAAAGCAATTTGGATCTGCACTATGAATATGTCGAAGCTTTATACATGCTCTCGAAATATGGCGACTTATGCGCTTTCCCGAGAAACGATCCAGTATCGTCCTTTATAATCAGAATTATGTTATTATGGAAAAAGAATACTTTCATAAAAAAATTATCAGCAGGAGTTGAAATCCACGTTATGACTCATTTTGATCATGGATCTAAACGTAGATCCTACCGCTTCTCGTTCTTGCTCACCCTGGTGACACTACTTTTGTTACCGGTCATCTATAAACCGATCAGCCAGGTTTTTGGATTCCTTGGGATACATACACAATCAGGGGGCATTGCCGGCTCGTTTCTCGTTTTCTTTCTAAGCTTGGGTCTCGTTCTAACGCTGTTTAGACTAGTCTTCTGGGTTTTCCCTTTAATTACCCGGCCTGGTCTCAAAGTGTACGTACTAATCGGCCTCCTCTTCATTTTGATAACAGCTACGAATACACAAGCACACACCGCTCGATCGAAGCGGCGGTATTCAACGAGAAACATGCTTTTCTTGAAACACCTTTCAGCATTGATCATGCTAAAATCATACAATCCGAATTAAAGAAGGCTTATTCTTTCGTGGTGACATCTAGACTGGGACTACAATTATCCACCTATACCAAAGGATGGTTCGGATGGAATATGTCCGCCGTATCTACATTATACCCTTCTGCCGAGAATCCCTCTTCTCCATCCGTTTTTTCGGAGACAAGCATGGATTCATCACTCGTATTTGGCCTGTATAGAAGCACAGAACCCATTCAGATTCATGTAAATGGTCAGCCGGCACATACCATACCCTACCAACAACTGAGGCCATATGTCAGTGAAGATTTGTACATTTGGTATTACGAACGCCAGCCCGACATGCTAGAGAACAAGGACAAGGTTCATCTCACCGCGCGTGACGTCAACGGAAGTATAGTGGATCGACTTGACCTATAGCCGAGTACAAAAAGACGCCCCTTCTCCTGCCAAGCGGCAAGATTGGGAAAGCGTCTTTTTCATTGCTGTATTTTATAACCTACTCTTCATGCTGTTCCATGAACTCGGCCATCATCCGATGTTTCACTTCCCAGACCTCTTCACTCAGATTAACGCGGTATATTTCCGGATTAAGCTTCCGCAGATACTCCGGCCAGAACTGATCCAGCTGAGCATCATGATAGCTGCGAATCTCTTCAAGCTTCGGCAGCTCATACACCAGTTCGCCATTCAGGAACACCGGTTCAAGCATGGACACCGCTTCAAAATTCTTTACATTCTTGCGCATGTAAGGATGCAGCGGATTAAACAGCTTTAATTTCCCGTTTTCCGGCGGCATCTCTTCTTCCGGGAAGCAGATGTAATCGGCTATCGCTTTACCACTTCCCTTGGATATGATGCGGTATACTTCTTTTTTGCCTGGTGTGGATACTTTTTCCGGGTTGCCCGAGATTTTGAGAGTCGGCACCATCTTGCCGTCAACTTCCCGCTCCACGAGCTTATAGACGCCTCCAAGCGCAGGCTGGTCGGCTGCCGTGATCAATTGGGTACCCACGCCCCAAGTATCCACTTTAGCCCCCTGTGCCTTGAGATCCAGAATCGTTCCTTCATCCAGATCATTGGATGCCACAATGCCAACATAATGAAGACCAGCCTCATCCAGCATCTTCCGTGCCTGAATCGACAGATAGGCCAAATCCCCGCTGTCCAGACGAATAGCATTCATCCGCTTCCCTTGAGCCTCCAGCTTCTTCGCTGTTACAATGGCATGGGGAATCCCGCTCTTTAACGTATCAAAGGTATCCACCAGCAGCGTCACTTGATCCGGCATCACCTCGGCAAAAATATCAAAGGCCTCCTGCTCACTCCGGAAGGTCTGCACCCAGGAATGCGCATGCGTACCTTTCGTCGGGATTCCGAACTTCTCGCCAGCCAGCATATTCGATGTGGCATGGAAACCGGCCAGATACGCAGCACGCGCGCCCCAAACCGCCGCATCCGCTTCCTGTGCACGTCTTGTGCCAAACTCCAGCAAGGTATCGCCGCTGGCAACCTGACGGATACGGGACGCCTTGGTGGCGATCAAGGTTTGAAAGTTCATGAAGTTCAAGAGTGCCGTTTCAACCAGCTGTGTTTCAAAAATGGTCCCTTCAACTCGAATGAGCGGCTCATTCGGGAATACCAGCGCCCCCTCTTTCATGGAATGAATATTCCCTTGAAAACGGAACCGGCGAAGCTCCTCCAGAAATTCAGGTTTATACTTCTCTTCCTGTTTGGCCAAATACGCGATATCATCCTCCGTGAAACGCAAGGATTCAATATAATGTACAATCCGTTCAAGACCGGCAAAAACCGCGTATCCGTTACCGAATGGCAGCTTGCGGAAATACGCCTCAAACACCGCACGCGTACGATGAGAGCCATTAATCCAGTGAGCGTACATCATGTTGATCTGGTATTTGTCCGTATGTAGTGCTAATCCTGCTGTCAGCATCACGATCATCCTCCACTGTTACCCGGTTCAACTAGGCTTCCGGGTGGTTCAAGCTGTCTATTGATTAAGAAGTTCCTTACTTCGCACGACCGATGCCCCGAGACTGCCTTGAAAGTGACTTAAAGCCCACTTGTGTCCCTCCGGATTAAAGCTCGCGACGGCATCTTCATAAATCGTAATCCGGTATCCGTAATTATAAGCATCCACTGCAGTATGCAGAACGCAGATATCTGTGCATACTCCGACGAGATCGACTTCGGTAATCCCGCGTTCCCGCAGCTTCTGGTTCAGATCCGTACCGCAAAATGCGCTGTATCTCGTTTTGTCCATCCAATAAATGGTGTCCTTGCGTTCCTCATATACCTGCTGAAGTTCACCGTACAATTCCCGCCCCCGGGTTCCCCGAATGTTATGCGGAGGAAACAGCTTGGTTTCGGGATGATAAGCATCATTGTGCTCATGCAGGTCCACGGCCATTACAACAAAATCACCACGATCACTGTATGACTTGGTTAGCTCCGCGATTGTGTTCTGAATGTTGATGGCGGGTTCGCCTACAGGCAGATTGCCATCCACGAAATCATTCGTGAAATCTATCACGATCAAGGCTTTCATCTGACACACACTCCTCTTCAACATGATTAATGTGATCGATAAAATAACAGCGGGTGAATCCATTCCATTCCTACGTATAAATCGATAGCAGTGGTGCATGATCCGTAAACCGATACAATTGGGCCGGCCGTTGGGAATATTGATTGGAATTTAGCGGCTTGCCGTTCTCATCACGGGCTTCTTCCAGTATCCCCTGCCTGCTGCGGGTCGATGTGATTTTACGGATGAAATTGGGCTCGTTGAACTCGGGCACGACGGTCTGAATGACCTGATACAACTCACTCAGTGTAAAATGCTCCGGTAAAAACTGCCTGGCAATCGTCGTTTGCAGCATTTGCAGCTGAATCTTGCGGTAAGCATCCATGATGATATCCCTGTGGTCAAAAGCAAGCTCCAGCTTCTCCAGAGCTTCCGCTACAGTAAACAGACCCACCTCTTCCGCATCATCGGCAGCCTGGCGGTGCTCCAGCATCCATTCTTCTACCAACGCATAGAATGCATGGCTGATGATCCAGCCCCTTGGATCCCGTCCCGGTGCGCTGTATACGCCCAAGTACTCCAAGTGACCGCCGTCCACCCCGGTCTCTTCTTTCAGTTCCCGTTTGGCGGCATCGTAAATAGACTCACTCTCACGGCAAAATCCACCGGGAAGTGCCCACATCCCCGCACATGGCCATGATCTGCGCCTGATCAGCATCACCTTAAGCTCACGTATGGGCAATGTCTTGGTGAAGGTTTTCCGTTCCCGCTTCGTCAAGGTAAACATCACGATATCGGCGGGTACACCATCCGGTGTTCTGTATTTCTTGGCACTGCTCTTTGGCGCCTGTTCGCGATCCGTCATTTCCATCACCATAACTATTATTTTGATAATTTCATTATGACATATTTAAAGATGATGTCAAGGATTTCCTGACCTCATCCTCTTTATAAGTGTACTATGCCCTATTCATTCTCATTCTGTGCATAATGCAGCAAGAATAGAAAAGGTGCGGAACCATTCCGCACCTCGTTTTATCTATCCGCAGCTGCTTGGCGGCGTATCTTTTCCTGTTTCCACATTCACTTTTTCCGAAACGGTATCATGAATCACGGACACAACCAGCTGAAGAAGATAATTAATATCGCTTTGACTTTGCTGGAATTCCATCACGAGCGGAATACCGTCAATTTCCTCTTGCAGTTCCTCGATCTCCCGTTCGATTTTGGCAACCATATCCTTGTTCTGGAACGATTCAAAGGCTACGATTTCTTTTTGCTTTTTCTTAATGGTTTTAATCAGGTTTTGAACCCGTTCGTGGTTCTGGATCTTCTCTTCGGCCTGCTTAAACATCTGAACTTCTTCACTGGTGGATATTAATTCAGCCAGCTCGCCGGCTTTTGCTAAAATATCGTCACGTATAATCAATTCACGCGTGTTGTAAGTTGACATACCGTATGTGTTCGTACGAACATGATCATGTGCCAAGGTTCATCGCTCCAATTCTTCATCATCTATATGGGAATATGCAGCACCAGCCGCATTCTGCTCGCAGCCCAATGCTGCATTTGAATGCTGTGCTTCTCTATTATACCGCATCCGAGGCAGGAATCGTGTTCGGGATCATATCCCCTTTGATATACCAGGTCTTCGTATCCGTAATTCGTACATTCACAAAGCTGCCTATGAGATCCGCTGAGCCTTCGAAATGAACCAGCTTATTCGTGCGTGTGCGTCCCGACAGCATGGAATCATTGTTCTTGCTGACACCTTCTACAAGGACCTCCACCGTAGCGCCAAGCAGCCTATCATTGCTCTGGCGGCTGTACTCACTAATGGCTGCATTCAAACGTTGAAGTCGCTCGCTCTTGACCTCCATCGGTACATTATCCTCCATCACTGCAGCCGGTGTTCCTTGGCGAGGAGAATAGATGAACGTATAAGCAGCATCATAACCTACTTCTCGCACAAGAGACAGCGTCTCCTCAAACTGCTCATCAGTTTCACCGGGGAACCCGACAATAATGTCGGTGGTAAACGCTACATTGGGAATTGCCTTCTTAATTTTATGGGCCAGTTCCAAATACGTCTCGCGTGTATATTTGCGGCTCATTTTTTTGAGCACTTCGGAGCTGCCCGACTGTACCGGCAGATGAATATGCTCGACCAGGTTGCCACCCTTCGCCAGCACTGCGATCAGATGATCGTCGAAATCCCTTGGATGGGATGTCGTGAAGCGAATACGTGGGATATCGATCTTGTGAATATCATCCATCAGATCGCCGAAACGATACTCGATATCTTCAAAATCCTTGCCGTAGGCGTTCACGTTCTGACCGAGCAGCGTAATTTCCTTATACCCTTGCCGGGCCAATTCACGAACCTCAGCAATGACATCCTCCGGACGCCGGCTGCGTTCCTTGCCGCGAGTGTATGGAACGATGCAATATGTACAGAATTTATCACAGCCGTACATAATGTTGACCCAGCCGCGGAGACCTTCTCTCTTCTTCGGAAGATTCTCAACAATGTCGCCCTCCTTGGACCACACTTCAACCACCATTTCCTTGCTGAAGAGCGCTTCCTGAATAAGGTGAGGCAGACGATGTACGTTGTGCGTACCAAAGATCAAGTCCACGAAGCCATGCTTTTGAAGAATTCGATTAACAACCGATTCTTCCTGCGACATACAGCCGCAAACCCCAAGCAGCATATCCGGCTTTTCGATCTTCAAATGCTTCAGGTGGCCGAGTTCGCCAAACACTTTGTCCTCCGCATTTTCACGAATGGCACATGTATTGAGCAAAATGATGTCCGCCTGCTTCCGATCCTCGGTTGCCTGGTAGCCCATCTGCTCCAGTAATCCCTTAATCGTCTCGGAATCATGCTCATTCATCTGACATCCGAACGTATACACAATATAATGCTTGCCAGCTCCGATGCTTCGGAACTCTTCCGGCAGCTCGGTATCATACAATACTTCGACACTCTGCTTGCCGCGCTGTTTTTCCTGTCTATGATTAGGCTCCGAAAGGATGTTGATTTCCCGGCCATTGATGCGAATTCTCTTCCCGTGTTCATCTTCCGAGAGAACTTTGGCTCCTGAAAAATCAAAATACTTGGAGTAGTCCTTACTTTCTTTGGACATGCTTGGTCACTCCTTAGATCCGCAAAATCTTTGGTTTACATGACAAAATATCTTAGATAGTACGTGTTCAAAAAGTCAGGTTTTCAGCACCGAGAAGGTTGGATGAAGCTAGGGACTGAGGAGCGGAGCGTAGGCAAAACCTACGTGAGCACCGGAAGGCCCGGCTGAATTCAATATTCGATGTCGATTAAGCTTCATGTGCTGCTTCGTGTTAGATATAGGATTTATAAGTTATCAACGGAGTTGATGAAATTCTATATCGCAAGAAAACCTACTTCCGAATCGTGGTCGCTCAGCCTTGAATTTGCCTCGATCGGTTTTCTTATCAAAAGATGACTTTTTGAACTACCTCTAATTAGGCACTGTTTTAAATTATATCATGATCTTATTGCCTAAGCTACCACCCTGGCGTTATTGAGGCTAAACCTTAACAGATGAACTTTTTCCTTCAAATTGGCTTCCAGAAACATTAAACCCTTGGGAAATTTCAAAAAAGAGCCTGAAATCGAAGTGAATCGACTCAGGCTCTTCCAGCTGTGATCGCTTAACAGCAGCACATGCGTGACACATACAGTATGTTCATAAAGGTTTACTGAAGCTATGGATTAATCAATAATTTCAGCAGTGTCTCCGGTTTTGGCGCCAGCAGCGTTAGCTTCATCGGTATCGATGTGCATGTCGAGCGCAAAATTATCGGATACGCGGGCAATGACATTCTCCAGTACAAGACCGCGTTCGCCGCCTAAGCGTACCTTCAGCAGATCCTTGTCTTTAATCCCCCATTGATCCGCAACGGACGTATGGAAGTGAATGTGACGAGCAGCTACGATAACACCTTCGTCCACCGTTACTTCACCTGCCGGGCCTTTAATCGTGATACCCGGGGTACCGGCGATGTTTCCGGATTCGCGTACGGGTGCTTTCACACCGATGGCGAAGGAATCCGTGCGGGAAATTTCCAGCTGGGTTGCAGGACGTGCAGGTCCCAAAATTCTTACTTTATCGAATTGTCCCTTCGTTCCAATGACCGCTACCGTTTCGTTGGCTGCGAATTGTCCTGGTTGGGACAATGGTTTGAACTCTGTAAGCTGATATCCAGGGCCGAACAATGCCTCAATATGCTCTTGGGTTAAATGAATATGGCGGGCGGATACACCCACAGGTACAGTTTTACTCATCTGTCTCACTCCTTGTTTTTCTCTATATGCTGTACATGCCATCACCTATTATACTCTCTATTACCCAAAAATAAAAAGGCAACCCGGGTGATTCAGGCCGCCTTCTTCCGTTTCATGAGCAATCTGCAACAGGATTGTCAAAGTTATCCTCGAATCATGGTCGTTATGCGAAAGGTTACTATGCTTGAGTTGACAATGAAGGTAAATTCTGCTCAAGAAAACGGAGGGCATACTCCGACATCCAGCCCTTGACCATCGATTCAGGATAATGTTTAAGCAGCAGCTCCTGAAAATCCGAATACTGGCCCGGATGCTCAAGTCCGGCTACCCATTGATCAATCCCGTCGAAATCCGAACCAAACATGATGTGCTTCTCTCCGCCCATCTCACAAATTTTCTCGATGTGCGGCAATACGTCCTCCGGCTTGACACGCTCTACACCGCTGCGGATAAACCAGGGCACAAACGTGATTCCGATCATCCCGTTTAGCGCGATTAATGCCCTTATCTGTTCATCATTCAAATTCCGGGGATGCTGGCAGACGGAGTACGCATTGGAATGCGAGGCGATAATGGGTCGCTTGGTCAGCTCCGCGAGCTCCCAGAAGCCAGCTTGGGACAGATGGGACACATCCAGAATAATACCTGTCGAATTGCATAGCTCTACCAGTTGACGCCCCCGTTCTGTGAATCCCCCATTTCGCTGCTCCAATGCTCCATCTGCAGCCCAGTTCGCATAATTCCAGGTAATCCCCATAAAACGAACGCCCATCTCATACAAGAGCTGGACGTAATACAGATTCCCCTCCAGCCCGTCAACGCCTTCCAGCGACAGAACGCCGTATCGTCCATTCTTCCGTTGTCCGAACTCCTGGACTTGTTCTCGCCAGAGCAGTGGCTTCAGATGACCCGGTTTAACAATGCGTCTGCGGTAAGTATCTATTTGTCCCAGCACCCGTTCAAAGGAAGGTCTCCCCCATTTCTCCGATAAAAAAACAGCGAACACCTGAAGGGCCAGATCGCCCTCCTCCATGCGCTGCAGCGTTACATCCAAATGCGGGTCATCCACAAAGGAGGCTTGGGAATCTTCCCACATTTTGCTCAAAACATCACAGTGAAAATCAACCGTCCGCATCGCGCCATTCATCTCCCTTCTAAACTTATCACAGCAAAAAGCCTGTTTACACCAAGGAGAGTAAACAGGCTAATACCTCAACATTCGAAATTTATCTAGGTTCTACGATCAATTTAATTGCCGTCCGGTCTTCGCCATCAATCACAATATCCGTAAAAGCAGGGATACAAATCAAATCCACCCCGCTCGGTGCTACAAATCCCCGGGCAATCGCTACCGCTTTAATGGCCTGGTTCAGTGCTCCCGCCCCAATCGCTTGCAGTTCCGCCCCGCCTCGCTCCCTAAGAACTCCAGCGAGCGCCCCTGCAACTGAATTAGGATTGGATTTTGCTGAAACTTTTAATACTTCCATGGTAAGTACCTCCCCTGGGAATGTTGAGTGATGGTTTGCTTCCGCTTACTAGATGTTATTCGTGAGAGGGGAAAAAATTCCTGCTTTTTACCATCCGTTCCTAATTTAATTAAACGGATTCCGCCTTTTTTAATCCATCCGCCATTCGTCTTCGTACATGCGGATTTTCTGTATCTTCCGGGCTCTTCCCGTTTCCTCATCCATATCCACGCATACGGCATGGAACTGCCATTTGCCTTCGTCGACCTGGAAACGAGCAGGAAGCTGGGTCTTGAACTTATACATTACCGCATCGCGCTGCATGCCGAGGATGCCTTCCTTGGAACCGACCATGCCGGTATCCGTAATATAAGCTGTTCCTCCAGGCAGTATGGTGTCGTCATTGCTTTGTACGTGGGTGTGCGTTCCAACCACCATCGAGGCGCGGCCTTCCAGATGCCATCCCATGGCAATCTTCTCCGAGGTTGCCTCTGCATGGAAGTCCACCAGAATGCACTTCGTCTTCTGGAGAAGTTCATCCACAATGTCATCGGCTGCACGAAACGGGCAATCGATCGCTGGCAGGAATGTTCGTCCCTGTAAATTCACAATCGCTAGCTGTTTGCCGTTCCCTTTGATGATCGTGTATCCGCGGCCCGGTGTGCCGGGCGGAAAGTTTGCCGGACGAATCATGCGAGGCTCATCATCGATAAACTCAAAAATATCCTTGTTATCCCACGTGTGGTTTCCCAAGGTGATGCCATGAATGCCCCAATTAAAAAATTCATTGGCTATGGCCGAGGTAATGCCGCGTCCTGAAGCTGCATTCTCCCCATTGGCAATAATGATGTGCGGATTATATTTGGACTTCAGCTCCGGAAGGGAAGCCTTCAAAGCTTTACGACCTGTACTGCCGACAATGTCTCCGATGAATAATACGTTGATGTCAATCACTCCTTCAGGGATGCTTGTCCTGATTCCCGGCAAGACCGTTCCCGATTCATAAATGTCCGAACTGTATTTTCGGAAATTTCAAAGATAAAAAGTGGCCGGATTGCGGCCACTTTTTAAGGTCCAAACTCTATTTTGCGTAATCCACCGCTCGGGTTTCCCGGATAACGGTGACTTTGATATGACCCGGATAATCCAGTTCATTCTCAATCGTTTTGGTAATGTCGCGTGCCAAGCGGAATGCTTCAGCATCGTCGATTTTCTCAGGCTGTACCATGACACGAACTTCACGTCCTGCTTGAATGGCATAGGATTTCTCAACGCCTTCAAAGGATTCGGAAATTTCTTCGAGCTTCTCAAGACGACGGATATACGTCTCAAGCGTCTCTCTGCGTGCTCCCGGTCTGGCAGCAGACAATGCGTCAGCTGCGCCAACCAGCATGGCAATAACCGAAGTTGCTTCACAATCACCGTGATGAGAGGCAATGCTGTTGATAACCACCGGATGTTCCTTATACTTCTTCGCCAGCTCCACGCCGATTTCAACGTGCGATCCTTCCACTTCATGATCCAGCGCTTTACCGATGTCATGCAACAGTCCTGCCCGTTTCGCAAGCACGATGTCTTCGCCCAATTCGCCGGCCATCAGGCCAGTCAAATAGGCCACTTCCATGGAGTGTTTCAACACATTTTGTCCATAGCTTGTACGGAATTTCAGTCGACCCAGAATTTTGATCAAATCTGGATGCAAACCGTGAACGCCAACCTCGAAAGTGGCTTGTTCTCCGTACTCGCGAATGCGTTCGTCCACTTCCTTGCGGGATTTCTCCACCATTTCTTCGATACGAGCCGGATGAATCCGTCCGTCTGCCACTAGCTTTTCCAAAGCTGTACGGGCAATTTCACGGCGAATCGGATCAAAACCGGAGAGAATAACAGCTTCCGGAGTATCATCGATAATAAGGTCAATCCCTGTAAGGGTCTCAAGCGCACGAATGTTTCGGCCTTCACGTCCGATAATCCGGCCCTTCATTTCTTCATTCGGCAAGGTGACTACAGATACCGTGGTCTCAGCTACGTGATCAGCCGCACAGCGTTGAATAGCCAGCGTGATGATCTCGCGTGATTTCTTATCTGCCTCTTCCTTCGCCTGCTGCTCGATTTCTTTAATCATCTGAGCGGTTTCATGACGAACTTCCTGCTCAACATTACTGAGAATAATGCTGCGGGCATCCTCCATCGACAGGTTGGAGATGCGCTCCAATTCTGTCGTTTGTTTCTTGTAAATGGCATCGATTTGCTGCTGGGTCTCTTCTATTCGTTTCTCTTTGTTCGCCACTTGTTCTTCTTTACGTTCCAAAGATTCTATTTTTTTATCCAGCGACTCTTCCTTTTGCAACAATCTGCGCTCCTGCCGTTGAATTTCATTCCGGCGCTCACGAGTGTCTTTTTCAGCTTCGGCTCTGATTTTATGAACTTCGTCTTTAGCTTCAAGAACCGTTTCTTTCTTCAATGCTTCTGCTTCCTTCTTCGCACTTTCTACGATCTGCAAAGCGGCATGCTCGGCACTGGAAATTTTAGCTTCTGCAAGGGATTTGCGAATAAAATAACCGAACCCAAAGAATATAGCGGCTACAACGAGAACGATTATGATCCACCAAATTGGATGCATCTGATCACCTCCTCGTTGGTTCCTCCAAGGCATTCCTTGGGAAATGTGCAATTGTCAGGTTACTCATTCATACATAAAATTTTCCGGCAGTGGAAGCTGCCGTCCATACTGCGAACGCCGTATCACGTACGCAAATTCCGCCTTAACCA
Source organism: Paenibacillus sp. FSL K6-1330 (assembly GCF_037976825.1). NCBI lineage: Bacteria > Bacillati > Bacillota > Bacilli > Caryophanales > Paenibacillaceae > Paenibacillus > Paenibacillus sp. FSL K6-1330. Next base: position 4,821,963 of record NZ_CP150269.1, read on the forward strand.
GCGGAATACATTTCACTATGAATTGGCGATTTAAGAATCTTTCACAAAGTAGTCACTTTTTTGGAAGGAAAAAGGATTCTAATTTATGATAAAAAGATTCATATTTATTTTAGTATTTATAAAAAGATATTGTCAAGGGAAAGCAATGGGTAAACGTCAGTTTCATCCAACGAAACCATTTCTTTCACGAAAAAGTGCCCAATTTGCCCTTTATTCGAAATCTTCCAGCCCATCGTCCCACTCGCCCTGTTGCTGATCCTCATCGACCAGACGTTTGAGTACCTGACGCACCTGGTCCCCGCCGAAGCCCCTACGCATTAAATATGCTCCCGTTTTACGTTTGCGATCCAGCATCTCCCCATGGGTTTGCTGCCATTTTTTCCGTCCCACGGCGAGCGCGCTCTCCAATTCGGCATCTGCACTGATCTCGCCCAATGCCTCGGAGATCAGCTCCGTGCCGATTCCCTTCTGTCTCAGCTCCTGTTTGACCCACAGCCGTCCCTTCTTATGGCTCGTCATGCGCTGCTCCGTCCACATCTTGGCGTATAACGCGTCATCAATCAGCTTGTCCTTCTCCAGGCGCTCCAGCGTTGTCTCTACGCTGCTCGGCTCGAAACCTTTTTGCTGCAGACGCTGGGTGATCTCCTTGGCTGTTCTTGGTTTCCTGGCCAGATGATTCAGCGCCTCTACGTAAGCCCGCTGTCGCTCATCGGCCACGATAATTTCTTCCAGCTCTTCCTTGCGAAAAACATTTCCCTTGAACATCCGGTATTTCAGCATCACATCTTCATGAACGGTCATGAGGTACGGACCAAACGCGATTTGGTATCGGTGTTTGGGCTTTTTCAGCATTTCGACTGAAGTTACAACCAAATCCTCGTGAGCCGGAAAATGCTCAATACCTGATGATTCTGCCTGCTCCGACATTTCTTTATTCTCTTCTTTCATATGTCGCTCCTCTCACTACCGCGCCATCCTGAGTAAAATAACCAAGACTGACTCTCAATTCTGGATAAATGCAAAGAAGACCGTCTGGTGTTACAAACACCGGACAGTCCTCAACACTTAATCGTTAACCAGCAATTTACTACTCTACTTTAAACAACTCTTGCTCTTCTATTTCCTCTTGTTCCTTATCCTTCTCGGAAGGCTCAGGAACAGCCGTAGTCAGATTGCTCGCTTCACGGATTTTGTTCTCGATAACACTAGCAATCTCCGGATTCTCCTTCAAGAATTGCTTCGCATTCTCACGTCCTTGGCCAAGACGGTCACCTGCATAAGAATACCATGCACCACTCTTATCCACGATATCGAGGTCCGTTCCGATATCGATTAGGCTTCCCTCTCTAGAGATGCCTTCACCGTACATAATATCAAGCTCAGCCTGTTTGAAAGGTGGCGCTACCTTGTTCTTAACAACCTTAATCCGTGTGCGGTTACCCACCACATCGTTCCCCATCTTGATGCTCTCAATTCGACGCACATCCAAACGAACCGTCGAGTAGAACTTCAGAGCACGTCCGCCTGGAGTCGTCTCAGGGTTACCAAACATAACACCAACCTTCTCACGAAGCTGGTTGATAAAGATGGCAATCGTTTTCGATTTATTAATAGCACCCGACAATTTACGAAGAGCCTGGGACATCAGACGAGCTTGCAGACCCACGTGGGAGTCCCCCATGTCGCCTTCAATTTCAGCTTTTGGAACAAGCGCAGCAACCGAGTCAATAACGATGACATCCACTGCACCACTGCGTACCAGAGCTTCCGCAATTTCCAACGCCTGCTCACCCGTGTCCGGTTGGGAGAGCAGCAATTCATCAATATTAACGCCCAGTTTGCTTGCATACGATGGATCCAGAGCATGCTCGGCATCGATAAATGCAGCCTGTCCACCAGCCCTCTGAACTTCCGCAATAGCATGGAGGGCCACTGTTGTTTTACCGGAGGATTCCGGTCCATACACTTCAATAATCCGGCCTCTAGGCAAGCCGCCGGTTCCTAAAGCTATATCCAATGCCAACGATCCGCTCGGCACAATCTCAACTTGCATGTGGGTGGATTCACCCAGTTTCATGATGGAACCTTTTCCGAACTGTTTCTCTATCTGACGAAGCGCCATTTCCAGCGCAGCACGACGATCTGACAATTGTTCCACAACCCTTCACTGTTGATAGTCATATCATACCTTGTTTTGACACGTTTGCCAAGCTTTTTTTCGAACATACATTCGTTTTTTTTATTCAACGCCCCTTCCGGTATATGCTCCATCCCCTATGTATAAAGAACAAGAACCGTGGCAACATCATTCGATATGCCACGGTTCTTCCGTATTTCCCATTATACTTGGAACTGTTCGTTAATTCAAGAAGAGGTACCAAGCAAGGTGTAAATTATTTACTTTTTTTGAAAAGCGGATATCTCTATTTTCGCAAAATTAATCTTGTTTGGAGGCAACAAGACGCTGCCAAAGCCGGTAGAGCAGCGCCTTCGTCGCACGGAGTCGGATCGTCTCACGGTTACCCTGGAGGTGCAGCTCATACACTTCTGTTTCTTTTCCCCGTTGAGACAATCCGATGTAAACAAGACCTATAGGCTTGCGTTCAGCGTACCCTGGACCTGCTACGCCCGTTACCGATAAACCAAAGTCGCTGTCGGTTACCATCCGAACATGATCTGCAAGCGCTTCGGCAACCTCCGCACTGACGGCTCCCGGCGCATCATCCCCCTCAAGCAGCGCATGCGGGATATGCACAAGCTTCTCCTTGATCTGGTTAGTGTAACAGACGATCCCGCCAAGGAACATCGATGCGCTGCCGGGGATGGAGGTCAGCGTCTCCGCTACAAGGCCTCCCGTGCAGCTCTCCGCGGCGCTCAGCGTCCAGCTATGATCTGCCATCATATCCACGATAACCTTCTCAATGGGCACATCCTCGTTAGCATACATAAACTCAGGGCCTCTCTCCTGGATCCGGGCTTCCAGTTCATTCAACCGGACCATCGCCTCAGCCTCGCTGGAGGCCTTCGTGGAGATTCGGACGGTGACCTCCCCTTCCTTGGCATACAATGCAATCGTCGGATCGGTCTGGGCCGTAATCAGGTCTTCCAGGCGCTTATCAAGCGCGGACTCCCCGATGCCTGCGAATTTGAGCATCTTCGAATAGATGGGAAGCTCTCCCGTAAGCACATGCTGCAGAAGCCAAGGCTTGGCCTCCTGCTCAAACATCGGCATCAGTTCTTTCGGCGGTCCCGGCAACACAATATAATGAGTGCCTTCATACGATACCGCGTTCCCGACGGCGAGGCCTGTTTCGTTCGGAAGGGGAGTCCCTCCCTCGATAGCCAGGGCCTGTCGCCGATTGTTCTCGGTCATTACGGATCCCCGTTCTTGGAAGAAACGTTCGATCCGGTCCATAGCCATCCGATCAATATGCAATGAACGATTCAGAAAGGATGCGAGCGCATCCTTCGTCAGGTCATCCTGTGTGGGGCCCAGGCCGCCGGACAGAAGCACGATATCGGCTCTGCTGCTGGACAGCCGCAAGGTCTCCTTGAGCCTCTCCATGTTATCCCCGACAACCGTTTGATAGTACACATCGATTCCCATTGAGGCAAGCTGTCTGGACAAATACTGTGCATTGGTATTCACAATCTGTCCAAGGAGAAGTTCGGTTCCAACTGCAATGATTTCTGCTTTCATGATTCGTCGATCCTCCTGTATCTTCTATCTCTTCACAATACTCGCCACTCGCCGTCACAAATTTATTACCCTGCGGAAGAAAAAAGCAATAGGATAGCTCCTATTGCCGTTATGCCCCGGTACCTTTAAGAAGATGCCTGTTCTGGACAAAATATTCGATTCCCGAATAGATCGTAATTATCGCGGCAGCCCAGATTGCAATGACATCAAACGGAATTCCCAAGAATACAAACGGGAAATTATTGATCAGAAGCGCGACAATTGCCACAATCTGAATCACCGTCTTGATTTTTCCTGATTGACCTGCTGCAACGACGGAACCTTCCAGGAGCGCAATTTGTCTCAAGCCAGTAACCGCGAATTCTCTGCTGATAATGACAACAGCAATCCATGATTCACATTTCCCCATCTCCACAAGCGATATGAGGATAGCTGCCACCAGCAGTTTGTCCGCGAGCGGATCCATAAGTTTACCCAGGTTTGTCACCATATTGTTTTTCCGGGCCAAATACCCGTCAATCCCATCCGTGCTTGCAGCAAGTATGAATATCAAAGCCGCAATCAATTGGTTATAGGGCAGGACAAAATCATTCCATACAATAGGAGCCGGATAAAAATCAAAATCCACCAGCAGAAAAATCATCATGACAGGGATCAAGCAAATGCGGGCCAACGTGATACGATTGGGTAAATTCATGGGGCAACCTCCCTTGCAACGGGTTGTCTTGAAATTTTCGCAGACCCCGCGACTGTTATCCATCTGTACTTCAATAGGGTCGCTCTTCCCAAGAGCCTAAAGGGTTTGAAGCGTGAAGCGCTGTCTGTCATATTCATCCCCCAGTGATCTATGTATACGTTAATCCTTATATATCGTTTTTTAGTATAATATTTCCGTTGACGCCCTGTCAAAAGAAACAACCTGTCCATCCAATCCTACGTGAGCCTGTGACGAGCGTTTATTTAAAATTGGTGAACTGCAGGTCCAGAGAAAGATCCGCTTTGCGAAGCAGCTGCATGATCTGTTGAAGATCGTCCTTGTTTTTTCCGGTTACCCGAATTTGGTCACCTTGAATCTGACTCTTGACCTTCAGTTTGGAATCACGGATCAATATATTGATCTTTTTCGAATTTTCCTGATCGATTCCCTGTTTTAAGGTCAAACGCTGGCGAACGGTACCCATGGAAGCCGGCTCGATTTTGCTGTACTCCACATTTTTCAGCGACAAGCCCCGTTTCACCATCTTGGTTTGCAAAATATCAATAACGGCGTTGAGTTTATACTCGTCATCGGATGCAATGACCAGTGCGTCCTTGTCCAGCTTCAAGCTGCTCTTGCTGCCCTTGAAGTCAAAACGGTTCTCAATCTCCCGCTCCGCCTGATTAACCGCATTACTAAGTTCCTGCATATCCATTTTGGATACGATATCAAATGAATTTTCTGAAGCCATGGTGAATCCTTCCTTTCATTAACGATAATGCTTCTATTATAGGTAAAACATAGAGACAAGTCTAATCCCATTAAGGATCAGCGGGTGGATCTGGAACGAAAAAGACTCCGCTTATCGCCAACACCCGGCGAAAACGAAGTCTGCTCCTTCAACTGCTAGCTTTCTCATCCTGCACCGGACGGCGGAACATGCTCAATATACCAAGCAAAATATGTGCCAGTCCAAAGCCTAATATGCCATATCCCCAGTCGCTTGGAATCAAATAATAGCCCAAGAGGCTGACGATGACGCCTAATCCGAATATAATCCAGTTGACCGTCACGAAAGCAACACCTCTTCCATGAAGCGAAATAACAGCATGCAGCTGCATGCTGTTATGATGGCCTGGAGGTGAGACAATTATTCTACATCCGTAGTGCCTGTAGAGTCAGTAGTACTGGTATCCGTAGTCCCTGTGGAACCATCTGCCGGCTCCAGCAAGATACGCGACGTTGATTTCCCATCTGTTACGGGCTGGCCGCCAACCGTAATGGTGGTTGCAGCGGAATTCCCCGATTTCACGTAGAGTCCCTGGCTATCCAGGTCAAAGCTGAGCGCAGCACCATTCTCAAGCATTTGGAAAGCCAGCTTCTCCCCGGAGGTATTGTAACCACGATACACTTCTACCCAGCTCTTTCCTTCACTTGTTGCCACAATTTCAACCTTCACAGACGAGCCTGATACCTTAAATACGGTGTTCTTGCCTTCCGTCCGGTCCTGCGTCACCGTAGTTGCTCCAGGCGTTGTATTCCCTGGTTCATCGATGTCCGTGCCATCTGTTCCATCCGTTGCGTCTGTTCCTTCACCGTCTGTGCCTTCGTTACCTGTACCGTCCGTGGCGTTATCGCCGCCCTGCGCTCCGTCACCTGGCGTGGCGGGATCCGTATTGCCAGAATCTTCCGGCTTTTGCGCTTGATCCGTCTGCGTCTGGTCATTATTGCTTACCTGAGGTTCATCCTTAGGCTCATTCGAATTGATTGCCACCAAATAAATGACGACAACGATCAGAATCGGGAATGTCCACATCAGCAGAGTAGGCAGCCATTTCATGTTCCGTTCGGCTGAAGGTCTGGTGGCACGCTTTTGAATAACCGGCTCCATGGTCGCTTCCGGTTCGGATTTAGGCACATCCTGTTTATGGCCTTCAAGCAGTTCGTCCGGGTCAATCCCCACCGCTTCCGCATAGGTTTTGATGAATGCCCGCACGTAAAAACTGCCGGGAAGTACTTTGTAATCCCCTGCCTCGATGGCTTCCAAGTATCGCTTGCGTATTTTTGTCATTTCCTGCACATCATCAAGGCTCATCCCTTTTTGTAGACGCGCCTCCCTCAATTGCTGTCCCAGTTCGGACATGCCATCACCTCCTACTTTAGAATTTCGTGGTCAAAGTCAAAAAAATATTATAAATCGTCACTATAAGAACCCGTGAACGTATCATAAACGATTTCCTCTTCCGGATTGTTTCGCAATTCGATTATAATGTCGAAATCATCATAGGAATATTCGGATTCGCGAACAAAAATATCCGGATGCTCGATCACCTTCGTGCTCCCCATCCCCATAATATCCTGCAGGAGTTGATAGTGGCGCTCATTCGATCGGATCGTGCTGACAATCCCGTCAATGATGAAAACGTTGTTCGAGTTCATCTCGTCCTCAGAGAGTTGACTGCGAATGGTTTGGCGGAGCAGCGTAGAGGAGACAAACGTCCAGCGCTTCATCGCGCAGACACTGCCAGCGATAATGGACTCGGTTTTGCCGACGCGAGGCATTCCGCGAAGACCGATGACCTGATTACCTTCCCTTTTGAACAATTCACCCAAAAAATCAACAAGTAAACCGAGCTCATCACGCGTAAAACGAAACGTTTTACGATCATCCGAGTCCCGGTCAATATATCGTCCATGTCGGACAGCCAAAATATCCACCAGTTTTGGGGGTCTCAAGGCTGTTACCGTAATATTTTTCATTTTGTTTAACATTTTGCCCATCAGGATAATTTTTTCTTCATCATCCGTTTCCAGCAGCATTCCGCGAGTTTGGCCTTCAACGCCGTTAATTGTCAGGATGTTGACTTCGAGCATACCTAACACGGATGCAATGTCACCGAGCAAACCAGGTCGGTTCTTATGTATCTTGTATTCCATGTACCATTGATTCGATTCCACAAAGACACCTCTTTGCACTTCTTTTCCATCAATATTCGACAAATTTCAGCGAAAATCGCACGCAAAAACAGGTCAAATGAAAAATGGGTCACGTTAATGATATATAAAATAAAAATGAAAGGCAAGTATTAACGATGACATGAAAATTACATTCTTTTTTCTTGACAAAAAGCCCCCGTTGGCGGGGGGCTTTTTGCAAGAGGGTTATGCGTTGTTCTTGGCCAGTTTCACCATCAGACGCGCGATAACGTGGCGTTCTTCCTCGTTACCTACATCCCACAATTCTTTCAGTGCCCGGTTGGATGAGTTTTGCGGATCAACCTTCTCATCAAGGAAATCACCAATTTCATAAGCCAGCTGAGAAATGGTGTCTTCACTCATACCCGCTTTCTCGGCTTGAACGACACGATCGCCCAGGAATTTCTTCCAAGAATCAAAGTTTTTGATTACGGATGACATGAGTTAAATCCTCCTTTTGCGTGGTGGCAATTCAGATTTAAAGTAACAATAGTAATATGTCCCCGTAACCAATACCTTATGAGTGGTGAATTGCACCACGAACTTACGATCAGGTCACCCAGCCGCCATTCGGGCTGATCACTTGCCCGGTAATGTATCCCGACTCGGGCAGCGCCAGAAAATACACCAGTGATGAAATCTCATCCGGCTGTGCCAATCTGCCGACCGGAATTTCATCCTCCAGCATGCGGATTTCATCCGATTCCAGATGCCCCAGCATGGACGTATCCACCGCGCCGGGTGCAACGGCGTTCACTGTCACTCCTGATGGAGCAAGCTCCTTCGCAAGGGCCTTCGTAAAGGCGTTAACGCCGCCCTTGCTTGTTGAATACAATACCTCGCAGGAGGCACCCGATAAACCCCAGATCGAGGACACATTGATAATCCTGCCAAACCGCTGGGAGATCATACGCCCCATAAACGCCTGGGAACACAGAAACATCCCTCTCAGGTTAATGGACATCAAAGTGTCCCACTCTTCTTCCGTCACGTCAGACAGAAGCCCATAATGGGATACCCCGGCATTGTTTACCAGGATATCGGGCTCCATATCATGACTCTGCAGCTTCTCTTTCATGCGCAATATCTGCTCTTTGTCGCGAAGGTCCGCAGATACGGTTAATACCTTAGCTCCATAGCCCATACAGCGACGGGCAACTTCATTGGCCGCTTCATGCGAATTCATATAGTGAATAACCACATTCATGCGTACCGAGGCAAAGCGCTCGGCAACAGCCGCACCAATGCCTCTGCTCGCACCGGTGATCAGCACCGTCATTTCCCCGATCGGTTTCAGTTCTCTTCCCATGTCTTGCTTCATTACGGACTCACAACGATTGATACGGCCAATTGATCCCAATCGACATGCTCCTGCAGGCGGCGATTTACATCATCAATGGTAATCGATTCATAAACCGAAAGAACCTTGAAGAAATCCACCCCGCGGAATTGATAGCGAGTGAATTCATGAGCAATGTTTTCCGGGGAATTGAGCATACGCAAGTATCCGCCCATTTTCTTTTTGCGGGCACGTTCAAAGTCGGAGACCTGAAATCCGGTTGCCTTTAGCTTATCCACCTCTGTGCGGATGCGCTCAAGCAGTTGATCCGGATCCTTCGTATCTCCGCCAACCGCAGAGAACGCATACTGGGGTGAACTGTTATACTCATGGCCGAAGCTGTCGGAAATCAAATCTTCGTCATATAGCTGCTGATACAATTCCGTACTGGATCCGAACAGGAGATCCATCATCAGCTTCGTTGTCAAATCGCGTCGCAGCTGCTCCTCGGCCGTTAAACCGATCTGCTTCTCCTTGAAGCCGAACAGGCATTTCGGAAGTGATACAGCCAGGCGGCTCTCTCTCCGCTTCTCTTCAACTCCCTGCGGCTCCGGATCGAATAAACGCTCAATGGAGCCTTGCTTCTCATACGATTTCGCGGCTTGATTTGAACGAATCAGGTTCATCGTTTCTACAGGATCTACGCCACCCACCACGAACAGCAGCATGTTGCTCGGGTGATAAAACGCATTGTAGCACGTATACAGATCTTCCTTCGTAATCGTCCCGATGGATTCAACCGTACCGGCAATATCAATATGCACCGGATGCACCTTATACATCGCTTCGATCAAACCGAAGTATACGCGCCAATCCGGATTGTCCTGGTACATGTTGATTTCCTGGCCGATAATCCCTTTTTCCTTCTCCACGTTCTGATCGGTAAAATAAGGGTTCTGCACGAAATTGATCAGTGTCTCCAAATTTTCATGGATGTTCTCCGTGGCAGAGAAGAGATACACGGTCTGGTCAAAGCTTGTAAATGCATTCGCCGAGGCACCGTTCGAGGCAAACTTGGCAAAAATGTCGCCTTCCGGCTCCTCAAACATTTTGTGCTCGAGAAAATGCGCAATGCCATCAGGTACGCGAGTTTCGGACTCGCCTTCGACCTTGAAATGGTTATCCACCGAACCGTATTTGGTTGCGAAGGTCGCATAAGTTTTCTGGAAGCCGGGTTTAGGCAGCACGTACACGTGCAGCCCGTTATCCATCACTTCGTAGTACAGCGTCTCCTGCAGGTTGTCATAATGAATGCTCTCCACCGGCTATTCCTCCTTTTGACCTTTCAGGAAATAGATCGTATCCAGCGAAAATGCCGCAGCCGCCTGCTTCACATCATCCACTGTAATGCCTTCCACCTGCTGCAGCAGCTCATCCGGCGTACGTTCCCGGCCTGACAGCGTTCGGTTGAAGTCATAGGCAATCATCTCAAAGGCCGAATCCTGCATTTCCTTAATTACGTTGCGAATCATCGCTTTCGTTTGGGTCATTTCGATATCCGTAATGGCACCCTTAGCCATGTCATCAAGCTGCTGGCGAATAATTTGGACGGCTTTCTCGAAATTTTGAACTTCGATGCCGGACTGAATGGTAGCAATCCCTTTATGACCGTCATATCGGGACGACGCGTAATACGCCAGACTTTCCTTCTCCCTCACGTTAACGAATAGCTTTGAATGCGGGTAACTTCCCAAAATCCCGTTATACATGAGCGCAGCGGCATACTCATCATCGCCGTAAGTAATCGTGCTTCTCAGGCCCATGTTGAGCTTGCCTTGATTAATGTCCAGCTTCTCCACAACCGTCTGCGTCTCGCTCGCGACCGTTCGTGTGGTGGAAGGGACATAATCCTTACTTCCGGTTCGGTTCAGTTTAAAATGCTCCTCTACGAGCTTCTTCACCTCATCCAAACTTGTATCGCCAACTACATACAGATCAAGAACAGATTCATTAAGCCAATTCTGATAGGACTCATACAAGCCTTCCGGCGTGATACCGTCAAGATCCTTCCGTTCTCCTAACGGATGCAATCGATACGGTTCGTTCTTGCACATGACCTCAATGCAGCGTTCCGCGGCGTAACGAATCTTATCATTGACGATGGACTCCAGCTTCTTGCGGACCGTATCACGCTCGGTCTGTACATAAGATTTGCGGAATGCGCCATTCTCTAGCACAGGCTGGGTGAAAGCTTCACCCAAAAAAGCAAATGAAGAGCGCAGCAGGCTCTCCGGACTCTTAACAAAAGAGTCATTGATCGTATCCATGCGAAAGTGTACGATCTGATAATCGCCACGCTTATACACGTCAAATCCAAATCCGGCGCCATATAACTGCTCCAACTGCTCTCGGAATGCTCTTGTTTCCGGGTATGAAACAGTTCCTCTGCGCAGCACAAAAGGTGTAAGCGCGGTCGAGGTCACGGTTTCTTCTGCTAATGGACTTCCGGCGTAAAGCGATATCGCAAATGTCTTGAATCGGTTGGTCGGCAACACGTGAATTCGTATTCCTCCGGCCATACCGTGTTCAAATTCCGTTTTCGTCAAGGTCCATATCCCCTTACATCATGGATTGTCGTTGCCATAATTTACTTCATAGATAACTTTCATTCTAACCCATTCCAAAGTGAAGAAGCAACCGAAGACAGGCCCCGGTTGCTGTTGTTTGCGGCTTACATACAGAAGATATGTTGACCGATGGTTTTGACTTGAGGGCGGGTCCATATCCATGGCGAGGTCGCTGTTTTCGGATTAAAGTAATACAGACAGCCCCCTGTCGGATCCCAGCCATTTAGCGCCTGCTCTACGGCTTTCCGCGCCTGCTCGTTCGGCTCAAGCCATATTTGACCGTCAGCTACAGCGGTAAAGGCTCTCGGCTCAAATATAACCCCATGCGGCGAGTTAGGGAAGCTTGGAGATTTCACTCGATTGAGAATAACCGCCGCTACGGCAACCTGGCCTTCGAACGGTTCTCCGCGCGCTTCACCATAAACGGCATTCGCCATGATCCTTAAATCATTGTCTGAAAGTCCCATGGTATTCGAAGAGGCTAAGTTGTTATTGCCGCCTTCCTTGTTGGAGGTACCGCCGCCCGCACCGGCCGCTGCTCCGCCCCCACCTTCATGAAGCTTCGGAGCGGTCGGACGGAAATCCTTGGTTGCATTATACAGTTTAAGCTTGACCTTCGGACCTACGATACCGTCAACCTTCATGCCAAACTCCGATTGGAACCATTTAACGGATCCTTGGGTTTTGGAACCGAATACGCTATCGATTTTGCCATGATAAAAGCCCAGGTATTTCAGACGGCCTTGCAGCTCATACACATCTTCGCCGGTAGAACCAAATTTGATGGTCTGCTGGCTAAAGGTTGGCAAAGCTTCCTGAAGATTTGAATGATCTGCTTTAAGGCCTCCCTGAGCGAAGACAACGGCAGATAACAGGATCGCAATGCTGATCAGAATCCAGATTCTTGAGTTTTTCATGCTGCGCTCTACCTTTCTCTTGTGGTTTAACAAGCCTCGCTACCGTTATTATGACATGCCTGCCAGTTTCCTATGCACCTGTTCGGGAGAGGAGCGAACGAAGACGGCACATCATTGAAACACAAAGAGAGCTGTTCCTCTAAGGAACAGCTCCTTGTCGTTCGGAGTAGAGTTAACGATCCTGCGCCGATTTATTCAGATGTTCTGCCAAGTTCTACACACGCCATGACCAACGCTCCGACCCCATGAAGATCATTCTCGCATTGCTGCCTTTCCACATAGTGCTTATAATCGCCGACACCTGTGCCGATGCAGATTTTAGGCATAACCAGATGCCCCTGATCATTCATATATACGGATTGGGCCAGGCCAGTATATCCGTGTCTTGCGTGCGAGATCAGGGAAGAATCCAGGTAACCGAGACGGATTCCTTTGGCTAAGGTATATATGAAGAGACTGGAGCATGAGGTTTCCAGCCAATTGTCCTCCCGGCCCCCTTTATCTATAACCTGATACCACAGCCCGGTCAGTGGATCCTGATAACGCACCAGCGCCTCACTTAATTCGCGGAGCACGACAGCCAGTTCTTCCCTCGCCGGATGATCCTCAGGCAGTAAATCAAGGAATTCCACGATCGACAGCGCGTACCAGCCTAACGCGCGTCCCCAAAATTCCGGGGATTGTCCGCTAACCGGATCTGCCCAGGGCATCGTTCTGCTCTCGTCCCAAGCATGATAAAATAACCCGGTTGCCTGATCCTTGGTATGGGAACGCATCAGCCTCTCCTGGAACAGCACCTCGTCAAATAAATGCGGCTCGTTATACTGCTGCGCATATTTCATCGTGAACACGCCACCCATATACAAGCCGTCCAGCCACATCTGGTAAGGATAGCGATCCTTATGCCAGTATCCTCCATCCGTGGTCCGATTCAGCGTAGATAACAGACAGAGCAGTTTATCTGCGGCAGCCCTGTACCGATGTTCGGGACATACAGCATCCAGCTCCATCAGGAGTTGGCCCGCTTGAACGGAATCCAGCTCCCCCCGCTCCAGCAGCAGATTCCCGTTGGAGTCCACCAGATGATCGACATAACCCTTTACGTAATCCAAAAACTTTGACTCACCGCTAAATTTCCACAATTGTGACATGCCAACCAGAAATACGCCCTGGTGGTAATGCCACCGCCCTGCAGGCGGCAGCTGCTCCGGCGAATACGTTCCCATGATCGATTGACAAGCCTTGGTGCCAAGTTGTAGGGGTGATAAGGTTAACGGTCCTTGCTGCTGAATAGGATTGGACATATGTGCTCCTCCTCTTTTTTCTAACCATCGTTCCAACAACTCACGCTATAAAATGACGCCATCCTTAAAAATGGATATTTCCCTGAAGCCATTGCGTTCATTTCTCGTCTGTTCAACACCCGAGGCTAATTGGACCATACGATTCATGAGTTCCTCATGGAGATCCTCCATGCTTTTGCCTTCCAGCAAAGCACCTGCATTAAAATCAATCCAATGCTTTTTGCGAGCGGCCAGTTCGGAATTGGTCGCGATTTTGATGGTGGGGACCGGGCCGCCAAACGGCGTCCCCCTACCCGTTGTGAACAGGACGAGATGGGCGCCCGCTGCAGCCAAGGCCGTAACCGATACGAGATCATTGCCTGGCGCTTCGATCAGGTTTAACCCCGGCTTTGTTGATCTCACGCCGTAACGGAGTACATCGGTCACCGTTGCATTTCCTCCTTTTTGAGTGCACCCCAGTGACTTCTCCTCCAGGGTTGTGATGCCGCCGTCTTTATTCCCTGGAGAAGGATTTTCATAGATTTCCTGTCCGTGCGATACGAAATATTGCTTAAAATTGTTAATCAGCACCGTAATATCCTTAAACACCTGTTCGTCGGCTGCCCGGTCCATCAGGATCGTTTCGGCTCCGAACATCTCCGGCACCTCCGTCAGCAGAGCTGTGCCACCGTGAGCGGTGATGGTATCTGCAATGCGGCCCGCCAGCGGATTGGCTGTAATGCCCGACAGACCGTCCGAACCCCCGCATTTCAGTCCGACCTTCAGTTTGGAGAGAGGAACTTCCGTTCGTTTGAAAGTCTCGGCATATTCCACAAGCTCGGATATGAGGGACATGCCCTCCTCCAATTCATCCTCCATATCCTGAGCACGCATATACTTGATCCGTTTTCCGTCCTGCTCGCCAATCATGGCCTGCATTTGATCGATCTGATTATTCTCGCAGCCGAGCCCGATAATAAGCACGCCTGCCGCATTGCCATGCTGGGCCAGGGACGAGAGCAGACGCTGGGTATGGCTTAGATCATCTCCAAGCTGCGAGCAGCCGTAGGGATGCGGGAAGTGATAAACTCCATCAATGCCTCTCCCTTGAAACTGCTGGCCAGCCATACGCGCTAACAGCTCGCAGGTTTTGTTAATGCAGCCGACGGTGTTGATGATCCAAATTTCGTTTCGGATCCCAACCTCACCGCTTGATCTGATATACCCTTGGAACATCGAGGATTCCATAACAGTTGGTGAATCTTGAGGCACTGCTTTTGCACTAGGATTATACTGGTACTCCACTTCACCGGATAGTCCGGTTTTCAAATTGTGAGTATGGATCCATCGTCCCGGCAAAATGACTTCCTTCGCCAGTCCGATCGAATAACCGAATTTTAAAACATGGCTGCCCGGCTCTATCAATCGAAGAGCCACCTTGTGACCTTTTGGCACGCTCTCGGTTACCTCGATCGCATGCTCCTTCCCGTTCAGAAACCCGATGGCATGTTCTCCTGCTGACAAAGGACGAAGCGCGATGCCTACATCATCCTTGTTGTGAAGTATGACGATGTCGCTCATGTCTCGATCAGCTCCATTTCTTCGATATAGCTGCTTACAACTTCATGAAGATGGGATATCCGGTTCAAATCCTCGCCCCATAAAGCCTGATTGCCAAGAATGGATGCCACAAGCTGACGTATACTCCATTCCCCGTCTTCTACCTTTTGCCACGCTTGGTAAAATGTCATCAGGCTGTCCGGATCATCTCTTAACAGCATCTGTTTACCGTCAAGACACGTTCCGTACCACTGCCCCTCGACCGATTTGGCATGATACAGACGGATCAAGGAGGCCAATCCCCGAGTCATGAGGCTTGGGAGCGTGTTGTGCGAACTGACATATTCCTTTAAGCTTGGCAAAAGCCTCACCTTGAACTTGGAGATGCTGTTCATGGCAATATCCTGGAGCTTGTGCCGAAGAAAGGGATTGCGGAATCGCTCCCATACAGATATGGCATATGCCGTAACCTCTTCCAACGGGAGAGGCACCAAGGGGACGATCTCTTGCAGCATTGCGTCGCGAATGTCTTTTCCCCATTCCGTGCTTTCTGCGATCTCTTTCACTTCAGTGAAACCATGAAGCAAACCGATGGAAGCCATCAGCGTATGCGTTCCATTCAATATTCTTACCTTTCTCACTTGATACGGGGTCAGATCGGGTACCCATCTTGCCTGGAGACCCGCTGACTGCAGGGGCAGCCTGGACTCCAATGACGAGTCGCCCTCAATAGCCCAGAAATAATAGGGCTCAGCCGTGTTCAACAATCGGTCTTCATAACCCCATTGGTCAAAATAGCGCTCAGCCTCTTCCGGATAACCGGTTACGATCCGGTCCACAAGTGAGTTCAGAAACAGGTTGCACTCCTCGATCCAGCTCTGAAAAGACGGCGAAAGGCCCCAATCCTCTGCATGCCGCAGCACAATCGAGCGCAAGATGTCCCCGTTTCGTTCCAGCAGCTCGCATGGGAGGATCAACAGGCCCTTGTCCGGCGAGCCTTCATAACACTCATAACGCCGATATAAAAGCATAGTCAGCTTTGCGGGGAATGACATCGGTGGTTCCGACGGATTCCAGTCACTGAGCTGATAATCGAGACCAGCTTCCGTTGTATTGGAGACTACGATCTCCAGGGAATCCAGCTCGGCGATCCTTAAGAAATTCTCCCATTCCGCATAAGGATCTATGATCTTTGAGAACACCGGGATCCACCGTTCTTCTTCTATCTTCCGTCCATCCTGGATACCTCGGGTCAGCAAACCGTAAATCCCTTCCTGCTCTCGAAGCTGCTCCAGCTTGCGTCGTCCCCCTGGTCTTGGCTGACTGACGGCAACGCTCCCTTGAAATAACCCCTGCCGGTTGCATTCATAGATCATCCAATCGAAGAACCCTCTAAGAAAGTTGCCCTCGCCGATTTGAAGCACCTTAACAGGGTAATTCAACATGTCCAAGTGGTTCTGCTGTTGTAATTGTAAAAAATCCCGTCCTATCAACTTCAGCGCTCGGCTACGGTCTGTGTTTGCATCCATGTTCTGATCTATCTCCCTTCCATCCCGCCAAATCGGAAATAACTCTCTGCGTTGTTGTAACAAATATCCTGTACAATTCCCCCGAGCCATAGAAGATCATCCGGCGCTTCTCCCCGTGTAACCCACTCTCCGAGGAGATTGCACAGAATCCGCCGGAAATACTCATGCCGGGTATAGGATAAGAAACTTCTGGAGTCGGTCAGCATGCCGACAAAGCGGCTTAACAGCCCCATATTGCCTAGTTTGCTCATCTGGTCGACCATACCGTCCTTGGTATCGTTGAACCACCACGCGGATCCGAACTGAATTTTACCCGGAATGCCGTCGCCTTGAAAACTGCCGATCAGTGCTGCGAGAATATCGTTATCGCTTGGGTTAAGTGAATAGAGAATCGTTCTCGGAAGTGCCCGCTCTTGATCAAGCCGATCCATCAGCTTCACGAGCGGTACCGCAATTGAACTGTCGTGAATCGAATCATAACCGGTATCCGGGCCCAACTCTCGGAACATCCGGGTGTTATTGTTGCGCTGGGCATTAATATGAAATTGCATGACCCAGCCAAGTTTTGCGTAGATTTGGCCGAGATAAAGCAGCGTATACGTTTTGAATTGTTCCTCCTCCTGACGGGAAACCCGCTCCCCTTTAAGCGCTTTCAGGAATATGTCAGCCGCTTGCTTCTCCGTAACCTCTTGATAGGGCACATAATCCAGCGCATGATCGGATACCCGGCCGCCAACCGAATGGAAAAACTTAGCCCGCTGCTCAAGTGCCTTCAGAAATACCGAATAATCCGTAATCTCCATCCGGCTTCGGTCCGCCAACAACTTCACCCAGGGCAGGAACGTCTCCCGGTTAATCTCCAGTCCCTTATCCGGACGGAATGAGGGGAGCATCTGAAATCCGGTATCGCCTTCCTCCGCCAACTTGATATGATAATCCAGGTTATCCGTCGGATCATCTGTCGTACAGACGACTTTCACACGGCTTGAAACGATCAATCCCCGGGTTGTCAAATCATGTTCCTGCAGTCGCTTGTTCGCCGCTTCCCATATCTGCGGAGCATTCTGTTCATGAATAATATCCTTAATGCCAAACAGTCTTTGCAGCTCCAGATGAGACCAATGGAATAACGGATTGCCGATCGTCATCGGAACGGTGCGCGTCCAAGCCAAGAAGCGGTCATAATCGCTCACTCCCGGGCCGCTCGTGATATATGCCTCTTCCACTCCAGCGGCTCGCATTGCCCGCCATTTATAGTGATCGCCGTTAATCCACGCTTCGGTCAAGTTCTCAAACCGGTGATTGTCATAGATCATTTTTGGACTCAGATGACAGTGGTAGTCGATGATTGGCATGTCTTTTGCATAATCGTGGTATAAGGTACGCGCAGTCTCGTTATTGAGCAAAAAATGTTCATCCATAAAAGATCTCATCATAACACCGCCCATTTCTGTAGATTATCTACTATGTTACGGCATCATCAGTTGGATTTCTTCACGTTTATTGCGAAATTGAAGGATTATTCAACATATCTTGCTTTGTTTTGGTCAATAGAAGTTGCTACAATATAACTGAAGAACTGGAATAGACCTGATCATGAAGGAATTGAAACGAAGCGGGGGCGATTATGATATCCAGCGATACCCATACCGTAACCTACGGAGAAGAAGAAGGGGAATTTTACTACCATCGCATTCATCGCACAAAGCCCTTTGAACGAAATAACCATTATCATGGAACCTATGAAGTCTACTATCTGGTTTCAGGCGAGCGCAATTATTTTATCAAAGAAAAATTGTACACCATTCGGGCGGGAGACCTCATTCTCATCAATAAATTCGACGTTCATAAAACCTCGGGTCAAGGCGATCCGGAGCATGAACGTATCGTCATAAATTTTAGCGATTCTTTTCTGGGGAAAGGCCACCCCTTGCTGGCATCCGAATTGCTGAGCATGTTTAATCAGGATACGCCGCTGCTGCGTTTAACCGTTCCAGAGCAAGCAATCATCATGCAAATTTTGAATAAAATGGCCGATGAGATCAGAGAAGGCTCTGCTTCGTACGAATACATGCTGCAGGTACTGCTTACCGAGTTATTAATTAAAACCTCTCGGTTAACCCATTCCGCCTCGCTGCCTGCTCACATCTCCATGAACCCGCTCCATCAGAAAATCACGGACGTCGTTAAGTTTATTCACGCCCATTACGCAGACAAAATCACGCTGCAGCAATTATCTGAAACCTTCTACATCAGCCCGTTCTACCTGTCCCGGATATTCAAAGAAATTACGGGCTTTACGATCATTAACTATCTGAACCTCACCCGCATTCGCGAGGCACAGCGCCTTCTGACGGATACGGACCTGAAAATCGTGGACATCGCCGAATCGATCGGCTTTGAAAGCCTGACGCATTTTGACCGAACCTTTAAGAAACTTATGAAAATGACGGCAAGCAAATACCGCAAAAGGCACAGCATTCCGTGAACCAACAAAAAAGGAAGCGATCAACCCAAAATTCTGGTTGTTCGCTTCCTTTTTCTGAAGTTAAGGGATTGACTCCCTTAACTGATTCGATTCTGCTGTTGTTGGTATTGCTCCATAGACATCAGCACTTCCCGCGGTTTGCTTCCCTCGTAAGGTCCGATAATCCCGCGTGCCTCCATGGAATCTATAAGACGCGCTGCACGGGTATAGCCTACGCGCATTCTCCGCTGCAGCAGCGATACGGACGCTTGCTTCGCTTCCAGTACGATGGTCACCGCCTGCTCATACAGCTCATCCAATTCTTCTTCATCCGAATTCGACGATTCCTCTATCTCAGGCACTAACGACTCATCATATTCCGCCTGCCCTTGATCCCGGACAAAATCCACAATGTTCTCGACCTCATGATCACTCATGAAGGCTCCCTGCACCCGGATCGGCTTGGAGGAGCCCATCGGCATAAACAGCATATCCCCGCGGCCAAGCAGCTTCTCTGCTCCCGCCATATCCAGAATCGTTCGGGAATCGACCTGCGAAGACACGCCAAAGGCAATACGCGACGGAATGTTTGCTTTAATGACCCCCGTAATAACGTCGACCGACGGACGCTGCGTCGCGATGATCAAGTGAATCCCGGCGGCACGGGCCATTTGGGCCAGACGCGTGATCGCGTCTTCCACATCGTTGGCTGCAACCATCATCAAATCGGCCAGCTCGTCCACGATCACGACGATATAAGGCAATACTGCCGGCAGATTATCCTTCATCAGATTGTTGTAACCTTCAATATTTCGCGTCCCGGATTTGGAGAACAGCTCATACCGTTTCTCCATCTCTACTACGATTTTCTTAAGTGCCAAGGATGCCCGCTTCGGATCCGTTACCACCGGTGCCATCAAATGCGGAATTCCGTTGTAGACATTGAGCTCGACCATCTTCGGATCGACCATCAGGAACTTAACCTCATCCGGCTTCGCTTTATACAGAATGCTGGTAATGATGCCGTTGATACATACGGATTTACCCGAACCCGTTGCACCTGCAACAAGGAGATGGGGCATGCGTGCCAAATTACCGACAATCGTCTGACCTGAAATATCACGGCCAAATGCAATTGACAGCTTCGATTCCGCTTCCTGGAACGTCGGCGTCTCCATAACCTCTCTCATCGTAACCAGTGATACTTCGTTGTTCGGCACTTCGATCCCGATGGCTGATTTGCCAGGAATCGGCGCTTCCATCCGAATATCCTTGGCCGCAAGCGCGAGTGCAATATCATCGGTCAGATTGACGATCCGGCTGACCTTAACCCCGATGTCCGGCTGAATTTCATAACGGGTTACCGACGGCCCCCGGACCACCTCCAGTACCTTGGCCCGAACGCCGAAACTTTCCAGCGTCGCCTCCAGCTTGCGCGCTGTCTGCATATAATCATTCTGGTCTCCACCCTTACCGCCGTTATTCGGTTTGGATAGCAGCCGGAATGGCGGCAGCTTGTACGGCTTGGGCGGCGGAGCCGGAGGTGCTGCCGGTGCCGTTCCCTCCTGCCCCTCATTACCTGCAGTAGCAGCTCCATTCAACTCGCCATTCGACGCTTCAAGGCCACCCATGGGCTCAGGACTAGCTGCCGTGTTCCCCGAAGGGTCCTCTTGTGCCGAAGGTATCACCGCTTCGTGATCGTCGTACTCGTCATCCAGGCGTCCTTCTTGTTTCACTTGCTCGAAGAAATCACGAATAATCGGCGAGGAAGGCACGGATTCTGCTGCAGGAGTGATAACATCGGCTCCCTCCTCCGGTTGAACCGGACTGTTGAACAGGACGACCTCCCCTTTCTCCTTAGCACCATGCCCGTTGCCAACGGTAAATACCGGAGCCGCCTCATCCGCAGCATCC
Source organism: Paenibacillus sp. FSL K6-1330 (assembly GCF_037976825.1). Lineage (NCBI taxonomy): Bacteria > Bacillati > Bacillota > Bacilli > Caryophanales > Paenibacillaceae > Paenibacillus > Paenibacillus sp. FSL K6-1330. The sequence goes on from NZ_CP150269.1 coordinate 4,842,912, forward strand.
CCAGCCTCTTCCACTGCTTCGTTCCGTTTGTTGCCTTTGGAACCGAACAACTGGAAGAATTGCGGCGTTTTGCGGCGCGGCAGTCTCATGCTCTCCATATCATCCAGATCATCATCTTCATCCAGATCTTCCGGCAGCTGGATGCGTTGTTCCTTCGCGCTTGATTTCGCCGCAGCTCTTGATTTGGTCTGCTGGCTGTTCACTTTTTTCTGAATCCGTTCTCCAGCCTTTACAACCCTCACGCGGAACATCCGCATTAAATCCACATAGGACAGATTGGTAATCAGCATGAAGCTGATCACTAGCATGACAATCACAATCAACTTTGCCCCTATGCTGCCAAACAGCATTAACAGAAAGGCAAACTGCAACGCTCCAATGTAACCGCCGCTGATGTCTCTGCCCATGACGGGATGATGTCCATCATCTGCCCCGGCATGAAGGAGCTCGCCTTGCAAATCACTATGTATCTGGCTCATCGCATTTGACGCACTCAATTGTCCAATCGGGGCCAGCTTCGACTCCAAACCTGCAATGCTGCTCATTAAAGTGAGCGATAATACCAAGAGAAGGACACCGGTGCGTCTGCTGTTCCACCGTTTGGGCCATTTCCGGTGAATCATCACCATTAACCCGTAATAGATGCCGATTAGGGGGATGATAAAATAATACTTGCCCAGCAGATATCCCGACATCTTGGACAGGGAACGCCCCACCGGTGCTTCTCCGGATAATGCGATGACCGAAAGTGTCATCAATACAATCCCATAAATTTCATACTTCAATACGGCTGCAAAGGCTGCCTTCTTCTTTCTTTTCCGCTTTGCCAAAAGTGTCACCCCCGAATCCATATTATAGCATAATATTCGGTGGCGTACCTATGTTCTGTTTTCAGCCTTTAGCCTCATTTTCAACCGTCGGAATATAGCGAATCATTGCCCCCGGAGCGTAGCGTGGATTCAAGTAATCTTGAAGCCCGCAATCGAGTAAACGGACAATTTTCGCCTGATCCTCTGCCATAGGTTCAACTTCCATTAGTATTCCTTCAACCCGAACTTCCCTGGACGTGACGGCTGCCTGTTCCCCTTGCAGCATCCCGATCGGATCCAATGGCATGACGCTGTACCATATCATTGCGTAATCCCTCCAGGTATCGTTTTACGTTCTTCAATCATGCTATTCAAACGGCTTAATGCCTGCCCAATGCCCCCCACCTCGTTCATAAGGCCATATTTGACGGCGTCTGTACCTGAAACCGCGGTACCGATATCCCTGTTCAATTCACCGGTTTTGAACATCAGATCCTTAAACAGTTCCTCTGTTATCCTCGAATGACTCGTTACAAAACGTACGACACGTTCCTGCATTTTCTCCATGTATTCAAAGGTTTGCGGCACGCCAATGACTAACCCGCTCATGCGTATCGGGTGAATGGTCATCGTCGCGCTCTCCGCGATGATCGAGTGATCTGCTGCTACAGCGATAGGGACGCCGATACTGTGCCCCCCTCCAATGACTACCGTTACGGTCGGTTTGCTGAGCGATGCAATCATCTCGGCAATGGCAAGTCCGGCTTCAACGTCGCCGCCAACGGTATTGAGTATGATCAAGAGTCCTTCGATCCGCGGATTTTGCTCAGCTGCCACAAGCTGTGGAATCATATGCTCATATTTTGTGGTTTTATTTTGCGGTGGAAGCACGATATGTCCCTCGATTTGTCCAATGATGGTCATGCAAAAAACGTTGGATTCCCCGCCGCTCGGCAGTCCCGTCTGTCCCAGCTGCTGTATCGTTTCCGTTACGGCCGCTTTTTTGCCTTCCTCGGTGGGGACGACCGGAGGCGCTTCCGTCTCGCCAGTCCATCCTGCTCTTCTGTTGCCGGTAGTCCATTGATCTTTCTCCATCGCGCATCCCTGCCTTTATCTTAATGTCTAGCTGCTGCAATCAACACATAGCTAACCCTTAGTATGGCAAATGACGGGATCATTTTATGCTTATATGGGTACATTCAGCTTGGCAGCGGAATAGCAGCAACCAAAAAAACTCCTGCCGAAATCTTTCGGGAGAAGTTTAAGGATCAACCTATAAAAAGCCCTCTTTCGCGGGAACCGTCCAATTATTACCTGCGAAAAAGGGGCGACTGTGTGCCTGATTATTTTATTATCTTGTATCAGACTTCCATAATGATCGGCAAGATCATCGGTCTGCGACGTGTTTGTTCATACAAGAAGCGTCCCAAAGCGTCTTTTACGCTGGTTTTCAGTGACGCCCACTCATTCACGTTTTCACTCATCAGCTTCTGAAGCGTGCTGGAAACGATACGGTTCGCTTCATCCAGAAGCCCTTCGGATTCCCGTACGTATACGAATCCACGCGAAATAATATCAGGACCGGATACGATGGAACCGTTTTGCTTGCTCAAGGTAACGACAACGACCAGAATTCCGTCCTGGGACAGAAGCTTGCGGTCGCGCAATACGATGTTTCCTACGTCACCAACGCCAAGTCCGTCAATCAGAACATTTCCAGCAGTTACTTTGCCGGCTTTGCGGGCCGAGCCACCTTGGATTTCCACAATTTCACCGATATCGGTAATAAAAATGTTGTCCGGATCAACACCAACGGACTCTGCAAGCAGAGCGTGACGGCGCTGCATCCGGTATTCTCCATGGACAGGGATGAAAAATTGCGGTTTCATCAGATTCAGCATCAACTTGAGTTCTTCCTGGCTGCCATGACCCGATACGTGGACACCCGAATTGGATCCACTATAAATCACGTCTGCTCCAAGGCGGAACAACTCATCAATCGTACGTCCCACATATTTTTCATTACCTGGAACCGGAGTTGCTGCAATGATAACCGTATCCCCTGGCAGAATGTCCACCTTGCGGTGAGTGGAACGTGCCATGCGTGTGAGCGCTGACATCGGCTCTCCCTGACTGCCTGTACACAATACGACAACCCGGTCAGCTGCCATTTTGTTAACCTCTTCAGGTTCGATCAGCATGCCGTCCGGAATGTGCAAATATCCAAGCTCAGCGGCAATGGACACCACATTGACCATGCTTCTTCCGATAACCGTTATTTTGCGGCCCGTGGATTCGGCTGCATTAACAACCTGCTGAATCCGGTGCACATTCGATGCAAACGTTGCAACAACCACCCGCTGCTCGGCTTTGCGGAAAATATCTTCCAGCACGATGCCCACGTTTTTCTCGGAAGGCGTGAAGCCTGGTCTCTCTGCGTTCGTACTATCTGACAGAAGAGCCAATACTCCCTTGCTTCCGATCTCAGCCATACGCTGCAGATCCGCATATTGGTCGTTTACCGGAGTATGGTCGAACTTAAAGTCACCCGTATGCACAACATTGCCTTCCGGTGTTTCGATACAGATCCCTACGGAATCCGGGATACTGTGATTGGTCTTGAAGAAGGTCGCTTTCAGTGTGTTTCCGAGTTGTACTTCCGAATCCGCATGGATCAGAATCCGTTTCGTCTCACCCAGCAAATTCGCTTCTCTGAGCTTGTTTTCCACTAATCCGAGCGTCAATTTCGTTCCGTACACAGGAACATTCAAGTGTTTCAATACGTAAGGGAGGCCGCCGATATGGTCCTCGTGACCGTGAGTCAGCAAAATCGCTCTCACTTTGTCGCGATTCTCCGTTAAATAGCTAATATCAGGAATAACAATATCAATCCCAAGCATATCTTCTTCTGGGAACTTCAATCCCGCATCCACGACAACGATGTCATTGGCATATTGAATGACATACATGTTCTTCCCGATCTCACCGACGCCGCCCAAGGCAAAAATCGATAGTTTATCGTTGCTTATTTTCTTAGACAAATGTATCTAACCCTCCTATAGTTTTGGACGTCGTACCATTGTTATATTAAATTTCAAAAAAATACCGCACCCAGTCACTTGAATTCATTATACATGATGAAAAAGTGAAAACACAAGTCAACCACCTTCGTGAGCCATAGGATACCCAGAAACAGAAGGGTTTAAAACGAAGAAAGCCACTGCCTTCATTGAAGGCAATGGCTTAGGTTTGGTAGGTGCGCAGCTTACAAGGATGACAGCATATTACGGATAAATGCAGCCTCGTTCTCACTAGGAGAAACGAGCGGCAGACGAACGCCGCCGACCTGATAGCCCCGCTCATGCAGAGCGAATTTAACCGCCGCCGGGTTTGGAAGCGGGTCAGGACATTCAAACAGGCCCTTGAACAACGTGAACAAGGATTGATGCAGCTTGGCGGCTTCCTTCACGTTTCCTTCCACATAGGCGTGGATCATATCCTTCATGCGGGCGCCAGCGATATGGCTGGCCACGCTTACGATTCCGTAAGCACCTACCGCCAGAGCAGGCAGGGCTGAGGAATCGTCGCCGGAATAAACGATGAAGCCGTCCGGAGCACCTGCGGCAATGGCGGTGACCTGATCAATCGAAGCACATTCCTTCGTCGCAACGATGTTCGGTAATTGAGCCAGACGCAGGGTGGTAGCCGCGCTCAGGCTGATGCCCGTCCGTCCCGGCACATTGTACAGCATGATAGGTAAGGAAGTTGCCTCAGCGATCGCCTTAAAATGCTGGTAGAGCCCTTCCTGGTTCGGCTTATTGTAGTACGGAGCGACAAGCAAAATGCCATCGACGCCGCAGCTTTCCGCTTTTTTCGTCAATTCTGCAGAATGTGCCGTATCGTTGCTGCCGGTACCTGCGATAATCTTGCTTCGTCCACCTGCCTGCTTCACTGCGAACTTAAACAATTCAAGCTTCTCGTCTTCGCTAAGCGTCGGGGATTCGCCCGTCGTTCCTGCAATGACCAGAGAGTCCGACTTCTGTTCGACAATCAGGTACTCAATCAATCTCGCAGTCTCGTCCCAATTGATCTCGTTATTCTGATCAAATGGGGTTACCATAGCCGTAATCAATCTTCCGAAATCCACAATGATTCCTCCTTAAAGCTCTCCCGAACAGGCAAGCTTCCTTCGTAAGTAATCTTATATATAGTATTTCCTATCAAACGATTAACGAACAGACTCTAAGGTATTATCGGTGAAGTTCAAATTTGTGATGCAATGCGCGCAGCGCTTGAGCCATATCTTCCTTCTTCACAAGCACCCAGATCGTAGTGTTCGAATCTGCCGATTGCAGAATCGGAATATCGTGCTCGCTCAAGGATTCTACGATTTTGGCCATGATGCCAGGAACCCCGTTGATGCCGCCGCCAATAACGGATACCTTTGCACAGCCGGACAAGCTTTTTGGTTTCAAATCCAGGCTCTGCAGCACTTCAATCGCCTTCTCCGAGTCGCTGTCAAACACTGTATAAAGGACTCCCGTAGGGGTAACATTAATAAAGTCCACGCTAATGGAATGCTCCGCCATCGATTTGAAAACCTTCAGTTGAAGACCTTCCGTGCGATCGCATTCCACTGAGATTTGCGTAATATTGCTTACATAAGCAACTCCCGTCACAAAGCGGTCCACAATTCCGGATTGTATATCTCTGAAGCCCTCCGGCTGGGTGACCAGTGTTCCCTCATTATCCGAGAAGGTTGACCGCACTCTGACCGGAATTTGGGATTGCATGGCAATCTCAACTGCTCTAGGATGAATGACCTTGGCACCTTGATGAGCCATATTGCAAATCTCTGTATAACTTACATAGCTGAGTGGCTTCGCATCCTCGACGATGCGGGGATCTGCCGTAAGAATGCCGTTGACATCCGTGTAGATATCAACCATTTCGGCGCGAAGCGCGGCTCCAAGCGCGGTGGCCGAGGTATCGCTTCCGCCCCTGCCCAGCGTCGTGAAGTCACCCGAATCGGTCTGCCCCTGGAAACCAGTGACGATAACAACTTGGTGAGACTCCAACTCTTTCAAAACCCGTTCAGGTTTTACGTCCTTAATGCGTGCATTTCCGAAGTGATCGTCTGTAAGAAATCCGGCTTGGGCACCCGTCAGCACCGTTGCGGTTATCCCTTCATGCTGAAGCAGACTGCATAGCGTTGTGGCTGAGATAATCTCACCGCAGCAGAGCAGCATATCCCGCTCTCTGTCTGGAAGCGCGTTTCCGCTCTGACCGATCCAATCCAGAAGAGTATCTGTAGCGTAAGGCTCCCCGCGGCGTCCCATAGCCGATACGACCACGACCAATTGGTAGTGATTAGCCAGTTCGCGCTGGATGTGCCCAATAACATGGGTTCTTGCTTGCGGTGTAGACAACGAGGTTCCGCCGAATTTTTGAACTAAGATGCGCATAAAATATTCCTCCGTTTATATATGCCCAGGAGACGTAAATTTCGGGCCGACCGATTGAAACGGCCGGCTACTAAGCCAGGCCGTTCCGTTTGTTGACGATGATTTCTGCGATTAGCACGGCATTCCATGCTGCACCCTTCAGAAAATGATCTGAAACGATCCACATGTTAAGTCCGCACTGATGTCCCTCCAACAGTTTGAGGATCTTTTGCCCGACTGCGCCAGTTGCTCCAACAACGGCCACATTATAATAATGCTCGGTCATATGGCTAAATTCCCCTTCATGAATGAAACTGCAGCTGTAACTTTCTATGTTGCCCTTATTGATCAAAAGGCTTTATCGCGGTTAACGCGAATATTCAACGATCATCGGCTGCAGCTGCTTCCCTTCTAGGGCCGCATAACACGCTTCCGGAATCAAATCCATTTTGGCGACAAGCGAGTTAGGCTTCTGCTGCGGATTATCCTGTCCGTAAGGAACAAAATAAATATTTTTCGTTACAAGCAGCTTCGCGATATTCGCCGCATTCAGTCCAAGGCCATCATTCGTTGAAATCGCCAGAACCAGGGGTCTGCAATTTCTCATCTGCGCCTTGGCTGCCATTAACACAGGGCTGTCAGTCATCGCATTGGCCAGCTTGCTGGTCGTGTTTCCCGTACATGGGGCGATAACCAAAACGTCAAGAAGCTTGGATGGGCCTAGCGGTTCCGCCTCCACAATTGTAGAAATAATATCATTCCCGGTTATTTCTTTCAACTGTTTCTGCCAATTCTCCGATGTGCCGAATCGGGTATCCGTTGTCATAATAGTGCTGGACACAATCGGCACCACATTCGCTCCACCATCTTTGAACCGCTGGATCTGCGGCATCACTTCTTCAAGCGTGCAGTGCGATCCTGTCAGGGCATAACCCACTGTTATTCCATTCCAATTCATCTACGCATCCCCCCGAATCTTGATTTCTTCAGAAATCAGCTCCACCAGCGTATTGGCCATAATGATGCCGGCTGTTTTAGGAGCCACGATTCCGGGTAGTCCGGGTGCGAGCATGGCTTTGATACCCCGTTTTTCAGCATAGCGAAAATCGCATCCACCGGGTGCGGAGGCAAGGTCGATGATGACAGCCTCCCGAGGCATTTTCGAGATGATTTGTGCTGTGACTATCATAGTTGGAATCGTGTTAAAAAGCAAGTCAATATCCGACACATAAGAACTCAGATCCCTTACCAGGAAGGGCTTCCAGCCCATTTCCTCCGCTCTGGCATAGTGCTCCGATTTACGTACGCCCATCCGAATTTTGGCACCCAGGCCTTGCAGGCTGCGCGCCATGGTGAATCCTGTCCGTCCCATGCCAAGCACCATGCTGGTTGATCCGTGAATCGTAAAATCCGTGTTTTGGATCGCCATCATCAGTGCACCTTCCGCTGTCGGAATGGAATTATAGATGGCTACATCGTCCCTCTCCAAAATCTCTACCAGCTTGATCTTATATTTGTCACATAGCGAGCGCAAATAGGGCTTCGCCATGCCTGTATAGATCACTCCATGTCCAGGCATCGCTGCGATATGCTCCTCCTGCAGTCGCAATGGCCCCTCTGAGAACAGCGCGCTGACACGTCCCTCATCATCACATCCCACGACAGGCAGGATCAGAGCATCAGCATTCGATAACAGCTCTGGCGTGAGCGGCTCGCGAGTCACTCCCTGAAAAGAATCCTGCAGTTTCTCAAACCCGGCGATCATGACGGAGGCATCCATCTCAGCGCATTTTCGTATGACTTCAATTTGCCTTGCGTCTCCACCTACAAAGACGGTCCGGACTCCAGTCAGCATGGAAGGCCTCGCTCCTTTCTTCTAACCAACGTATAAACCATCTTATGCCGTAGCCTATAGGGTGGTGAGCGCATTTCAATTAAACTACCGCCTTAACGCAATAAACAACACTATAGATGGAGAGTCGGATCCGAAGCCATTTTGCATGGACGCTAACGCAAAAAACACCGCCCGGCTAGGCCGGAGCGGTGTGCTTGATAAAACCATGATGATGATATCCATAAATTATCTATAATATAGATTACTTGCCGGTATGACCGAATCCGCCTGCACCCCGTACGGTATCGGACAACTCGTCAACTTCCATGAATTCTACCGCCGGGACGGTTTTGAACACCATCTGGGCAATGCGTTCATTACGCTCAATTGCAAACGGCTCTTGTCCTAAATTCACCAGCAGCACCTTCACTTCCCCGCGATAATCAGCATCAATCGTGCCTGGAGAATTCAAGCAGGTAATACCATGTTTGTAGGCCAGTCCGCTGCGCGGACGGATTTGAGCTTCAAGCTCGGCCGGCATGGCAATCGCAAAACCGGTCGGGATTAATTTGCGTTCGCCCGGGTTCAATACCACCGGCTCATGAACCGCTGCGTGCAGATCAAAACCTGCGGCTAGTTCGGACATTTTCACGGGAAGTTTCACATCTTCATTACCTGGCAATCTATTGATTTGAACGTAGTGCAACAAATTCATTCCTCCTAAGTACATTCAGCGCTTTATCTGAAGTTCCTACCATCGCTAGTGCATATGGAGTCCCGAACATGCGGTCAAGAACCGCGTCGACATCCTTCATGTCCACCTGCTCAATCCGCTTAATAATTTCATCCAGGCTAAAATGGCGACCCAGCATTAATTCGTTCTTACCCAAGCGATTCATGCGGCTGCTCGTGCTCTCCAGACTCAGAATGAGACTGCCCTTCAGTTGTTCCTTCCCTTTGCGCAGCTCTTCCTCTGTCATACCGTTCTGTGCCAGATCCTGCAGCATTTCCGTGGTCAGTTGAAGGACTTCCTTTGTCTGTTTAGGCGCTGTGCCCGCATAAATGGTGAACATTCCGTTATCTGCGTGCGAACTATGATATGAGTATACCGAATAAGCCAGTCCGCGCTTCTCCCGGATTTCCTGAAACAAGCGTGAACTCATGCCGCCACCAATGGCGTTATTCAAGAGTACCATTGCATACTGAAGCTCGTCTCCGATGGAGCAGCCGGGAAACGACATGCAGATATGATTCTGCTCTGTTTTCTTCTTACGGAACTGAACACCATCCAAAAAGGCAGGCACGGCCAGCAGTTCGGAGCTGCCGTGATTGGCAAAGCCGCCAAAATGACGCTCCAATAACTCAATCGCATCCTCATTAATGTTGCCTGCCAGAGCGATCACTGTATTCTCAATGGTATAGTGTTTGTCCATGTAATTTCTCAGCGCTTGCGAATCCATCGATTCCAGCCGTTCCTTTGTGCCAAGAATCGGATAAGCCAGCGGATGATCGCCGTATGCCGATAACGACATCAGGTCATGCACCAGATCATCCGGTGTATCCTCATACATCGCGATCTCTTCCAGAATGACATTCTTCTCTTTGGCTAACTCGCCCGCATCCAGCTTGGAGTTGAAGAACATGTCGGACAGCACATCAACCGCAATCGGAAAATGCTCATCCAGCACCTTGGCGTAATAACACGTATATTCCTTGGACGTAAAAGCGTTGACGTTGCCGCCGATAGCATCAAATTCTTCAGCAATGGCACGGGCGTCAAAGCGATCGGTCCCTTTGAACATCATGTGCTCTATAAAATGCGTTATCCCGTTGATGTCCTCCGATTCATTGCGGGATCCGGTCTTCACCCAAATACCGAATGAAACCGAACGACTTGTCGGGATTTGCTCCATAACCACTCTTAGGCCGTTAGACAATTGTATTTTTTTCACGAGGGCCCCCCTAACTGTTCCATCCAGGCTCACTTTGGCTGATTACCAGCCTCATGCCATCCATTCATTCTATCAAACTTTACCATGCCGCTCAACTTCCCTTCGGCATAATTCGCTCAGGAGAAAGCGTCTGGCTCACGGTTCCGATTTCCAGCCCTTTGGCCCGTATTCCGTCAATCATTCCCTTTAACGCCCGGGACGAGGAATCCGTGGGATGCATCAAAATCAGGAAACCAGGCTCCACCTTCGTGGAGATTTTCTGAACGACAGCATCCGGTGCAGGATGCTTCCAATCGACCGTATCGAGCGTCCACAGGACCGTCTTCAATCCCCTTGCCTGGGCGATGGATACGGTCTGCTGATTAAAATCGCCAGAAGGCGGCGCAAACCATTTGTTCTCCACACCGAGGCTTTCTTTGAGCAGATCCTGCGTCTTCGCGATTTCCAGTTCCGCCCGATCTCTGCTGAGACGGCTCATATTCGGATGCGTATAGGCATGATTCTCCACCTCATGACCTCGTTTCAGAATTTCGCCGGCAAGCTCCGGGTTCTTCTTCAACCAGCTCCCATCCAGGAAAAAGGTCGTCTTCACTTTCTCCGCATCCAGCGTGTTCAGCATCGGTACCAGAAATTCATTCCCCCAGGCCACGTTAATCATCAGCGATACCATCGGCTTGTTGGGGTTGCCCCGATAAATCGGTTGCTCTCCAAGATCATTAAGCGTTACTTTGGCCGGAATTTGCCGGTATACGTAAGGAATGGCCTCTCCAGCTTTTCGCTTTTTCGACGATGCTGCTTGGTATGTAGCTTCAATATCGATCTCAAGTCCATTATAACCGGGAATCGCTTTCCACACGGAGTCCACCCTGGCATCCACTGGCTCAATGCGTGATTTTGCCGCAGCGGCTTCGATTTGACTCAATAAATTCAGATCTACTGCATTCTCTGAACCGCTAACGAGTTGCCCCTCGGGTTTAATCTGCAGTCCCGAAACATATCCCCAGGCCCCGCTGAACACGGCAACAGCCGACACCATTGCGGCACCGGTTAGCAGCACAACCATCTTTTTTCCATTCATGGGCATATCCACCCTCCCCTTGAGAAGCTTTGTCCCATTTTATGTAGGTTCAGGAGGAAATATGTGCCTCAAAGTGGGCCTATGCCGTGAAGCCTATTGTAGATGCTTGTTCAAGACTAGAGGAATCCCATGGGCCGAAAAGATTAAAAAAAGAGCCAGAATGATAGGTTCTGCCTCTTTTCCTTGTATCTATATGCTGTTAAACAAACAAAGCGCGGATTAAGATCCGCTCTTGTTTGTTTCCGCAGTCAAAACCGCTTTGCGAGACAGGTTAATCCGTCCCTGCTGGTCGATTTCGGTAACCTTCACAGTAATGACATCACCGATGGCAACCACGTCCTCTACCTTCGCTACGCGCTCAGTCGAGAGCTGGGAGATATGAACAAGCCCGTCTTTGTTAGGCAGAATTTCAACGAATGCACCGAATTTCTCAATCCGTTTGACAGTACCTGTATAGATTTCGCCAACAGCTACCTCACGGACGATGCCTTCGATAATCGAAAGAGCTTTTTTGTTCATCTCATCGTTGGCAGATGCAATGAACACGCGGCCGTCTTGTTCGATATCGATCTTCACGCCGGTTTCCTCGATGATTTTGTTAATGATCTTGCCGCCGGCACCGATCACATCGCGAATTTTGTCCGGATTGATCTGCATCGTAATAATCTTTGGCGCATATTGGGACAACGTTTCTCTTGGCTTTTGAATGGCTTCTGCCATTTTTCCAAGGATATGCATGCGTCCTTCTTTTGCTTGCTGCAGTGCTTCCTGCAAAATCGCGCGGTCAATACCGTCAATTTTGATATCCATTTGAATGGCGGTAACCCCGTCAGGTGTCCCTGCCACTTTGAAGTCCATGTCGCCGAGATGATCTTCCATCCCTTGAATATCTGTCAAGATGGAAACATGATCTCCGTCTTTAATCAAGCCCATCGCCACGCCGGCTACAGGTGCTTTGATCGGCACCCCTGCATCCATCATAGCAAGTGTGCTTGCACAAATACTCGCTTGGGAAGTCGAACCATTTGACTCAATTACTTCGGACACGAGGCGAATCGTGTACGGGAATTCCACTTCATTCGGAATAACCTTCGACAATGCACGTTCACCAAGTGCACCATGACCAATTTCACGACGGCCCGGAGCGCGAAGCGGACGAGCTTCCCCTACGCTGAACGGCGGGAAGTTGTAATGGTGCATGAAACGCTTGGTCTCTTCCAGATCGATTCCATCGAGAATCTGTACATCACCTAGAGCACCTAGTGTACATACGCTAAGAGCCTGGGTTTGTCCACGTGTGAACAGACCGGAACCATGCGTTCTAGGCAGCAGACTGGTATCGCAATCGATAGGACGGATCTCAGACAGACCACGACCGTCCGGACGAACTTTGTCATGCGTGATCAAACGTCGAACTTCTTCCTTCACGATATCGTGAAGCACTTCTTTAACATCCTTCAACAACTCAGGTGTCTCGATATACTTCTCTTCAAATACGGTGTATGCTTCATCATTGATAGCGTCAATCGCATCCTGGCGAGCATGTTTCTCCTCAATGCGAACGGCTTCAACAAGACGGGCTTCGGCGAAATCACGCACTTCACGATTCACCGTTTCATTGACCGCATGAAGTTTAACTGCCATTTTCTCTTTACCGCAAGCGGCTACGAGTTCTTCGATCTTAGCTACGATTTTCTTGATTTCCTCATGCCCGAACATAATCGCTTCCAGCATGACTTCCTCAGGAACTTCGTTCGCTTCGGCTTCAACCATCATGATTGCATCTTTGGTACCTGAAACAACAAGATAGATGTCGCTTGCTTCCTGCTGTGCAATATTCGGATTCACCACAAATTCGCCATCAACACGCCCTACGGCTACGCCGCCGATCGGACCGTTAAAAGGCACATCCGAGATGCTCAAGGCAGCGGAAGTACCGATCATGGCCGCGATTTCCGGCTCGCAATCCTGATCTACGCTCATCACGAGATTTAGAACCTGTACATCATTACGGAATCCTTCAGGGAACAACGGACGAATCGGACGGTCTGTCAGACGGCTGGCAAGAATCGCTTTCTCGCTTGGTCTGCCTTCGCGTTTGATGAATCCACCCGGAATTTTACCGACTGCGTACAAACGCTCCTCATAGTTAACCGTCAATGGAAAGAAATCCAAATCCTTCGGTTCACTGGAAGCTGTCACTGTACACAGGACTGCCGTTTCGCCGTAACGAACCATCACAGCCGCATTTGCCTGCTTCGCAAGGCGCCCTGTTTCGAATACGAGGGGTCTTCCGCCAAGCTGCATTTCAACACGTGTTTCCATGTAATCCCTCCTCATGGGGATAAATTTTTTTGAAATCTTCTTCTACCATCAGCATGTCTTTTGCAAAACACTGTCCACATTTCCTAACCAGAGCCATCCAAACGGTCGAAATCGCAAACCTATGTACAGGAACAACCCGAACCGTATAGAACATTCTCCGTATAGATTGCCCCTGGTTATACCATTAAGCGAAATTTAGCGAACAGACCACGCCTACAATCTATAAGAATCTATATTAAGATAACCCCACAAAGTGGAGTTTAGGCTATGAAGCGTACGCAGTACTTTGTGGGGAAGCTCGAAAACGGTAAATTGTACAATACTTAGAAAAGAGCCCGGCTGTGCCGCTGTCGTTCCAAGAAGGACAGTGGACAACCAGGCTGTTTTCGGCACATCTTATGGATGATTAGCGACGCAATCCAAGCTTCTCGATCAAAGCACCGTAACGTTTAACATCCTTATTTTTCAAGTATGCAAGCAACTTACGGCGTTGGCCGACCATTTTCAACAATCCACGACGGGAATGATGATCCTTCTTGTGTGTACGCAAGTGGTCAGTCAAGTTCGTAATGTTTTCCGTTAGGATAGCGATTTGCACCTCTGGAGATCCTGTATCGGACTCATGAGTTTTGTGCTCGTCAATCAGTTGTTGTTTACGTTCTTGAGTTAATGCCATCCTGTTCACCTCCCTCATTATAATCGCCGTTGGCCCAGGTACCGACGGTGAGATCGAACATCCAAGCCAAGGTTAAAATCGCCCAATCTTCAGGCGACCTCTAAGAGTATAGCATACTTTACCTGAAAAAGAAAATCCGTTTGCGAACAATTTGTCCCAAAACGTTTATTCACTAATTTCTAATATTTTGCGAGCCTCGACGGCATCTCGCTGAATCCACTCCACAAGCTCCTGAACCGATTCGAATTTATGCTCCTTGCGGATATATTGAACGATATCCACCGTCATGGTCTGATCATACAGATCCCCTTCAAAATCAAACAGATGCACCTCAAAAACAGGCTCTGTGATCCCTTCATGGAACGTTGGCTTCACGCCGATGTTCATCACGCCCGGAATCCAGTCGCGATGCTTATCCGTGCGTGCCCGAACGGCATAGACGCCTAATGCAGGTACCACGAACGGATCCGTCAATTCCAGGTTAGCGGTAGGAAAACCGATCTTTCTTCCCCGCTTCTCCCCATGAATGACCGTGCCGCGGATATGATAATTCCGTCCGAACCAGCGGTTTGCATCCGACAGCTGCCCCGTTTTCAAGGCAATCCGTATGGATGAACTTCCTACCTTCTCGCCATCAACCAAGAATGGCGGAACCGTAACGACAGACATCCGGTCTTCACCGAGTTCCTGAAGTTTGACTGCGTCACCGGCGCCTTTATGGCCGAAACGGAAATCAAACCCGACCACCGCTGTTTGAAGATTCAAGGGAAACAGCATCTCTTCAACAAATGTTTCCGGACTCACCTGGGAGAATTCCTTATTGAACTCGACAACGTACAAAATATCGATGCCCATCTCCTCAAGCAACTGCTGCTTGTCAGGCTGAGGCGTCAGATATCCCTCGTAGCTTCCTTTACCAATCACGTCTTTCGGATGAGGATAAAAGGTAATAACGGCGGCCGGCACTCCATTCTCCCGCGCAATATTGACTGCGGTTGAAAGCACGCTGGCATGTCCCAGGTGAAGACCGTCGAACTGGCCGATTGCAGCTACCTTCGGCTCGGCAGCTTCTCGTACAATATCAGAAGATACAGGATAAGATAAAGAAACAATCCTCATGATTACTCACCTCCACTCACTAAATCCAGTCATGCTTAGGAAAATACTTTCACAGGAACGATAGCCCCTGTCTCCTCTTGCTGCTGATAGATTCCCAGAAAGTTTTCCTTTATATCATACAAGCGAATAGGCTCCGAGCTGTCAACAGGTGGTTCTACCGCTCTCGAGGACAAGCGCTGTCCCTGCAGGGCAGCATCCGTTTTCTCTTCAGAAACCGTATGCTTCGGCAGATAATCAATCGCTTGATCCACGGGAATAAGCCGGGTGTGCAGCGTTTCATCCTTCATGAACTGCTCAATTTGCTCCAGGGTTAAGCACTGCTCCTCCGTGATTCCCGCCGATACTGTGCGTACCAGCTTAACCATGACAGACGGCACGCCGAGTTTCCTCCCGATATCCACGCAAAGCGTGCGGATGTATGTACCTTTGGAGCACAATACTCGAAAAGAAATTTCCGTATACTCCCCTTCAGCATCAAAATCCGTCATTTCGATTTCATGAATCGTTACGGTCCGGCTCTTGCGCTCCACGGTCTTACCTTCTCTGGCAAGCTCGTATAATCGTTTACCATTGATTTTGACAGCGGAAAACATGGGTGGGATCTGAGAAATCTGGCCTGTAAAAGATTGCAGCGCTTCAAGCGCCTCTTCTCTGGTCACATGAACATCATCTGCCGTCTCTACTACTTGCCCAGTGATATCCTCGGTATCCGTCGAATATCCAAGACGGAGGACCGCGTGATACTCTTTAGGCAGTTCCTGAAGGTATTCCACTACTCGCGTGGCCCTCCCCAGGCATAACGGAAGCACGCCTGTTACTTCGGGGTCCAGCGTACCCGTATGTCCAATTCGCTTCAAACGAACCATTCCACGAACCTTCGCCACCACATCGTGGGATGTCCAGCCTGCCGGTTTGTGAACGGCCAAGATGCCTTCTAATTGCGTCATAGCTTTAATCTCACCTGCTCTACTACTCTAGGGATGATGTCATGAAGGGAGCCTTCAATGCTGCAACCGGCTGCCCGAACATGGCCGCCTCCTCCAAATAACTGGGCTAATGCCGCAACATCCACTTTTCCGGCTGAACGCAAACTCGCCTTGACCATTCCGGATTTCAGTGACTTGAATAGAATCCCGACTTCAACTCCTTGAATGTTTCGGGGGTAATTCACAATCCCTTCCAGATCCTCGCTAACGGCGCCGCATGATTCCATAAACTCAGGCGTTACGTATACCCAGGCTATTTTACCATCATCCGACACACTTAACGTATTTAATGCCTGAACCAGCACTTTCATCTGTGGAAGCGTCATTTCCTCTAGTAACGTTTCCGCAATTTCAGGTCCGTTCACGCCATAGGACAACAGATCGGAAGCGATGCTCATAACCTTGGGCGATGTATTCGAGTACCGAAAACCGCCGGTATCCGTTAGCAATCCCGTATAAATCGCTGTTGCAATATCGGCATCCCAGTCCACTTCAAACAAATTCAGCAAATCATAAAGGATTTCTGCGGTTGCTGCCGCATCCGGCACGACCAGGTTGACGGCTCCATAACGATCATTTGTTGGATGATGGTCAATATTAACGATGCTTGCCTGATCGGCAAATACCTGTTTCGTATAGCCTACTCTAGCAAAATCCGCACAATCCACACAAATGACGTGAGAGAACGTTCTTCCTGGCTGCTCTTCAGACAGATTGAGAATGTCTTCTGCATGCCACAACATTTTCATGCGTTTTGGAATGGGCCCCTCATTAATCATCGTGAATTTCTTGCCCAGACATGAGAGAAGCCAGCCCACCGCAAGGGTGGAACTGACTGCATCTCCATCGGGCTGAACATGCGACACAACCAAATAATCATCGTGCTCCAGCAGGAACGATTTCACCTGCTGCAGCTCTTGTTCATAGGTCTGCATTCGCCCTCTCCTTTATAAAAACGAACTACTCTATTTCTCTTCGCGATCCACGATTTCGGTCAGCAGCTTCTCAATATGGCTGCCATATGCAATGGAATCATCGAATTTGAAGATCAGCTCCGGCACATGCCGAAGTCGGATCCGCTTGCCCAGCTCGGAGCGGAGAAAGCCGCTTGCCTTCTCCAACCCTTTTAAGGAAGCTGCCTTCTGCTCGTCGTCGCCGAGCACGCTCAGGTATACCTTCGCTTGAGACAGGTCATTTGTAACATCAACACCGGTCACAGTAATGAAACCGATTCTTGGGTCTTTCATCTCCGATTGGATCAGTTGGCTGAGCTCTTTTTTAATCTGCTCGCCTACGCGCCCAGTTCTGATTTTTGCCATGGTCTGATCACCTCATTCGTTAGCGCTCTACTGTCTCCATGATGAAGGCTTCGATTACGTCTCCTTCTTTGACGTCGCTATAGCTTACCAAGGTAATACCACACTCATAACCTTGTGCCACTTCTTTAGCGTCATCTTTAAAGCGCTTGAGGGAATCGATCTTGCCTTCATGAACGACAATGCCGTCACGGATCAAGCGAGCTTCTGCGTTACGCGTAATTTTACCGGATGTCACCATACATCCTGCAATCGTACCCACTTTGCTCACTTTAAAGGTGCTGCGGACTTCCGCATGACCGATCACGGTTTCTTTGTACTCCGGATCGAGCATCCCCTTCATAGCTTGCTCAATTTCCTCGATTACATTATATATTACACGGTGCAGACGAATATCAACCTTTTCCTGCTCGGCGGTTTGTTTCGCTTGGACGTCCGGACGAACGTTAAAGCCGATAACAATCGCGTTGGAGGCAGCTGCCAAAATAATATCGGACTCCGTGATCGCCCCGGCACCGCTGTGGAGAATTTTGACGCGAACGCCTTCCACTTCGATTTTGTTCAAGGAACCTTTCAGTGCCTCAACAGAACCTTGTACGTCACCTTTGATAATCACGTTAAGATCTTTGATCTCGCCGTCCTTAATGTGTTGGAACAGGTCATCCAGCGTCACGCGAGTATTCGTGTTCAACTCGGATTGACGATGGGTAATCGCACGCTTATCAGCGATATTACGCGCTTTACGCTCATCCTCAAACACCATAAACGGATCGCCGGCACCTGGAACTTCAGTCAAACCGGTAATTTCAACTGGTGTTGAAGGACCCGCTTCTTTTAATCGACGGCCTTTATCGTTCACCATCGCACGAATACGTCCAAAGCAGTTGCCCGCTACGAAGGCGTCGCCCACTTTCAATGTACCATGCTGAACGAGAATGCGTGCTACCGGACCTCTGCCTTTATCCAGCTCAGCCTCAATAACGGTACCGCGTGCGCGTTTGTCAGGATTTGCTTTGTATTCATTCACTTCTGCTACCAGAAGAATCATTTCAAGCAAGTCTTCCAGACCCATCCGCTGTTTCGCCGAAACGTTAACAAAGATGGTATCTCCGCCCCACTCTTCAGGCACTAACTCGTATTCCGTCAATTCTTGTTTAACTTTATCCGGGTTAGCATCCGGTTTATCGATTTTGTTCACGGCAACGATGATCGGCAAACCTGCTGCTTTCGCATGGTTAATCGCTTCGACTGTCTGTGGCATTACGCCGTCGTCAGCCGCAACCACGATGATCGTCATGTCCGTTACTTGTGCACCACGGGCACGCATGGCTGTAAACGCTTCGTGACCCGGTGTATCCAGGAACGTAATCTTCTTGTTATTGATCTCGACTTGGTAAGCACCGATATGCTGCGTAATACCGCCAGCTTCGCCACTTGATACGTTCGCGGAACGGATCGCATCAAGCAGCGTCGTTTTACCGTGGTCGACGTGACCCATAATAGTAACAACTGGTGGACGCTCTTTCAGTTCTTCAGGAGCATCGTTTTCTTCAACGGTCTCAAAACGATCTTCCTCTACCGGAATTTTCACTTCGACTTCTACACCGAATTCACCAGCGAGCAATAGAATCGTATCGATATCCAGCTCCTGGTTGATGGTGGCCATCACGCCGAGGAAAATCAGCTTCTTGATGACTTCGGAAGCGTCCTTATGAAGCAGCTTCGCCGTTTCACCGACGGTCATGTTGCCACGGACGATAATTTTCTTCGGCGTGTTGTCGATTTTCTCGCGAGGCGGCTGCTGATTATATTGATTCCGGCCGCGGTTGTTCTTTCCACCGCGATTGTTGCCACGGAATCCTCCCTGACGGTTGTCATCAAAACGTTTGGAGTCTGAACGATTGTTATTGTTGTTTCTGGAATTGCGGTTCTGGCCGTTGCTGTTATTGCTATTGTTATTGTTGGATCCTGAGAAACCGCCTCCGGTTCCACCCGGCTTGCTCTGTGGACGCGCTCCGCCTTGGTTGTTGCTGCCCTGCGGACGCGTTCCACCTTGATTATTGCCTTGCGGACGTGCGCCGCCTTGACCTCCGCCCTGAGGACGTGATCCGGTCTGCGTGCTGCCGCCTGGTCTGGATGATTGGCTACGATTGTTCTGCTGACTTCCTTGTGCGGAGCCAGACTGAGTTCTTCGGGTATCCTGCCCTCCTTGGGGGCGCTGGGAACCTGAAGTGTTCTGAGTGTTTTGATTCGTTCTACTATTCATACCTACCTGCTTTTCCTGTTGTTTTTTGGGCTGGCTTTGACCTTGTTGTCCTGGTGCTCTCTGTCCTGAATTACGCATACCGTCCTGCCCATTACGGTTGCCTTCGGCACTTACACTAGCGGAAGTGCCTTCTGTTTTTGCATTGGATACAGTTGCAGCCGCATTGGCTCCGGAAACCGCTGGTTTACGGTTCTCGGTTCGGGAAGCGTCACCACTATCCCGTTTGGCTGCTGCATTGGATTTGATATCTTTGAAAAACTGCTCTACCTTGGACACCGTATCGTTCTCCATTACGCTCATATGGTTATTGACCGGAATGTTCAAACGTTTGAGGATCGTGATGATTTCTTTACTGCTCATGTTCAACGATTTAGCATATTCGTATACTCGAAGTTTATTGTCTTTGTTTTCCTGTTTACTCAATATACTCCACCTCCGACATTGTCTCCATTTTCTTGGAGATCATTTCTGCGAATCCTTGATCCGTAACTGCCAGCACAACCCGCTCGGGTTTACCTACACTTGTGCCCAGACTTTCCCGGTCAAATCCGATTACCAGAGGGATATTGTAAGTACCGCATTTATCGCGGAACTTCTTTGTTGTATTAACTGAGGCGTCACCCGCCAGAATAACCAATTTTGCATCAGAAGACCGGATGGCTTTGAGCACGATCTCATCCCCGGTAACCACCTTACCTGCCCTCATGGCCAGGCCGAGCTGAGAAAGCGCCCTATTCATCATCGGCAGCACTCTCTTTTGCAGCCAGGAATTCATCTTCCACCTTGATGAAATCCTGTGCCAACTGTTCATAGATCTCAGGTTTCACATGTTGTTTCAACGCTCGATCCAGTGCTTTATTTTTGTGTGCCAGCTTGAAGCAGGAAACTTTGCCGCATAAATACGCTCCCCGTCCCGATTTTTTGCCGGTGAGATCGATCAGGACAGCATCCTCGGGCGTCCTAACAATCCGGATAAGCTCTTTCTTCGGCATCATTTCCTGACACGCTACACATTTACGCAGCGGTATCTTTCTCTGTTTCAAGACGACAACCCCCTGTCATTTGGAATTAATCGACAGAGACGGAATCCTGGTGCATTTCACCTGATTGGGACTTCGGTCTGCCAAATTCCTGCTCCGCCTGACTTTCGCTCTTAATATCAATCTTCCAGCCTGTCAGCTTCGCCGCGAGACGAGCATTCTGGCCTTTGATCCCAATCGCAAGCGAGAGTTGATAATCCGGAACAATTACACGCGCCATCTTCTCATCTTCAAATACTTGAACTTCAAGTACTTTGGATGGGCTGAGCGCATTGGCCACGTATTCTTCAACCTGATCGGAATAACGCACGATGTCAATTTTTTCGCCGCGAAGCTCATTGACAATCGTCTGTACGCGCATACCCTTAGGTCCTACGCAAGAACCAACCGGATCGACTTCATCGTTGCGGGAAAATACCGCAATTTTGGAGCGGAATCCAGCTTCACGCGCAACCGAGCGAATTTCAACGACGCCATCAAAGATTTCCGGCACTTCAAGCTCGAACAGGCGCTTCAAGAGGCCCGGATGCGTACGGGACAGCATAATCTGCGGCCCCTTGGTTGTGTTCTCAACCTTGGTAATGTAAGCTTTGATCCGGTCGCCATGCTTGAACTTCTCGTTAGGCATAAGCTCGGTAAGCGGCAAGGCCGCCTCGATCTTGCCAAGGTCGATATAGATGTTGCGTAAATCTTGGCGCTGCAGCGTACCCGTTACGATATCATCTTCCTTGTCAATAAAAGCGCTGTAGATCAGGCCTCGTTCGGCTTCTCTAATGCGCTGGGTAACAACTTGCTTTGCCGTTTGAGCTGCGATCCGTCCGAAATCACGCGGCGTAACCTCGATTTCCGCTATATCTTCAATCTGAAAATGCGGATTGATTTCCCGGGCCGCATGCAGCGAAATTTCAGTCCGCGGATCCAGCACCTCGTCCACAATCAGCTTCCGCGCGAACACCTTGATGACACCCGTATTGCGATTCATGTCTACCCGTACATTTTGCGCCGTGTTAAAATTGCGCTTGTAACTCGAGATCAGTGCCGCTTCAATGGCTTCAAACAGCACATCTTTGCTGATGCCCTTTTCTCTTTCCAACTCATTCATCGCTTCAATAAAATCCATACTCATTGAAAATCGGTTCCCCCTTTCAAAACTTCCGTTTAAAAAATGATGGCCAATCTGGCACTGGCTACTTTTGCATATGGAATCACGTGCTGCTTCTTGACGGTTTGAATGACTAGCTCCTCGTTATCGAAGGATTCCAGCTTGCCTTCAAACTCTTTCAACCCGTTAATCGGCTCGTATACCGTAACAAACACGTTCTTGCCGACTGACTTCGCAACATCCTCTTTTTTCTTCAGGGGACGTTCCGCGCCAGGAGAAGAGACTTCAAGAAAATAAGCTGTCGGAATAGGATCGTTCTCGTCCAGCTTCTGGCTCAGGTATTCACTGATTAAACCGCAATCGTCAATGTCAATGCCGCCGTCTTTATCAACAAACACGCGCAAGAACCAGTTGCTTCCTTCCTTAACGTATTCCACATCTACCAGTTCAAAGCCGTGTTCGTCCAAATACGGCTGCACCATTTCTTCCACAGTCGTTTTAATCTTTGATGTGCTCAAAGAACA
Source organism: Paenibacillus sp. FSL K6-1330 (assembly GCF_037976825.1). Taxonomy (NCBI): domain Bacteria; kingdom Bacillati; phylum Bacillota; class Bacilli; order Caryophanales; family Paenibacillaceae; genus Paenibacillus; species Paenibacillus sp. FSL K6-1330. The sequence goes on from NZ_CP150269.1 coordinate 4,865,383, forward strand.
TAACCTCCAAGTTGATTTCCTATATACCAAAGAGTAAAGAGTGGGTTGCCCCACTCTTTACACAACGGTTTTATCTCCATGATTACCAAAAAAATTATAACATAGTCTGGTAATAGTGACAAGTATGACTCCTTGACTGTCAAGGCGTCACGGCCATGAAAGGATGACAAGAATCAGAACAATGACAACTGATTGCTCTCCGGCAGACCGCGGAAGCATCCCATTTGGGTCAACAGTTCCACGGCGGTTTTGCTTGCCTTCGATTTTTGCTGGAAATCCTCTATGGAGAGGAATTCACCGAATTCACGTGCGGCAGCAATATTGCGGGCGGCATTATCACCGATGCCCTGCAGTGCAGAGAACGGCGGAATGAGCGAATTTCCATCCACCTTAAATCGGAGCGCATCCGATTCATACAGATCGATGTTCTTAAACGAGAAGCCCCTTGCCGTCATCTCCAGCGCCATCTCCAGAATTGGCAGCATCCCTTTTTCCTTCGGGCTTGCTCCGAAGCCCAGCTGCTCAATCTCTTCAATTCGGCGATAAATCGCCTCATAGCCCTGACAGCATAATTCGATATCGAAGTCCTCGGCTCGAACCGAGAAGTACGTTGCATAATATTCTATCGGATAATAAAGCTTGAAGTAAGCCGTCCGCACCGCTGAGATAACATACGCAGCGGCGTGGGCTTTCGGGAACATGTACTGGATTTTGAGACAGGAATCAATGTACCACTGCGGCACTTTGCATTTCTTCATCTCGTCAATCCATTCCTGTGACAACCCCCGGCCTTTACGCACACTTTCTGTTATCTTAAATGCGAGGCTAGCATCCATGCCTGCCTTATAAATCAGGAACAACATGATATCGTCGCGGCAACCAATAACGGTTTTGATGTTGCATGTACCATTCTTGATGAGCTCTTGAGCATTGCCGAGCCAAACGCCGGTTCCATGTGATAGACCTGAGATTTGCAACAAGTCGGCAAAACTCGACGGCTGCGATTCCACCAGCATCTGGCGTACAAATTTGGTTCCCATCTCCGGAACGCCGAAGGTGGCCACCGGTGAGCGTATTTGCTCCGGCTTGACGCCCAGCGCTTCCGTTGAGTTAAACATGCTCATCACTTTCGGATCGTTCATCGGAATGGTCGTTGGATCCACGCCGGTCAAATCCTGAAGCATTCTCATCATGGTTGGATCATCGTGCCCGAGTATATCAAGCTTGAGCAAATTCGCTTCAAAGGCATGATAATCGAAATGCGTCGTTTTCCACTCGGCGTTGACATCGTCCGCAGGGAATTGCACCGGCGTAATCTCTTCCACTTCGATGTAATCCGGCACAACGACAATACCGCCGGGATGCTGGCCCGTGCTTCGCTTGACGCCGGTACAGCCTGACGCAAGCCGATTCAACTCCGCGCCCCGCCAGCGCTTGTTGTTGTGTTCCTCGTATTTTTTAGCGAAACCAAACGCCGTCTTCTCTGCCACGGTACCGATGGTTCCGGCACGGAATACATTCTCCTCGCCAAACATCTCTTTGGTGAAATTATGGGCATGCGGCTGATATTCACCGGAGAAGTTCAAGTCAATATCCGGAACCTTATCCCCTTTAAAACCCAGGAAGGTTTCAAAAGGTATATCCTGTCCCTCGCCTTTCATCATGTTTCCGCATTCCGGACAAGCTTTGTCCGGCAAGTCAAATCCACTCGGCACGCTGCCGTCCAGGAACCATTCGCTGTGCTTGCAGTCGCTGTTCAAGCAAATGTAATGGGCGGGAAGCGGGTTAACCTCGGATATGCCGAGGAATGTGGCAACGACGGATGAGCCTACGGAACCCCGTGAACCAACCAAATAGCCGTCCCGGTTCGATTTCTTCACCAGTTTCTCGGAAATCAAATAGTTCGCTGAGAAACCGTATTTAATGATCGGCTCAAGCTCTTTCTCCAACCGGGCCACTACGACTTCCGGCAAGTTCTCGCCATAAATGGACTTGGCCGTGTCGTAGCAGGTGTTGCGGATTTCTTCATCCGCGCCATCCAGAATCGGCGTAAACAGCTTATCCGGGAACAATTCCAACTCTTCAAAGCGGTCGGCCAGCTCGCTAGTGTTCGTTACAACAACTTCATAACATTTGTTTTGTCCCAAAAACTCGAACTCTTCGAGCATTTCTTCCGTAGTCCGAAAATGCGCGTCAGGCTTGCGCATATCCTTGAGCGGGCTGAAACCGGTAATCCCATGGATGGTAATGTCCCGGAACAGCTTATCCCGCGGTTCAAGATAGTGCACGTTTCCTGTGGCGATGACTGGCTTCTTCAGCTTTTCGCCGATGCGCACGACTTTGGAAATTGCGGTTTTGATCTCTTCGGGACTGCCCACCAAGCCTTTGTCCACCAAATGCATATACATCGTCAATGGCTGAATCTCTAGAACATCGTAGAAGTCCGCAATCTCTTCGGCTTCCTCCTCCGTTTTGTTCAGCACCGTTTCGAAGAACTCCCCTTTTTCGCAGCCGGATAGCACCAGTAACCCATCTCGCATCTCTTGAAGCTTGGATTTAGGAATACACGGCACTCGCTTGAAATATTCGGTATGTGACATGGAGATCAGTTTGTACAAGTTTTTCTTGCCCGTCATATTCAAAGCATAAATGCCGCAGTGGAAAGGACGGGTATTGGACAGATCCTTACCGACGTAATCATTGAGGCGGTCCAGCATCTTGACGCCTTTGGTTTTGTCCACATCGCTAAGGAGCCCGTTCAGGATTCCAGCCAGTGCAATCGTATCGTCAATCGCGCGGTGATGGCTTTCGAGCAGTACCTTATACTTATCTGCCAATGTGTTAAGACGATGATTTTTAAGTCCCGGATGCACCAGACGTGCAAGCTCCAGCGTATCCAGGTAGGGATTGTCGAGCGTATCCATCCCGGCATTCTTGAGTGCTGCCTGAATGAACCCCATGTCAAATCGAGCGTTGTGAGCCACAAGTACGGCATCCCCAACGAATTCAACAAACTCTTTCAATACCGGCTCCAATTCAGGGGCATCCTTAACCATATCGTCATTGATATTGGTCAATTGCTGGATATGATATGGAATTCGCTCATGCGGGTTAACGAAGGTTGCGTATCGATCAATCTCCTTGCCATCGTTCATCTTCACGGCAGCAAGCTCGATGATTTTGTTTGCGGTAATGGACAAACCTGTGGTTTCAATATCGAATACCACATAAGTGGCACTGCTGAGTTCAATCGACTGTGCCTGTTCCACGATGTTGACGGCATCATTCACGACATTGGCCTCAACGCCGTACATCATTTTAATCCCATGCTTCTTGGCGTTCTTTGCTGCATCAGGATAACACTGTACACCACCATGATCACTTACGGCGATGGCTTTATGTCCCCAGCTCGCCGCTGTTTTGATATAACGGTCGATCGGCGTGACCGCGTCCATCGTGCTCATGGTCGTATGCAGATGGAATTCCACCCGCTTCTCGGCCGCGTTATCCTTGCGCGAAGGAGGCGACGGTACTTCGTTGAGATCAGACGGGATCATCACCAGCTCAGGCACCTGCATAAACCGGTCGTATTCAACCCGTCCGCGAGCCTTCACCCACTTGCCGTTTTCAAGCAGGCTCAATACCTTAAGATCGTCCTTCGTCTTGCCAAACATTTTCATTTGCAAGGAATCGCTGAAATCCGTCAGATAGAATGTAAATAACGTACTGCCGTTACGAAGCTCCTTACGATCCAATCCGAAGATGGTTCCCTGAATCGTAATTTTCTTCTCTTCGTCTTGGATCTCCTGAAGCGGAACCGGCTGTTCCTTGATATCATACCCAACCTGCAGTCGAACCGCGCCCTCTTCCTCATCTTCCGCGTCCAGCTCAGCTTCCATGCTGCTCATGATCTGCTCGATGACCTCACGCTCTTCTTCTCGTTTCCTCTGCTCGAACTCCTCATAAGCCGCCTGGCCATTATCGCCGACCTGCATTTTCACGCGCAGCGTCAGATCAAAATATTGTCCGAAAAAACGGGTAATGGCGGCATCGATCTGTTTCTTTCGGGCAAGCTCAAGCGACATGCCATCCGACATGGAGAGAAGGACTTGCCCATCCTCCACCTCGTATTTGGCCCTTGCCATCCATCCATTAACCGAAGGGATCTCCCGATGTGCCCACTCTAGGAACAAGCCCCAGTATTCTTGCACGATATCTGTTTCGGGAACGCCGCTTCCATATCGGAACACAAATTTAATCTTCGCGATATGCCCCATCTTCTCCTGAATTCTCAGACAAAATGTGCGATAGACCTCAGCTGGAACCAAGGTCTCCTTCAGGACGGTTATTCTCCAGTCCTTACTGGCCTTGCTTGTCTCTACCTGCTCAATCACGCCGTCCAAAAAATAGGGTTCCACCAGATTGGCCGGAACTTCTCCCTGCTTGATCAGCAGTTCAAATCGCTTCCTTTTATCTTCTGTTGTGCCCATGGTTCCCTCCCCCTGCAATGCATAAAGCTATAAGAAAAAAATTCTATCGACGTACATCCACAGAAGACAGACTGCGTTTAGTCGATGTAAAAAAATAGAATAAAGCCTCCGCTGGCAGCACCCATTCGTCCTGCCCCAATAAAGAAGAGCGTCCGCCATACTGCCATCCGGAAGCTTACTCCAGATGATGAATCCCGGTTTTGGACGAAGGACTCCTCCCTCACCCAAACTTGCCGGGAACTCATAATATCGATTTACTAGTACGCTCTCGCGAACAGCACCGTATGTTTCGCATCATCACCGCATACGAGACACTTGGTTTTCTTCTCAGACGGTTCAAACGGAATGTTTCTGCTCGTAGCACCGGTTTCTTGCTTGACAGTATCTTCACAAGCTTCCGAACCGCACCATCCTGCCAAGGTAAACCCGCGTTTTTCTTCCATGCTTTCCTTCATTTCATCCAGCGATTCCACGGAATAGAAATGATCCTCACGGAACTGCTTCGCGCGCTCGAACATTTCCTGGTGCACCTGCTCCAGCATATTCTGTACTTCCTGTGTCAGATTAGCCTGTTCTACGATTTTCTTCTCACCTGTTATGCGGGAGACAAGCACGCACACGCCATTCTCCATGTCACGTGGCCCGATCTCCAGACGCACCGGAACTCCGCGCATTTCATACTCATTGAATTTCCAGCCTGGACGCACATCCGGATTATCGTCAACGCGTACGCGGATGCCTGCTGATTTCAGTTCACGGAACAGCTCGTCCGTACGACCCACAACCGCATCTCTTGTCTTCGGTGGACCGATTGGAATCATGATCACTTGCGTTGGCGCGACTTTAGGAGGAAGCACCAATCCGCGGTCATCCCCGTGAACCATAATCAAGGAACCAATGAGACGCGTGCTGACGCCCCAGGATGTTGTATGAGCGTATTCCAGCGTATTTTCACGGTTCAAATATTGAATGTCAAAAGCTTGTGAGAAGTTGGTACCCATATAATGCGAAGTACCTGCCTGTACAGCTCGTCCGTCTTTCATCATCGCTTCGATCGAGAATGTATCCACGGCGCCTGCGAATTTCTCCGAAGGTGTCTTCTGTCCTTTGATTACCGGAATCGCGAGATAGTCCTCTACGAATTGCTGATAGATATCCAGCATTTGCATGGTTTCCCCTCTTGCCTCAACTTCCGTTTCATGAGCAGTATGGCCTTCTTGCCATAGAAACTCGCTCGTGCGAAGGAATGGCAGCGTGCGTTTTTCCCAGCGTACCACGTTGGCCCACTGGTTGATCAGCACAGGGAGATCACGATAGGATTGAATCCATTTGGAATACATATGCCCGAACATCGTTTCAGAAGTCGGACGGATTGCCAGACGCTCTTCCAGCTTCTCTCCTGCCGCTTCCGTTACCCATGGCAGCTCCGGATTAAATCCTTCGACATGCTCCTTCTCCTTCTGGAAAAAGCTCTCGGGAATGAACAGCGGGAAATACGCATTCCGATGGCCCGTCGCCTTAAAGCGCCGATCCAACTCCTCCTGGATATGCTCCCAAATTTCATAACCGTCCGGTTTGAAGACGATGCAGCCTCTGACTGGAGAATAATCCATCAGGTCCGCTTTTTTGATGACATCGATATACCAGCGCGAGAAATCTTCCGCTTGCGGCGTAATCTCCGTCACGAATTGTTTATCCTTCGATTCCTTAGACATATAAATCGTGTGCCTCCCATTAATAAAACGCATGGTCAAAGCTCCTGATTCAGGCGGCTCGACTGGCGTTATTGGCGATATGTGTGAACGAGCTGCGGCTATAAAGCCAGCCCTTATAGTAACTCCATTTGCTAGATAGTGAAGCGTCATAATCTGCTAACAATAGAAAAGGTACGGCATTCGTTGCGGCTGGCGCACCGAGCCGTACCTTAGGGTTTATCCGTTGATCAAACGTAAAATATCGTTATAGGTTACGGCTATCATTAACAGGAACAGCATTGCAAACCCGATAAAATGAACCATGCCTTCTCGGTTCGGGTCAACTGGCTTGCCCCTTAAAGCTTCGATCCCTAAGAATACGAGCCGGCTTCCATCCAATGCCGGTATCGGCAGCAGATTGAATATGCCCAGATACAAGCTTAGAATGGCTGCCCAATAGGTCAGCTGTGCGATACCCTGTTTGGCGATTTGTCCCGTCACTTCGAACGTCCGTACAGGACCGCCAAGATCATCCATGGAGAACTTCTGAATCAACTGTCTGAAGCCCTGGAAAATAATATTCGTTGTATCTACCATCGCGGTCCCGGAACTGGTAATTGTCTCCCCAATCCCTGCGGATCGGGTAGGAAGCTTGGGAACAATCCCGACCTTGCCGCCTTCCTGACCCTCCATGGTCCGCGGAGTTAAGGTCAGATCAAATGACTCTTCACCCCGGCGTACCGTCCATTCCATCGGCTTGTCCTTGGAAGCCGCAATCAATTCGATCATCTTCTGATAATCGGCACCAATAGCGGTTCCGTTAATGCTCTCAATGATGTCTCCCTCTTTCAGATTGGCTTCATCGGCAGGCATGCCTTTGGTAATCTCGCCAATCTGTACATAGGTTGGATTCTCAACCGGTATACCGGCCATTTGGATGTGAAGAGCAAACAGCACGAAGGCCAGAATGAAGTTCATGACAGGACCTGCAAAAATCGCAAGCGCTCTTTGGCCCACGGTTTTGCTGCCGAATTGGCGGTCTCTCGGTGCGATCTGCGTCTCTACACCTTTGGCTACCGTTAAGGCTTGCGGATGGATTTCAAATTGCTGGAATTCACCATCCACATCAAGCCTAACCGACAAACGATCCACCATATCCATAAACTGGACTTCGCCGCGAATAACATTCTTACGGTTGTCGAGTTGATCCAGATAAATCTTTTTCACTTGATTCTCTGCATTCAATCGAACCGCAATCGTCTGACCGGGTTGAATCTCGACAAGTTCCGGATCTTCTCCGGCCATGCGGGCATATCCGCCGAATGGAAGAAGACGAAGCGTAAACTGCGTTTCATTGCGTTTATATGAGAACAGCTTTGGACCAAATCCAATCGCGAACTCGCGTACCAAGATTCCGGCACGCCGGGCAAAATAATAGTGACCCCATTCGTGCACGGTAACGATCACAAAAAACATGAGCACCGTTAAAAAAACGACCCGAACCATTTCCAATTCTTTACATCCCCCTTTTCCTCTGAGAACGCAGTATGTCCCTATAGATTATCATTATTCTCCTGTCGTCCACAAGAGAATCACAAGCTGTCCGCTTTTTTTCAAGGGAGATTTCAAAAACACTTCAAATCCTATAGTCGGGAAGCTAATTCACGTGCGATTCGATCATTCTCTTCAATCGTCTCCAGTGCCGGTTCCGGCACAGCATGATGGCTTTGCAGCACTTCCTCAATGATCTCTTCTATCCGCAGAAAAGAGATTTCGCCGCGGAGAAACCGGGCAACCGCAATTTCATTGGCAGCATTGAATACCGTTGGCGCTGTCCCACCTATTTTACCACATTCATAAGCAAGCCTTAAACAAGGAAAACGTTCAAGGTCCATCTCCCGGAAATGCAGCTTGCCCGCTTCTGCCAAAGATAGCCTTGGCGCAGGCGAAGACCAACGCTCCGGATAAGTAAGCGCATATTGAATCGGAACCCGCATATCCGGGTTGCCGAGCTGGGCAATAATACTCGAATCACGGAATTCCACAAAAGAGTGAATGATGCTTTCCGGATGAAGAAGCACGGAAATATTGTCATAAGGAATATCATACAACCAGTGGGCCTCCATCACCTCAAGCCCTTTATTGACCATGGTGGCCGAATCAATCGTGATTTTGGCACCCATGGACCAGTTTGGATGTTTAAGCGCATCCTCCACCGTAACGTTAACCAGTTGTTCACGGGTATAATCCCGGAATGAGCCTCCGGAAGCCGTCAGCGTGATCCGTTCAATATCTTCATGCCGCTCTCCGTTGAGGCATTGGAATATGGCGGAATGCTCACTATCAATCGGCAAGAGTTTTACCCCTTTTGCAGCCGCTCGAGCCGTAACCAGATGACCAGCAGTTACCAATGTTTCCTTATTGGCAAGCCCGATTGTCTTCCCCTCATCGATGGCTGCAAGCGTAGAGGACAGCCCCATGCTTCCAACGACCGCTGTAACCACCATTTCCGCATCCGTCGCTGCCGCAATCTCGATCAAGCCTTCATGACCATGGAACACTTCGGTTCCGGCAGGAAGATCATGCCTGATGCTGTCAGCAAGCTCTTTTGTGGCAACGGACACTTTACGCGGAGAAAACTCCTTGACCTGCTGAAGCAGTAATTCCTTATTACTCCCTGCTGCAAGGCCCTCAATCTGAAAATGTTCCCGGTGTTTCCTCACGACATCCAAGGTCTGGGTACCTATGGAGCCAGTGGAGCCGAGTACGCTGATCTTCTTCATGCACATCTTTCCTTTCATCAGTAAGGCAGGAGACTCAATATATGTACAAACGGAAATACGACGATCCAACTGTCACATCGATCCAGTATCCCTCCATGGCCCGGCAGCAGTTTGCCCGAATCCTTGATGTCATACACCCGTTTATAAGCGGATTGCACCAAATCTCCGAGTTGACCGATAACAGCGCAGGAAAGTCCAATCAGAATCGCTTGTCCAGCCGTCAGGAATCCATCTGAGAAGAATGAAAAGAGCAGTGATGTGAACACGGCAATGACCACACCGCCGAGCGCACCCTCAACCGTTTTGTTCGGGCTTATGGAAGGCCATAATTTATGGCGCCCCATGGCGCGTCCGACAAAATACGCTCCCGCATCACTTGCCCAGATCGAGGCCAGAAGCAGAAAAGTCCAGAATACGCCATGGCCGTCAGGAGCATGTCGTGATTCGGCGATAAAGGAAAATCCGATTCCGATATACGCTGATGCCAAAAATAATAATGAAACCCGTTTGATATCAATTACATTCTTCGTCGTTACGGTCGCCAGCAAAAATAAAAGCAGCAGGAGCCAAAGTACATGTTCCCACGGGATCTGAATATTCAAATTAAGCGGTCCCCATGGAAATACAAGCAGCAGCACCCCCGCGTACCCAATCCATGCCGTTCCCCCGAACGGTGCCGTATTGGTCATGCGCACAAACTCATAATAACCGATTAGCGCCATCGCCAGAATAAGAAGATGGTACCATAGACCGCCTATGAAACATAATCCTAAAAAGACCGCTCCCGCTATAATTCCGGTAATCAATCGCTGTTTCAAAACGTTCCATCCTCCATCGGCTACGAAAGTCCACCGTAGCGCCTTGTTCTTTGTTGATAATCGGCTATGGCCTCCACCAAATGATCTTTGGTGAACTCCGGCCAATAGGCATCCGTAAACCATAGCTCACTATACGCTAACTGCCACAGCATGAAATTACTCAGCCGCAGCTCGCCGCTTGTGCGGATCAGCAAATCCGGATCCGGCAATTCGCCTGTGAGGAGCCGCTGGCCAATCAGTTCCTCTGTAATATCCTCAGGACGAAGAATTCCATCTCGCACTTCTCGTCCGAGCGCCTTGACACTTTCGGTGATCTCTTTCCGGCTGCCGTAATTGAGCGCAAAGTTAAGCACAAGCCCGTCATTGCCGGCTGTCTTCGCAACTGCTTCTTCCATCGCAGACACGGTATGGGACGGAAGGTCTTCCGGATGCCCCATCATGCGGACCTGGACATTTTTCTCGATCAGCTCCTCCAGCTCAATAGCCAGGAACTCCTGAGGAAGCTTCATCAGAAAATCGACCTCATCCTTCGGACGCGTCCAATTTTCTGTCGAAAAGGCATACATCGTCAATATTTTGATTCCCAAATCATCGGCAGCAATGGCCGCTCTTTTGACAGCCTTCATGCCATTCTGATGGCCAACGATTCGCGGCATACCGCGCCGTTTTGCCCAGCGTCCATTACCATCCATGATGATGGCGACATGATGTGGGATGTTGTCCGGAGAGAGCTGATGCGTCTGCTGACTGTCCTCCTGATTCAACCACGATCGAACCCGTTTGATCATTCCATTTCCTCCAGGCATCTTTCTGCAAAAAAAGAGACAAACCCCACCATTGACAGGAGGGGCCACAAGTCTCTTATACTTCCATAATCTCTTTTTCTTTAGCAACGAGGACTTTGTCGACTTCTGCGATAAATTTATCCGTCGCTTTTTGGATATCTTCCTGATGTCTCCGGGACTCGTCCTCGGAAATATCTGTTTTCTCCAATTTTTTGATGTCGTCGTTGGCATCACGGCGAATGTTGCGGATGGCCACTTTCGCTTCCTCGCCGAATTTCTTCGTCATTTTCACCAGCTCGGTTCTGCGCTCTTCTGTCAGTGCAGGTACGACGAGGCGAATTTGATTACCATCATTCGCCGGCGTCAATCCGACATCCGATTTCATGATCGCTTTCTCGATATCGGCCAAGGACGACTTGTCCCAAGGCTGGATCATGAGCGTTCTGGAGTCCGGCGTGCTGATGTTAGCCAGCTGATTCAGCGGGGTTGGTGCTCCGTAGTATTCCACCGTGATCCGGTCGAGTAGCGCTGGTGCTGCCCGTCCTGCGCGCAGCGTTGCCAGGTCACGCTTCAAAGACAGGATCGCTTTTTCCATGCGTTCTTCTGCATTCTTTTTCACCGATTGCGGCATTAATCTACACTCCCTTTGACGATCGTTCCGATTTTCTCGCCCAGAACGACGCGCTTGATATTACCTTGCTCCGTAATAGCGAAGACGATGAGCGGGATGTTGTTGTCCATACATAACGATGAAGCTGTAGAGTCCATTACCCCAAGGTTTTTGTTCAATACGTCTAGATACGTCAGCTGCTCGTACTTCTCGGCAGTTTCATCCTTAAATGGATCAGCGGAGTACACTCCGTCCACCTTGTTCTTCGCCATGAGAATCACTTCTGCTTCGATTTCCGCTGCGCGAAGCGCTGCAGTCGTATCGGTGGAGAAGTAGGGGTTACCTGTTCCTGCCGCGAAAATAACGACACGGCCTTTTTCCAAATGCCGAATGGCTCTACGGCGAATATACGGCTCCGCAATTTGCTGCATGGAGATAGAGGTTTGCACCCGAGTCGGCACGTCGATCTGCTCCAAAGCATCTTGCAATGCCAAAGAGTTCATCACCGTTGCCAACATCCCCATATAATCTGCTGTTGCACGGTCTATTCCGTTCGCGCTGCCAGCAATACCGCGCCAGATGTTTCCGCCGCCGCACACGATCGCGACCTCCACACCAAGCTCGACAACCTCACGAACCTGCTCAGCGATCGATGAGATCGTCTCAGCATCAATACCATATCCATTCTGCCCTGAAAGGGATTCCCCACTGACTTTCAATATCACTCGTTTATATACAGGCTGTTCCAAATGATAACCCTCCACTTTAAGACGGCGCCTAAGTATACGACGCCCGTTTGAAAAACGACAGACAGACACACCGGCACACTGCTTGACGGTTTATAAAAATCGGGTACACACATCCGTCTCAAGTAGAAACTTCTGGTCGTCTAATCAAGACTTAAATCCATACTTTCTTGTGAGATAAGGGTGCCTTTACTCCGAATTTATAACAATCTTATCTCTCTTATGCCTTTATATCTCTTAAAAAAGAAGGAACACAGGTGTGTTCCACTCTTTTCTATAACTTATATTAGCCTATTCGGCTTATTTATTCACCTGGGACATAACTTCTTCAGCGAAGTTTTCTTGTTTTTTCTCCAAGCCTTCGCCAAGTTCAAAACGAGCAAAACGACGGATGGAGATGTTCTCACCGATCGTGCTGATTTTTTCGTTAAGCAGCGTGTTGATCGTTTTGTCAGGATCTTTGATGAAGGATTGCTCAAGCAAGCAATACTCTTCATAGTATTTGTTGATGCGGCCTTCAACCATTTTTTCAACGATTTTTTCAGGCTTGCCTTCGTTCAGGGCTTGGTTTTTCAAAATTTCTTTTTCTTTCTCAAGCTCTTCCGTTGGCACTTCTTCGCGACGAACATATTTAGGGTTTGCAGCGGCAATATGCATCGCGATATCGCGAGCAAACTCTTTGAATTGATCTGTTTTACCTACGAAGTCGGTTTCACAGTTGATTTCAACGAGAACGCCGATTCGTCCGCCGCCGTGAATATAAGACTCGACAACGCCTTCAGTTGCAATACGTCCAGCTTTGTTAGCTGCTGCAGACAAACCTTTTTCGCGAAGTACTGCGACCGCTTTGTCGATATCACCATTTGTTTCATCCAGCGCTTTTTTGCAATCCAGCATGCCCGCGCCTGTTCTTTCGCGAAGTTCTTTTACCGCACTAGCTGTTACTGCCATTAGAATTCCCTCCAAATTGGTATGATGAAGTTTGCGTTTGAACCTCTCGAAAACCGTCATACGATTGTTCTCTCCAAGATTCAGACCGCGTTAAGTAGTTGTTCTTCCCCTGCGATGCCAGGCTCCAGATTCCACGCGTTATTCGCACGTCACCCGTTCTAACATCTTAAAAAAAGGGCAGTGAGAGGTTATACACCTACCAACCACCCTTTTCATTTAATTCATGATTTATACGTTTAATCCTGATTACGCAGTTGTTTCTTCGCCTTGGTGAGCTTCAACAACAGCATCGGCCATTTTACCAGTCAACAATTTAACAGCGCGAATCGCGTCATCGTTACCTGGGATTACATAGTCGATTTCATCCGGATCACAGTTCGTATCAACGATACCAACGATTGGGATACCCAATTTGCGAGCTTCCGCTACGGCGATACGCTCTTTGCGAGGATCGATAACGAACAATGCGCTTGGAAGACCCTTCATGTTCTTGATACCACCCAAGAATTTCTCAAGACGATCTTTCTCTTTGCGGAGAAGGATAACCTCTTTCTTAGGCAATACTTGGAACGTGCCGTCCTCTTCCCAAGCTTCGAGCTGCTTCAAGCGGTTAATACGCTTTTGGATCGTTTCGAAGTTAGTCAAAGTTCCGCCGAGCCAACGTTGGTTGATGTAGTACATACCGCAACGCTCTGCTTCTTCCTTCACGGAATCTTGAGCTTGTTTTTTCGTGCCGACGAACAGGATTGTACCGTTCTCTCCAGCTACGTTTTTCACGAAGTTGAATGCTTCTTCAACTTTCTTGACCGTTTTTTGCAGGTCGATGATGTAGATACCGTTTCTTTCAGTGAAGATAAATTTATCCATTTTCGGGTTCCAGCGACGAGTCTGGTGACCGAAGTGTACGCCAGCTTCCAAAAGCTGTTTCATGGAAATTACTGCCATCTTCACGCACCTCCTAGGTTTGGTTTTTGTGTGTCCCTCCGCCAAGATCATTTTTCATTAAGACTCCCAATCCTGGAAGCACCCTCAACGAAATCACTCTAGCGTGTGTTTTAACACCGTCAATTACTATAACATAACCATGGGCAGGTTGCAATGTCTTTTGTGTACTTGATCAGGTCCATTCCATCAACGGCTGCAACCAGATCCTGTAAAGAAAAAAACCACTCTCAACCGAAGAGCTAGTTGGAGGGTTTTGCTGTGATTTTGGTTATGATCGAATTGTAGCTCTCGCCTGCTGTGAACGAATATGTACCGCTTTGGATCATGGTATTGATCTTTTTCTCGGTTGCCTTATTAATGAATGCTTGTTTGTTATCAATGACGCCAGCACGCAAAAGACTGTTTGCCACATCACTGAGATTATTTCCAGCTGGAATATTCACTTTGATAGGCGCTTCCGCTTTGGCTGGCGTTTTCGGCTTCGCCGGATCCGTCACTTTGAGAGTAGATTCCTGTTTCTTATCCACGCCCGCTTCAGGCTTCTCCGGCTGCTGCGGTGCTTCCGGCTTGTCCGTTCCCGTCTTCCGTGCAGGATCGGCCCCTTCTTCGGACTCACCAGCGCTCTCACCAAGCCTCTTCTCTTCCCACTGCTCCGCCGTCATCAGCTCGTCCGAACCTTCGACAACTTGCATGTCCAAAGCTTCCGCTGCAGCCATCAGCTGCTCCTTCGTTAACTCCTGCGTCTCCGATGCGGCTGTGCCTTGACCGATCCACATCAGCTGAAGCAGTACCGCGCCGATCACGAGACCGCTCCCCAGGCCCATCATAAATGTACGGTTCTTGATCACACGGATTCCTCCTGTTTGGCCAACTGGATAATAAGTTGAACTTCGCCTCGCTGAAGACCCGTGGTCTTGGCAATCATATCGATGGACTTTCCTTGTTCATATAGATCAAACAGCTCCGCGTATCTGGATTTGATGGAATGGACAAGTGGTGCAGGCTCAGCTTCGGAAGCCGCTGCAGCCTCTCCTGCAGACAAAGAAGCGGCCGCAGTCGTTTGCGCCAGCTTCTCTTCCGCTGTTCGAAGACGCGTTTGCGATTCGGTCATTTTCTGCTCCATGGCCAGCATGCGCTGCCGCAAATCACTGACCTGCTCTTGATGTGCTTGCTGCTTGGCATCAAGATCTTTCTTCATCTGACCAACCAGTTCCAGCAGCTGTTCGTTCTCGTGCTGGATTTCCGCCATATATCCTTCAAGCGTGTTCTCCACTTCTTTTACAACCCGCTCGCTGGACACGGCCTCTTCACGACGTTTCGGCAGCATAAAAGCATACAGCACGGCGGCAATGCCAAGCAGCACGATATATATCCATGGTTTCAAATCCATTAACTCCTTTGTGCCTATAAATTATCTAGAGCGAAACATCGAAATTTTTGCCTTTATAGGGATGCTCTGCCGGCTGCTCCAATGTCTCGCCCGTTTCCGCCGTTCCCCGACCTTGTTGCTGCCCAGAGGATTGACGGCTCCCGTCATCGCGCACGGCTGTTTCCGCCGTCTCACTCACTTCAGTACTTCGCTGGGCTTCCGCACGGCTGTTCTTGGATAACTCACCCGCAAGCAGCGTCTGATCATTCATCGGGCGCTGCTGGGATTCATTATGCATCTTACCCGCTTCATTGGTTCTGGGGACCGCAATTTGCATCTCAACCGATTTCAAACTCAATGGAATCACCTCATGATATAGGATCATGTCCACAAGCATTTAAAACGTCTGTTCTGTCCTACAAGAGCGGTACCATAGTGATATCCCCTTCATGATAGTAAAAAGAAACCCGCTGCGTGGGATCCTTAACAAAGCGGGTATACCGCCCTATGACAATTTTGGCACCGCCGTAGATCGTCTTTACCACATTCACTCTTGCTTTGCCGGTATCCTCAAGCATCTTCTCGATTTCCAGCATTCGGTCCTTAATATCGGATTGTTCTGCCATGTTTGATTTTTTGGTGGCATTCAGTTTGATTCGCAGCGCCAGCTTGTCTGGCGACAAATGACCCGAGGAAGCTAACTGATTCAGAAGATAAAGCGCTTTATCGGTTTTATCCATACTTTCCAATGACTGTTTCAATTGGGCTCTAAGATCCGACAGTTCATTCCGCAGCTCGGGGAGAACACCAACTTCAATTACGGTAGCTGTCGACATGCTGTTTCCGATCGTTCGGGCAACCACTTTTTCACCCGCCTGCAAAATGCCGCCTACCACAAGGCCCTTCATACCGTTGCATTCGATATTCCGGACCGCCCGGATATTGGAGTGCATGATGCTCTGCGAGACAAATACGCTAGCGCCGGCTATGACGTTTCCATCCTGGATGAACGAGCTTTTGACATCCTGACCCGCCTTGACATAACCCTTGTTATAACCGATGATTCCGCCGGATATATCGATCGAGCCTTCAGCCTCCAGCTCGGCTCCTTCCACAAAGCCAGTGACTCGGATGTCCCCTGCTGCCTTGATTCTGAATCCAGTCAGCACATTGCCGCGAATGACCACCGTGCCGACAAAGTCGATATTGCCTATACTGTAATCAACATCTCCGTTAATCTCATATACCGGAAACACATTGATTTTTCCCTTTTCGGTTTTGGTGAGGAGTCCGTCAATTGCAGCGTACATGGCGGTTTTCTCGGCGTTAACAACGACGTTCTTCCCAACCTTGAAATGAGCTTCCTTTCCCGGTTTGCTCGGAATCTCCTCTCCGGTCACCGCCGTTCCAGGGACTCCCTTCGTTGGCGGGATTCGGGTGGCAAGCAGCTGCCCCTTCTTTACATTATTTAAACGAATCACTTCTTTATAATCCACTTTGCCATCTTCGATCTCAAGCGGCTTCAGATTCGTCTCATTCCCAAAATTAACGGTAAATTCGATTCTGCCGTTCTGTCCGTGCATAGGTTCCGTTCCCATTGCAATCGGCGTTCTACTATATTGATATTCCTCCGCATGATCTGCGATTCGCCGCAACGTATCATGTTGAAGTCCATATCGTATCTGGTGACTTCTCAGAAATTGTTCAAGAGCTTCTACAGAACAAGAGAAATCCTTCTCCCATTTGGTGAACTGTATATAGGCGACGACCTTGTCATCCGATAGCGTAACGCTAAAGTACTGATCCAATGCATAATCTACAGACAATCCAGGAACCCCCTTCATATATGGCAAGCGTCAATCGTTTTGCATCAGCAAATCCCGATCTTTATCGAGCGCGCCCCGAAGTCTCAAAATCGCTTTGGAATGAAGCTGAGATATTCGTGAAGGTGATAGCGACATCACTTCAGCAATTTCGCTGAGTGATAAATCCTCATAATATAATAAGGAAACTACGGTCCGCTCTTTCGGGGTTAATTTACCGATACCCTTCATCAGGGCTTCTCGCAGGTAAAATTCATGGACCTTGTGATCCGGATTTTTCGCTTTCTCATCAACCAGGAGCGACATTCGGGTCTCAGACTCCTCCTCGCGGATCGGATCCTCCAGAGATGTCAATGTCATGACTGCTACTTCCTGCAGCATGTGCCGGAATTCCTTCTCGGTCACGTCAAGGTAATCACTCATCTCGGAATCACTGACGCTGCGTAAATACTTCTGTTCCAACTGCTGATATGCAGTTTCAATCTTCTTCGCCTTCTCGCGGACAGAGCGCGGCACCCAGTCCCCCTGGCGCAGCGAGTCCAGAATAGCCCCACGCACACGCCAAGAAGCATAGGTTTCGAATTGCAGGCCTCGTTTGTAATCAAACTTCTCGATGGCGTCAATCAGACCCATTACCCCATTGCTGGCCAAATCTCCCTTAGAAACGTTCTTCGGAAGACCGATTGCCAAACGGCTTGAAACATAGTCAACGATGTGCAAATGATATTCGATTAGTTTCTTCTTCGCTTCATGGTCTCCATCTTCCTTCCATGCGCTCCATAAATCCGCATGGTTTAGCACAGAAGCTTTACGTTCGTCCAATTGCCTTCACCCTCCTTATTTTTCCGTAAGGTGACGAACGGCCTTGGCCAGTTCTTCGGGTTCTTTCGTTGAAACCAGCTTAGGAGGATTTAGCGGTACAAAGTCTCCATTCTCTTTGCTGCTGGATTCGGAATGGATTAAATCCATCAATTCCCGATCCTCATCAGGCGTGGATAAATCAAGAACAGTTCCTCGGTCTTGCTCCCGCTGCGTGTCGGCGTCCCCTTGAACAGTGGCTCGCGGACCCGTAATGGCAGCAAACATCCAATTCAACAGGAACGCCAGAAGAAACCAAATCGCACATGCAAGGAGAGCCCGATACATGCTAGTCATCCACAGATTGTTACGTATGGAGAAAATAAATGTGAACACAAACCCGGCAATTCCAGTCATCAGATAAAAACGAAGTTTTCCCATTAGCTACAATTCCTTTATGCCCTTTTGTACGCTTCGTATTGTAAACTTACCCGTTGCACAGTCCAACTCAACGGTTCTTCCGTAATTTCCTCCGGTATCCTCGGCAATTAGCGTTATCCCCATCTGCTCGAGCCCAGCCTTGCAGGACTCCACATTACGAGGACCAATGCGCATGGTGTCACCGGAGCCGGCAAAAGCAAACATTTGGGCTCCCCCCGCCATTTTGGCTACCATACGTGCCGGGGAAGCACCCAAATTCCTCATCTTGTTCAACAGGATCGGAAGAGCCGTATCGGCGTATTTTGCCAGGTTTAGCTGCCCTTCTCTGGCAATCGCTGAAGATGGAAGCATCACATGCGCCATTCCACCAATCTTCGTCACCGGATCATACAACGTCAGTCCGACGCACGAGCCGAGTCCCGTTGTACGTAAAATACCGTTTGGACCTGCGACGTTCAGATCCGCCATGGCTACTTTCACTATGCTTTGTTCTTCAATCATGCTCTAAGGGCACTCCTAAAGCTTCGAAAATTTGAGCAAATGATTGTGGATCAGGTATGAGGAAGAACTGGCCTTCCACCTCGTTCTGCCCTTCTAGGAACGTCGTGTTGATTAAGAGGGCATCGTCTCCCATTTCTCCGAACTGCAGCAGTCCATAACTTAAGATGGCACCTGCCATATCCATCGCGAGAGCTGGCACCGTAGGTGTCATGGACAGATTGGTCAAATCAGCGAGCGACGATAAGTACGAGCCTGACAATATATTTCCGATCTCACATAATGCGGACTGCTCCATCTCGGAGAATTGCTCCTCATCCGACACTTCAAAGCCCGCCAGATTCTGCAGCAAATTCTTCCCGGCTTCCGGACTCATAATAAAGAAGAGATTTCCCGGCGCACTGCCTTCTACCCGTAAAAATACGGCAAGAACGAGTTGTTCGCTCCCTCCTACACTTTCGGCAATCTGTTCAAAAGGCAGGAGTTGAACTTTGGGAACAGCCATATCAATCGGTTTGTTAAGCAAGCGGGAGAGGGCGGTTGCCGCATTGCCCGCTCCGATGTTTCCAACTTCCTTCAAAACATCCATTTTGATTTCCTTGCCATGCTTAAACAGCTCCACTGTCTACTCCTCAAGGCCTTCCAGCTGAATAATCTCACTTTTGTTCAGCACTTCGGACAGATTCAGCATGACGAGAAGGCGCTCCTCTCCTACCTTCGCGACACCGCGAAGATATTTCGCTTTTATTCCGCCGACAACCTCAGGTGGATTGTCAATGCTGTCCGTATTCAAATCGATGACATCACTTGCGGAATCCACGATAAAACCTACCTGCATGTCATTGACCGCCACGATGATAACCCGCGTTTGATCGGTTGCTTCAACCTCTTCCAATCCAAAGCGGCCGCGCAGATTGATTACAGGAATGACGACGCCGCGTAGATTAATAACCCCTTTTACGAAAGCATAGGTCTTGGGAACACGCGTAATGGGCATCATTCGCTCAATGGTCTGAACCTTGTCTACCTCGATGCCGTATTCTTCCTCGCCAAGTCTAAAGACAATAACCTTGATTTCTTCTCCCATGAATAAGTCCTCCTTCAAAATGTGTGGCCTGCCGCCTGAGTTATAGCAACCTGTTATTTGATAAATGCATTTGCGTCAATAATGAGAGCGACTTGTCCATCCCCTAGAATGGTTGCTCCGGATACTCCCTGAATGGCAGGCAGATATTTACCCAAATTCTTAATGACGATTTCACTCTGTCCGATAAAATCATCGATGGTAAGTGCCGCCAGACGATCCCCTTTGCGGATTACAACGATCTCTGTTTCTTCTTCCAGCTCCTCATCAAAATCCGGAATTTCAAACAAGCGGCTGAGCGAGATGACCGGAATCAGCGATTCTCGGAACTGGATCATGCGACTGCCGTGAACATGTTTGATTTGGCCACGCTTGATGATGCCCGTTTCAACAATGGAGGAAAGCGGAATCGCATATTTTTCAGATCCCATCCGGATTAACATAGCTGCAATGATAGACAGCGTTAATGGAAGCTGAACGGAAAAGTTCGTGCCTTTCCCCGGTGTCGAGTAGATGGTGACGTTACCGCCCAGGGCAACTATTTTGGATTTAACAACGTCGAGCCCAACACCTCGGCCGGATACATCCGAAATTTTCTCTGCGGTGCTGAATCCCGGTGCGAACAGCAGTTGATTGACCTCGTCATCGGTCATGGTCGCTGCTTCGGCCTCTGTCACAACGCCTTTTGCCAGCGCGTTCTTTAGAATTTTGTCACGGTAAATGCCGCGTCCGTCATCTTCAATCTCAATGAAAACATTGTTGCCGCTATGAAACGCACGCAGATGCACGGTACCGGTCTCCGGTTTACCAGCAGCGATGCGGTCGGCAACAGGTTCGACACCATGGTCAGCCGAGTTGCGCAGCAAGTGGACCAGCGGGTCACCAATCTCATCAATAACCGTACGATCCAGCTCCGTCTCTGCTCCGGTAATAATCAAATCAATCTTCTTGTCCAGTGTTTTAGCAAGGTCACGCACCATCCTTGGGAAACGATTAAACACCGTATCTACAGGAACCATGCGCAGCTTCAGGACGATATTCTGCAAATCGCTGCTCACGCGGCTCATATGCTCAACGGTGTCCGTCAGCTCCTGATTCTTGGACTCACTGGCCAATTGCTCTAGCCGTACCCGGTCAATCAGCAGCTCACTGAACAGATTCATTAATACATCCAGCCGCTCAATATCAACCCGGATCGTTCTCGAAGGATTACCTCCCCCTGCATTTCGGGCAGGTGCCTTGGACTCTTTGGCAGGCGCTGAAGGACTCTTGGCTTCCGGTGAAGCCACAGCCGCTGGAGCTGCCTCTGAAACTTGCGGTTTGACAGCTTCTGCTGTTGCCGCACTCTCCTGAACCATTTGCTGCAAAGATTCATGATCGAGCGCCACAACCGTAGTAGTCTCGATCTCCGAAACGCCCAGAATCTGGCTTTCAATGTCTTGCGTTTCTCTTTGCGTTATGTAATATAACGAAAATACGCGATCGAATTCACCTTGTTCAATCTCTTGAACGTCCGGATACGTTTTGACGATTTCCCCGGATCTTTCCAGCGTTTCGAATACCATGTAGGCACGAACCGCCTTGAGTTGGCAATCCTCTCGCAATGTCACTTGTATATATAAAACCTTATGTCCTTCCGAAATTGATTGATCAAGCACGGAAAATTGAAACTCATCCAATTCAATTCCTTGGACGGCCACAGCGGAGTTATCTCCTTCGGCAGCTGCCCCTCCAGACGAAGCTCCTTCACCACGTACAATCGACTGCAAGGAAGCCACGATTGAGGAAACATCCGCTTTCCCGTCTCCGCCTTCGGTAATATCCTGCACCATCGATTCAAGAGCGTCCAAGCTTTTGAAGAGCGTGTCAAAGATAAAATCCTGCATCTTTAGCTTTTCGTTCCGGACAAGATCCAGCACGTTTTCCATCTGGTGGGTAAGTGAAGCCAGATCTTCGTATCCCATCGTTGCTGCCATACCCTTCAACGTATGAGCCGATCGGAAAATAATCTGTACGATCCCGATATCGTCCGGGTTGCTTTCTAATTGAAGCATGTTTTCATTTAATGATTGCAGATGATCATTTGACTCATCAATAAACATTGTCAAATATTGATTCATGTCCATTGAGAGACACCTCCTCTTCAAGTTCACTTTCCGTTATTTACAGCTTGAACCATTCTAGGTGCAATATCATGAAGTGGCAGAACGTGGCTTACGCAACCGAGCTCAACAGCTGATCTTGGCATCCCGTATACGACGCAGGTTTGCTCGCTCTCCGCATAGGTGGATGTCACTCCTGAATCGTAAAGCTTCTTCATCATTCTCGCTCCATCGCTTCCCATGCCGGTCATCAGCACCGCATGACGTTTGATCATGGTCAACGGCAGTAGGGATTCGAACAGCACATCTACAGACGGACGGTGACCATTGCGAGTCTCATCCTGACTGATCCTGATTTGGTAAGCGCCGCTGTCCGAGCGGTAAACCCTCATATGGCTGCCCCCCGGTGCAATGTAGGCTTTCCCCGGTTCCAATACCATCCCTTGTTCTGCTTCCATGACCTCCAGCTGACTGAATGAATTCAAGCGCTGTGCAAGCGATCTGGTAAAACTCGGCGGCATATGTTGAACGATGACAATCGGGGCACAGAAGTCGCCGGGAATGGGCTCGAGAAAAGCTTTCAATGCTCTTGGCCCGCCGGTGGAGCAGCCCACCGCAACCAAATCCGTCAATTCCGTTGTCTGCGGTATCTTGGCTTCACGGAGCTGATGACCCTCGTTCTCTGGAAGCACGACTGGAGCTAAGTCTGCAACAGGCTTACGATCTGCCCGTTTTCTCTTTGAACCAGAGGGCTCGGCGCCGTCCGTAACAGTAGGCATCTTCTTCTCAACAGTCCGAGCTGACGGCAAACGAGGCGAATCCATTCGCTTGCTCCGTTGGTCAGTCTCGCGGACCGTCGTTCGCGTCTCATTCAGCTGCGGCTTCTTGTTCAGCGTTTTGTCAGAAGGCTTTGGCGAAAGAGGAACCGTTATGTCCGCACTCCGTCGTCTCTGCTCTTCTTCTTCCCACAATGCCCTCCGCTGTTTAGCCTGCATCGCCGCATTCAGTTGCTTCATTAGTTCTGAACGCACCTGCTCAATATCAAGCGCATTAGAAATGGAAGGCTTTCGTATAAAATCAAATGCTCCTGCCTCAAGGGCAAGAATGGTCTCTTTCATGCCTTGCTCATTAATGCCGGACAACATAATGACCGGACGGGGGCCCGATTCCATAATGAACTTCAGAGCATCCAGGCCGTTCATTTCCGGCATTTCTACATCCAGTGTAATGACATCCGGATTCAATTCCTTTACTTTCCGAACGGCGTCAAGCCCGTTATCAGCTGTTCCGACAACCTGAAAAGATGGGTCACGCTCGATGAAATCGGAAAAGATTTTCCTCATAAATGCGGAATCGTCAACGACAAGCACACGAAAAGGCTTCATAGATGTCCACCTCAGTTTCCATTAATCCAAGCAAAGAATCATTTCGTACGTTTGAGCCACCGATGCATAAATCCTTTGATTCCCTTCGGAGCTTTCGGCTCTGTGGCAGCAGGAACGGTCATGTAGCGAAGCGCGATCCGTCTGATATCACTAGAGGCATTACATCGCGGATAAGCTGCTGTAAATGGGACCTGCCGCTTAACCGCCTGAACAACATGCGTATCATCGGCAATCGAGCCGAGCAGCTTGATGTCAATATCAAGGAAACGCTGGGCCGTCAAAATAATTTTGTTTGCTGCCTCCCGAGCCTCCTGTTCATCACCCGCACGATTGACAATTAGGCTGAACGGAACCTGGTTTTCCGTGCCGTGCACCACCTTGATTAAGGCATAAGCATCCGTAATGGATGTCGGTTCCGGCGTCGTGACGACAAGGCATTGATCAGCGGACGTAATAAACCTCATATTTTCCTTGGACAAGCCAGCTCCCGTGTCAAAAATGATATAGTCCATTTCCGAGGAAATAATTTCAATCTGTGAAATAAAATAATTCATTTCCTCTTCAGACAGGGACATCATGTCAGCCAAACCGGAACCTCCGGCAATGTAAGGAAGCTTGTCCGGTCCATATTGAATTACTTCTTCAATGCTCTTCTCCCGGCGAATGAGATGATACAAGCTGTACCGAGAGCTCACGCCCATAAGAACGTCAATGTTTGCCATCCCGATATCGGCATCAAACACCAATACCTTTTTGCCCATCGACTGTAAAGTCAGCGCAAAATTCAGTGTGAAATTGGATTTCCCAACCCCGCCTTTACCGCTGCTGACCGTAATAATCTTGGCCGTTCTTGGAGATGCTGCCTTATCGCTGTTCCCTGATTGCTGAGAAGAAACAAGCTGGCGGAGCGATTGAGCTTGATCCGTCATGTACGAATCTCTCCCAGCAGTAGATGGCATAACCGCTCGCTGTCGGCCATCAACAGATCATCCGGCACATTTTGACCATTGGTCATATAGGACAAGCGAAGGTTATGGGCATCTATCAGATTAAACAAGGAGCCGTAACTGCCGGTCTCATCCATCTTCGTGAAGATGACCTTATCGAGTTCGTATTTGCTGAAATGATCCGCGATTTCTATCATATCGCTGCTCTTGGAGGTCAGGCTGAGCACAAGATAGGTTTCGCTTTGATCGGAATGGGAGAACAGGCTTTGAAGCTCGGAAACGAGCAGCTCGTTCCGATAGTTCCGGCCTGCTGTATCCATCAACACCAAATCACAATCCTGCAGCTTCTGAAGGGCTCGCTGCATATCACCAGGCGATTGCACGACTTCCATCGGCACATTGAGAATGGATGCATAAGTACGCAGCTGTTCAACGGCAGATATCCGATACGTATCGGAAGTAATAAAACCTACCTTGCGTTGGTTACGGAACAGCTGCTCTGCAGCGATCTTCGCGATCGTGGTAGTCTTACCGACCCCTGTCGGTCCAGCGATATATACAATCCGCGTCTCGGGTTGAACGCCGCCGCCGATACGCCCCTCAAGGAACGCCTCAGCTTGCTTGTAAATCACGTTCTGCAGCTCGGCCTCACTCATCTGCATATGATTAGCTTTCCAGGCTTCCTCCGCAGCTGTAAGCCACTCTTCCGTCAGTTTGGCCGAAAGATCCTGCTTGAGCAGTTGATCCCGAATGAAATGCAGCGGCTCAGGAAGATGCTGCGCTTCAAGATTTTGCCTGGATAATCGCGCAATCCATTCCTTCATTTCCTTAAGTTCTTCAAGGACTCTTTGTTCGGATTCGCTAATTCCTAGACGGGAACTTAAAGACTCCTCCTGTCCACCACGGGATGATTGAACCGATTGAACAGATTCAACGGAAGCTGCTGTTTCCGTTTGATCGTTTCGCATCGCTGCTTGTGCAGCTGCTGCAGGCTGTTGCACATGGCCCACTTCGTTCTTTTGCCTGTTAACTTCCTCCTCGGAAGCTGCAACCTGGCTCAGAATCTCGGCAAAACGACTATAGTCATCCTCATGCTGTACGCCGGAAGCTGTATCCGTGTTACTCGCAGAGTTCGTGGAGGTCTGTGTACCGGGCTTCGAGATTTCAGCCGTTCGTTGATAAGCCTTGGGTACAGCACCAGAAGGTACAGCAGGCAGAACTTTGGACTTCATCGGAGCAGAACCTTTGGATTTCTCCGCTTGCTCTACTGCCGCGATCACCTCGATCTTCTTACGGGTAAACATCCCCAGGAATCCGCCTACCTTGGTTTCCTTCGTACTCAGTATGACGGCATCCGCACCCAAATCCGTACGAATGTGCTGCATCGCCTCAGGCATCGTGTCGACGATATACCTCTTCACTCTCATAAGTTCACCACTCCGACACTTTGAATTTCGACGTTCGGCTCCAGCTCACTATAGGACAACACCGGAATATCCTGCATGCTTCGTTCAATGACCTGCCTTAAATACATTCTTATGGCCGGTGAGGTAAGCAGAACAGGCTGCTGTCCCATCTGAATGATCCGGTTAACCTGTTCACTGAGCTTCTGAAACACACTCTGTGTCGATGCCGGGTCCATAGCGAGATAGCTTCCTTGGTCACTCTGCTGGATGCTTTCGGCGATCTTCTTCTCCAGCTGCGGTCCAACCGTGATAACCCGCATGGCCTCGCCCTCTTGAGCATATTGCTGTGTAATTTGGCGAGAGAGGGCTTGTCTAACATATTCGGTAAGGACATCGGGATCTTTCGAATAATGTCCGTAATCCGCAAGGGTCTCGAGAATTGTGACCATGTCCCGGATTGAGATTTTTTCGCGGAGCAGCTTAGCCAATACCTTCTGTACTTCTCCAATGGTCAGCACAGAAGGAATAAGCTCGTCCACAAGGACCGGATAGCTTTCTCTAATATTGTCAACCAATGCCTTGGTCTCCTGGCGCCCAATCAGCTCATGGGCATGTCTCTTAATTAACTCAGTCAAATGGGTAGCCACAACAGATGGTGGATCGACAACCGTATAGCCGGCAAGATCCGCTCGCTCTTTCATGGCTTCATCTATCCAAAGAGCAGGAAGCCCGAATGCCGGTTCGGTCGTTTCGATCCCCGTTACGGAATCATCCTCGTACCCAGGGCTCATGGCGAGATAGTGATTTAATAATAATTCACCACCGCCGACAGCATTCCCTTTTATTTTTATGACATATTCATTCGGTTTTAGTTGAATATTGTCGCGAATTCGGATAACCGGTACGACGAGTCCCAGCTCAAGTGCGCATTGTCTCCGAATCATAATGATCCGGTCCAATAAATCTCCACCTTGCTGCGCGTCTGCGAGCGGAATCAACCCATACCCGAATTCGAATTCGATCGGGTCCACCTGAAGCAGGTTGATCACACTTTCCGGACTTCGAACCTCTTCGATTTGCTGTTCCTCCTCCAACTGCTCCACTTCGACCTGCTTGCGATCCAGATTGTTTTGCATCCTCCGTGCCGCAATGAATAAGATGAGAGCAATCGGTGCGGTCGTAATCAGATGAATGGGTGTGAAAATCCCTAGCAACAGAACGGTACCTGAAACAATGTACAATAGATGAGGGTAGGAGAAGAGTTGCCCTGTTAGATCCTCCGCCAGGTTCCCTTCCGAAGAGGCTCTTGTAACAATCAAGCCCGCTGCAGTGGAAATCAGAAGCGCCGGAATCTGACTGACCAATCCGTCCCCGATCGTCAGGATGGAGTAAGTGCTCATCGCGTCTCCGAATGACATTCCATGAATAGAGATCCCGATGATAAACCCGCCGATCAGGTTGATCAGCATGATGACAATCGTGGCGATGGCATCACCCTTAACGAATTTACTTGCACCATCCATAGCCCCGTAAAAATCGGCTTCCCGCTCGATTTTTCTTCTGCGCTCCCTGGCTTGCTGCTCATTGATCAAACCTGCGTTCAAATCCGCATCGATACTCATCTGTTTACCAGGCATCGCATCGAGCGTAAATCTTGCCGCAACCTCGGCTACCCGCTCCGAGCCTTTGGTAATGACGATGAACTGTACGACAACGAGAATCAAAAAGACGATGAAGCCAACCGCAATTTCACCATTCGCTATCCACTTACCAAACGTGGCTACAACCTCACCTGCGCTAGCTTCCGACAGGATCAGCTTCGTTGTCGAAATGTTAAGCGCTACACGAAACAGTGTCGTGATGAGCAATAAGGAAGGGAAAATGGAGAAGTCCAGGGCTTCCTTCGTATTCATGGCCACCAGCAAAATAATAAGCGCCAGCGAGACATTGATAATCAGGAGTACATCGAGCAGCCATACCGGGATCGGAAGAATCATCATGAGTACGATGCCAATGACACCCGCAAGGACAGATAGATCTTTTATTTTCACTGCACTGACGCCTCCGGTCCCTAATTATTTCACTTTACCTTTTAGTTTATATACATAGGCCAGCACTTCCGCTACGGCCTGGAACAGGTCTCCCGGAATCGAATCCCCGATTTCCGACCGTTGGTACAAAGCGCGTGCCAGCGGCTTGTTTTCCATCGTTATAATTCCGTGTTCCTTCGCTATTTCTTTAATCCGCAAGGCCATGAAATCCTGGCCCTTCGCAATGATCTGCGGAGCTTCCATCATGGACCCGTCATATTTGATCGCCACTGCAAAGTGGGTCGGGTTTGTGATGATAACGTCGGCATTCGGAACTTCCTGCATCATCCGCTGAAGTGCCATCCGACGCTGGCGTTCCCTGATCTTTCCCTTAATCAGCGGATCGCCCTCCATCTTCTTGTACTCGTCTTTGATGTCCTGTTTGGACATTCGAATGTTTTTTTCGTAATCATATTTCTGATACATATAATCCAGAATGGCTAGAATAATCAGCCCGATGGCAATCTTGAAACCCAGTGACATGGTGATATCGGCCACGAAATGAAAAATGGTGTCGGGTCCCATCGTTGACAAGGAAGATAGTCCTTCCCTCGCAGCCCACAAGGTGGTGTACACGAGGTAACCGATGATGGTCAATTTAATGACCGATTTCAAAAATTCGACCAAGGAACGCATCGAGAATATGTTCTTGAACCCTTTGATGGGATCGATTTTACTGAACTTCATTTTCAAAGTCTCGCCCGTCAGCATAAACCCGACCTGCAAATAATTAGCCACCAGCGCAATAACGAACACCGAGATAAACAACGGAGCCAGCAGAAGCAAGATTTGGACACCGTACTCCCCAAATAACTGCATCACATTGTCTTTCGTAACGTCCATGGAGAGCCGATTAATATAAATGTCGGTGAATAATCGAACGATGCGGTCTCTCATATACCCGCCGAAAATTAACAAGCAAAAGAATGCGGCCAGCAAAACCGATGCACCCGATACCTCCATACTCTTGGCAACTTGGCCTTTCTTACGCGTATCCTGGCGTTTCTTCGGTGTGGCTTTCTCCGTCTTTTCACCAGCGAAAAGCTGTAAGTCGACCGGATACCGGTATGACATCCGCTTCACCTCCATCCTCCTTAAGTCGGCCCGTCTCCAATAACGCCGAGCAACTGCCGGAGTGCTTCAAACATTTTGGCAAACAGATGATCAAATAGTGATACCAGCATCGGCATGAGCAGCATCAGCAGCACGAGTCCAACGATGATTTTGATGATAATACCTATAACAAATACATTGAACTGCGGTGCCGTCCTTGCAAGAAAGCCAAGCCCGACATCGGTCAGGAACAGGGCTGCTACCAGTGGAGCGGCCATTTGAAGTGCCAATACAAAAGAGTGCGAGAATGTCCGTACGAGAAAATCCGTTACATTGCCGTCATGGATCTTCCCAAACACATCACCCGTAATCGGAATCCAATCATAGCTGTACATGATCGCATCGAGCAGATAATGGTGACCATTCATGCTCAGGAATACCAGTAGAGCCAGATAATACTTGAAGGTACCGATTAATGGGGTTGAAGTCCCTGTAAATGGATCGATGACATTGGCCATGCTGAACCCGATCTGAATATCAATTAATGCTCCTGCCGTTTGGACGACGGTCATAATAAGATAAGCAGTGAAACCAAGAAGCAGTCCCACCAATACTTCCTGGACAATCAATATGACATAAGACAGATCTTGCGGAACCACTTCTCCGAGCCCGAACGAAAAATATACGATCAGGGCAATGATGGCCGAAAGGCCTATTTTGTAAGAAGCAGGTATCCCACGTGAAGTAAACACTGGCGATATTACAAAAAAAGCTGTTATTCGACAAAAAATAAGCATGAAAACAGGTAAACTTTGCTGTAACCATTCCATGGACACTCAGCCTATCCGATATATTTGTAGAGATTGTCCAAAATCCCGTGGGTAAAATCCACTAACGTCGTTAATATCCAAGGACCAAACAGCAGTAATGCTACAAGAACAATAATAATTTTTGGTACGAAAGCCAGCGTCTGTTCCTGGATTTGTGTTGTCGCTTGAAAAATACTGATGATAAGTCCGACAACCAGTGCGAGAACCAGCATCGGTGCGCTCACCTGGAGCACAATATAGACCGCTTGTCCTGCCAGACCGATAATAAATTCAGCGCTCACGGCGAGTCCCCCTGTATTCGAATTACTTGCCGCTTATTGCTACGTGTTAAAGCTCATCAGCATGGATTTCACGACCAGATACCAGCCGTCTACCAAAACGAAGAGCAAAATCTTGAATGGCAGCGAGATCATAACTGGCGGCAGCATCATCATACCCATCGCCATCAGCACGCTGGCAACCACGATATCGATGACCAGAAACGGAATGAAGATCATAAAGCCCATTTGAAAGCCAGTCTTCAGCTCACTAATGGCAAATGCCGGTACCAAAACCGTTAACGGAATATCCTCGTAAGATTCGGGTTTCTCTGCGCCTGTGTAATTCATGAACAACAACAGATCCTTTTCCCGTGTGTGCGCGAACATGAACTTCTTCATTGGATCTTGAGCCTTATCCAGCGCTTCCGCTTGAGTAATCTCACCTTTTAGGTAGGGCTGGAGCGCTACATCATTCATCGACGACAACGTTGGAGCCATTACGAATAAGGTAAGAAACAGGGCCAGGCCGATCAACACTTGGTTTGGCGGTGTTTGCTGTGTGCCGAGCGAAGTGCGTACAAAGCCAAGCACGATAACAATCCTTGTAAAACTAGTCATCAGCACCAGTATCGCCGGTGCAATGCTAAGAATGGTGATCAGGAGTATCAAGGACAAGGAGCTTGTCCCCGGTGTGTCTCCCTCATTGCCGATTTGAATATCGATGTTTGGAATCGGATCCGCAAATGCCGTATGGGAAAACAGAAATCCAAACAATATGAAAATCGCGATAGCGTACGAGATCTTTTTATTCATGAATCTTTTTGATCCTCCCGCAGCAATTCTTCGACCTTTTCTTTCCGGTTCGGTACGCTGCGCAGCTTGGATTCGAACACTTCATGGAAAGAAGATGTATCGTCCAATTCCATTTCTTCCGGTGGTTTGCCTTTACGGAGTTTTGCCGCCAATTTCGTTATGAAAGGCGGCAGTGCCCCATTATGTATTCCAGAATCCTGTTCAAATGCAGCTTGGATAAGCGCAACTTCAGCTGGATCAGAAATTTTGTCCACCAACCGGACGTCTTCGCCAACTCCGATCACATAGATGATGCCCCCAATTTCGACGAGCTGAAGGGACTTGTTAGGGCCCATCCCAACCGCACCCAAAGTACGAATGGAGCGGCCCTGCATCCAGCTCTGATTCTTTCTGCTGAGAAAGCGAATCAGGAACACGATCAACGCAACGATGATGGCAAGTACGATAAAGACATAAAATAACTGTAAATAATACCCGGTAGTACTACTTGAGCTTAATCCATCAGAAGCTGCCATCATCATAAGAAGAATCCTTATACGCCAAGCGTCTTATTGATGGCTTCAATGACTCTGTCCGATTGGAACGGTTTAACAATAAAGTCCTTGGCTCCAGCTTGAATCGCATCAATAACCATCGCTTGTTGGCCCATGGCAGAGCACATAATCACTTTTGCGTTCGCATCGACTTTTTTAATCTCTTTCAGCGCTGCGATACCATCCATTTCCGGCATCGTAATATCCATCGTAATCAGATCTGGACGAAGTTCTTTAAATTTCTCGATTGCTTGCGCACCGTCCTGTGCTTCTCCCACAACCTCGAATCCGTTCTTGACCAATATGTCACGGATCATCATTCTCATAAATGCAGCATCGTCCACAATCAGAATTCGGTTAGCCATTGATAAAAATCCTCCCTAAAATGTTTGTGCTATTGTAATTTTTGAATCCGGTCCCATTGGCTTACGATATCCGTCACGCGTACACCAAAGTTCTCATCGATGACAACGACCTCGCCTTTGGCAATCAGTTTATGATTGACAAGGATGTCTACAGGCTCACCGGCAAGCTTGTCCAACTCGATGATCGAACCTTGTGACATTTCCAGGATATCCTTAATTTGCTTTTGAGTCCTCCCTAATTCTACGGTGACTTTAAGGGGAATGTCCATCAGTAAGTTCAGATTGTTTTCATCCACCTGGGTGTATGGCGCAGATTGCAGATTAGCGAACTGTACGGGCTGTACATTCACATTGCGATTTGGCATGCCGCCATACTGTTGCGGCTGCCCTTGGTAAGGCATCTGCGGCTGTCCATATGGCATGGATTGCGGGATCTGTCCTCCCTGTCCTTGCACTGGCTGGCCGTAGCCTTGTCCGTAGTCGAATCCTTGGCCCATGTCATTGCCATTAACAGGGTTAGCCGGTGCTTGAGCCGGTTCCTGTGTACTGACAGGCGCTTCCACCGTCGGCGCGGCTTCCTGCTTCGCAGGCTGCGGCTCTTCCGTCCCGTTGATAAGCATGTGAACCATATCCTTGGAAAAATGAACGGGAAGCAGCTGCATAATGGTTGAATCAATAAGGTCACCGATAATTAATCGGAATGAAATCTTAATCAATGTCTCATCCGGCGGAAGGTTGTTAACCCCTTCACCATTGGCCATGTTCAGAATGTCAATGCCTGGCGGCGATATATTGACAAACCGGTTAAAAATCGTTGACATGCTCGTTGCGGAAGAGCCCATCATCTGGTTCATCGCTTCCTGAACGGCACTGATATGAATCTCGTTGAGTTCCTCTTCCACGGGGTTGCCTTCCCCGCCTAACATCAGATCAGCAATGACCTGAGCATCACGTGTTTTAATGACTAGAGAGTTAATTCCTTCAAATCCATCCACATAAGTAACATGTACCGCTACATGCGGCTTCGGAAATTCTTCCTCAAACTCGCTTCGCTTAATGATCGACACTTTGGGTGTCGTGATATCCACTTTTTTGCCCAGCAAGGTAGACAGAGCGGTTGCAGCACTTCCAAAGGTAATGTTACCAATCTCACCAAGCGCGTCCTGCTCTAGAGGTGTTAATACATCATCGACAGTCGCCGCCGAAGGAATTGATGCTGGTGATGCCATTTCCGACTGTTTTAACAAAGCGTCGATTTCTTCCTGGGATAAATAGTCTTTACTCGTCAAATTCTTCAGCTCCTTCGATGACAATTTCATCGATTTGTACAGCAACCCGGTCTTTTATCGTTCCGGGACTGCCAATAAACTTTAATCTGTCCCCAACCTTTATGGAAAGTCCATCATGCATCGGTTTGTTTAATGAGATGACGTCGCCGACACTCAGTCCTAAAAATTCGGACACCGTAAGCTGTGAAACACCCAGCTCGGCAACAATCGGAAGCTTGGCTTTACTTACACGCTGCTTAAGAGCATCTACTTCCTCTGGAACACTCGCTTTTTTCTCCGAGATAAACCACTGATGCGCCGATAGCTTGGACATGATCGGTTCCAGCACCACATGCGGGATACACAGATTAATCATCCCCGTGGTATCGCCGATTTTGGTGCTAAGGGAAATTAGCGCAATGGTTTCGTTCGGAGAAACGATCTGCATAAATTGCGGATTCGTTTCCAATGCCTCAAGGCGCGGTGAGATGTCCAGCACCGTTTTCCACGCTTCCTGCAGACTATCGAATGCCCGGCTGAAAATGCGCTCCATGATGATTGTCTCGATTTCGGTCATCGAGCTGACGGAAGAAGGAGCAATACCCGTTCCTCCCAGCAAACGGTCCAGCATCGCGTAAGCAATGTTCGGATGGACCTCAAGCACCATGCGCCCGACAAGCGGTTCCGCCTCGAATATATTAAGAACTGTCATTTTGGGTATGGAGCGAATAAATTCATCATATGGAAGCTGTTCAACCTGCACCACATTGATTTGCACAAAAGTACGTAATTGCGCTGAGAAATAAGTAGTCAGATATCGTGCAAAATTCTCGTGAATGCGGGTCAAGCTCCGAATATGATCCTTGGAAAACCGGAGTGCCCTCTTAAAATCATAAGAACGAATTTTCTTTTGCGTTTCCTCTTTTTTCAGTTCTTCAGCATCCATTTCCCCTGAAGAGAGAGCGGCCAATAAGGCATCGATCTCATTCTGCGATAAAACATCAACCATCTACTCACCCCCTTACAGGTCGTCCGACGAACAGTCTAGATACCTACGATCATTACTTCTGTCATTTCGATTTGAATTAACTGCCCGGACGTTAACGACTTATTGATCAGGTTCTGCAGCTTGCCAATAAACTGTTCGCGCCCTTTGGAGTCATTAAGCAACTCGGGTTTCGTGTCGGCCAACGTTTTGATAATAATCGGTTTGATTTTAATCTCCTTGATTTTATCGAATTCTTCCTTTGCTTTTTTGTCATTAAGCTGAAAAGCAAAGGCCATCTGGGCAATATGTTCAGGATCAGCGAGATTCGTCTTGATCCCGGTGATTTCCGAGGTCATCTTGACGATCTCATCGGCTGACAACTTGGATAAAGCCGCTGCATTAGCCGAAGCCTGACTTTTACTGTTATCGCCAAGCAGTTTGTCCGACAACAGGAAGATCGCCACAACGATCAGCGTAATGGATAACAGGATCGTAATTAACCAGGGGAGCATCTTTTTCATGAAGGTTCCTCCAATTGCTGCACTTTAATGGTAGCTTGATGAATGCCTACCTCGTGATGATACGCCTTAACGGAAGCGATGATTTCATTTGCACTTTCAAGCACAATCATGCGCTTTCCATTAATCAATGTAATGTAGGTGTCAGGAGTCTCCTCAACCATTTCTATCAACAGCGCGTTAAGCCACAACTGCGAACCATTTAACCTCGTTACCGATATCATGGACAGCCTCCTTGTTTAATGAGGGAGGGGGCTCCCCCTCCCTCTCCATCCTTATCGTTTCAGATTGACAACTTCTTGAAGCACTTCGTCCGAAGTAGTGATAATCCGGGAGTTGGCTTGGAAGCCGCGCTGAGCAACGATCATTTCAGAGAATTCGCCTGTCAGGTCAACGTTGGACATTTCGAGCTGACCGGCAATAATCGCACCAGTTCCTTCTTCAGCATTATTCCCTTCAAACATAACGGCATCCAGATCGCCATCAGGAACTGCATTCAGGGTCACGCGATACATATTGCCGCCGATTTTCTCAAGACCTTCCGGATTCGGTACTTTCGCAACGCCAATGATGGCTCCCTCTTCCGTTGATCCGTCACTCATCTTCTGAATAATGGCGCCGTTTTGCGCAATCGTGAATGCTGTTACATCATCGCCCAACTGGATAGGCTCACCTGTCGCATCGAGAACAAGCATACCGTCAGACGTTACCAGGTTGCGTGCCACGTCCACATGGAAATCGCCTGCACGGGTCAAGAAAGGCACATCTTGATCCTCACTAAGCTTCACCATGAAAAAACCGTCTCCGTCGATTCTCAGGTCCGTTGGATTCGGAGACATCATCGCGCTGCCTGGGGTATGCATGGTATCAATCGAACCGATCGATACACCAAGACCAACCTGCTTTGCGTTTACACCACCGGATGGATCGTCGGTTCCCGGCGTGACACCGGACATCGTTTGACTTAGTACGTCTTTAAACATCACTCGTCCCGCTTTAAACCCAACCGTGTTTACGTTGGCAATGTTATTACCAATGACATCAAGCTTGGTTTGGAAACCTCTCATTCCGGAAATACCGGAATACATGGATCTTAACATCGATTTTCCTCCTTTTGTTATGGACCGCTTCTGTCGATCAGCGGCCGCCTGGCTTCCTCACGGGCCAGCCAGATTTATGAAATAATAACTGCACTATCAATTTGCGTAAATACGTTATCCTTCATCGCTTTGCCATCCATTGCAGTGACCACGGTCCGATTCGGAATATTCACAATCAGAGCCATATCTTTCATCAAAATGAGAGATTCCTTGCTCCCCTTCGCTGCAGCTTTGTCCACAGCGCTCTGGATCTGCGCAAGCTGATCACTCTTCAATTCAATGCCGCGCTGCTGAAGTCTCTTCGCCGCATGGTTGCTGATTTTAAGAAGATTCTCACTTAAGAGTTCCTGAAACGTGCCCGCGGGTGGATTTACCAGAGCTTGTGCTGGTTTTCGTTCATTGTGAAGCGCTGCGGGATGTATTTTTCCAGGGTATAAATGGCCTATCATCATGCGGTCACTCATGGCGCTGTTCCCCCAGGCTCTTCTCCCCCTTGTCCGGGATCTCCGGCTTCAGGAACTGACGGATCGGGATTGCCTGTTTCGGGTACGGAAGGATCCGGATTGTTTGTTACAGGATCTGTTGGGCCCTGATTACTGGTGTCAGGTACAGAAGGACCCGGATTGTTTATTTCAGGATCTGTCGGACCTGAATTCAATGCATCTGGATCATTCTCGGTTACAGCGTTCTCGATTTTCACAATCTGGTCAAGCGATACTTCACTGTCACCGACTTTGGCATAATGGACGCCTTCACGAACAATGATGGAATCTACGATACCGCTCTTCATGACGGACTCCGAACCATCCTCCGGCTTGAACATCCAGCTGATCTGTTTACCGATCAAACTTGAAGCAGCGCCCAGAGACTGACTCATTGCCGTTAATTGAGTATTGATATTCATCAGCTGCTCCAGGGAAGTAAACTGGGCCATTTGGGCAATAAACTCCCGGTCCTGCATCGGCTGAAGCGGATCCTGGTGCCTTAATTGCGTAATCAGGATGCTCAGGAACTGATCCTTTCCAAGCTCCTGGCCGTTTCCGTTTTTACTGCTGACATTCCCTTTAGCATAGTTGGGCCACATATTTTTCGTAGATACCGGATTAGTTGCCATCCAAGCTCACCTCCTCACTGTTAGGCTTTCGCGGTAAATGTTCCTGCTTGTACAAGTTCATCGTCGGCTTGATGCTCAGCAATCCAATCGTTCAATTCTTCCGTCAGATTTGCGGCCAGCACGGCATCATCGGAAGGACTATCCTTCTCCTTTGAGCGGTGCTGCGGCTGCTGCTGGCCTGATCCAGGCTGACGGCCGTCTTGATAAAGATTCGCATTGGAAGGCTGGCTGCTCTGCGTAACTTCAATTTTCTCGATCTGCAGCCCTTGAGCTTGCAATGCGCTTCGAAGCTGTGCCATTTGCTGGTCAATCAGCTCTTTAGCATCCGTCGAACGTGTCATGAACTGGGCGATTAATTGGCCATTCTGCATCGTAAGTTTGATATCTACTTGACCCAGATGTTCCGGATTCAAGGAGATTCTCGCTTCCGTAAAACCGGTTTGTTTCACGATTTCGAGCTTATTAATAATGAAGGAAGTCATTTCGCTTCCGAAGTTCTCAACAGGCACCGGCGGAGCTGCAGGCTTTACTGCAATTTGCGTACCTGAACGCAGGGCTAGCTGACCGGCAGTGACCGTTCCTTGCTCCAACAGCGAATCGCCTTCGTTAATCACGAACTCAGTTGCTGTACCATCAACGTCGGTACTTGTCGTCAGCGATGACCACTTGGCATTCGCTTGGCCCGTTGTTTGTGATGAAGCCGACTGTCCTGAAGTATTCGTCGATATGTTAGACTGAACGGCATCCGGTTGCTTTTGGGCCAGGATGTTATCAAAACTGCCGCTTGCCTTACTCTCCCCGGTCCCTGTTCCTTGACCAAGCAGACTATGGAAAGATTGGACAAGCTGTTTTACAGCAGCTTCGGTAGTCAGATCCACCTGACCAGATTTGGACAGCATCGATGCCAGCTGGCTGATCGTATCCTGTACTGCAAATCGAATGGTCTCTGGTCTGGAAGCCAATGGAGATATCTCATTCCCATCCGAATTTTCTTGTGCTTGAGGAGAAGCTCCGCTCAGCATAAGATTCGCTTGCGTTAGCCAGTTCTGCAGCTCTTGCAAAAGGGAGGGATCCTCCATTAATGCCTGATCCATAGTGTCCAGCTCCTGCAGCAAACCTTGAAGCAATTCCATCAAGCCTTCAAGTGATGCTTCGGTTTCCGAAGAATACTGCGCAAGCAAGGATTCCAGCTTGGCAGCGACTTCCGTCGAAGTTGTTGAAGCGCTGTTACCGCTGCTGTTCATCTGGTAAGCCAGTGTCGCATCAAAGGAAACAGCCGCTGTCGTTTGACCCGCCGCGCTTGTCTTTCCGCTTCCCGAGGGACTGCTCACGGATGAAGACATGTTTTGTACCGTTATTGTCATCGTCTTATTTCACCTCCTTTCCTGGGGATGGAGATTCATTTCAGAGCTTATTTAGAGCCCATCAGGCGATTCAATATCTTTGCTGCCAGCTCCGCATCTTTCGAGGACATCGCATTTAAAATCCGTGAACGAGTAGCATCATCCACTGTATTTAAAATGGTCATGGTCTTAGCGGGACTGATCTTGTACGTTTGCATCAGCAGTTCGGCAGCGTTGGCGGGTGTCATTCCGGCAAAGGTCTGATTCAACTGGTTTTTATCCAGATTGTCGGATGACTTCTTCTGCGCTGCCTCCGTTTCGTTCTTCTTGAGTCTGGATTGCAAAGCCGCGATGGCCAAATCTTCAGAAGTCTCAGCATCTTTAAGCATCATGGTTGCATCCGCTGCCGTTTTCGGATCCATTTTCTGCAGAATGGCAACCCGGTTGCTGCTCTTCATCTGGCTAAGCATAAGCACCATTTCTTCCTGCGTAAGGTTTTGCATAATCGGTGCGGCTTTGCTTGGACTCATGTCGGCGTAGAGCTTGGACAGTTCACGAATCTGCTTGGTATACGCGTCTTCCTCTTCTGTCTCACCGCTTGTCGGTGTGCTCTGCATCGAATCAATCTGGGTTTCCAGCTCTTTCACCTTGTTTTCCTGTGCTGCCTTTTGCTCTGATACTTCATTTAATGTTTCTTCGCGTTCGGCAAGCTGCTTCTTGAGTTCAACAATCGTTGCTTCCGCGCTTTCTTCCTGCTGCTTCGCTTCTTTGAGTTTCTGCTCTTCCGGGGTCAGCACCGGATCCGGGACCCAGTTCTTGATAACCGGAATTTTATTAGCTACATCGATTAGTCCATCCCGAACATCGGCTCTAAAAAATACGGCAAGCGCCCCGAGCAGAACAATCGTGAATATAGCAGGTACCAAAATCAACAGTATCCGTTCAAATCCTCCGCCTGATTCTTCCTTATCAAGCGGCATGTCTTTTCGTGCCACTCTCATTCCTCCTTCGCGGTCATAACCCTTCGGTGTTTGCAAACCTTATCGGGCTTTGATCGCAAAACGTACCGTCGCCATTTCGTCCAGCTCGTTTTGTTCCCGAAGGAGACTTTCATGCCGGAACTTTTCTTGGGATTTATCTCTTGCCTTTAACCACACTTTTTCGTCAAGCATCTTATCAGACAATGCCTTTTGTTTCTTCGTTACATTGACATGAGCGATTCGTATGTCATCCCGTTTCCGCTCAATGCATTCTTCCAAGTACTCTGCATATACCTGAATGTTTCGGATCTCAGCAACCGGCACGCATCGCGATGCCACCTCCTGCTGAGCACGATACATTTGATCCCGCATCTCATACAGCTCATTCAGACTTTTCTCTTCTGCCTGCAGCTTCCCGATGGCACTTGACAGCATCCATTCGGCTTGCGTTTTCTCGTTGCTTTTCAGGTCTACGATTTTCTGGAATGCATAATGAAATTTCATTCTTCAAAGTCATCTCCTTGAAAACTCGGAAATCAAACGTTCCTGAACCTCATTCAATGTTGTCTTCTCATTCACTTTTTGCTTCGTGAAATCCCATATTTGGCTGATATATTCAATCGATTCATCGATATCAGCATTCGAGCCCTGTTGATATGCCCCAATATTGATCAAATCCTCCGAGTCTTTGTATATCGCCATCAGCCGCTTTACGTTCTCGGAAGCATCGATTTGTTCCTCCGGCGAAATATCTTTCATGACTCGGCTAATGCTAGCCAGCACATCGATAGCCGGGAAATGCCCTTTGTTCGCTATATTCCGGTTTAAAACGATATGACCATCGAGGATCCCCCTGACCGCATCCGCGATCGGTTCGTTCATGTCATCACCGTCTACCAGCACCGTGTAAAAAGCGGTAATCGAGCCCGTTGGCCCTGTGCCTGCGCGTTCCAGAAGCTTCGGCAGACTTGCAAAAACAGACGGAGTATAACCACGCATGGCCGGCGGTTCTCCTACAGCAAGGCCTACTTCACGCTGCGCCATCGCATAGCGGGTAACGGAATCCATCATCAGCATCACATTCAGGCCGCGATCCCGGAAATATTCAGCGATCGTTGTAGCGATCAAGGCCCCCTTAATACGGATGAGTGCCGGTTGATCCGAGGTCGCTACAATCACGACGGACCGCTTTAACCCTTCGGGACCCAAGTCCCGTTCAATGAAGTCCAGCACCTCGCGTCCACGTTCCCCGATCAAGGCAATGACATTGACATCGGCAGAAGTATTTCGGGCGATCATTCCCATCAAGGTACTCTTCCCGACCCCGGATCCGGCGAATATGCCGACCCGTTGGCCTTTGCCGATAGATAACAATCCGTCAATCGCGCGGACGCCGATGCTGATCGGCTCCTGAACCCTCGGCCTATTGAGCGGGTTCTGGGGGACATTATGGGTTGAATAATGCGGCATACGCGCCGGAATGATAGATCCGTCCAGTGGTTGTCCCAATCCGTCGAGCACTTTGCCCAGCAGTTCCGAACCTACCTGCACGCTCAGGGGTTTGCCGGTACCGACTACATCACAGCCGGGACCAATAGAGTGAAGCTCGCCGAGAGGCATCAGCAACACTTTGTTGTCTCTAAAACCCACAACCTCCGCTTTGAGCGGCTTGGATTGCTTCGTGGGATAGATGTAACAAACATCGCCGATGCTTGCATCCGGACCTTCGGACTCCACCATCAGCCCGATAACCTGCGTAACTTTGCCGTTGATGCGAACGGGGTCCAGATGTTTCAGATAATCCATATAACGCGCACTATTCAGCTTCTTCATCTTGATTTCTCCGTTCCTCATCATCAAGAGCGAACCGCACGAGTTCTTTTTTGATCTCGGCTAGCTGTGTATCGATGCGGGCATCCACGCTTCCGAAGGAAGACCTGATCACGCACCCGCGATCTTTAACCGTGGAATCCGGCAAAATTTGAAGTTCTGCCTGAGAATCGATCGATAATCCGAGCTCTTCCCGTGCCGCGTATACAAATTCGAATTGCTCAGGAGCTACGCAAAGGGAGATGACTCCTTTTTCCCGCTTGCGTGCCAGGTTCTTTCGAATCAACTCCAGCGTGAAATCAGGTTCAATCGCAAGCTGACGATCCAGTACTTTTTCCGCTATGCTGCAGCTGAGCTCCACCAAGAACGGCTCCGCTTCCTGAATTAAATCATCCTTAGCTTGATGGGCGAGCTGAAGCAATTCACTCGCTTGTAAAGTCGCTTGCTCCATCAGTTCCTTCATCTCAAGTTCTGCCTTGGCTGAGCCCTCGGCGTATCCTTGGTTAAATCCTTCCATTTTCAGCGTCTCAGACAAATCCTCGTCCTGAAGCCTTCTTTCGCTCCACCACGCTTCAATCTGCTGCTGCGCTTCACTCAACAGCCGCTCCGCCTCTTCCGAAGCCTCACGGATTTGCCTTTCGGCAAACTCTTGAGCATCCTTCAGCATCTCATGCTTTAAGCGTTCAGCTTCAGCCAGTGTCAGTACAACAGCCGGCTCGGCAGTCGGGGGAGTATACTCCTCGACCGTTTCCTGGGTTGGTGACGCGTAACGACGAGCAAGATCCAACTCTTTCAACACATCCATCG
The DNA here is from genome assembly GCF_037976825.1 of Paenibacillus sp. FSL K6-1330. Taxonomy (NCBI): domain Bacteria; kingdom Bacillati; phylum Bacillota; class Bacilli; order Caryophanales; family Paenibacillaceae; genus Paenibacillus; species Paenibacillus sp. FSL K6-1330. The sequence continues at coordinate 4,906,950 of NZ_CP150269.1, forward strand.
GTTTATAGTGGGACGATTTGATCAAGTTAGACAATGATGTCATCTCCTCCGCCGCGAGCAATAATGACCTCGCCCGCTTCTTCGAGTCTTCGGATCGTGCTTACAATCCGCGTCTGAGCTTCCTCTACATCACGCAGCCGCACCGGTCCCATGTATTCCATTTCTTCGCGGAAGGTTTCGGCCATACGCTTGGACATGTTGCGGAAAATGACATCCCGTACTTCTTCGCTTGCCACCTTGAGTGCAAGTTGTAAATCGGCGTTCTCGACATCGCGGATAATACGCTGTATCGAACGGTTGTCCACGTTGACGATATCTTCGAATACGAACATCCGCTTCTTGATTTCTTCTGCGAGCTCAGGATCCTGGATTTCCAGGGAGTCGAGGATTGTTCGTTCCGTTCCTCGGTCAACGCCGTTCAAAATTTGAACGATGGATTCAATGCCACCCGCACTGGTGTAATCCTGCGTAACCGTCGCCGACAGCTTCTGTTCCAGCACGCGTTCCACCTGAGCAATGACTTCTGGTGAAGTACTGTCCATGACTGCAACCCTACGCGCTACTTCGGCCTGCTTCTCTTGCGGAAGCGAAGATAGGATCGCGGATGCCTGCTCGTATTGAAGATAGGACAAGACGAGTGCAATGGTCTGTGCATTTTCGTTCTGTATAAAGTTCAGGATTTGGCTTGGGTCCGCTTTGCGGGCAAAATCAAACGGTCTTACTTGAAGCGTTGCTGTCAGTCTGTTGATCACTTCCATCGCTTTTTGCTGTCCAAGTGCCTTCTCCAAAATCTCTTTAGCGTAATTAATACCGCCTTGCGAGATGTATTCCTGGGCTAGACAAATTTGATGGAATTCCTGAATAATGCTATCTTTCTCATCACTGTCGACTTTGCGAACATTCGCAATCTCCAGCGTTAATTGTTCAATCTCTTCATCTCGAAGATGCTTAAATATTTGAGCGGACACTTCCGGGCCAAGTGTAATGAGCAGTATAGCCGCTTTTTGACGTCCGCTTAACATTTGGTTATTTCCCTTAGCCAATGCTTCCACCTCTATTCCTCAGCTAGCCATGTGCGAAGTAAATTCACGAATTCATCTGGCTTCTTCTTCGCCAAGGTTTCGAGCTGCTTACGAACCTGGCTTTCATTGGTTATACTTTCGAGATTAATCGATGGGAATTCCGTAACTGGCGGAAGCTGAATGTCGTCTTCAAATTCTTCCTGCTGCTGTCTGCGTCTGCGGATGATGAAATAGGTTCCTCCAGCAATTAACGCTAACGCAGCGATACCAATCCCCCATAATACAGGTTTTGAAAGAACGGTTTTCGGATTTTCATCCGCATTTACATTAAATACCTGTGAAATAACTGAAACTTTTTTGGACAAATCAGCGTCTGTATAAGTAGAGTCTGTATCCGAGAGCGACGCTCGTACAATATTAACCAGAATGTTCTGTATTGCCGTTCTTGTTGCATCATCCAAAGTTTGTTGTCCGGCAGGTGGTTCAACCGAGACATTAATGGTTAAATCTTTAACAGTATATGGACTTGCTATGATATCCTTCGTAATCCGGTTAACTTCATAGTTAACGGTTTTGGAGAGCTCTTCCGAGTTCGTTTCTCCACTTCCAGAATCGCTAGGATATCCCGGAACAGCTTCTTCGCCTACACCGGCCACTCCGCCGGTTGGACTACTGGTTCCCGAATAGTTCTTCTGGATCTCCTGAACACTGAGCTCAATCCCCTTCATTTCTTCTTCATCAACAGGGGTTACGATGTTTTCTTTGCTCTGCACCTGATCAAAGTTCAGTTTCGAGGCAACCAGAACATTAACTTTATTCGATCCCATGTATTGCGAGAGAAACTGCTGAACATTTTGCCTAACATCGCTTTCGAATTTTTTCTGAAGCGCGAAGTTTTCTTCCACCTTGACCGCCTTTAGCTGTTGCGAGCAGCTCGACTTCGTCATTGGTGATTGTAATGTTCTCAACCGGCAAGTTTGGAATGGCTGTCTTCACCAGGTTGTAGTACCCGTCAATGACTTCTTGATTAGGACGATAGCCCGGTTTGAATTGCACAACTACGGAAGCGCTGGCTTGATCTTCGTTTCCGTTCTTGGCAAATACACTTTCTTTTGGCAGATTTAATAATACCGTTGCATCTTGGACGCCCTGCATTTTCTCAAGCAGTCGTTCTACTTCGCCATTCAGTGCATTTACATATTTCACTTCGAATTCGTTATCTGTCATCCCGATGGCCGATGCGTTCTTCTCGAAGGTTTCGAATCCGATCGTACCATTCTGTACAAGTCCTTGAGACCCTACATCAATCTGGACTTTAGCTGCGCTCGTACTCGGAACCAGGATGCTTCTGCCATCCTCGCTCAGCTTGTAGGAAATTCCTTGAGTCTCCAGGTGGCTGATGATTCCTGCGGCATCGCTGGAATTTAGATCCCGGAATGCTACTTCGTACTTCGTCTTAGAGAACTGCATCGTTAGTACGATTAGAGCAATCAAAACAAATGCTATTGTAGCGATTAACATTATTTTTTGTTTGTTGCTGAATTGGTTCCAATACTGGGTCATTCTCTCCCTATATTGGGTAATTCTCTCGTTCACATTGTCACCCCATCCGAAACTTTGCTAGAAACATTTAGATTTGCGTGCGCATGATCTCTTGATAGGCTTCTACCACTTTGTTTCGGACCTGTGTTGTGAGCTGAATGCTCAACAGAGCCTGTTGGGCGGATATCATCGCCTGATCTACGTTTACTTGTCCAATCATTAATTTATCGCTCATGACATGAGCATTTTGTTCCTGTGCTGCCACAGAGTTCAGTGCTTCATTCAGGTAAGAGCCAAAATCGCGAATCGATTCGGAAGGAGTCGCTCCATTTTTCACTTGCTCCTGCAGTTGAAGCGGCTGTACGCCCTGAACACTGAACATTGCATTTTGAATCATCTCTTTCTCTCCTCCTACAATATGGGCTTATGTATTTTCACTTGTTATCTACCGATCTCCAATGCCTTCATAATCATCGCTTTCGAAGCATTTATCGCAGTAACGTTAGCTTCGTAAGAACGTGTAGCTGCTAGCATATCCACCATTTCCTTCGTAATGTCCACGTTAGGCATAAAGACATAGCCTGCCGCATTCGCATCAGGATGTGTAGGGTTATATACCTGTTTCAGCGGGGTTTGATCTTCCCGTACCTGGGCAACCTTTACCCCTTGTCCCACATTCTGTCCATCCATCTGTGCTCTAAGAAGCCCTTCAAACGATTCCTGCTGCGGCTGGAACACAACTGTTTTTCGGCGATACGGAACGGCTTGGCCATTCTCGATTCGTGCGCGTGTAGTTTCTGCATTGGCTATGTTGGAGGAGATGACATCCATTCGAAGCCGTTGTGCTGTTAGAGCTGATGCATTAATACCGAAACTATTGCTAATATTCATGAACCCTATCTCCCTTCAATAGCTGTACGCATCATTCGAATCTGCTCATTTACAGCTTGTATGTATGAATTATAACGGAGCTGATTCTCTGCAAGCAGCGACATTTCTCTGTCTGCATCGACATTATTCTGGTTGTTATTCATGGAGCTGCTGCCATCCTTCATGACCGAAGCATCAGGAATCCCCCCGGTTGGACCAATGACAAAATGCCTGGGATCTGTTCTTCTGCCCTGAAGTGACAATTGGGCCCCATCCATTTCTTTTTTCAGAAGACTCTCAAAGGATACCTCGGATCTCTTAAAATGAGGAGTATCCACGTTGGCGATGTTGTTTGCAATCACATTGTTTCTGAGATTTGCTGCATCCAACCCGCTTTGAAGCCGTTGAAAAGAACTATTATTCAACAGGTTCACTAGCTCATTCCTCCTGACTGGACTTTGCAGAAAGGTATTCCACTCTTCCTAGCTAAATCCTCTTTTTTCGACAAATCATATAATCCGTATGAACTAACCTAGGTCTTAAGTAGAAAAAGACAACATGATGTCACATAAACTAAGTTTCTTAAAGTTTGGGACTTTTTACAATAAGAAAAAAGCCCTATCTTTTACCAAAAAGAAGGGCTTTGTGTTCATTTTTATCCGGTTTTTTTCTATATTATTGCAAATCGTACCACTAAATCTGTAAAATTTAAGCGATTTTTCCCGAAGGGTAGGTCCTGCTACGACCCATAAAATTCACAAAAAATTACGAAATCCGTCCCGATCCCTTCCAACATGCGAAAGCGCTTCGACAACTTGCTAGTAGGGTCATGATGAATATCGACAATTATTTCCTTTCGCATACCCGGAAGATAGACCTATATGCATGCAACTACAGAATATACTGGCTCAGATCCCGGTCCTGGGCGATGCCGGCAAGTTTCTCCCGGACATACTGCGGCGTGATCACCATGCGGTCCAGCGTCAACTCAGGCGCTTCAAATGACAGGTCTTCGAGGAGCTTCTCCAATATCGTATGAAGCCTCCGCGCGCCTATATTCTCCGTGTTCTGGTTAACCGAAGCCGCGATTTGGGCGATCTCCCGTATTGCTTCTGGGGAAAACTCAACCTCAAGATCTTCAGTACGCAGCAGATTGACGTATTGCTTGGTTAGTGCATTTTTCGGCTCGGTCAAAATGGATACAAAATCGTCGAGTGACAAGCTGCTGAGCTCCACCCGAATCGGAAAACGCCCCTGAAGCTCGGGTATCAAATCCGATGGCTTCGCAATATGAAAAGCACCGGCAGCGATAAAGAGGACAAAGTCCGTTTTTACCGGCCCGTATTTCGTCATAATCGTGGAGCCTTCCACGATAGGCAAAATATCGCGCTGCACACCTTCTCTGGACACATCTGGACCTGATTGACGGCCCTGGCTGGCAACCTTGTCGATCTCGTCGATAAAGATAATACCGGATTGCTCTGCCCGACGAATAGACTCCTGAATGACATCATCCATATCGATAAGCTTGCCAGCTTCCTCTTGCGTCAGCACTTTCCTGGCTTCCTTGACGGACAGCTTGCGGCGCTTTGTGCGCTTTGGCATCAGATTACCGAACATTTCCTGCATGTTCATCCCCATCTGATCATTGCCCTGCCCCGCAAACATATCAAACATGTTCGGAGCAGCATCCTCGACATCAATCTCAATCGTTTCATCTTCAAGCTTGCCGGACAGCAGGTTAAAACGAACTTGTCTCCGTTTCTCTTTGAGACTAACGTCCTTATCGTCCGCATCCTCATCTTCGGCCTGGGTATCGTTATTGGCACCGCCAAACAGCATCTCAAAGGGATTGCGCTGACTTTTCTGTCCTTTGGTTGAAGGTGCCAACAGCTGAACGATCCGCTCGTTCGCCATTTCCTCGGCTTTGTCCTTTACCTTCTCGGTACGTTCCAGCTTCACCATCCGGATCGCGGTTTCCACAAGATCACGTACCATGGATTCCACATCACGCCCAACATAACCAACCTCGGTAAACTTTGTCGCCTCGACCTTGACGAACGGTGCATGGACCAGCTTGGCAAGCCTTCTTGCAATCTCCGTTTTGCCGACGCCGGTAGGACCGATCATCAGAATGTTCTTCGGTACGATTTCATCCCGCTCGTCATCTGTAAGCAAACTCCGGCGATAGCGGTTCCGAAGGGCTACAGCGACCGATTTTTTAGCGTCCTTCTGCCCTACGATGTATTTATCCAGCTCGGATACAATCTGTCTTGGCGTCATCGATTCTTTACTCATCGCGAATACCTCCACCCCTGATATGGCTATATGTTACTGTATGGCATCCTTACAGCTCTTCGACAATAATGTTGCTGTTGGTATAGACACACACCTCAGAAGCGATCTGAAGCGCCTCTCTGGCTATATCCTTTGCTTCCATATGTCCGGCATGTCGCTTAAGCGCCCGACCTGCCGACAAGGCAAAATTGCCGCCTGACCCTATGGCCAGCACATCATCATCGGGCTCGATGATTTCGCCGCCGCCTGAAATCAGGAGCATTCCTGTTTTATCCATAACAATCATCAAAGCCTCAAGTTTGCGAAGCACACGGTCTTGACGCCAGTCCTTCGCGAGCTCAACAGCGGCACGCTGCAGGTTTCCATGGTGCTCTTCCAGCTTGCCTTCGAATTTCTCAAATAACGTAATTGCATCCGCCACAGAACCGGCAAAACCGGCGACAACTTGTCCCCGGTAAAGACGGCGCACTTTCTTGGCGGTCTGCTTCATGACTACACTTTCACCAAATGTAACTTGGCCATCGCCGGCAATAGCTGCTGTGCCATTATGCCGTACTGCGCAAATCGTCGTGGCGTGAAAAGTCATTTCCATGATGGCAAGACCTCCCTAAGAAAATAAGATTAGATTGTATTTAGTTCGTTAGCATTAATAAATATTCGTACTCCGTCAAGAGCTCGGCTCGCAAGCGCTTCGTTTTTTTCCTTTTTGTTGCGAATGCGCTTCTCGAGACTCGGAAGAAGACCGAAGTTCGCATTCATCGGCTGGAAGTTATCGGGATCTGCATGGGTGATGTAGTAGGCCATACTTCCGATGGTTGATTCCTGAGGGAATACAATCCCCTCCTGCCCCTGAGCTGCTCTTGCTGCATTGATTCCAGCAATCAATCCGGATGCCGCCGATTCAACATATCCTTCAACACCTGTCATTTGTCCCGCCAGATACAGATTAGGCCGTGTTTTCACCTGATAGGTTTGTTCCAGCAGTCTAGGCGAATTAACAAACGTATTGCGGTGCATAACGCCGTAACGCACAATTTCGGCGTTCTCGAGTCCCGGAATCATGGAAATGATCCGCTTCTGTTCGCCCCACTTCAAATGAGTCTGGAAACCGACAAGGTTGTAGAGAGTACCTGCCGCATTATCCTGACGGAGCTGCACCACAGCGTGTGGCAGCTTGCCTGTATGCGGGTTCACCAATCCAACAGGTTTCATGGGGCCAAACAAGGCCGTTTGTTTACCACGCTTCATCATAATCTCGATCGGCATACAGCCTTCGAAATAAATCTCCTTCTCAAACTCTTTCAATTGAGCGACTTCGGCATTGATAAGAGCGTCATAGAAAGCGTCAAACTCCTCTTCCGTCATGGGACAATTCAGATATGCCGCTTCGCCTTTATCGTAACGGGATGCCAGATAGACCTTGCTCATATCGATGGAATCCTTTTCCACGATCGGAGCAGCCGCATCGTAAAAATAGAAATAGTCCTCACCCATCAGCTCACGAATCTGTGATGACAATGCGGGCGAAGTCAGAGGCCCTGTGGCAATAACAACGATGCCTTCTTCAGGTATATGCTGAATTTCTTCATTTACAACCTCAATTAAAGGATGCTGATGCAGGGTTTCCGTAATTTCTCCCGAAAAACCGTCACGGTCAACAGCCAATGCGCCGCCAGCCGGGACGGAATTGCGGTCTGCCGAACCGATGACAAGCGAGTTCAGCATCCGCATTTCTTCCTTCAATACCCCGACTGCGTTGGTTAAACCGTTCGCGCGAAGCGAATTACTGCATACAAGCTCAGCGAACTTGTCCGTATGATGAGCCGGCGTCTTCACGACCGGCCGCATCTCATATAATGTAACGGGTACGCCGCGGCTAGCGATCTGCCAAGCAGCTTCACTGCCTGCAAGCCCTGCACCGATAACCGTAACCCTCTGTGAATCTGTCAAAGTCATTCCCCCCTGTATGCCTTACAAATCTGCTGCATCGTCCTGTTCCTCGACCATTTCGGAATAATCACAAGAAGTACATTGAAGCTTGATGCCTTGCTTGCTTTTCTTCTCTACCATCAAACTACTGCAATTCGGACATGGCTTCGTTGACGGTTTATCCCATGATACAAAATCACATTCGGGATAACGATCACACCCAAAGAAGACGCGCCCCTTCTTGCTCCGGCGTTCCACGACATGACCTTCCTTGCATTTCGGGCACGCCACGCCGATATCTTTCACGATCGGCTTGGTATTCCGGCAATCCGGGAAGCCTGAGCATGCAAGAAACTTACCAAACCTGCCCAGCTTATACACCAATGGCTTACCGCATTTTTCGCAGATCTCATCGGAAACCTCATCTTCGATTTCGATTTCCTTCATTTCTTCCTCTGCTACTTCAAGCCGCTTTTCAAAGGATTCATAGAACTCTGCCAATACTTTGACCCAATCTTCGGAGCCCTCCTCCACATGGTCGAGGTCTTCTTCCATGTTCGCCGTAAACTCCACATTGAGAATTTCCGGGAAGAACTGCTCCATCTGTTCGATGACAAGTTCACCGAGCTCGGTTGGCATGAATTTTTTCTCTTCGATGGCAACGTAGCCTCTCTTCTGGATCGTTTCCAGCGTCGGGGCATACGTACTAGGACGCCCTATACCAAGCTCCTCCAGCGTTCGGACAAGACGTGCTTCTGTATAACGCGGAGGCGGCTGAGTGAAGTGCTGTTTCGGCTCAATATCCTGCTTCTCCAGAATGTCGCCACTATGAAGCTCTGGCAGGTATTTATCTTCCTCTGTCGTCCCGTCGTCGTTGCCTTCAACGTAGACCTTCATGAAACCAGGGAAACGAACCTTCGAACCCGTTGCGCGGAAAACGGTCTTGCCCGCGGTAATATCCACAGAAAGCGTATCCAGCACAGCAGATGACATCTGACTCGCCACAAATCGCTCCCAAACCAGTTTATACAGGCGAAGCTGATCACGACTCATGAACGACTTCACGGATTCAGGATCCCGCAGCACCGATGTAGGTCGAATCGCTTCATGCGCGTCCTGAGCGTTGGCCGCTTTTTTCGAGTATTGTCTCGGGCTCTCCGGAACGAACGGATCACCATACTTCTCGGTGATGTATTCTTTCGCTTCTTCTTGAGCCGTGCCTGAAATGCGCGTGGAATCCGTACGCATATAGGTAATCAAACCGACGGTGCCTTCCTTGCCAAGCTCGACGCCCTCGTATAACTGCTGGGCAACGGACATGGTCTTGGCAGCCCGGAAACCAAGTTTACGTGCAGCTTCCTGCTGCAAGGAACTCGTCGTAAACGGTGGAGACGGGTGGCGCTGACGTTCGCGTTCTTTTACTTCGCCGACTTGGAAGGAAGCATCCCGAATCGCTTCGAGAATTTCATTGACTTCCTGTTCATTGGTCAGCTCCTTCTTCGCGCCGTTAAGCTGGGTGAATTTGGCTTCGAATGCGGATCCTTTAATGGCCAGCTTAGCCGTAATGGTCCAATATTCTTCCGGAACGAAAGCGCTTATCTCATTCTCACGGTCGAGAATGATTTTGACGGCTACGGATTGAACGCGGCCGGCAGAGAGTCCCTTTTTTACTTTCTTCCATAGAATAGGGCTGATCTTATAACCAACCAAACGGTCGAGGATACGTCTTGCCTGCTGCGCGTTAACCAAATCCATGTTAATTTTGCGCGGCGTCTTGAAGGCGTCCTTCACGGCCGTTTTCGTTATTTCATTAAATACAACCCGCAGGCTTTGAGTATCATCCAGCTCCAATGCATGCGCAAGATGCCATGCAATGGCTTCCCCTTCGCGATCGGGGTCAGCTGCGAGGTACACTTTTTTCACCTTTTTGCTAGCATCCTTAAGTTCCTTTAAGACAGAACCTTTTCCGCGGATCGTAATGTATTTCGGATTGAAGTCGTTTTCCACTTCAACCCCGATCTGGCTCTTCGGCAAATCGCGAACATGACCCATCGAAGCCTTCACGATATACTTGCTGCCGAGATATTTGCCAATCGTTTTCGCCTTAGCAGGCGACTCTACGATGACGAGTGAATCCGCCACAGGTTCATCCTCCTCTCCAACATTCAAACTTTCCCATTAAATGATCTTATATATAGCACCGGGTAATTGGGTAATCTGCTTTTTTATGATTAAAGATAACAGAACTGAATGCAAATGTCCAAAATCCCACCGGGTGCGCTCGATCATCTCATCCAGCGACCCGGGACCCTGTTCGAGCATATGGTATATTTGTCGTTCGTCATTTGTCAACCCGGCTAGTTCATCCGGATACTCCTGACGAGGGGCCCGCCGCTCCTTATTGTATGTATCCGAAGCCACTTTTGGCAACCAGGAATCATATTCTTCTATTATATCACTAGCTTGCGTGACCATCTTGGCCCCTTGCTTGATCAAATCCAAGGTCCCTCTACTCTTGGGTGAAGTGAGAGGTCCCGGAACGGAGAACACGTCCCTTCCTGCCTCCAGGGCTAAATCCGCCGTAATCAACGATCCGCTGCGGGCATCCGCCTCTACCACCACGGTACCTAGCGTGAGTCCCGCAATAATCCGGTTTCGCTGCGGGAAGAATCCCGGGAGCACCTTGGTGCCAGGCGGGTATTCGGAAATGATAAGTCCCTTTGCCGCGATTTCTTCATACAGCGATCGGTTCTCCGGTGGATATATCACGTCAATGCCGGCTCCGAGAACCGCTACTGTCGGTCCCCCGCTTCGCAAAGCCGTATCATGGACTACGCTATCAATGCCTCTGGCCATGCCGCTGACAACCATGAACCCTGCCCCTGCCAACTCCTCGGATAGCATCGTTGCAATCTTGCGCCCATATGCAGTAGGCATTCTTGTACCTACCATCGCAATCCCCGGCCTCGACAGCAGATGAGGATCGCCTATGCAATACAATACCCAGGGTGCCTGTGGTGAAGATTTTAACATGTCCGGGTAGATATCATCGAGGGCTGTTATAGTACGTATTTTTGAACGGTTTGTCAAATTCCATACCCCGGCTTCATGTTGTCCAAACCCGACATCATCCGCACTCGAAAGATCAATCTGCTTTCTTTCGACAACGGAAGAAAAATCTTTGGCCAGTTTATTCGCTTTTTCGACAGATAAACCACAGGCTCTCCAATCATTTGCATCATATGACAGCAGCCCCTGATGCAGTTCACCGTTCAATATGATTCGATTAATGGTCTTCCATCCGATACCTTCGCTTTCATGCAATGCGATGAGCAGTAAGCTATCCAGCTTCATAAACGGGACCTCCTTAAAATATAAAATCAAAAGCAAAAAAGCAACCCTTCATTTCCTATTCAGGAAATAAAAGGTTGCTTACCTTAAATTATAACCATAGGCTTAGCCTAGGATTGCATAAGAATCTAGTTCTAGTGAGTCGTGCAAGACTCCAAAAGACCTTTCTCCTCAAGCACGCTAACCAGGGTTGAGCCCATTTCAGCAGGTGTAGGAGCTACCTTGATACCGCAAGCTTCAAGTACAGAGATTTTCTCCTTGGCTGTTCCTTTGCCGCCAGAAATAATCGCGCCTGCGTGGCCCATACGTTTTCCTGGAGGCGCCGTCGCGCCGCCAATGAAGCCTACCACTGGTTTAGTCATGTTCGCTTTGATCCATTCAGCCGCTTCTTCCTCTGCGGTACCGCCGATCTCACCGATCATAATAACCGCTTTGGTGTTAGGATCTTCATTAAAGAGTCTCAATACATCGATAAACTCCGTCCCTTTAACCGGGTCGCCGCCAATCCCTACGGCGGAGGATTGTCCGATGCCGCGAGCTGTCAGCTGATGAACGGCTTCATATGTCAGGGTACCACTGCGCGATACAACGCCGACGTGTCCTGGCGTATGGATGTAGCCAGGCATGATGCCGATTTTGCATTCACCCGGTGTAATGACACCAGGACAGTTAGGACCGATCAGACGAGTTTTCTTGCCTTCCATATAGCGGGATACTTTTACCATATCCAGCACCGGAATGCCTTCCGTAATACAAATAACCAGATCCATCTCGGCATCAACAGCTTCCAGAATGGAATCGGCTGCAAAAGCCGGAGGCACATAAATTACGCTAGCGGTTGCGCCTGTTTTGGCTTTGGCTTCCTCAACGGTGTTGTAAACCGGCAATTTGACGGTTTCGCCGTTCTCAAGCGTAATTTCAACTTCGGTTCCACCTTTGCCGGGTGAAGTTCCCCCGACCATCTGTGTACCGTAATCCAGGGCCCCTTTTGCATGGAAAAGGGCTGTTTTACCTGTAATCCCTTGCGTGATAACTTTTGTATTTTTATCGATCAAAATACTCACGATTGATTCACATCCCCTATTGTTATTTGAAAATGAAAGCAACCGCACGGCAGGGCTAAAGAGCCCATCGTGCCATGCCCCTTCAGGAATGAAATATTACTGAACGAGGGAGACGATCTTCTGTGCTCCGTCGGCCATGGAATCAGCAGGTACGATATTAAGACCGGACTCAGCCAGAATCTGCTTGCCGAGGTCTACGTTCGTTCCTTCCAAGCGTACAACAAGCGGACGAGTTAAGCCCAGCTGTTTTGCAGCTTCGACAACACCGGTAGCGATAACGTCGCAACGCATAATACCGCCGAAAATGTTGACAAAAATTCCTTTTACTTGAGGATCGGACAAAATAATCTTGAAGGCTTCCGTTACCTTCTCCGTTGTTGCACCGCCCCCAACATCAAGGAAGTTAGCAGGGTCGCCGCCATAATACTTGATGATGTCCATCGTAGCCATGGCAAGACCTGCGCCGTTAACCATACAGCCGATGTTGCCATCGAGAGCTATGTAACTCAAATCGTATTTGGATGCTTCGATTTCCTTCTCATCTTCTTCGTCCAGGTCGCGCAGCTCAAGGATGTCTTTATGACGGAACAACGCATTGGAATCGAAATTGAGTTTGGCATCGAGAGCCATGACGTTTCCGTCACCAGTTACGACTAGCGGATTGATTTCAGCGATAGAGCAATCCTTCTCTACAAATGCCTTATACAAGGCCAGCATGAACTGAACGGCTTTACCTACCAGTTCATTCGGAATATTAATGGAATACGCTAATTTCCGCGCTTGGAATGTTTGAAGTCCGATCGCTGGATCTACAACCTCTTTAAAAATCTTCTCAGGAGTTGCTGCTGCAACTTCTTCAATCTCGGTACCGCCTTCTTCGGACGCCATCAAAACGACACGACCGGTAGCACGGTCAACGACCACACCGATATAATACTCTTTGCGAATATCGCAGCCCTCTTCAATGAGGAGACGCTTGACTTCCTTGCCTTCCGGACCTGTTTGGTGAGTCACCAACACCTTGCCCAGAATTTCTTCAGCATAAGCACGAACCTCATCCAGGTTCTTCGCCACTTTAACGCCGCCGGCTTTACCCCGACCGCCTGCGTGAATCTGTGCTTTGACAACGGTTACGGGACTGCCCAAAGATTGTGCAGCTTCAACTGCTTCTTCTACCGTAAACGCTACCTTGCCGTTCGGAACAGCTACTCCATATTGCTTCAGTACTTGTTTTCCTTGATATTCATGGATATTCATTCTCGAATCCTCCTATCAACATGACTGGAACAAGGCTGGCTAACACGGAACTAATCTATGAAAGATTACCCTGTCAACCTTTATATATTAAACCCAAGCTATTGTAACATGTTTTTAAAACGCTTACCTTAAAAAGTTCACAGTTTATCCACTCTATTTGGCATGGGTATGATTCCTTCCAGATATAAATTGGAGAAATATGTAAAAATCATTTGTTTTTCCGTGCAAAGTGTATCAATCCAATGATCCCCAATGCGACAACGGCAATACCTAACAATCCTGCTAGCATAATCATAATATTTCCCCATAATATGGTCATCACGCTTCCCTCTCCTATCCGAAATAATTAGTATATCGATTACTATTATACCATTAAATCCCTTTTCATTTAAGTTAAACTGTGACGCAAAATAAAACTCTTTATCCTTTTTCCGCTATCCGTTAGAATGATTGAAAGATTAGTGAACGCATTCATAAGGAGATTCAGCATGAGTTGGTTGAAGTCATTTTTTCCACTGCATTCATTATTTGTCAAAATGCTGGTGTATTTTCTCATCGTGATTTTCCTGCTCTCCTCCTACAACCTATGGTCGATGACATTCTACTCCCGTAATGTAAACAATGAAATTGTCAAATATAATCTGACCCTGATTCGAAATACCGTAGATCAATTTGAGAAACAATACTCCACTTGGAAGAATCTCCTCCTCAACCTTCAGCACGATGAATTTGTCGGCAATATCAGCAGGCAGGCCGATTCCGGCGGAAAGAAGGGCATCAATTATCTGCAGGTGGATATGGTGATGGATCAGATCCGGACCTTGGTAAGCCAGCCCTACTATCACTTGAACAATGTCATGATCTACTACCAAAATTATTCCTTCCTGCTTGAACGGGATGGCATCGTTGACGATGACCGCATGTTTAAGCATTACTACATAAGCGACTCCTATCCATACGAGTTCTGGAAACGGAGAGATCACGCAACCGGTTTTCTGCATATGCTCCCCAGCAGCACTTTCTCCATCGGGACAGAGAAGAGCGAGTTACAGCTGATGCCTCTAATTACAAACGTACAGAGCAGTCCCTGGAAGATCATAGCTCTCGTAAATATGAAAAGCTGGTATGAATCCTATAAAGGAATGACCGGTTCCCGTTTTCTGCTGATGGACTCGGAGGGAGAAATTCTGTTCGAATCAGCCCCGGATGTGAACACCCAGCCACTGCCGGAATGGGACGGCCAATCGGAATGGATGATGGAGAAGGGATCTTATTACTTTTTCGAAAAGGGCACCCGCTCCGGCCTCACCTACGTCTCCATTATCCCGCATAACGAACTCAACCAAAGCATCAGCCGCATGAACTGGATTGCCGTGCTGTTATTTGCAGCTACCCTGCTCATCGGGATTCTGGCATCTTGGGTATTTTCCCGCAAAATCAATCGGCCGCTCAAGAGAATGGTTACAGGACTGGGCCAGGCGGAGATGGAGCTATATCAAGGGAGCATTGCCGAATTCAGCGCCATTTCCAACCACCTGAAGGGTTTGCAGCATGAACGAAAGAGCATCAAGGAATGGATGGACCATACCAAACCGCTCTTAACCAGCTACCATTATTTGGCCCATTTCAAAAACTTTGCACTTGATACCGCCGCTGCCAAAGAGCTTTGGGTCAGCGAGGGTGCATTCATGGTTATCGTTTATCAGTTGAGGTACCGGCACGTCCCTTCGCGTCAGCTTGATGCCTTAATGACAAGAGCAACCGGCAAGATCAAAGATATGATCACGCTGCAAATACAAGAATCGTTTCCCCTATCCCACACCCTTCAGATGGAGGGCAAGCAAATCTTGTCCATTGTGTATACTCAAGAAAAATCTGATATGCTGCAGCAGTGTCTGAGTCAGCTCAAACAGATTTTTGATCAAGATCAAAGCACTTATCTCGTGAATATTGCGGTTTCGTCCGTGTTCCAGCAAACCTCTGATTTTGACCGGGCTTATGCAGAAGCCATGTCGCTCCTGCAACAAGCCATGCCGATTGAGGAAACCCAGATCATCTGGGAGAAGGAACGCCGTGAAGATGTAACAGGATTCACTGCCGAGCAAGAGCACGAGTTTTACGTGAATTTACAGGCCGGCAACGAGAGCAGCTGCCAATCGCTTATTGAGCGCGCCCTGGATCGATTGCAGCGGCAAGAGGCCACGGCCGATCAACTAAGCCACTTTGCCAAATCGGTCTCGGTCCGCATGAGAAGGACAGTAGAACTGCTGAAAATCAATATCGACGCACTTCCGGACTACGCAGAAAAGCTTGCATACAGCGTGACCCCTGAGCAATACCGCGACATCCTTCTCGACGAGCTCGCCCATGCAGCCCATGCGATCCGTCTGAAACGAGAGGAACATTACGATATCATTCAATATGTCTTTCATTATCTGGAGTCGCATTACGCTGAAGAAATATCGCTCGAACAGCTTGCTTCTAAACTCAACATGTCGCCTACTTATCTGTCAGGGTATATTAAAGAGAAAACGGGGAACAACTTCAGCGACCAATTGAATGCGATTCGAATAACAAAAGCGAAAGAACTACTGCAGACAACAAATATGCCGATTCAGGAAGTAGGCAACCGGATCGGCTACCGCAATGTCACTTCCTTTATCCGCATGTTCAAAAAAGTAACCGGCCAAACACCAGGTGATTACCGGAAAACCTACTGGATCCGATAACACACAGGTGAGCGGCCGGCCGCTTTAACCTGCAACCTTTAACCTTTTACTGAGCCAATCAAAGCCCCTTTTACAAAATACTTCTGTATAAACGGATAGACAAGCAGGATCGGCAAGGTGGACACCATAATGGTAGCGAATTTCAAGCCATCCTCCACCACCACGATATCGCCTACAACCGGACCATCCGTTCCCGTCAATTGCCCCGACAGCACGATGTTTCTTAAAATCACCTGGAGCGGCTGCATATCAGCATCCCGCAGATACAGCAGCGGTCCCATGAAATTATTCCACATCCCGACGGCATAATACAATCCGATGGTAGCCAGCACCGGCTTGGAGAGCGGGAGCACAATCCGGAAGAAGATTCCGATTTCGGACAACCCGTCTATTTTTCCGGATTCCTCTAGCTCTTGAGGCATACCCATGAAGAAAGTTCGCATGATGAGCAGATTCCAGGTGCCTACCGCTCCGGGCAGCACCATCCCCCATATCGTATTGACAAAGCCAAGCTCCTTCACGACCAGAAACGTTGGAATCATCCCACCGTTAAAAAACATCGTAAAGACGATTAGCATCAAGATCGGTTTGCCCATGACCATCTTGGTCTTGGACAGCGCATAAGCCCCAAGTGCCGTTACAATCATAGAAATGGCAGTTCCTGAAATCACATAAATCAACGTGTTCTTATATCCTTTCAGCACCCGTCCGTCTTCGAACACATACTGATACATATCCAGGTTGAAGCCCCTCGGCCATAGCCATACTTCCCCGGAGGCGATGGATGCGGAATCACTGAGGGACACGGCCAGCATATAAACAAACGGGTATAGACACGCCATCACAATCCCGGACAAAATCAAGGCATTGAGCGCGTCAAACCAGTTCCATTTGGGTTTCATCACGTTCCTCCTTTACCAGATGCTGCTTCCGCTGACTCGTCGGCTGAACGAATTGGCCGCGACAATGAAGATAAAGCTGATGATGCCGGTAAACAGATCAATTGCCGTGGCATAACTGTAATTGCCTTGCGTTAATCCGACCCTGTACACATAGGTGGATATAATATCGGCTGTCTCATAAGTGGCCGGAGTCGAGAGCAGGTATACTTTCTCAAAGCCGATCTCCAGTATTTTTCCGATATCAAGTATCAAGATAATCACGATCGCCGGCGCGATGCCGGGAAGTGTAATGTTCAGCGTCTGCTTCCACCGATTAGCCCCATCCATCCGTGCCGCCTCATATAATTGCGGATCGATTGCCGTCAAAGCAGCCAAATAGATGATGGTGCCCCATCCAATATGCTGCCATACGTCAGTCGTTACATAAATCGATCTAAACCAGGAGGCCTCAACCAGAAAGTTGATCCGGTCGACTCCAATTGCGCTGAGCAACTGGTTGACCACTCCACCTGTCGGGGACAGAAACATGACCGCGATTCCTGCTACAACCACGTTGGATATGAAATGCGGAAGATAACTGACCGTCTGGACAAACCGCTTCAAAAAGGATTTGCTCACCTCATTGATGAGTAACGCAAGAATAATAGGAGCCGGAAAACCGAAAATCAGCTTATATAACCCTAATAGAAATGTATTTCTGAGAACAGGCCAGAAGTCAGGCGTATTAAAAAACATGCTGAAATATTTGAACCCCACCCAGTCGCTCTCCGTGATCCCCTTAAATAAGTTGTAGTCCATAAAGGCGATCGAAATGCCGAATATGGGAACATACTTAAAAATGATGTAATACAGAGCACAGGGAAGAAGAAGCAGCAGCAGGTATTTGTCCCGCTTCACTTTCGTCAAGAAACTCGAATTCTGTTCTTGCAAAAAACGTACCCTCCTTAGCGAAATCAAAACTGACCTACAGGCCCCTTCCCATAAGGACCGGGACCAGCCTATACTTCCGAAAGCCGGTCCGGGAAAGGAAAGCAGTGCGCTCATCTGGCAACATCCGTGCAGGTATAATTTTTACTTGGCTTCGTTTAGGAACTTTTGCGTCCGCTCATAAGCGCTCCTATGAACATCCAGCACCTGCTGCACGCCAAGCTTGTTCACTTCGTTCACGTAAGCATCCCAATCATCCATCGGTTTCTGTCCTAGAATGAACTTGGCAATCTGCTCCTCATGGAACTTTTTCACGGTTTCGCCGACCATGCTCAGCACTTCATTTTCTTCATTTGTATAGGCGAGCCTTGGCTGCGGCTTCGTTTCATGGTCAGGCGCGATTTTCATCGCTTCCCGCATTTTTGGAGAATACATGGACTCGTAAGCCGTCATATCCAATACCGTATGTGCCCCGATTGTTGCGATGCCCGTCTTGGTTCTCAAGTCGCCGAACTCTTTGTAATCCACGTTGAATTTGCGAGCCCCGTTCTCGGTTGTGAATGTCTCCCCTTCCCTACCCCAAGTTGCCAATTCAATTCCTTCGGGGGAGAACAAGAAATCGAGGTACTGAAGAAGCCGATCCCGCTCCTTGGAATTTGCCGCCACCGCAAAGCCGTCGGACTGCAATCCGGCGAATACATTGTGGGACTTGCCATCCGGAGTTCCAACAGGAGGAACCATATAATCGAGACTGAACTCGGATGCCTTATCCCCAAGCATTAACGGAAGTTCATCCATGATGCCGATATAGTCGCTGGCGATAAACGATTTGTTCTGAAGCAGCAGATCGTTAAATTGCTTGCGTTTATGCGCCATAAAGTCAGGTGCTACCAATCCTTCCGCATAAAACTTATTCATGTACTCAACCATTTTCTTGTAATTGTCCTCTGTCGGGCCGTAGCGCCATTCGTCCTTCTCATCATCGTAATAATAGCTGCTATTGGTGTTAAACGCCGGTGCCATATTAACCAGAGGACTCAAACCGTTAAACACGGCAATCGGAAAGCTGTCCGGATATATTTCCTTCAATCTTTTCGCAACCGTGTACAATTCGTCGTAGGTGGTCGGCGGCGTCAGATTGTGTTTCTCGAATACGTCGTCCCGGTAAAGCCATGACCGCCTGGATTGCTGCTCAAGTCCATACAACGGCATAAAATAGTTCTTCCCCTCGGGAGACAGAATAGCTGCCTTTACTTCCGGATGGTCCTCGAGAAACTTCCTGTAGTTCGGCATCTGGTCCAAGTGCTCGAAATAGTCGACAAACGCTCCGCTTACCCCGTGCGTGTTGGCGGCATTCAGGCTGTTGACCATCATAAGATCCGGTATCTCGCCCGAGGATATCGCCAGGTTCATCGTTGTGGTGTAATCACTCATCACAGGTTGTACCTTGAAGGAGATGCCGGTTTCTTCTTTCAAGTACTTATAAATCGGCCAATTTTCCTTATACGGCCAGTTCGTATGAGAGAAAGTCATCATCTCTAGTGTGACTTCCTTACCTAAGGCGACGTTTTCATGATTCTCCTCCTTTACCGCGTTTTCTTTTGAGCATCCGCTCAATAACGTGCCGGTTATAATGGCAGCTAATGCCAGCAACCCGAGCTTTCGGTTCCAAATTTTCACACGAGCCCTCTCCCTTATGTATGATGATGTAACGCCAGCCGCTCTTAAGGCAGCATGTCGTTTATGATTTTGATTCTACTTGCGAACCCGTGCGTTGACTATTGACATTCCTTCCCGTTATTGCCTGTAGCTACGATTCTGAAAAAGTGGCAACTTTCTGAACTACGGTACATTCACCGCTCAGATCCCGCACCATGGATGGGCCCTTGCCTATTGAATGGAGTTTCTTGCATAGTGCGAATTGACAGTCGGGAAGGGAAATTTTACAATACGGACTAGAGTCACCCAACGAAAATGAGGAAGCACCCTTTTCGAATCTTGGATGTTCTATTACGATTCAATCCACTGATATCAGAAATGAGGTGCTTTCATTTATGTACGGAAAACTTCATAGCGCTTGCTTGCACGGCATTGACGGCGTTGTCATCCAGGTGGAGGTGGACCTGGCGAACGGGCTGCCCCAAACTTCTATCATCGGTCTGCCTGATTCCTCCATTCGCGAATCTATTGAGCGGGTTCGGGCATCGATTAAAAACTGCGGTTTTACCTATCCCTTAAAACGGATAACCGTCAATCTTGCACCGGCAGATCTGCGCAAAGAGGGCTCTTCCTTCGATCTGGCGATCGCCGTCGGCATATTGCTAACAAGCGAGCAATGGACCTTTTCGAATGCCGGGCAAATGTTGATCCTGGGCGAACTTGCACTGGATGGTACACTTAGGCCCATCACAGGGGTATTGCCGATGGTAGAGCAAGCGAAAAAGGAAGGGTATGCCGGGGTTATTCTCCCGCGCGAAAATGCTCCGGAAGCTGCATTGATCGGGGGAATCGAGGTCTATGGGCTTCAGCATTTAAAGGAGCTTGTTCAGGAAGGACCCGATGAAAACATCCATCGTAGTGAAACTGGGGGAACTACAAGCTTTACCGTTTCGCTGTCAATGCTCAGATATGATCGGTCGACGACTCAAAGCGGAACTCAAGTGGACAGCCTACGGGGCAAGCAGCTTGAAGACTATCGAGATGTGATCGGTCAGCAGCATATCAAACGTGCCTTGACCATTGCTGCCGCAGGCATGCACAATATTCTGCTCATTGGGCCCCCGGGTACTGGAAAAACGATGCTCATGAAACGCCTCCCCACCATACTGCCGCCGCTGGCGGACCAAGAAGCGTTGACTACAACGAAAATCTTCAGCGCTGCCGGAAAGCTAAAGCCATCCGACGGGTTGATGACAAGACGCCCCTTTCGGTCCCCTCACCATACCATCTCGGCTGGCGGGCTCATCGGAGGCGGCACCATTCCGAAGCCGGGGGAAGTCAGTCTGGCCCATAAAGGCATTCTCTTCCTGGATGAGCTTCCCGAGTTCTCGAGGCATGTGCTGGAGGTGCTGCGACAGCCCCTGGAGGATCGCGAAGTAACCATCAGCCGGGCACGAGCGGTATTTACCTTCCCTGCGCACTTCATGCTCGCTTGTTCGATGAATCCCTGTCCGTGCGGTTATTACGGCAGTGATCACCCCCATCAACGCTGCACGTGCAGCGTTACCCGAATCGCTCAATACCGCGCTAGAATATCGGGGCCCTTGATGGATCGGATCGACCTTCAAGTAGACGTGCCTCGGCCTAAGGAATGGCCGGGAAGCGCAATACCTATATCATCCGAGCAAATGCGGGATCAAGTCTATGCGGCACAAACGATTCAATTGGAACGCTATAAACAGCTCCCGTTCAGCTGGAACAGCGAACTGTTCGGCAGCTTCCTGAGGAAACATGCGGTGCTGGACAAGGACTCGGCAGAGCTCCTGCAAGCGACAATCGATACGCTGGGCCTGAGCATGCGCGCTTATGACCGAATCCTGAAGCTGGCCAGAACCATTGCCGATCTGGAGGCATCCGATGCAATACAAAGCCAACATATCGCTGAAGCGATTCAATACCGTCAGCTGGATCGACAATATATCACTGCCGAAGAAACAACTCGTTGATGAAAGACAATAACCCATGGTCATCAGGCCGATGACTCATGAAGACTGGAAGTTTGCTCCTATTGCATAAAATAAACCTGTCATACGCAAAGAAGGTGATGGAGCTCAGCTCCTATCACCTTCTTTGTTATGGCTGCTTCGGCTCGTACCCATCAAAATGCATTCTCGATATGATCCATCGAGACAGACGTCAGATCCGCGCGAAGCATAACGGAGATAACATCAAAACGGATTGGCCGGTCATAATAACGCTTATGATGAACGTACTGCTGGGCCGTGTTTCGGACCTGCATCACTTTGCGAGCATTCACGGACTCGGCAGGCGTGCCGAAGCTATTCGTTCCGCTTCGGCTTCTGACCTCAATTACCACAAGGGTCTCCCCTGTTTCAGCGACGATGTCCAGTTCTCCAAAGCGGCAGCGCCAATTGCGGTCCAAAATCCGGTAACCTTTTTCAATCAGGGAAGCGGCCGCCAGCTCTTCGGCAGCGGCTCCTTTTTGCTTGCGGCTGTCCTTTTTACCGGATGGCGAGTTCATTAGGGCATCATCCCTCCATCCTTCGCTTCACGATCTGCACGATAAACATATGTCAACACTTCCGCTACAAGCTGGTATAGCACCTCCGGAATCTGCTGATCCAGATCCAGCTTAGAGAGAATCTCCACCAAAGCTGCATCTTCTTGGACAGGGACGCCATGCTCTTTGGCTTTGTCTAATATAGACTCCGCCAATTTCCCTTGCCCTTTGGCAACCACAATCGGTGCTTCACTCTCGCCAGGCGTATATTTAAGGGCTACCGCCTTTTTCATGGCCGTTATTTGTCCTTGCTCTTTCTCTTCCTTGCTCATATCCGCATATCCACCCCTTTATAGGTTTGCGGGGTGTATTCTGCCGCCGTTCCCTGCACGGACGCGTCTGAAGTAAGCGGTGCAACTAAGGGTAGCGGTTCTGTTTTTACGCTAAGCAATTGATAGCCGATAGATGAAACTGCCTGAGCCAACTCTTGCTTTTTCCCCTCAAACAGCTCCGCGGCGTAACTCTGATCATTCCGAAAGCTGAGGCTGACAATCCGGTCAACGACCTGCACATCGATCAAGGTCGGGCCTAGAAATTTCATGTCCAAGTCGAACAACAGCCTGCAGTTGGTTGCATCCAGCTCGCCTTTTCGGCCTCTGCGGGATTGAATATGTACGGATGCCGTCTGTTCCCCGTCGACCCCATGCAGAGGTATGAACATGGTAACCTGTGCGAAAGGTGCTGTTCGATCGGTGTTTAGCAAGAGCTGCTGGCCCGTTAAATGCTGAACGACTTGCTGTGCCGCTTCCTTTAGCGCAGGCGGCGCATCCTGGCTGGACAACACCTGAAGCAACACTCCCTTCAGTGTGTCTTGCAGGGCAAGCGCCGATTCACCCGATGGCGTTGAAGCCATAACGGCTTGCTGTACGCCTTGGGCGATATTCTGCTGCCCGGATGGCACAACTGGCTGCGTCGAGCCCTGTTGATTCACAGCACCGGCCTGCGCATTCGCAGCAGCTTGCTGGCTCGTATTCGCCGCATTCCCTGGCGTGCCAAGAGCCCCAGGTGTAGTCGCTGCTGCGCCACTGCTGCTAGAGGCAGGTGCTGCTGACTGGGAAGCTGCTTGTCCGCCTGCTTGGCCTGCTTGGCCTGCTTGGCCTGCCGCGGCAGCGCTTGGCTCAGCTGCGGCGGGCAGCGGTGCAGCAGCACTCGCAGCTGGAGCAGGAGTGTGTGCTGGCACGGCCGCATTCGCTCCTGGAGCCGCGCCCGCGGCCGTGTTGCTGCCGGGCTGCGCGGCTGCCTGCTGCCCGGCAGGTGGTGCGGCGCTACCCGTGCGCGCCGCTTCGCCCGCGGGGCCCGTACCGGCCCCTCGCAGGGCTTGCTGCTCGTGCTCTGCACCGAGCAGCTTCAAGAGCCGCCCCACCCACGGCTCCGCGCTGGGGGTGGACGGCTTTGGCGAAGGGCCTGCGGCACCTTCGCCTGGAGCTGCCGCTGGGCCCATGGCCACGGCGGCGGGTTGACCGGCGGCAGGCGTTGCCGTGCCGCCGCTGGCCCATGGCTGCGCGAGCTCGCCGCGCAGCTGCTGCAGCAGGCCTTGCAGCTTGGTCAGCAGCGCTTGCTGACCTGAGCCGGCCTGCGTGATACTGCCAGCGGAGGCCTCACCGCCAACCGTGGGAGGTGCTCCGGATGCTGCTTGTTTCCCCGCATCCACCAAACCTCCACTACCTGCGCTTAAAGTAGACGCCAGCTGCTGCTCCAACGACTGCAGTAGTTGATGCAGTTGGGGCCCGAATACCGCTTGATGCAGTCCCTTCACGCTTTCGGGGGTAATCGGCAGTCCGCGGTGAAACGCAATCGCAGCCGACTCCGCCCATTCCGCCGCGGGAATCTGCGGAGGCTTCACGGCCAATGCCTCGCGGAACATGGCAATATTGTCCTTCGTTAGCGGAACTCCCGCGTTCTGCATACCCCGGATCATTTCGCGGTTTTCCTTCGTATCCGGAAGACCGGCAAAATCCAGCACCTCAGCCATGGAAGACGGGGACAGCGGTTGTCCCGGCGTTTGACTAAGCGGCTTGAGAACGGCCGTCCCTCCCTCTCCCGGCGGCTGAACTTGCAGAAGGGCAGTTTCCCCGGCTCGAAGCGGCGTTTCCAGCTTCGCCTTCACTTGAACGCCCTGGATCTGCACCACGGCTTCTTGTCCGTCTTCCGATACGTTCATAACAACACCGCGAACGACCTGACCCGGTTTTAATTCCAACGTCTTGGCGTCTCCCGGCTTTTGCTCTCCCAGGAGGCCGCGAATCAACGATCCGATGTTCACGATAGTTCCTCCCACACCTTCTGTTTACCTTATATATCGGCAGCAGCCCGCCTTTTGACGAGGGCGGGCTGCATCGAAATCTAGAATAAGGACAATTGCTCAATCTCCATATTTTTCAGAAAGCTTCTTCTATGCATAGCGGTAGGTCCGTGCAGCTGCAGCTGTTCACGGTGAAACTTGGTAGCGTAGCCTTTATGTACGGCGATTCCGTATTCCGGATAACGCGTCTCCCATTCCCCTTCGCACAATCTGTCGCGAGTGACCTTGGCAATAATGGAGGCCGCAGCAATGGACTGGCTGTTAGCGTCGCCTTTAATGATGGCACGCTGGGGAATATCGCAATCCACCTTCTCGGCATCAACAAGCAGAAACTGGGGAGTAACAGCCAATTGCTCCATAGCCATCTTCATGGCAAGCCTTGCGGCTTGTTTGATGTTAATTCGGTCAATCGTTTCCGCATCCACCAAACCAACGCCAACCGCCAGCGCCTGTTCCATGATGAGATCATAGAGGGTTTCCCGCTTCTTGGCACTGAGTTTCTTCGAATCATTGATCCCTTCAATCACTAACCCCTCCGGCAAAACAACCGCCGCAGCGACCACATCGCCGAACAAACAGCCGCGGCCTACTTCGTCAATACCTGCAATATGTATATAACGGCTCCAGTACTCACGCTCGTACATTAATAAATCTGTCATAGGTTTAACCCCTTTGGTTCCGAATTACCGCTTGTTTGATGTCTGTACATACGGTGTTTCAAACACGTTCTATCAATCTAGTAACTCTTCTAGATTATCACACTCGCCACAGAGCGTCACCCTTTAACCTCCCCTTTCCTGCTGGAGCTGAGGCGAAAATACCGGTCCAAACAAGGCACGCACATCAAACGAAGTCGATCTTCAGAGCATCTACCGAGTTAAACTAGATAGAATCAATGCAGTCTAATCTCCTCCTGATCTGATCCAGAAAAAATAACCATTCCGCCGTTAACCGGCAGAATGGTTATTTTTTGGTTTAAACTAGTGGAGGATAGCTCTCGTTCACCCTATTGAATCAATAAGGGGATTCCATCGAATAACGCCCAAGCTTGCCTGCGCGTAGTTCACGTAGGAAAATGCTCGAGGCTTTTTCCAGATCGACTCTTCCTCCGCTGACGATGCAGCCTCGTTTTCTTCCGATCGCTTCCATTATCGCCACAATTTCATCCGGGTTATCCAGATCTGTTGGGCGCTCCTTAAGATCAAAACGTTCGCTCATCGATTCCCAATAATAGTTGGAGAAATATTTGATCGCAAAAAAGGCAATATCCTCTACGTTCAATATTTCCTCTTTGATGGCGCCGGTTACCGCAAGACGATACCCTACATTCTGATCCTCGAATTTTGGCCACAGGATGCCGGGTGTATCCAGCAATTCCATCTCACCACCAGCAACCTTAATCCACTGTTGTCCTTTCGTGACACCCGGACGGTCACCCGTCTCTGCAATGTTGCGGCCGGCAAGACGGTTAATCAGCGTGGATTTGCCTACATTCGGTATACCTACAATCAACACACGCATAGCTCGCGGGTTCATGCCCTTGGCTATTTGTTTATCGATCTTCTCTTTCAGCAGCAGCTTAATCTGGTTCGGAATATCCTTAACACCTGTCCCTGTGGATGCATCTACAGGAAAGGCGGTTAGGCCATTTTCCTTGAAGTGGGCTTGCCATTGCCTTGTGACCTCAGGATCTGCCAAATCGGCTTTATTCATAATAATGAGCCGCGGCTTGCCCTGCAAAATCTCGTCAATCATCGGATTTCTGCTTGAGAGCGGAAGCCTCGCATCGGTCAGTTCAATTACAGCATCGATCAGCTTCAGCTTCTCCTGAATTTGGCGGCGCGCTTTGGTCATATGTCCGGGAAACCATTGTATTGTCAAACGTCGTCACCTCTACTTTGCACTGCAAACTTTCATCGTTTCTTTAGCGCCTTGGCTAATGGTTGATGAGCCCTATGTCTTTAATCGGCCAGAAGATCAAGTCTGCTCGCCCAATAATATCCCCCAAAGGAACATATCCTATCATACGGCTGTCCGTGCTGTTGGAGCGGTTATCTCCCATCACAAACACATGACCATCTGGCACAACACCATCCTGAACGAACGAGTTCGGGAAATCTGTGTTATTGTATAATCTGTTTTCAGCATGGGCTTGATCAATCGCTTCCTGTATGTAGGTTTCATTCACAGGCTCCCCATTGACAAGCACTTTATCGCCTTCAACTTTAACCGTATCACCAGCAACTGCGATCACGCGTTTAATGAAATCCCTGCCCTCATCAGGAACATGGAATACGATAACTTCTCCACGCTCGGGTTTACGGATATCATATAAAATCTCATTGACGATCAGCTTCTGATTGGATACAAAGTTAGGTTCCATGGATGGACCCTGCACAATAAACGGTTTAAAGAGAAGCCAGCGAATGAGAACGACGAGAACCAGAGCAATGAGAAGAGCCTTCAGCCATTCTACAAGCTCGTTCTTAGCCTTTTTGGCCGGTTTCCCCACGTTGGTTTCAATTGCCTCCTGGTGTTGATCTTTCTCCATAACCCACCGTCCTTCTCTATAGATCGCTTTCGCATTATAGCGATTTTTGGATATACAAAAGGGGCTTGTATATACGCACAAGCCCCTTTTACCGCCTTGTAATTAACGACGAATTTCTTTAATTCTCGCTGCTTTACCGCGCAGTTCACGAAGATAATAAAGCTTCGCACGACGCACTTTACCACGGCGAGCCACTTCGATTTTATCGATTTTAGGCGAGTTGATTGGGAAAGTTCTTTCCACACCAACACCGTAAGAAATTTTACGAACGGTAAAAGTCTCACTGATTCCGCCACCGCGACGTTTAATTACTACACCTTCAAACAACTGGATACGCTCACGAGTTCCCTCGATAACCTTAACGTGTACTTTTAAAGTATCACCAGGACGAAAGCTCGGAATATCTTTACGAAGTTGTTCTTGAGTAATCGCTTGAACGATATTCATCTATGACTCCCTCCTCTCACACAGGTGTTCTTGCATCTTCCGGAAACTCTATGTATTTCCTTCATTATCCGCAGCGGACCACCGTATTCACAACAAAAGAAATGATAACATATTTTGTAGACCGAATCAAGTGTTTTATCTTTACACCCTCATGCCTAAACCAGCTTTTTCTCCTAGCTCTGGTCCATAAAAAACCACTTCCAGCATGAAAATCATGCCGAAAGCGGTTAGCCTCACCTTAATTTACGGTTTCTTTCGAGTCGTGCATGCCCTTATGACGCTTGCCATAGTATTCAAGGATGTCATCTACCGTTTGAAATTGAACTTCTGTATTTGTTGTTTCTTCTATTTTCGCTTCATGTTGTTGTCGATGTTCTGTCATGACAAGATGCCTCCCAGTTCTCAAGTGATACTCCAGTTACATATTACCCATCAACGCAGGAGTTGTATCAGCAATATTAAAAAATATGACACTGAAGTATACAAATCTGGGCTAAGAGCCAATTCTAAAGATGGAAATCCTTGCGCCGGTTTGAGGAGCATTAATCGCTTTGCTGACTGGCGATAAATTATAGAGCCCTACGGTGTTACCGGCACTTAAATTGATGACCGCAGATCCTGATACCTCGGCAGTGGCTGAATTCGAGTTCATGTTCGCCGTACTGGTTATATTCCCGTTCACGACGATTCCGAACGTGTTGGGAGCGGTTTGGCCATTTTCGAGCGATATCTGCCAATCAAAATAGTAAAAACCCGCTGTCACAATGGTCAACGTCGTTGTACCATTATATGTTACACCTTGAAGTATGCTCGTCGAGAATGTTACAGGTGAATTAGTAGCCACATTTTGAGTGACTCCATTACTGGCATACAACACGCTGCCGCCGATAAGCGTATTCGCCTCCGTCGGACCGGTTGGACCGGTTGGACCTGTAACTCCCGTTGGCCCAGTTCCACCAGTTGCTCCGGCAACGCCAGTCGGACCTGTTACTCCCGTCGCTCCTGCTGCTCCTGTGGTTCCTGTGGTTCCCGTCGCTCCTATGACGCCTGTTGCTCCGGTTGCTCCTGTAACTCCTGTTGCACCCGTGGCTCCAGTTACACCTGTAACGCCCGTTGGCCCAGTACTGCCAGTTGCTCCGGCAACGCCAGTCGGACCTGTTACTCCCGTCGCTCCTGTTGCTCCTGCTGCTCCTGTTGCTCCTGTGGTTCCCGTGACGCCCGTTGCAGCTGTTGCCCCTGCCGGACCTGTTGCTCCCGTGACTCCTGTTACTCCCGTCGCTCCTGTTGCTCCAGTAGCACCTGTAACCCCTGTTGCACCAATTTCTCCGGTTGCTCCTGTCAGACCTGTCACCCCGGTTACTCCTGTGGCACCTACTTCTCCCGTTGCTCCTGTTGCTCCTGTCGATCCGGTCACTCCTGTGACACCAGTAGCTCCGGTTATGCCTGTTGCTCCTATCGGACCTACTGCTCCTGTTTCTCCCGTTGCTCCAGTTGCGCCTGTTATTCCAGTTGCACCCGTAGCACCGGTCTCGCCTACTGCTCCAGTCGCACCGGTTTCACCAGTCGGTCCGGTCGCTCCTGTTATCCCGCCAGGTGCCCCTGGCGGTCCTTCCGGACCTGTTGGACCTGTAGCACCCACCGCACCCGTCAGGCCAGTTGCTCCCGGCACGCCGTCCAATCCGGGCCCTCCTGTAGCACCTGCAGTGCCTGTCGGGCCAGTCACACCCATGGCTCCTGTCGCTCCAATCACGCCCGGCTGATCGTTACCTGGCACGCCTTCCAACGTTTCCTGGATCGTGAGACCTTGAACAGTTTCAGCGCTCGTCCTTGCTACAGCTGGCAGAGATTGCAGAGCAGCATCTTGGACAGCCACCGGAACGCTTAATGTCGCTATCGTTCCTGAAAGAGCATTCGTATAGTTGATCAACTGTTCATTCAAATGTTCAGGCGACGCCCCATTCTGCAACGATGCATTAATTCCATCCGTTGCTGCTTGCAGCCTGCCCAGCTGTTGTCCGGAACACCCTAATCTCGCAGCCTGCTGGTTAATTCCCTGAAGTACTTCAGTAAGCTGCTGACGAGACCCGGCCACTCGATTCGTCGTTGCATTCATAATGTAAAAATGCAGATTGTTCATTAAATCGATTAGAGGGACAGCATCCGCACTCGGAAACGCATTATCCAGCCTTGATTGAATACCATTTTGCAAAGCAGCGATATCCGGACCGATCTCGCCGCCGACCCCAATTCGTTCTCCATACATTTGAAACAACGTCATGACTTCATTCAATCTTGTTAAAATCCCTTCCAGATTGTCCGAATTGGAAATCCTTGCAATTTGCTGTACAACCTGCCTAAGATCCCGCCGTTCCCGCAGCGAGAACCTCATTTCCGAGACCAGATCGTTAAGGCTCTGCAATTGTATTTTGATAAGTGTGAAATCCTCGTTAACCGGCTGTTCCACAAATGCGCGTAACAGTGATGTTAATTGACGGATCAATGTAACGAATCGAGTGGCTTGGGTCCTTCCGACACGGATTCGTTCTGGCGTAAGTCCCTGAATTACAGCCTTATTGCCGCTGCCCTTCCTTCTTCCTTGCTTCAATCGATTTCACCCCTTACGATTAATGCATCCGCAAACGCCTATTTATCACACTATTCAATTCATACGAATTTTGTTCTCAGGTGCAAACATGAAACGTGCATATTACTACATACTAGCCACATTCAAGAAATAAAAAAACGAACAGACCTGTGCTTACAGATCTGTTCGTGAGATTAAACAAAAAAGCTTATGAGGATCCCGCTTCTCGCTGAAGCTTGTCTAAATATGCCCGATCCTGCTTGGACAACTCCAGCTTGTCTAACAACTCAGGGCGACGCTCCCATGTCCGCTTAAGCGCCTGTTCCCGACGCCACACGTCAATATTTGCATGATGACCGCTTAACAAAATATCCGGCACTTTCCAGCCGCGAAACTCAGCCGGACGGGTATAGTGCGGATATTCCAGCAGGCCAGTACTGAATGAATCCGTCACCGCTGACGTTTCATTGCCTAGTACACCCGGCAGCAATCGGACCACAGAATCGATGGCAACCATCGCTGGCAGCTCTCCACCGGTAAGCACGTAATCCCCGATGGATAACTCATCGGTAACAAGAAACTCGCGAATCCGTTCATCATAACCTTCGTAATGCCCGCATATAAACACCAGATGGTCTTCCTGAGACAACTCTTCGGCCTTTTTCTGCGTAAAGGTCTCTCCTTGCGGACACATCAGAATGACTCGCGGAGGCTTGGCTGTTCCGGAAATTTCCACTGGAATCTCTCCGGCAGGATTAGCCCCATCCTCATGATTCGAAATTTCATCCGTATCAGAAGCAAGGATATCCTCTACCGCAGCAAAAATCGGGTCCGGCTTTAACACCATCCCCCCACCGCCGCCATATGGAGTATCATCAACCTGACTGTGCTTATTTCCGGCATACTGGCGGAAGTTGATGGCATTCAAGTTCACAATTTGTTTTTCGGCTGCTTTACCCAGAATACTCGAATGAAACACACCATCGAACATCTCGGGGAACAGCGTCAGCACATCGATCCGCATGGACTATAACAACCCTTCCATGAGATGCACCCGAACAAGCTTCGATTCCTTGTCTACATCAAGTACGACATCCGGTATGGCCGGAAGGAGAACTTCTTTTCCCTCAGGTGTCTTGACAACCCACACATCATTCGCGCCTGGGGTCAAAATTTCGGTGATCAAGCCAAGCTCCTCGGCAGGGTCTTCGTCGGTCATCACCTTGCAGCCAATGATCTCATGGAAATAGTACTCGTTCTCTGGAAGCTCTTCCTGAAGATCTGCTGTGATCTTCAGCAGCGAGCCCTTATATTTTTCAGCATCATTGATGCCATGCAGCTCCTTGAATTTAACGATATACATGTTTT
Organism: Paenibacillus sp. FSL K6-1330; assembly: GCF_037976825.1. Classification (NCBI taxonomy): domain Bacteria; kingdom Bacillati; phylum Bacillota; class Bacilli; order Caryophanales; family Paenibacillaceae; genus Paenibacillus; species Paenibacillus sp. FSL K6-1330. The sequence goes on from NZ_CP150269.1 coordinate 4,938,333, forward strand.
TATGAAAACGAGATGTATCCACCGTTACTTCAATCTTGCTCCCCTTGTCCGGGACAATATACAACTGGCTCTTTGGAGCAAATCGCTGGTCGGCAAAATCCGTATGCGGCATGACTTTAACTTCCCCGCGGATGCCGTGCGTATTCACGATTTTCCCTACAGTTAACAACTTTTCAGACATGGTCTTCCTCCTGCATCACTTAATAAACGTTCTAAGCTGGTTTGACCGGCTGATTTCTTCAGCATGTACGAAAAAGGGCTAGGACATGCATCCTAACCCCCTTTCGTATATTTTAAGAAATGATATCAACGGTCACCCGTTTATCCATTTTAACCGCCGCCGATGTTACGACTGTACGCAATGATTTGGCGATACGCCCTTGTTTGCCTATGACCTTCCCGACATCGTCAGGATGCACGTACAGCTCATATACAATCAAGTGCTCCTTCTCAACGGTTTTCACAGTCACATCTTCTGGATGATCCACTAAAGCCTTAGCAATAACGCGAACTAATTCTTCCATAGATAACCCTCGCGATCAGTCTTATTTCTGATGCTTCAGCTCATGAAACTTCTTCATTACGCCCGCTTTGCTAAGCAAGTTGCGAACCGTGTCAGATGCTTGCGCACCATTTTGAAGCCAGTTCAGTGCTTTCTCTTCATCGATTTTAACTTCAGCCGGTTGAGCAACCGGATTGTAATAACCGATTTCCTCGATAAAACGGCCATCACGTGGGGAACGGGAATCAGAAACCACCACGCGGTAGAAAGGAGCCTTGTGAGCACCCATGCGTTTCAGACGAATACGTACTGCCATTTGAAAATTCACCTCCTTCAAAAAATGTCCATTCGATATGACCGAGACTTAACGGAATGGAAACTTCATGCCTTTCCCACCAGTCAAGCCTTTTAGCTGTTTCATCGCTTTGTTCTTGCCGCCTTTAGGACCCATCATATCCGAGAACTGCTTCATCACGCGGCGCATTTCGTCAAACTGCTTGATGAGCCGGTTCACTTCAGCCAGCGAGGTTCCGCTGCCTGCCGCAATCCGTTTACGACGGTTGTGATTGATGATATCAGGCTGCTGCTTCTCCGCCGTTGTCATGGAGTGGACAATTGCCTCGATGCGTCCCATCTGCTTCTCGTCAACCTTGAGATCCTTGGCTTGCTTCATCTTGCCCATGCCCGGAATCATATCCATCAGCTGATCCAGAGGACCGAGCTTCTTGACCTGATCCATCTGCTCCAGGAAATCCTCGAACGTAAATTCGGCATTACGCATTTTACGTTCCATTTCCTTGGCCTTGTCTGCATCAATGTTCGATTGTGCTTTCTCGATAAGAGACAGCATATCGCCCATTCCGAGAATCCGCGATGCCATCCGTTCTGGATGGAACGGCTCCAGCGCATCAATCTTCTCGCCAAGCGCCGCGAATTTGATCGGACATCCGGTAACCGCCTTAACCGAGAGGGCGGCACCGCCTCGGGTATCCCCGTCCAGCTTCGTGAGTACGACACCTGTCAGCGTCAATTGCTGGTTGAAGCTTTCCGCGACGTTCACCGCATCCTGACCCGTCATTGCGTCAACGACAAGCAGAACTTCGTCAGGATTTACGACGCTATGAATCTGCTTCAATTCTTCCATCAGCTCTTCATCGACATGAAGGCGACCAGCAGTATCGATAATGACATAATCGTGACCATTATCTTTGGCATGCTGGAGGCCTTGCTTCGCGATTTCCACTGGGCTTGTCTTATCTCCCAGGGAGAACACCGGCACGTTGATCTGATCACCGAGTACTTCGAGCTGCTTGATCGCAGCAGGACGATAGATATCGCCGGCAACAAGCAGCGGTCGGCTGTTCTGCTTCTGAAGCAGCTTGGCCAGCTTGCCCGAAGTCGTTGTCTTACCGGCACCTTGCAAACCAGCCATCATAATGACCGTTGGCGGCTTATTGCTCTTCGCCAGTTTGGCTTGGCTTCCTCCCATCAACTCCGTCAGCTCTTTATTAACGATGTCAATGATCACCATGCCGGGCGTAAAGCTGTCCATCACTTCCTTGCCGATGGCCTTCTCTTTTACTTTGGATACGAAATCCTTAACCACTTTGAAGTTAACGTCGGCTTCGAGAAGCGCGAGCCTGACTTCACGCATGGCGGCTGTTACATCTTCTTCGGACACCTTGCCTTTACCACGAAGCTTGCTGAACACATTCTGTAGTCTGCTGGTCAATCCTTCAAACGCCATATCCGCCACCTCCGTTCATACTTAATCCCATACTTTTAATCGCTCAACCATATCGGTCATTACATTCTTATCATGTTCACCCAGGTCGCTACTCTCCACCATTTCCCGAAACTTATCCAGCTCCCGGATGCGCGTCTCATGCTTGCTCAGGAGCCCCAACTTCTCTTCATAGGACTCGAGCACCTGCTCTGCACGCTTGATATGTTCATAGACGGCCTGACGACTAATCTCAAATTCACCTGCGATTTCTCCAAGGGAAAAATCATCATGGAAATAATATTTCAAAAAGGTCTGCTGTTTCTCTGTCAGCAGCTGCTCATAGAAATCGAACAGCAAATTGATCCGGTTCGTCTTCTCGAGCCGATTCTCCTGACTCATTTAAGGGCACCCCCCTCGTCAAGGAAAAACACTTTACAGTTCGCTTAACGAACCTTATCATACAAAAAACAAAGAAGGATGTCAAGCCATTTCCCTTGTCATCCTTCTTCATGTTCAGGAAGCCTTCATCCTCCCCGTTCAACCGATAGGAAGAAGGTAGATCAGTATCGCAAAAAAGTGGAGAATCGAACCCGCCAGCACAAACAAATGCCAGATGGCATGATGGTAAGGAAAACCCCGCCATACATAGAATATAGTGCCCAGCGTGTACAGCACGCCCCCAATGGCAAGTAAATTCATACCTTGCGGCGCTACAACCGCCGTTAACGGATTCCAGGCAATGACGATCAACCAGCCCATCGCAATGTAAAATACCGTGGAGAGGAACAGAAACTTCTTGACGAAGAATGCTTTAAATACGACACCAAACAGCGCAACGCCCCATACAATCCCGAAGAGACTCCAGCCCAGCGTTCCCCGGATGGCAACCAGCAGGAAAGGCGTATACGTCCCTGCGATAAACAAGTAAATGGAGGAGTGGTCCATAAACTCAAAGAAATCCTTAGCTTTCCCGTCTCTCAAGCCGTGTACGAGCGTTGAGCTCAAATACAGCAGGAGCATCGTCGATCCGTAGATCGTAAAGCTAACCACATGCCAGGCAGTGCCCTTCAAACTTGAAAAAACAATCAGGAGCACCAGTGCTGCAACGCTTAATGCCGCTCCTATGCCATGTGTTATTGCATTCGCTATCTCTTCTCTGCGTGGATATGTGTAAGTATTGGCCATAACAGGTATCCTTTCGCTTAAAATCTTATACTTCATTATACGCCCTGCGGGCATGCAAAATCAAAGCCGCCCCCCTATATCAGCCTCCCTGCGATTGGAAAAATTGCTGAATGGCGCTGACGATTTGGCGGGACGCAGTGCCGTCGCCAAACGGATTATGGGCTCTTGCCATGCTGTGGTACGCTTCCTTATCCGTCAGCAGCTGCTCTATTCCAGCCTGAACCGCTTCACACTTCGTACCGACGCATTTTAGAGTACCGGCCGTGACTCCTTCCGGGCGCTCGGTTTTATCCCTCAGTACCAGAACCGGCTTCCCTAGTGACGGCGCTTCCTCCTGTATGCCGCCGGAATCCGTCAAGACCAGATAGGAACGCTGCATGATATGATGCAGATCTACCACATCGAGCGGTTCGGTCAAGTGAATTCGCTCGTGCCCCTCAAGCTCTTGCGCGACCGCCTCCTGCAGCACAGGGTTTGGATGGACCGGATATATCACTTCAATATCAGGGTGCTTTTGGATCACCCGCTTCACTGCCTCAAATACCCCTTTCATCGGTTCTCCCCAGTTTTCCCTGCGATGCATGGTCATCAGTATTAATCGGCTATTTTTCCGTAACTTGCTCTGTATCGGATGCTCAAAAGGAGCCTGAAGCGTCCACTTCATCGCATCGATTCCCGTGTTTCCCGTTACATATACGTGAGCCGAACGGTTCTCAGCTTTGAGATTTGATGCGGACAGCGCCGTCGGGGCAAAGTGCATATCAGCCACTCTGCCGATCCACTCGCGGTTCATCTCCTCTGGAAACGGCGCGTATTTATCATACGTCCGCAGCCCTGCTTCCACATGTCCCACCGGAATCTTCGCGTAATAAGCTGCTAAAGCACCGATAAATGCTGTCGTTGTATCCCCGTGGACCAGCACAAGATCATATTTTCTCGCTTGGAATACCTTCTCCATCCCTTTTAGCAGATCAGCGCTCAGACTGTATAAGGATTGCCCTTCCTTCATGATATTCAGATCCGTTTGCGTCTGGATTTCAAAAAAACGAAGCACCTGATCCAACATCGCCCGGTGCTGTGCGGTTACGCATACGATTGGAGTTAAACCCGGGGCTGACTCCAATTCCTTGACCAAAGGTGCCATTTTGATCGCTTCCGGACGCGTTCCGAATATAACAAGAACATTTTTCTGTCTCACGAACCTTCACTCCCCCTCGTTTTATATGAAAAGATAGATCTGAATCCTCATATCTTAAACATTATATGGCAAGTTGATAGATTCGTTCCGGTCAGTTGCATCCTTGTAGAAATCAACCATTTTTCGGCCTTTCGCTCATTCGTCCAATTCTATGAAGCTAGCAATGCATATATTATCCCGAGTACAAAAGAAAGGAGGAAACCTCTTGGCTGTTATCATTTATCCGAGAACGATGAACTGGTCGTATATGAAACAGAGACCGCAGCAGCTTATGACTCAATTGGGGGCGCTTGGTCATCAGGTTTTCTTCGAAAACCTGGCACCGCTGGATAAGGAGTTCAAAGAAGTGGAACCGAATGTGTTCCTATTCACAGATACCAAAACATTTCTGCACAAAAAACTGCCTGCCCTTCGCAAAGAACATCCGATTGTCGTCTGGACGACGTGGTCTAAACTCCGGACTCGCATTTCCACTCTCTTTAAGCCCGACATTACGATCTACGACTGCTGCGATGAATTTCCGCATTGGGCTAAGTATGAACCCAAAATGATTGACGAGGCGGACCATGTCGTATGTACCGCAGAGGTGATTCACACCCGGTTGTCCCTGGCTTATCCGGACAAACCGCTCACCCTGATCCCGAATGGCGCTGACTCCTCATTTTTTCATATTCCATTCAGTGAAAGGCCCGCCGATCTCCCTCCGGGTCCTGTTGTCGCTTATATCGGCGCCTGGGCGTATTGGGTAGATCATGAGCTGTTTGCTAAGGCGGCCCTTCGTTTTCCAAACGTCCAATTCGTTTCCATTGGAGCTCCTTACGGCAGCTCCGGCGATTATTCGAAGCTTCCCAATGTGCATATACTCGGTGAAAAGCCGCACCAGGAGCTCAAACGTTATCTGACTCATATTGACGTTGCTTTGATCCCCTTCCAATACCATCCGATTACGCTGGCAACCAATCCAGTCAAGGCGTACGAGTATATGGCATCCGGTGTTCGCGTACTATCAACAGCTCTGCCGGAATGCATTGCCATGGAGCCGCATGTTACCACAGCGACAACCCATGATGATTTCTTGGGCAAGCTGTCCTCCATGCTGCATCACCCGGATACAGCAGAGCATAAGCTGGCACGCATTGCCTACGCCAGAGAGAATCGCTGGGTTGAACGCGGATTGAAAGCCGATCAAGTGATTCGGCAGGCCATCCTGGACAAAGGCATGAGCTCCCATTGAAACCTTATGCCAAACTATGTACGCAGCCATTCGGCTACAGAGCCACCGATACGTTTGCCTATCGCAAACAAATTATTCAGGAAATCTCACAAATAGACCGTGAGTGGATTCTATGGGGCGGTAACTTGTCCTTTTCCAATAAGAGCGCACAGACTTCCATTCCGATGCCAACCCCAATTCCAGATCATATTGTCTGTATATGCATGAACGGTGCCCCGCTGTATTGGAGAAAATCCTGGCTGCTTGCTGCTCTTACCTACTGGAATAACAGGCTTCCGGCTGCCAAATTTCTGCCTTACGACCTGCTGCCTGAAGACCCAAGCCTTACGATGCATCTGGACCCAACGCAAAATCCTCCGTATCAAAAGGATCTGGAGTATATTCTCCCTATTCTGTCCGCAACAAGGATGCGAAATAACACCACCAGCTCCAAAGGGTCTTTATCCCCTGAAATTCCTCAGCAGCCTGTCGTCTCCATTCTGATGAGCATCCACAATATGAAGAACACTTTAGGCTGGAGCATCCGTTCCGTGTTGGCACAATCAAGCGATAACTGGGAGCTGCTAATAGGTGATGACGGCTCTGAAGACGATAGTCTGGAGGAAGCCTGTGCTTATCTTGACAGCAGAATTCGGGTTCTGTCTCAATCGCGTAACCGCGGAAAGGCGATCATGATGAATCGGCTGCTTTTCGAAGCAAATGGTCAATATATTCTGGAATTGGATGGCGATGACTGGCTGGCTCCCGATGCGGCCGCACTCCTGTCCAAAGCGCTTGACAACAATCCGGACAGCAGGATGGCCACGGGCCGGTATGGATGCTGGGAACGCACCCGGCAGTTCGGTCCTCTATGGAGAAGAAACGTTGATTCGGGCAAGCTTTATTCGGCGTGGTCTACTTCCTTAAATCGAACGAATCTACACGGCCACCCGCTCGTCCCCCGTATGTATCGAAAGTCATCCCTAATCGACATTGGCGGCTGGTGGGATCGGGAGGATCGCTTCGGACGTATCTTCGAAGATATCGATGTCATTGCCAGGCTTCTTAAGCACAGCTCACCGATTCAGGTCGATGCCGTATTGTATCATCGCGTCATTTATGGCAGCAGTACCAGCCAACGTAACCGCAACCTCTTCGAAGCCTGGTGTCAGCAAGCACACAAGAGTTAGACAGCGCATGAAAAGGAGGTGATACGTACATGCATATTGCCGCTTCCGGGTACTATGGAATGGGAAACTTCGGTGATGATTTATTTCTTCACACCCTTCGCCAAGTATTCCATGATCATCACGTCTATCCCTGGAACTCCCGATTGGATCCCCGTCAGACGGATGCCTTCATCATCGGTGGCGGAGATTTAATTACACCCTACTCGTTCAGTCCCTATTACTTCCCCCCTCAGCTCGTAGGACAGCCCACTTGGGTCTATGGCGTCGGCATTGTGGATGCCTACCCCGAACACACCTGGCCTGAAGAGCAGGTATCCGCCTATCGGGATATCATTTCCAAGGCAAACCGCGCGGTGTTCCGGGATGAACGATCGTCGGCCATCGCCAAGCGGGCAGGCTTCCACCGGAATGTCGAAACAGCCCCTGACATGGTATTCGGCTATCGTCAGCCCGATATCCCGGTGAAACGTTTCTCTAAACGTCCAACGATTGGCGTCGTTGTGTTTTCCTATGCATCATTTCCGATGGACAACATGACCAAACTGCTGGCACATCTTATCGCCAAAGGCTATCATGCCGTCCTTATCCCGGTCATTCATCATCCGGGCAACGCGTACTCCGATTACAACACATGTCTGCAATTGCAGCAAAAGGTAAAGGAGTCTACACCCGCTGCTTCCATTGAGACGCTGCCGTTTCTTATGGACATTGAGCTCACTTACCGGTTCATTCAATCTGTCGACTATTTGATATCTTTTAAGCTTCACCCGTCGCTAGCCGCTTTACGTGGCGGCAAGCCTGTACTGGCGCTTAGCACCATGAGCAAAGTGCATAGCCTGCTGAGCTCTTTTCATCTCGGTCAGTACTTTACGGATTATCGTCAGCCGCTTGATGTTCTGGTCGATAAAACCGAAACCTTCCTTAAATACGGCCCTGGTCATGTGCAGCAGATTATGCCCCTGATCCGCGCAGCGGAGGAAGAAAGCACCGCTTCGCTTTTAGAATTAAAGAGGCATATCGAAGAGCACAACCGTTGGTAATACAGAAAGGAGAATGACTATGTGTTGCTTCCTGTTCTGCAGAAGACTTGCAAGGCGAGTCAAGATGTTAACACGGCAGGTCGAACTTCTAAGCCAGGAAACCAGTCAATTAACCGAACGGGTAGAATCATTGGAAAGTCAGGTCCTCACCGGTTTAACGATTAATCCGGAGCTGACTCAATTTTTCGAAGTCCGTACCGGCCAACAAGTCCGGGTCAGCACAACGTTTGTCACGTTGGAAGGGGTCGTTTTGGCTACTGCTGAAGATGGTGTTCAGCTCCGTGAGGCATCTGGTGACCTTGTGCTGATTCCATTCGCCAATATTACTTCCGTTCAGTAATTCCATCGAATGATGCTGGATCCTCAGCTTCAAACTTTCATTACGGCAAGGAGGTTAACCGATATGCGCTACGTGGATTGGCTGCAAGGATTTATCGGCTCGGAAACCGAAGTAATGGTGCCCGGAGATGTGATCATTGGCACGCTGACCAAAGTGGGCGAAGGAACCATCACCTTAAAAGTACCGCCCATTATCTATGGTCCTCCTACAGATACGGCCATCATCCCGCTTCGTTCAATTGAATTCGTTCGGATCGTCTCTTCATAAGAAGCATGTGCCCGCAGATCGAGCCGAACATGAAGAAGGACCGAAAGTATATCTTTCGGTCCTTCTATATACATATTCGATTAGACCAGTGTCTAGTCTTGTTGTTCTACAGCATTCTCTTCTTCTTTAATCAAACCCGCGAAGAGGGCATGAACGAACTGCTCGGAGTCAAAGGTCTGGAGGTCGCCCATTTTCTCTCCCAAGCCTACCAGTTTCACCGGAAGATTCAACTCTTGACGAATCGCGATCACGATGCCGCCCTTAGCCGTGCCATCCAGCTTGGTTAATACGAGGCCGGTCACGCCGCTCTTCTCCCCAAACAGCTTCGCTTGGCTCAACGCATTCTGTCCTGTCGTCGCATCAAGGACCATCAGTACCTCATGCGGGGCACTCGGAATTTCGCGTTGAATGACGCGGAAGATTTTATTCAACTCTTCCATCAGATTCGTTTTGTTCTGAAGGCGTCCCGCCGTATCACAGAGCAGAACATCCGCTTGCCGCTGCTTGGCTGCTTGAACGGCATCGAACATAACAGCTGCCGGGTCTGAGCCGGGCTGCTGTTTAATGACTTCAACGCCAACCCGTTCTCCCCATACTTCCAGCTGTTCAATCGCACCTGCACGGAACGTGTCGCCCGCTGCGAGCAAAACCTTCTTGCCCTCCTGCTTGTAACGATGCGCCAGCTTGCCAATCGTAGTTGTTTTACCGACTCCGTTAACGCCGACAAACAGAATGACCGTAATGCCATCCGGATTCTCCCGCAGTTCATTGCTGCTGTCATCACGAAGGAGTCCCATCAGCTTCTCTGACAATACTGGCTGCAGATCGGCAGCGTCTTCAATCCGCCGTTTCTTCACTTCGGCACGAAGATCGTCCATCAGATCCATCACGGTATTCACGCCGACATCAGCACCAATCAGAATCTCTTCCAATTCCTCGTAGAATTCTTCATCGATTTTTTTTCGGCGAATCACCAGGTCCGACACTTTCTCGATAAAACCCTTCCGGGTTTTCTCGAGTCCGTCGCGGAACTGTTTTGTTACATTTTCCGTTTTGCTGGAAATGCTCTCTTTTAACTTCTTAAAAAAGCTCATACGTACCCTCCATGTCGTTATGTTAAATTAGGCAATCTCCGCTTCCTCATTCTCAAGTTTGACAGACACCAGCTTCGACACGCCGCCTTCTTCCATTGTGACGCCGTATAGCACATCCGCCTCTTCCATCGTCCCTTTGCGGTGGGTGACCACAATAAACTGCGTTTGTTCAGAGAACTCCCGCAAATATTGGGCAAATCGGACCACGTTCGCTTCATCCAGCGCCGCTTCGACCTCATCCAGTACGCAGAACGGAACCGGCTTCACCTGCAAAATGGCAAATAGCAGCGCCATAGCGGTTAATGCACGCTCTCCGCCGGAGAGCAGCTGCAGATTTTGCAGCTTCTTGCCAGGGGGCTGTGCGACGATATCGATCCCCGTCTCAAGCAATCGATCCGGATCGATCAGGACCAGGTCGGCTCGTCCGCCTCCGAACAACTTCGTAAATACCGTGCCGAACTCGCGCCGGATCGCATCGAACGTCAGCTTGAAGCGCTTGGACATTTCATCGTCCATTTCCTTAATGACCTGGTACAGCGTTGTCTTCGCTTCAACCAGATCCGCCTTTTGCTCACTCAAGAACAGATATCTCTCATTGACACGCTGATACTCTTCAATGGCCCCAAGATTCACATCTCCGAGGGAAGTTATCGACCTCTTCAAATCACGCACTTCGTTCTGAGCGGCCGTGATGTCTTCCGGAATCGGATACCGCTGCTTGGCAAGCTCATAACTCAGCTCATAGTCCTCGCTTAATTTCTTCAATATATTCTCAAGCTCAACATCGAGCCGGTTTACCCCAATCTCGGTCTGGCGAAGCTGATCATCCACGGACCGCAGCTGCGTGCGCTGTTCCTTGGTTTCGCTCTCTTCCAGCTCCAGCTTCCGGCTTAGCGCGGTGCGTGCAGCCCGTTTGAATTCAAGCTGCTGCGTCGCCTCTTCCTTCTTCAGCTTGTACTGGTTCAGATCCTCGATCTGCTTCACGCTTTCGCTTTCGTTCTGATTCAGGTCGGCTTGAACGGAGGCCAGCATCGTGCGGTTCTGCTTCTGCTCCTTCTCATGGTTGTCGACATCCGACTGAAGGCGCTTGAGCTGTTCCTCCAGTGAGAAGGTTTCCTGATCCAGCTTTCCTTCGCGAACCTTGAGGTTCGTCAACTGACTTTGAAGCTCTTCCTTCGCCGATTCATTTGCTTTCCGGGCAAACTCTGCAGCTTGGATGGCCAGATGGGTCGATTTCTCTTCTTCCTCCAGCTCGGACAACAGCTTCTGCGCGCGTTCACGGCTTGCCTGAATCTCTTTGGCTTCCTTCTCTTGACTGCTCTTCTCTTCGCCTGCCAGCTCGGCTTGTTCGAGTACGTGGCGCAGCTCATGCTCAAGCTGCTTGCGGTCCCCTGCAGCCTGCTGTTCCTCAATCCGCTTATCGTCTCCGGCTTTACGGAGCTCGTCCAGCTTATTCTGAGATTCAATCATTTGATTCCGGACGCTTTCAATGCCCTGCTGCAGCTTCTCCAGCTGCTTCTCGGTTTCCGAAATTTCCTGATCGAGCTGATCCAATTGACGCTTGCGACCCAGCAGACTGTTCGTTTTCTTGTGCTGACTACCGCCTGTCATGGATCCGCCTGCATTGACCACGTCTCCCTCGAGCGTGACTACACGGAAGCGATAGGAGAATCTGGCGGCAATTTTGTTCGCTTGCTCCAAGGTCTCGGCGATGACGACATTGCCCAAAAGGCTGCCGACGATGTTGCTATATCTGGGATCATACTTCACCAACTCGGAGCCAAAACCTACAAACCCGGCTTCCCCTTCTGCCAAATGCCGGTCGGATGCGGATACATTCCGCGGACGAATGACGTCCAGAGGCAGAAAGGTCGCCCGACCTAACTGGCGCTGCTTCAGGAAGGCAATCGCCTGCCTGGATACGGATTCGTTCTCCATGACGATATGCTGAACTGATGCGCCAAGGGCGGTCTCCATCGCAAGCTCAAGCTTTTCCGGTACACGAATAAGCTCGGCCACAGCACCATGAACGCCATGGAGCACGGATTTGCGGGATGCCTTCAGCACTTCCTTAACACCTAGCATAAATCCGTCAAAATCGTCCTGAAGCTCTTTCATGGTATCGCGGCGGGAAATTTGCGCTTCTCGCTTCTGCTCCCATTTCCGAAGGGCTCCCTGCGTCTCTTCCTGTAATTTCTGCAGGGATTGATATCGCTCGCTCTCGCTGATATAACCGCTGCGAAGGTCGGCAATCTCTTTACCGAAGCGTTCAATGCTTCGATCGATACTCTCTTTGCGGCGGAGCAAATCCTCTTTCAGGGCTTCCCACTTACCTGACTCTTCTTGTGCTCGATTCATCCGCCGGTCCAGCGCCTCCTGCTGCTGGTCCGCATACCGGATTTCATTCCGCGCTTGAGCCATTTGGTTCATAAGCTCCAGCAAATTCCCCTTCAAGCTCTCTTCCTGCTGCTGACTGATTCCGCCGGTTACGCCCACCAGCTTCGCTTCTTCCGCTGACAGCTGATCCCGCACCTGGGTTAATTCCTGCTGGAGCTCTTGCAGCTTGCTCTTCATGCTCGCAAGCTCGCTTACGCGCTCTCCCAAACGATGATCGCCTGATTGCAAACTTTCTTCCAACTGCTCGCGCGTACGTTCCAGGTTACGGCGGCGCTCCTTAAGCACCTCGCCATAGCCTTCGCTCTTCTCAAACAGCTCGCTGAATTGGAGCAGCTGGCTCTGCAGATCCTCAACTTCCTGCTCCAGCTGGCGCAGTGCCGATCGGTCACTCTCTAGCTTGGCATCATGCGCGGATACAACGGTGGACAGAGCAAGCTGCTCTTCCTTCAGCTGCTCCAGCTTGGCATTGGCCTCGCTCCATGAGGTATGTATCTGTTCGATCTGATACACATACAGAGAGATTTCCTTGTGCTTCAGCTCTTCCCGAAGTTCCTTGTAGCGAATAGCCTTCTCGGACTGCTCTTTCAGCGGTCCGATCTGATCCTCAAGCTCTGTAACCAAGTCGTGGATACGAAGCAGGTTTTGCTCCGTTTCATCCAGCTTGCGCACAGACTCTTTTTTACGAGATTTATATTTAACGATCCCGGATGCTTCCTCAAAAATCCCCCGGCGATCTTCTGAACGTGTACTCAAAATTTCCTCAATACGGCCTTGTCCGATGATAGAATAGGCTTCTTTACCGATTCCGGTATCCATGAACAGCTCCGTAATATCCTTGAGTCGGCACGATTGCCGATTAATGAAATACTCGCTGTCCCCGCTGCGGTGCACCCGTCTGGTTACGGTTACCTCATTAAAATCCAGCGGCAGCACATGGTCCTCGTTGTCCAGCGTAAGGGAGACCTCTCCATAATTAACCGCTTTGCGCGCATCACTCCCGGCAAAGATAATATCCTCCATCTTGCCGCCGCGAAGCGATTTGGCACTTTGCTCGCCGAGCACCCAGCGGATCCCATCGGAAATGTTGCTCTTACCGCTGCCATTCGGACCTACAACGGCTGTAATTCCCCGGACAAATTCCATCTCCGTCTTGTCGGCAAACGATTTAAATCCTGCTAACTCGATCCGTTTCAAAAACATATTCGATCTATCACCTCTCCTGCTATTGTACCACAAGTAGAATCGGCTTCACCGCCGTCTTTGGACGAGGTCCATTAACGTAATAAGCAGCTGTCCCTTTATAAAGACAGACAACGAAAAGAGCAAAAAACAGTCATCCTATCCGGGTCCGGTTATCCGCTTGACTGCTCTTTGCTCTTTGTTTGTCATCACATCAGCGAAGCTTTAGGCATCCGCACGTTTCAGCTGCTTTAGGGCTACTGCCGCTGCCTGCTGCTCGGCTTCTTTCTTGGATCTGCCGCTTCCACGTCCAAGACATTCGCTTCCCATGTAAACCTCCGAGACAAACTCCCGCTCATGTGCCGGTCCTCGCTCTTCTACGATACGATATTCCAGTGCGCCCATGCCGTGATGCTGGGTCAGTTCCTGAAGCTCGGTCTTATAATCGCTCATCTGCGGACGACCGTTGACGGTCACCGTGGGAAAGACATGGTCGCTTAAAAACCGGCGAACCGCTTCCAATCCCTGATCCAGATAAAGCGCCCCCACAAATGACTCAAATACGTCTGCCAGAAGAGCCGGGCGGGTTCGACCGCCCGTCATTTCCTCTCCTTTGCCTAGCAGAACGTAACGTCCAAAATCCAGACCTACAGCGAATTGAACCAAGGAAGGCTCGCATACGATAGCGGCCCGCAGCTTGGTTAACTCACCTTCCGGACGGTCCGGAAATAGGTTGTATAAGAATTCGCTCACCGTCAGCTCCAGAACAGCATCCCCGAGAAATTCAAGACGCTCGTTGTCCTGGCTCTGACTGAAGCGATGTTCGTTTACATAAGATGCGTGGGTAAAGGCCTGCTTCAGCAGCATTGCATTGCGAAACTGGATTTGAAGTTTATGCTGTAACTGCTTCAGATCTCCACTCAACACACTGTCCCCTTACTCGGCGTATTTTTTCAGGATAATCGTAGCATTATGCCCGCCAAATCCAAACGAATTGGACATGACGATATCCAAATCGGCTTTACGCGGGTGATTCGGTACATAGTCAAGATCACACTCCGGATCTTGATCCTCCAGGTTAATCGTTGGTGCAATGATTTGGTTCTTCAAGCTCAGTCCGCAGATAACGGCCTCAACGCCGCCAGCAGCCCCAAGCAAATGACCTGTCATCGACTTGGTTGAACTAACGGCCACTTTATAGGCATGGTCACCGAGAGCCATCTTAACGGCCTTCGTTTCCGAGCGGTCACCCACCGGCGTTGAAGTCCCGTGAGCATTAATGTAATCCACTTCCTCCGGCGCAATGCCTGCGTCACGGATCGCCATCTTCATGCAGCGGGCTGCTCCATCCGGATCCGGCTCGGTAATATGATGGGCATCGGCACTAAGGCCATAGCCAACCACCTCGGCATAAATGTTGGCACCGCGTTTCAACGCATGCTCCAGGGATTCGATCACAAGTACGCCAGCGCCTTCACCCATTACAAAACCGTCGCGGCCGGTATCGAATGGCCGACTGGCTTTCTCCGGCTCGTCATTGCGGGTTGACATTGCACGCATAGCGCAGAAACCAGCCATCCCTGTTGGACGAATGGTTGCCTCCGCCCCGCCGCAGATCATGACATCCGCATCACCACGCTGAATCAGACGATATGAATCGCCGATCGAATGTGTTCCGGTAGCACAAGCCGTAACCTGTGTGGTGTTCGGACCCTTGGCTCCCAGATTGATCGACATCTGGCCTGAGGCCATGTTTGCGATCATCATCGGAATAAAGAATGGGCTTACACGTTTCGGGCCCTTCTCGAGCAGGATATTATGCTGATCCTCCCAAGTTCCCAAACCGCCGATACCCGATCCGATCGATACGCCAACACGCTCTGCATCGGCATTCACTCCAATTTCAAGACCACTGTCCTCAAGCGCCTTCGAACCGGCTGCAACCGCAAGCTGTACAAATCGGTCCATCCTGCGGGCTTCTTTGCGATCCATGTAATCCTCAGGATTAAAATCCTTCATGGATGCTGCAATTTGCGTTGTGTAATCACTCACATCAAATGCTTCGATGCGGGATACGCCAGACTTGCCTTCCATCAAACTGTTCCAGAATGTATCCAGGTCTTGACCAATCGAAGTCATGACTCCCATTCCTGTTACAACGACTCTATGTTTCAAACAGACTCACCTCTATGTGGACTGCCCGTCCATCTATGAGGCCGCACACGCAGACTCATGATAACGAAGGCAGTAATAATCTATCACTTGTTCGTGCTAAAGCTTGGATTGAATGTGGAGAAGTCCCGTCTTGCTAAAGAACGGGACTTAACTGTAATGACTTAGGTATGAGATTGTATGTAATTTACAACTTCACCTACGGTCGTAATTTTCTCCGCATCTTCATCAGAGATCTCCATATCAAACTCATCTTCCAACTCCATCACCAATTCAACTACATCGAGAGAATCAGCTCCAAGGTCGTCTTTGAAAGATGCTTCTAATGTTACGTCGGCTTCGTCAACACCCAGGCGGTCGATAACGATGCGTTTCACGCGTTCCAATACATCGGACATCCGGCTCACCTCCTCTTGGTAATTATACGAGATATGACTTCAAATTGCCATAGAAGGCATTTGAAAACGTTTTAATGCCCGGCGGCCAGCGCCGGAACAGTAGCGGCGTCTACATATACATGCCGCCATCCACATGCAGGACTTGTCCAGTCATATAGGATGCACTGGAAGATGCTAGAAAAGCAACCACGCCGGCAATCTCCTCCGGCTGACCCAGTCGGGCGAGCGGAATTCCGCCAAGCAGGCCTTCCCGCATGTCCTCAGGAAGTTCCCGGGTCATATCGGTATCGATAAAACCAGGAGCCACAGCGTTCACCGTAATCCCGCGGGAAGCCAATTCCCGCGCGGCTGATTTGGTCAGACCGATGACTCCGGCTTTGGCCGCAACATAGTTGGCTTGCCCCGGATTACCAAGCGCTCCGACAACGGAGGATATATTGATAATGCGTCCATAACGTTGTTTCATCATGGGACGCGTCACCGCCTTAAGACAATTGAATACCCCTTTAAGATTCGTTTCGATCACCTGATCGAACTCCTCTTCCTTCATCCGCATGATTAGATTATCTCTAGTAATCCCTGCATTATTCACCAGGATATCAATTCGACCAAAAGTCTCCATCACCTGCTTTACCATGGCATCGGCTTCTTCAGTCCGTCCAACGTTGGATTTAACCGCGATGGCCGATACGCCCTTTGCGCGAATCGCCTCCACAACCTCGGTTGCGGCCGCTTCGCTTCCTGCATAATTGACAGCAACGTTAGCGCCCAGATCAGCAAGTCCAAGAGCAATGCTCCGGCCAATGCCGCGGGAAGCACCCGTAACAAGCGCAGTCTGTCCTTTTAGAGCTTCACTCATACCTATTCCTCCTTTCCAGAGTGATCTGGTTTTTATCCATCGTTATTTATACTACGGTCTCCAAACTGCTGACGCTGTCCAGACTATTTACATTAATGACTTTGACGGATTTGTCAATCTTCTTGATCAAACCGCTGAGCACGCTGCCAGGACCAATCTCGACGAAGGTATCCACGCCTTGAGCGATCATCCATTCCACGCTGTCATGCCAAAGCACGGGGGAGTATACCTGTTCCACCAGCAAACCGCGGATGGCAGCGGCATCTTCTACCGAACGCGCCGTCACATTGGCAACTACCGGCACGGAAGGGGTATTAAACGCAGCCTGCTCCAGTTTACCAGCCAGCCGGTCAGCCGCCTCCTTCATCAAGGTCGAATGGAAGGGTCCGCTAACCTCCAGGGGGATAGCCCGCTTGCCGCCAGCTTCCTTCACTCTTTCTGCAGCAGCTGCGACGCCTTGAGCTGAACCCGAGATGACGATTTGCCCCGGACAGTTCATGTTCGCAAGTTCTACAACATGTCCCTCTGCCGAAATGCGCTTGCACAGCTCGGACAAAGCCTCACGATCTGCGCCAAGCACGGCTGCCATTGCGCCTTGACCTCCGGGAACGGCTGCCTCCATGTATTCTCCGCGGGCTCTAACGATCGACACAGCTTCTTCGAACGAAAGCACGCCTGCACATACAAGTGCACTGTATTCGCCGAGGGAATGGCCCGCAACGTAATCCGGTTCGATCCCCTTTCCACGAATGGCTTCCAGGTAAGCCATGCTGGTTGCGAGTAGAGCTGGCTGAGTGTTTACCGTTTGTTTCAAATCTTCATCAGGACCATTAAAAATAATGGAGCTGAGCGGAAATCCAAGCTGATCATCCGCGGCTAGAAAAAGATCCCTTGCAGCAGGAACCGCATCATAGGCATCCTTACCCATTCCGACGGACTGAGCGCCTTGACCAGGAAATATAAATGCTGTTTTACCCAAAATCGTGAGCTCCCTTCTCTTATTTCACTAGGCCTAAAAGCTGTTATGTTTACCAGATAAGTACGGAGGAACCCCATGTTAATCCGCCACCAAACCCAACCATCAACACCTTGTCTCCTTCTTTCAGGCGGCCGGACTCCTGTGCTTCGACAAGAGCTAACGGCACGGAAGCGGCTGAGGTATTGGCGTATTTATCAACATTGATCATGACTTTCTCTTCCGGAAGCTCCAAACGCTCCATGGCAGATTTAATAATCCGGATGTTGGCTTGATGAGGAATGAATAAGTCGATATCCTTTTTGTCGATGCCTGCTTTGGATAATACAGCTTCCGTGGCAGATCCCATTACCCGTACCGCAAATTTGAACACTTCGCGGCCGTTCATATAAATAAAGTGTTTATTCGTGTTAATTGTTTCAGCAGAAGCCGGTAATCTCGAACCGCCTGCCTCAATGTACAGATGCGCTCCGCCTGCACCTTCCGCACCAAGATCAAAGGCTTGGAACCCGCGGCCTTCCGGCACTTCGCCGACAATCGCCGCTCCGGCACCGTCGCCAAATAGAACGCAGGTATTACGGTCGGTATAGTCCGTAATGCGGGACAAGCAGTCCACTCCGATCACCAAAGCATTGTTGTACATGCCCGTCTTCACGAAATTTGTAGCTGTAGCCAGGCCGTATACAAATCCCGAGCAAGCAGCCGACAGGTCAAATGCCGCCGCCTTTTTGGCTCCAAGCCGATCCTGAAGCAAACATGCGGTCGATGGAAAGAACATATCCGGCGTAATGGTCGCCACAATAATCAAGTCCAGATCCTCGGCGTTCATTCCGGCTGATTTCAACGCGTTCACAGCAGCGTGGTAAGCCAAATCCGACGTCGCTTCATTTGGAGCGGCAATATGCCGTTCCCGGATTCCCGTCATCGAGACAATCCATTCATCGCTTGTATCTACCATTTTCTCTAAATCATGATTTGACAATATTTTTTCAGGTACGTATTTGCCTGTGCCAATAATACCGACTGGACGCAAATTGTTCATTTCCTCACTCACTTCCCGCTGATTTCATTCGAAATACTCTCTACCAATCGGTTCTGCAGCGCCGTCCGCGCTTGGCGAACCCCATTCTTGATGGCGTTCGCATCCGATGAACCATGGCTCTTAACGACCAGACCGCCCAGACCAAGCAGAGGCGCTCCGCCATGCTCCTTATAATCAAGCGTCGATTTCAGGCTGCGAAGCTCTGGCATCATCAAGGCGGCAGCCATCTTGGTCTTAAGAGACTTGCTGAACTGCTCCTTCAACAGCGAAAAGAGTGCGCCAGCTGTTCCTTCAATCGATTTCAACAAAATATTGCCCGAGAACCCATCACATACGAGTACATCACAAACACCGTTCATGACATCGCGGGACTCAACATTGCCAACAAAATGAATGGGCAGCTCCTCCAGCAACGGATAAGCATGCTTCGTCAGTTCATTGCCCTTGCCCGGCTCGGTACCGACATTTAACAGCCCGACCCGAGGTTTGGTGATTCCATGCACCTTCTCGCGATACAGGCTGCCCATTAATGCGTACTGCTGCAGATGCTCAGGCTTCGAATCCATATTCGCTCCAAGATCCAAGGCGAGCATCCCCTTGCCATCGAGAGTAGGAATCATTGGCGCAAGCGCAGGCCGCTCAATCCCCTTCATCCTGCCCACGACGAGTAGTCCGGTTGTCATGAGGGCCCCCGTATTGCCTGCCGAGATCATGGCATCGGCTTCGCCTTCGCGAATCATGCGCCCCGCCACAACCATTGAAGCATCCTTCTTCCGGCGGACAGCCTTTACCGGCTCATCCTCCGCTTCTATGACTTCACTTGCATGAACCACCTTCAGATTGGACGGTTTGTCCTTCAACAGTGCTCCAATCTGCGCTTCATCCCCTACGAGAATGATCTCGGTATCGCTCCATTCCTGTGCAGCAATGAGCGCGCCTTCGACGTTACTCTGGGGAGCGTTGTCGCCGCCCATCGCATCAATCGCAATTCTCATGCCAAACTTCCTCCTTTACTTATGTCATTCTCCTGCAGATCGGTAGATTACGAAATTCCCCTGAAACACCATTTCATCAGCGACATAAGTAAACACTTCCACCTTGGCCTTTCCCTTCTGGCCGGCAATGGACCTAACGTAGGCTTTGGCAATGCATTTCTCGCCGAGACGCACCTGTCTCAAAAACCGTATATCCGCTGAAGACGTCAACGCGATTTCTTCATTGATTACGGCAATGGCAAGTGAATTGGCTTGAGCGAACACGTAATGCCCGCGGGCAATTCGCGTTTTGCTGAATACATGTTCCTCACGGATTTCAAATATCGATATTCCGCTCTTGTCCAACTGCAAGTCAACGACATCCCCGATCACCTCTTCGAGTGACAAGGAACGAACCTGGTCATAAGAATGCTCCGCCATCTGCTTCATTCGCTCACGAAGCTCCGGGATGCCAAGTTCCATACGGTCAAGGCGTATCGTCTGAATGCTCACTTTAAGCTGGCGAGTCAACTCGCGGTCTGTAACAAAGGGATTCTCGTCGATCAGCTGAATCAGCCGCTGGTGACGGTCTTTCTTGGATAAACGATCGATGACGAAACAACTCCTTCTGCCGCTATGAAAGCCGCCATTCTTCAAACATACATATATGTAAATTAGTCGCAAATATTAGAACCTGGTACTAATGTTAAGTATAAATCATGTCACGTTAAAAAGAAAGGGGGACTTCAGACAAAAAAAATAGCACCTCACCAAAGATGAAGTACTACTTATTTAAAAATTATTGTTTGATGATCTCTCTTGCCTTATACGTTCCGCATACTTTACATACGCGATGAGCAAGTTTCAATTCTCCGCATTGCTCGCATTTCACCATGCCTGGCACAGCCAGCTTAAAATGAGTACGACGCTTGTCACGACGTGTTTTGGACGTTCTACGTTGAGGTACTGCCATGTTCCCACCTCCTTATCAATTCAACCCGCTGAACACGGGTGCCAAATCCATCATCATTTAAAGAAGTCCTTCAGTCCGGCTAGCCTAGGATCGATCACTTCCGTATCGCAGTTGCACGTGCTTTCATTCAGGTCCTTGCCGCAATTCGGGCAGAGTCCCTTGCAGTCGGCTTTGCACACCGGAGCTAGCGGCAGGTGGAGCAAAAATGCTTCTTCTACATAGGGAGTGAGATCCACACTCTCACCTTGCACGTATGTAGTGTCATCATTCTCATCCTGAATCGATTCAGGATCTACCACCGGCTGGAATACTTCATGAAAAGGGATGTGCACATGTTCACTGATCGGCCTCAGACAGCGGGAGCAATTCATCTCCAGCTCGCCTTGCAACCTTCCATGAACATCCACCGTACCAGAAATCGATGAGGCTGCTGTCAAATCCACGTCTAATGGCTGAACAGCAATAATGTCCTTCCGATCCTTAACGGCATTGCTTACATCCACGGTTTGATGGAACTGTAACGGTTGATCGCTGGTTGTCAATTTACGAAATTGAATTAGCATATCCATCACTCCAAACAAACAAAGATTATTATACCGATTCCCAAAGACTTTTGTCAACAGGATAACCCTAAAGAACCATGATTGTTCCCCGATATTTCTCACGCTACAACGAGATTATCACCCATATATGGCGATGAGCTTATTGTTGCAGGAACGTCCTGTAATTATGTTATATTCTTATCAAGGAGTTGAAACTAATGAAGACGGTTGGCATTGTCGTTGAATATAATCCCTTACATAACGGTCATGTTCTGCATTATCGTAAATCCAAAGAAGTAACAGGGGCGGATGCCGTTGTTGCAGTGATGAGCGGTCCTTTTCTCCAACGCGGCGAACCTGCTATTGCAGGCAAACGCGCACGCGCCGAAATGGCCCTTGCCATGGGAGTAGATCTGTGCATCGAGCTGCCGGTAACCTATGCCGTGCAGCCTGCAGAATGGTTTGCATACGGTGCGATAGCTATTCTGGAAGCTACCGGGGTGGTGGACTGTCTTTCCTTCGGATCGGAGAGCGGTACGCTGGAGCAGCTTCTACCGCTGTCCCGTTCGCTTGCCAGCGAATCCGGCGAGCTCCAATCCGAAATTGAAAGGCATCTCCGGGAAGGCATGAACTTCCCGTCCGCTTACGGTGCTGCCGCTGCAGCCCTATTCGGCGAGTCCGGACAAGCAATTGCCCATTTGCAAGAGCTGCTCACGCAGCCGAACAATTCCTTGGGCCTGCACTATCTGATTGCCCTCCACCGCCTTGGCAGCCGCATTACACCCTACACCATTCCAAGAGAAAACGCGCACTACCACGATCCCTTGCCGGGAGACTCGTCCATTGCCAGTGCAACCGCCATCCGTAACATCATTCTTTCACAGGGCTTGGAAGCAGCCAGACCCTACATCCCCGAATTCACGCACAACATCATGGAGCGGGAAATGGAAAGCGGACTAGCTCCCGTCCACTGGGAACAGTTTCGTCAGCCGCTGTTTCAATCCCTACTCACGCATACACCCGCGCAGCTTGAAGGCTTCCTTGAAGTTACCGAAGGCTTGGAATATCGTGTTCAGCGCATGCTTGCGCAGTTGAAGCAGCCCACGGTTGGGTCTCTCCTCGAAGCGTTGAAGACCAAACGCTATACCCGCACCAAACTTCAGCGTATGCTCCTGCACATCATGCTCAATCATGACAAGGCATCCATGAATCGCGAGGAGCTGGCCAAAGGTCCGGGATATATCAGGGTCCTTGGCTTCAGCGACACAGGGCGTTCCTTGCTGAAACGAATGAAGCAGAGCGCCTCGCTACCTGTTATCCAGAAGCCGACAACGCTGGAGCATCCTCAGCTGGAGAGGGACCTGATGGCAGCCGCCGTATACGCCAACGGACACCCTAAGCCGGATATCCGCCATTACTACAGCGATTACCTGCTGCCGCCACTCACCCCTTAGGCGGCAGCTGCTCCAGATAATCTACTGCATCCTGCAGATCGTCAACCGGGACCAACTTCATATCCGTTTTGATTCGGTCCGCCCGCTTCTTGGCTTCATCGTAATTTTTTTGCGGCACAAAAAAGATATCGGCTTCCTTCCGGTCAGCCGCCACGATCTTGTGTTTCACGCCGCCAATGGGACCTACGGCGCCTGATTTGTCAATGGTACCCGTTCCCGCTACCCGATAACCTCTGCTTAAATCACCTTCGGTGAGCTGGTTATAAATTTCAAGGGTAAAAATCAGTCCGGCTGAAGGTCCACCGATATTGGTATCCGCAAAATGAATGGTGTGATCGGGATTCGCCGGCTCTACGCTTTGCATCGTCGCAATCATGACGCCAAGACCCGGACGCTCCGCCCCGGTCTTCTCATCCTTAATGCTAACAAGCTGAACCTGTTCTTTAACGGTTTTCCCCTTGCGTTCAAGCTCCACGGACACCACTTCCCCGATCGTTTTCTCGCTTAACAGGCTGGCAATTTTCTCATTATCCTCTGCCGGCTGCCCATCAATCTTGATCAATTTATCGCCAGGCCGGAAATGCTCGGCATTAGCAGATTTTTTGGAGATCGACATCACGAATACATAAGCAGGCTCGATACTGTAGTCAATACCCGCTTCTTGATAAGCGGCTTCCATTGCAGCGGACTGGGAAGAATTCATGTAATACACTTGTGTGGCTGCATATTCGTCCTTACTCTGATCTCCCATTTTCTCGGCCTTTTTCACAACCTCCGAATTGGGATTAAACGCAGACATCATTAACAAAACCATATTGGCATAGCTTGCCGACACGGTTGTCATCATAAATGTGCCCTCTTCCGCCGGATCGCTCTTCTCGACATTGATCATGGGGCGAACCTCCTCGGCGCTCCCCGGCTGGTATACAAGATAAGGGGTCGGCATATAAACGACAACGTACAGCATGACCCCAACCATTAATAAATACAGCGCAATTTTTAAGCCATTCGGTTTTACAGACTTCTTCATGTAGTTTCCTTCCCTCCGCCTTATATATCCAGCCTTCCACCAAGTTTGGTCTGACGGTTGTCTCCTTTGCATAAAGTTGTACTAGCCATGTTTACGCTGAAAGGAGATTCCTTATGAATAAAGACAACGCCGTCAAGTCATCAAACGGGCTGTGGAACACCATCCTGCTGGGTGCTGCCGCTTTCCTGCTTGTACTGGCTGTCGTCAGCGCGCCCGAACCTGCCTTCCAAGCCACCCTGCAAGCACTTAAGCTATGGTGGAATATCGTATTTCCCGCTTTGCTGCCGTTTCTCGTTCTGCTGGAAATACTCATCGCCTATGGCTGGGCCCATGGAGTTGGCGTACTGCTGGACCCTTTGATGAAAAAAACATTCAAACTTCCCGGTGCTGGCGGCTGGGTTCTTATAACAGGAATGACAGCCGGGTTCCCGGCAGGAGCGCAGGCCGCCTCCGGAATGTATAGACAAGGCGAGCTTCGTGCCGATGAGGCCGGAAGGCTCGCCGCTTTATCCCACTTCTGCAATCCAATGACCATTCTCGTTGTCATCGGAACTGGTCTGCTTCATCAACCGGAAACTGGTTATCTGCTGCTGATCGTTCATTGGATTTCCGGACTGCTGGCCGCTTGGATATTCGGGTTTTTCCATAAACCGGCTTCCTCAGAAGGAACACGGCAGTTTACAGCATCGTTAAATAAAGTCCGATCAAGCAAATTTACCCAACGTCCCCTTTTAAAAAGGGCAGCGACTGCTGCTCTGGAGGCCCATCAGCGGGATGGACGGAGCTTTGGCAAGTTACTGGGCGACTCCGTTACCCGTTCGGTTCAAACCTTAATGATGACAGGCGGCTTTATCTTGTTCTTCGCCGTCCTGACAAGAGTATTGACCGGTCACCTGCTGCCGCAGCTTCCGCCCTATCTTGTATCTGGACTATTGGAGGCCCATCTGGCAGCCCAATCCATCAGCTCATCGGCATTCCAAGCAGGCATATTGCAGCTGGCTGTACTGTCCGCCGCACTGGCATGGAGCGGAATCAGCGCTCAGCTGCAAAGCCTGTCGCTGATGCAGGAGACCGGTCTCTCTTGGCGTTACTTTATGGTGAAGCGAGCCTTGCATTCGGTGCTCGCCTTTGCGATTACACTGGCCATGTGGAAACCGTTCAGCGCCCTATCAGCAGGCATCGTACCAGCCTTCCGAACGGAACCACTGGATCACGCCAACGCGGATCAGCACTTCAACTTTTGGAGCGGATTGCCTTCATTCTTGCAGGTTCAAGGCGTAATCTGCTTATTATTGATAGCGGCGTTCTGGCTGTGTTCCCGTCTTATTGACCGTTATCGCCACTAAATTTACGGCGCATCGCGGCATGGACCTCGGGGCTGACCAGATCCGTTGTATCTCCATTAAAATGCGCGATTTCCTTAACAAGACTTGAGCTCAGGAACGAATATTTCGGGTGTGTCATCATAAAGATCGTCTCCGCATCCGGATTCAACTTATGATTGGTGGATGCTAGTTGAAGTTCATATTCAAAGTCGGTCACCGTGCGGATCCCCCGTACAATGACCTGGGCATTCTTCTGGCGGATATAATTCGCCAGAAGGTCACGGAAGCTGTCGATTTCCACATTCGGAAGATGTGCTGTTTCCTGTCTCAAGAGGTCCTTGCGCTCTTCAATCGTGAACAGCGGGTTCTTGCTTAGATTATTCAACACGGCCACAATCAGCAGATCAAACTGCTTGGAAGCGCGTGTGATAATATCCATATGTCCCATGGTGACCGGATCAAAACTTCCCGGGTATACGGCAACACGGTATGTACTAGTATTCTCATTTCTCATCCTGTAATTCCTCCTCATCAAGCTCTGACGCTTGATCTTGCGCTGTGTCGTAACGGTATATCGATATGGCGGCTTCTCCGTACTTCGCAGTCCGGAAACAACAAAAGTCACCAAATTTCTCAGGATAATTGTAGCTTGATTCGTATTCCAATACCACCACAGCTGAATCTTGCAGCAAACCTCGCTCTGCCATGTCCAGCATCAGCTCATCACCATTCTTAAACCTGTATGGCGGGTCCAAAAAGACCAGATCGAAGCTGTAGCCGCGCTTTTCTAGCGCTTTTAGCGCTCGTGCCGCATCATTGCGGTACACCTCGGCGCCTTCTTCAAGCCTGGTTGCCTTCAAATTATCCTTGATCGTACTGATGCTCTTCGGCTCCACATCAATAAAAACAGCACGTTCCATCCCCCGGCTTAATGCCTCAATGCCAAGGCCTCCCGTGCCTGCGAACAGGTCAAGCAGGACGCCCCCCTCAAAGTAAGGACCGATCATACTGAATATGGATTCTTTCACTTTATCCGTCGTCGGACGGGTGCTTGTACCAGGCACACTTTTGAGCGGCCGGCCCTTTGCACTTCCGGATACTACTCTCACTGCTTCATTCACCCGTTTCATTATCTATAAATTCATTGCCAAGACAACGCCATTGACAGTAATTATCGTAACACAATCATCCCATATATGAAAAACGAAACATAACGTCTCTCCATTTTTTTTCAAAGTCAGGTATATTTCTACCGCAGCCGGGCATCCTTGAAATATCGACATCAATGAATGTCGTAGACAACCGCGGAGAAGACTTACGTTTCCCCATAAGCTCTTCGTCCGGTTTCTCCTCTCCCATGAGGGAATCTCTTCGGAGGTTCCCGAACTAAATCCCTGTAACGGCAATGTCTATTACAGGGATTTAGTTCTTTTTTTATGTTGAGCCGCTCACCTCGTTGAGCGGCTTTTTTCCATATCAATCCTCACCTTCTAGTCAGACGGTTCACCTAACCTTATATGAAAAGCATAACCAATCCCTCTCAGCCAACGTTCTAACGATAAAGGGCATGATGGGAGGAACACGTGATGAACCTGTTTTTATATGCAGGATTGGCTTGCTTGTTGATTGCAGCGCTTCTATCCGGAGCGTTTATTACGGGATACCAACAAAGAGCCAACTTCTATGCTGAATCCAAGGACGACCGCGCATCCAGAGAGAGAGTAGCCAACTGGTTCTTATTAGCCGGTTTCGTATTTCTTGCGGTCGCCGGCATTGTGTATTTGTTCCGCTAAGTTGGCACTTTGAACATTTACTTGCTCCCCGCAGCGCAGAATAAAAGCACAGAAGCACCGTTCAGGAAATTCGCCAAAATCGAAACGATGAAGAATGATTTATACGAGGCTTTATTGATATTGAGGGGGAACCGATATTACTTAATCAGGTTTCTGCTACCGATGATCCCCTTGGCAATCCCCTTAACTTAACACCGTTAGGCCGACGCAGTTCATCATACAATCGCGAGCTTAACTGGCAAGACGCCCCCGGATATCCGGCGAGCGTTTTTTTGTTCCCCTCTTTAAGGTCATAACGCCACGCAACCTTTGCAGGAATAACACCGATTTTGTCGAATCAATAAATCTGTTTGAAAAATATTCCTAATGTTACAGTGAAGAGAGGTCATGTAATTGAGAAGAACGTTGTATGTTCTCGTATTGTTCAGCATGCTGGTGGGACTTGGCTTTGCGGGCACGACGCACGGGATCGCTGCTGCCGAAGAGTCCAGGCTCCAGATCAGCGATATTGCGGGAAGAAACACCTACCTGATGAGCGATGGCTCCATGTGGTCCCTGATTGACGGACGACATGCCATACGGACGCCGGGTAAAGTTGCAGCCATCAGCGGTTATGAATACGAAGGCATTGGTATGACGCAGGATGGGCGATTAGTGGAATGGGATATCGGCAAGGGACCCCAGGTCGTTCCGGGAACAAGCGGCGTGAAGCAGATAGCGGGTTACTACTGGCTGAAGTCAGACGGTACCGTATGGGGCGGCTCGGAAAAAGCAAAAAACCTCAGCGGCATTTTGCTCATCGCCAATGCCGATCAAGAATTTGCCGCCTTGTCCTCCAACGGGGAGCTGTTACTGCAGGATAACTACAAAAATGGACAATTCAAGAAGCTCGGCATCGTGGAAAACCCTTCAGGGGTTAAATCCATGACGGTTCACAGCGGGCGTGTAGCCCTTTTGCGTGACAACGGTGACGTGGTTGTATACGAAACGTCCAACTTTGACGATAACGGGCGCATCATACCAGTTACCGTCGCTCAGAATGCAGCTCATATCGTTTATGCTTCCAATGAGCCGACGGATCTTCTGATTGTGACGCTCCAAGACGGAACCGTATGGACAACCGGAGTGTATAAAGACCGCTGGAAGCTCAAGGAGCAGGTCTCCGGACTGAGCGGGATCGTAAAAACCTCCATTTACGGAAATGCAAAGGATCTATCGGAGGGATTCTATGCGCAGCGCTCTGACGGAAGCTGGATCCATCACCAGGATGGACAGAACAAATCGGTTGATGTGCCTGTCGTTAAGGCCGTATCGGTTTCGGTATCCGATGCCAAGCCTTATGTAGGGGATGTCCTGGAAGTCAGTATCCAGGAGACTTACACGAACGGGGCCAAGATCAAAGTACCGATTAAAGATGCCCAGATCGATATAGAGAAGCCTTATTTGATGAACATGCAGAAGAATGGAACCCTTAAGTCTGCGGGCGTTGGCAAGACACAGATTACGGTAACCTCGGGTGGTCTGTCCAAATCGATAACGGTATCGTCCAGCCTGCGCAACAATTTGAAATATGCAAAACAGATCAACGGGAATATCATGGTGCCGGCGAAATCCGTCATTCAGGCACTGGGCGGCGCCTACTCGACCAAAAACGGAGCCGTGGAGGCCAAGTTCGAAGAGACCGTGCTCTCGCTTACAGCAGGCAGCAACCAGGCCAAGCTGAATGATAGTCCGCTGCGCCTAAAAGCAGCACCGATCAAAGACAAAGGCGAGCTGCTGATTCCGGCCGCCGTGTTATCCGATGTTCTGGGTGCGAAAATCAGCTGGGATACCAAGTGGAAACAAGCGAATATCTCCTTCGGAAGCGATGCAGAGATGACTATTGTCTCTAACGAAACGGCTGGCTTGATCAAAAAAGCCATGCAAGGCAGCTTGGTTAAATTCATCGGCCGAACGTATTGGGTGAATGATTTCGAAGACCTGGAACGCTTCTCGAAATTATCGGTAACCGACATTTTGCCGGACGACAAAGGCGAATTCAACGTGATCTTCAAAACGGCATCAGGAAAAACAGTGAAAAGCTATCCTATGCGCTCTTCGGAAGTGCTGCAGCTGTTTGCAGACCGTTCTTCTTTATTAAATTACGATCCTTATCAAAAATACAAATGGTCCGCATCGGTCTGGAAACAGATTAAAGCAGGCCAGGTTTCCCTCGGCATGACAAAAGAACAGGTGCAGCTTTCATGGGGGAACCCGGCAGCCAAGGACATTACCACTGGCGGCGGTAAAACCATTGAAACCTGGGGGTACTCGAATTTCGATATCGTATCTTTCGTAAACGGTAAAGTTATACTGATTATGATGTAACATGAGTAACAGGCCGGGGCCAGACCTCTGACCGGATAATATTCGTTCTCCCAAGAACAGACCGCTCTTCTCGAGCGGTCTGTTTTTATTAGTGATGCTCTGATAGACGGTTAAAACGATGATTCATGACAAGTCATGAAAGCCGATTCTCGCTTCAAAAAAACAGGACCGCCCTAAAAAGAGGCCATGCCTCTTTAGGACGGTCTGTCGTTGTGACTGCTCATGGTGCTCGGTATCACTTATTGATTCAATTGGTTTGTTCACTCAAGAGATGGATTAGATAAATGCGCGAGTAATGATCACCAACAAGATGAATAATACCAAAATAGCACCTACAGAAGAGCCATATCCATAGCCACCATAACCTTCTCCTACTCCGCTCACATGAATCCCTCCTTTTTTGAACATACCACATGTTATGTTGGTTCCGCTCAAATGAACTGGGCTGCCGCCTGTTCGGGTTAAGAATAATGAATCAGCCCATGCTTTGGAATCTGCCGGATTTGGATTGAACATTTCCTTTGATTCCGATATGAAAAAGGCGTGGTTTAACCGTCGTTCCACCACGCCTCATGCGATCACTAATTGTCTATACCTGCGAAAGTTGTTCTTTTTCATCCCGATCGGTCTCAGGATCTGAATATACAATTTTTCTGCGGCGATCGACCAAACCTTCCTCGCCCAACTCACGGTATTTGCGCATCCACACTTTCAGCCGTCCGATATCTGATATTTGTAAGGCGGATGCCACTTCTTTCTTAGTCATACCTTCCAGCCGCATGGCGACTGCCTTTTTCTTCGTTTCGAAACTGTAATGATGGAATGTCTGTCCCTTTTTCGCCATGATTATCACCTCTTTACTACCTTTATCGGCTATCATCGACCTTCTTTCAATACCTAGGGCCTATTCCGACATGCGCATGCTTTCAAGGTCTATAGAACCGATGGTATTTCTACCTAAATAAATCCATGTTATGGTATAATTTGTGTTACAACTTTACATAGAAATTGAGGGATCTCTTTTGTTTAAACTCATCATTTTTGGATTTCTGTTCTACATCTTCGGTAATCCGATTACGGCGATCCTGGTGCTGCTTCTCATCGTGTATGTGCTGGATCGCCGTTTTGTCGGGGTATTTCCCAGTTTGACAAAGCCAATCAAACGTGCACGGAATATTTCCAAGCTGCGCAGACAGATTGCAGTTAGTCCCAGCGACGTTTCATCAAGACACGAGCTTGCCAGATTACTCTTGGAGCGCCGTAAGTATGGGGAAGCCCTGAAGCTGTTGGAATCCATAGCATCCAGTCTAGAGGACTCCGCCGAATTCTGGGACGATATTGGAAATGCACGCCTGCATACCGGCAGCATCACACAAGGGGAAGCGAATATTATGCGTGCCCTTGAGATTAATCCGAGGGTCAAATATGGCCGGCCTTTTCTTCGGCTTGCTGATGCATTTCGGGATTCGGATCGGGAGAAGGCGTTCCATTATTTGGAACAGTTCCATTCCATTCACTCTTCCTCCAGCGAAGCCTTTTATTTGCTTGGTTATATGTATCAATCGCTTGGAAGGACTGAGGATGCCAAAAAGTCCTATCAGGAATCGCTGGATGTGTATCGGTCACTGCCGAAATACAAAAAACGGCAAGAACGTAAATGGGCGGTGCGAAGTTTTTTTAGGAAATTATTATAAATCATAAGTGATTATATATAAACCAAAGGGCGTCCACGCGGTCAAGAGACCATGGGACACCCTTTTTTTGATCATTCGGTTTTCTATGCAAGTGGCTTGTACCCAAGTCGATTTAATTGTTCCGCGATCACCCGGTACCCTCGGCCATTCGGGTGTAAACCGTCCACCGACATCAGTTCTTTCTCTCGGCCAGAAAATTGTGTGTAAATATCAGCTACGCGAAAATAGCCGTCGCTTAACCCCATCAAATGCCGATTGAACCGAATCACGTATTCCGTCGCCTCCGTCCAGGCCGGATATGGATTATACAGACCGATAGCGCGAATATAATAAGGTTTGCTGACTGGTGACTTTATTTTTCGGATATGTTTGACGATATTAGCCACATGATTCTGACATCGATACAAGGCAGCGTCCAGCACCTCCCGATTCGGTCGACCTCCCGTGGACTTTACCGCACGTATCAAGTCATTGCCTCCGATCGATATCGTGATGATCTGGGCCTGCTGCAGATGATAGCGAAACGTAGGAAGCTGAACTACCCGATCGTATAACTCATCCGAGGTTAATCCGTTGACCCCGAGATTCTCATGGGCCACGAACTGGCGAAGCTTCTCCTCCGCCATCCGACGGTATAACGGAACAAAACCGCTGCCAGGCATCGCCCCAAACCCAAAGGTCAAGGAATCGCCGACAGCGGTATAATGGTACACCAACATGTTCACCCCCTGCCCCGCTCGTTACGACATTATATGAGGAATGCCGCCATTGCGAAACGGGTTTATTGTCTTGAATGGCAATTTTAATTACACTCCAAGACGGCAAACATGCTTGTAATCTGAATAGCTTATTCTTCGGACTCCTCCACCTCGTAGATGCAGCGGAATCTTTCAACGCCCGGATACTTCTCTCCCAAGCTGTATACCTCAAAGCCGATACTGCGATAGAAGTTTACGGCTTCTTCGTCCGTTTCCGCAATCACTCGGGCCGGTTTAGGCTGAACCTCAAGGAGCAGCTCCAAAATCAATCCGCGACCATATCCCTTTCCCCGATTCTCCGGAAGAACGGCAAGATGCCGAATGGTAAGCTCGTCCTGATCGATATCAAAACCGATGACTCCTAAGAGAAGCCCATCCTCTTCATATCCAAACAACCGGCTGCGGCCCGTCTGATAAGAAGCTGCAGCCTGATCCACCGCTTCCGGATCCGGAAATACCGAGTAACTGAGCAGTTCCTTTACTTCGGGTTGTATCGCTTGCACCGTTATATCTTTAAGCATACTTATCTCCAATCTAAAACTTGTATAGGTCTACAACATCTTCTCTGCACTGATTCCCAGCTTGCGCAGCAGCATCGCCGCCTGCGCTCTCTCGTCCTCCGACAAACCGCTAAGCACCTTAACCATCAATTCCTGATGCTGAGGAAAAATGGCTTCGAAGAATTCTTGTCCCTCTGCGGTAAGCTCAGCATAAATAACGCGGCGGTCCTCAGCGGAAGCCCGGCGAACCAGCAGGTTTTTCTTTTGAAGCTTATCCACCACATATGTAATGTTACCGCTGGAGATGAGCACCTTCTCCCCAATTTTCTGCAGCGGCTGCGGTCCTTTGTGATAGAGTACGTCCAATACACCGAATTCGGTGGAGTTCAATCCGTGACTATTGATGCTGCGATTCGAATGTGTCATAACTGCGTTATAAGCTCTGGCAAGGACAACCAGCAAATGTAACGGGGTATCCTCGTGTTCTTGAATATCCGACATATTTCACCCTCCGAGAGATATCATGTTATTAAGGTTAATGAACGCCGGATCAACTGTCAAATGTATTCTTTGCTTCTATGCTCCCGGAATGCAGTATCCGTACCGTTCCATCCTGGCAGCCTATGATCGCTTGGTCGGCCATACCGATAAACAGCCCATGTTCAACCACGCCCGGAATGACGCCTAGCTGGGAGCTCAATTCCTCTGGGTGGGCAATATGCTGAAACCGGCAATCAGCAATATAATTCCCGTTATCCGTAACATAAAACCCTTCATCTTGCTTACAACGGATTTGCACCGTACAGCCAAGCTGGGCCAGTGACCGAACTGTCCACTCATAAGCAAAAGGGACAATCTCAACCGGCAGCGGAAAAGCGCCGAGTTGAGCTACGGCTTTCGCTTCATCTGCTACAATCACAAGCCGTTCGCTGTGAAAAGCAGTGATCTTCTCGCGGAGAAGCGCTCCGCCCCCTCCCTTGATTAACCGCAGCTGGTCGTCCAGCTCATCAGCCCCGTCAATCGTCAGATCCAAGCGATCGATCTGATGTATGGGCGTCAGGGATATTCCTTGTTCCATCGCCAGCTTCTCCGAAGCTTCAGAGGTAGCCACGGCCTGGATCGAGAGTCCGGATCGGACCATCTCGCCGATTTTGAGAATGGCGTAATAAGCGGTTGAGCCTGTGCCCAGCCCAATCTTCATTCCATCCTGCACATACTTGGCGGCATGCTCTGCCGCCATTTTCTTCATATAATATTCACTCGTCATGTGAACCCCTCTTTCGTCTTAAGCTGAATCAAATGCTATAATATGGGGTAAATTGATGGATTTCATACCAAACGAAAGGATTATACCATGCGAACAGAGAACCAGATCAAATCCAAGATCAATGAACTTACGATGCAGAAGAAAAAGCTGCAAACCCGCTTGGCTGCTCTCGAAGAGAACAGTCCGGAGCGAGCCTCCCTTCTCAATCAGGAAGCCCGCCTCGACGATATGATCACGTTGCTGGAATGGGTACTGTTTGAGCCAAGCGGATCCTATCATATGTAAAGCCGACTGACAAACGTCAGGGGCGCTAACTGCGCCCCTGACTTTCATTAAGATTACAGAATTTATAATTTTTCAGCGGAGCTGAACAATTCTATAATCGCAAAAACCTACCTTTGAATCCGGTCGCTCATCCTTGAAAGGCCTCGATAGAGGTTTGTTTTTGGGGGTCCCTGCAAAGTATTTGGAATAAGCATCGAAGCATAGGCTCCACTTTGTGGGGTTATTTTATATTTGCGCCTCCTTCTCCTGTGTGTACTGCTCAAGCCAATGGACATAGAGCTCTTCATTATCAGGAGAAAAACAAACGAAGTCAATCCGATCCAGGCGGTTATCCGGCAAATCTTCCTCAAGCAGCTTCGTAACCGCCTTTAACGCAACATCACATGCCGGAGCCTTAGGATACTCATAGATACCCGTGCTTATATTAGGAAAGGCGATGCTTCTGGCACCCACCTCGATTGCAAGCAAGAGACTGTTGCGGTAGCATTCCGCCAGCGTATGCTCCTCCCGCCGTCCACCGCCCTCCCATATCGGGCCGACCGTATGAATGATATGCTGGGCAGGCAGCCGACCTGCACCGGTAATCACGGCATTGCCTGGCGGGCAGCCGCCTTGCTGCTTGCGAATTTCCATGCACTGCTCCATGATCTCCGGGCCGCCGGCGCTGTGAATTGCGCCGTCCACGCCTTTTCCACCCAGCAGTCCCGAATTTGCAGCATTGACGATAATGTCGCCCGTCCATGTCGTAATATCGCCTATAAAGACGGAGACCGATGTCCTTCCGATTATAAATGTTTTCATTTCGGAAAATCTCCTTTCGGTCTTTTATTTCTCTATTACCCCGCAAGTGGGTGGATTGACCCTGTTTGCCTATTCTGTTCTGGGCTTTTTTTTCGCAGCTGCAGACAGTCGATCGGTCAAACTCTTCTCTTCCGCTCCTTGCAGCGCTTCCTCCACCGTACGGTAGAACATCAGCGTGCCGGTATCCCTGGCCTTCGTCAAATGATGAAGAAACACATTGCCAGCTTGCTCCAGCTTCAAATCCTCCGACTCATTCTTGACCCGGCAAAGATATACCTTCATCATGCCTTGTGGATCGCGAAATTCCATGACGCCGATGGGACTCATCGATCTTTTGTCCTCCTCCGTGAACTGAGGCGTCATATAAACGGTATATTCCGAAGCAGGCGGAGGAATGTATGCTTCCCGTTTTTTATCCGCAATTAATTTGGAATTCATGAATGCGATGTAACCCGCCGCCGCGAACAATAGAATGCAGGCAGCAATTGCGATATTGAACATGTATGTCTCTCCTTGTATATAATCATCCATCAGGCATTAACCTAAAGAGTTCTTCTCTATAAAAACACCCGTAATAACGCAATAATCAGCAAATGCAGAGGATAAAATGAACGCCATACCCAGCGGCTCACCCGGATAGACTCCAGCTTCCTCCATATATGCGGGCCATAGGCTATCGCAGCCGTCGGGATGACACTCCACATCTGCAGCTCCCAGTTATTAAGGAACCAGAATAACAGGTTCAACACAATATGAAGCGGAACAAGCCAGCTGGCCTGGGCATATCGGAAAATCAAGATCAACAGCAGGCCGTAAGCTCCGTAATCAAACGGAAATTCGCTCATTAGCGCACAGGCGGCAACAACAATCATCCATGAAAACAGCTGGGAATCCGATCGTTCCAGCACATACAAAACGATGGCTCCAGCTACCAGGGTAATGACTACATTCAACCCTTTAAGATCCAGCGCAAGCTGATAGGGAATTTGGGAGATTGCCGCAATGACGGCCAGTCGAATGATATACTTGGGTCTCGAAGAAGTGTAGCGGTGCCCCTGAACGAGAGCATAGACGTAGATTGGGAAAGCAATGCGGCCGATGATTCTCCAAATCTCCTGATGCGGAAAAAACACAAGTCCTACATGATCAATCAGCATCGTCAGCATGGCGATCCACTGCATGATAACCCCCTCCTCGCACTCGAAGATGTTGAATCTATATGTACTTGAAATCGATATATCTATTATGGGTTGCAACACTGGGACTTGCAAGCGAAGAAACATGAAAGAACTGGATATCCGGCATCCATGTCCAATATCCTCTATAATAAGAACAACAGCAACTTGAGAAGGAAAAGCGCTTGTTTGGATCAACATGATACAGATGGAGGTGACGGCCGTATGGAAAAGAAAAAGAACAACATGGCCCTTGGGATAAGCATGGGGATCGGCGTTGGCGTAGCCCTTGGCGTTGCCATGGATAATATCGCTATCGGCATAACGATCGGTGCCGCCATCGGCATTTCGTTTGGCTCAACCATGTCAAGCGATAACAAGAAGCCCCCTAATGAATAAACAGAACTTCAAATAACAGTAAATAGACCACCCGATTCTTGCCGGGTGGCCTGTTTGGCGTTCGTTTCCCTCTATTTCAATACAGCATGAATTTCTCGGATGTTCCCGTTACGAACTTCATGAGCCAACGTTCCTGTAAGGAGGGGTCCATCCACCTTGATCGAATCCCCTCCCACCGTGATGAGAGTTAATCGCTGAATCGTAACGCCGTCCTGGCCATACGTATTTGCTGCGCGCTCGCTGCGATACGTCACCTTGACGGAACCAAGAAAGGTGAACGACACTTCTTGATTCTCGTCAAACAGCCAAGCCGGAAGCAGTGGGTTCAGATGCAGCTGAAGCTGGCCGCCTTCGTAACGGAATACCTTCTTCCCTGCCATCATCGTAATCCACATGCTTAGGAATTCGGCCGTCGATCCGCTAAGCCTTGCCACAAAACCTCGTCCATGCACGTGAGGATCCGGATTGACGCTGCTGGCAATGAACGAGGAATTCTCCAGCGTGCTGCGTCCATAAACCGCCGGGTCCAGAAAAGGGACAAGGGATGTTTTGATTTCCGAGAAAAACTCGTCATACAATCCGGCTTTTAATAATGAAAGCAAGTATTTATAGGTCATATGCAAAAATACGGATTCCCGCTCCAGCCACCCGGCTGTAAATGCACGGATGCGTCCGATTTCATCGGTTTCGCCTCCCAGGCTGACGGACGTTTTATACATCCCCAGCGCGGGATCATACAGATCGGAAGCCTTGATCCGATCATACATCGTTCTCGCCTGGCCTTCATCAGCGAGCTTCATTCCGCGGGCCGGTGCCTCCAGAAAATGCGGGAGCGCATATGCCTTGAATTCAAGCACTTTTGCCGCGGGCAAACCATAGCGGGTGATCACCGGGTTCCCCGCTGCATCCCGAACCTCTTCAAAGCGCTCGGCTTCAAAGCGGAAATACGTTGGCACGATTCCGCCTCCCATCTGCTCGGCACGCTGAATCCCTTCTTCGATTTTGTCCAAGAATGCCGCGTACATGACCTTCACGTTTTTCACCGACATCTCAACCTCCAGACCGCTGATCCCGTACCGGACCGATGCACGATAGGATTCACGCTGCCCCGCTACCAAGTCCCAGTAACCGAATGAATCCAATGAGCCGGACTGATATTGCTGTACGGCTTCGTATACACTACCTAAATAAGACGCGATCTCCTCCGGTACCTGAATCACTTGATGGCCACACCGCTCGGCCGCATCCACGATAAATGCGACCAAACGCTTCAATTCCATCGTTTCGCTCATACCCGATCCAAACAGTCCCGGCAAGCCGTTCATTGCGTCATTCCAGCCCGGCTTGTTCGCCTCCATCTCTACCCCCATCCCGTAAGGATCGAGTGTCGCCATTTTATTGAGGGACAATGAGATCATTTTGACAAACAGATTCGTGCGGTACATGCCGCCTAATCCGCCATCTACCCGCAGCCATTCCGCCGCGTTCCGTTTTCTGCCGAGCTTATTCAGCTTCTCCTCGTCCTCCAGCAGAGCACCATATTGCCGAACCTTGCCTCCTTGACTGATCACAACCTTCTCACTCCGCGGAAGGACGTACACCGGGCTGTCAAAGAACGTATACGTATTCTCCTCAAACAATAGTTCCTCATAACGGTCGGGATAAATATTCAAGTAGGTATCAACTAAATCCATATTATACGTCCAATGATCCGACCAGAACCCTTCCCCGAACGAAGCTGCAAAATACTGATCGGATATCGTCAACAGCCCGGATAAGAACTGTTCCTCGCTAATCTCCAACCTGATGGCTTGATCCGAAATCGCGTTGATGATTTTTCCTGGCGTATAGTCCCCGGCGCATGCCTTTGTCAGCTTCTCATAATCTTCCTCAGCCGCGGAAACGCGCAGCAGCTTTTGCAGCTCCTCCTCCTTCCCTTCACTCACGCGAAATTTCGTCCCTTCTACGCTAAGCGGGTTATAACCGTCGGCTTGAATGAGACTGAAAAACATCCGGATATTGAACGTGCCCACCTTCGGGTTAAAAAACACGTCATTTCGTCGATTCTGATTCATATCCCGGAAATTGCCATTCCCTTGTGAATAGTACTCCGGCGCAAGAGAGAAGAAGTTATAATCCCGCTCCAGATCCCCATGCTTGCGGGAGTATAGATGGACAACGGCCCCTTCCTTCCCGTTATCGAATAGGAATGGATATCCGCCCCGCAGAAAATTGTCCAGATAGGACTGACGGCTATATTCGTCAAATAGGGGTAATCCCGTTTTGGTGGCCACATCCGCGGTTAATTTCCGGGTCAACGCCGAGGCCTCCTCGCGTTTACGGAGGATATAGGCAGGAGAACACAAATCTTTGGAACGTTTATTGATTTTACCGATATCGTTCACATGACCAACCAGTGTATAAACGGTCGCCGTCTCCCCAGGCTTAAGCTGAGTCGATAATCCGCTGAATCCGCATGGTACTTTGTTCACGGCATAAGGCGTGGCGTTCATCAAAGATTCCACCGAGCTCACAGCAAATCGATCAGGGTGGATCAAGGAAGTGTTTCCGCCAAAGATCAGCTCAAAGTCTACAAGGGGTTGGAGCAGCTTCCCATGCTGATTAAACGACAGATAGAAGTGACCGCTCGTAACTTCGCTGACTTCCGCCTCGTCGTGCGTACTGGAGCGAACTTTATAGAACGGGATCCCCTGATCCAAGTTCTCCACTTCCATCCAGCTCCGCAGTAGATTGCCGACCTCCTTGTACCCGCTATTCTCGACACCGTAAGGCAGAATCTCCGGCATGCCGTCCAGCAGTTCAAGCGATACAGTCCCGGCTCCGATATTCGTTACGCTGACCTCGCGAACAAGGGCGGCAAAATCCTCACCGGGCAGCTGAAAATACGACACCGAAGTGCGAAGTCCTTTACCGGCATGCTCCTCCTCAATGACCAGCTCATTCTGACGAATCAGCATCGTTCTCTTCGCTTTGGAATCCGGCTGAAAGGATTGGAACGGCTCATAAACGGGCGCTGTCCCCGCCATCTTGATAAACGTGCGGAAACCGGTAGTCGAAACATTCTTATACGAGATATTCGCAGGGGAAAATTCCATGATTGGCGAGTTCTTATCGCGTATGCCGAAGCTGCATATCCCCTGCCCCCGATTCACATAAAAGGTCCACATCGGAATCCCTTTCAGGCCTGCAATTCCGGGCAGAAAGCTGGAAAACGGTTTGGCAAGATCATACTGCTCGATAACAAAGGTATCCTTCTCAAAACGATAATTTGACATGTTAGATCCTCCTTTAATGGGTCATAATCGACTCAACTCTAGAGTCCGATTACTTTCGAAACCGGTTTCGAAAAATGGTAAAAATGATTCCTGCCTTATATTTCACCTAGGTGACCGGGTGGCAGGATTCCCGGATAATCAATTGAACTGGCAGCATAACCGACTTTACTGTTGCGTCTTGCTCTTCGATGGAAGAAAGAAGGAGCTCCGCCGCAACGGTGCCCAGTTGCTCCGTATCCTGGCGTATGGTCGTTAACGCAGGGGTGATGTAACGGGACATTTCAATATCATCAAAACCAATGATGGACACATCTCCCGGTACATGCAGGCCATGTTCCTGAACGGCACGTATCGCTCCAAGTGCGAGTAGATCACCTGCCGCATAAACAGCAGTCGGCCTCTCTCTAAGCCCCAGCAGCTTCTTCATGGCTTCGTATCCGCTCTCGGTGGAGAAAAAATCGCTGCCGGTTATGTACTCTCCCCTTAGATCCAGGTCAAGCTCCCGAAGGGCTTGCTCATAGCCTTGTTGGCGCTGTTCGCCTGCAAACGTATTCAATCCGCCCGATATATGGGCAATTCTGCGATGTCCGAGCGAATGCAAATATCGAAGTGCCTGCATGCTCCCTCCGATATTGTCGGAGTAAACCGAATGCACATGTTCCGGTGACGAATCCAGAATGACGCACGGAATGCCGCTATCCAGCAGCTCCTGGAAATCGGGATCCTCGCTGCTCGACAGAATGACGACCACACCGTCGACGCCTCGGATTTTGCAATGCTCCACATAACTGCTTCTTCGGCCGCCGACATCCTTGGAGATGAACATCAGATCATACCCTTTGGATACGGCAATTTTCTTAAAGCTTTCGATAACAGCTCCAAAATAGGGGTGACGAATCCCTGCTCCAGTGGCTTCTACAAAAAGAATACCAATGGTCCAGGATCGTTTCGTTGTAAGCGATCTGGCGTTTGCGTTTGGAAGATAGCCCATTTCCTTCGCGGTCGCCAGGATCTTGGCTCTCGTCTTCTCCCGGACATCCGGATAGTTGTTGAAGACTTTGGACACCGTCGTAGGCGAATAGCCTGTTTTCTTGGCAATATCATAAATCGTAGTCAACCTTGGAATCAGCTCCTGCACCTTCGCCGGCATATTCTAATTCAAATCTATCTGATATTAGATTCTACCTGTCCTGGCAGGCTCTCGTCAATGTTATTCCGCACGGACGGACTAGCAGGAGCCGAACCTTCGGTTATCCAAAAAACAAATCTTCTAGGACAAGCTGGCAGATGCGGTCTGCGGTTTTGCAGGACTTGCCGTTTCCTTATGGCGAATCATCAGAACGCAGATCAGCGCGAGCAGCATGCTGCCAGCGGCACAATAAAACAGAATCGAATATCCCATGCCATCAATGAGCTTGCCCAGCAGAGGCGGTGACGAGATCGCCGCCAGCGAGGATACCAAATAGTACATTCCTGTCCGCGTCCCAATGCTGTCCTCCGATCCGGTAGATACGATAAACGGATAGGAGTTAATATTGATGCAAGCCCAGAATAACCCGCCAACAGTCAGCAATACACGGAGCAACAGCATTGATTCAACCCATGGTACAAGCGCAAAGACAATCAACAGCCCGCTGACGCCGATCAGAATCATCCGTTTCTTGCCGAATTTACCGCCGAGCCATCCGCTTGGAATGGCGAACAGAACAAAGGCGAGTGAAAAAAACGTTAAGGAAAAGGAAGCCTGCGATTCCGTTAGCCCCATCTCGTTCTTCCCGTACAGAGTAAACAGCGTCTCAACTCCCTGATAAGCGACAAACCAGAAAAATATAGCCGCCAAGAGCAGCACCGTCGTCCGATTGAGCTGACTCTTAAAGGAAACTTTAGTTTTGGCTTCCGTCTGAGCCTGATAGCCTGGAGCGTCGCGCTTCTCCTGGATAAATGTTCTCAAAATGAACAACGACGCCAGCGTTATGCCGGCCGCTGCAATAAAAGGTAGGGAGCGATGAGCGCTATACAGTACCGAGCCCACGCCAAAACCCAATATAGACCCTATGCCGCCCATAAAGTTAATGATGCCGTTGGCCCTCGTGCGTCGTTTCTCCTCCGTAATATCCGGCATTAGTGAAACGGTAGGCGAACGATACAGGCTCATAGCCAGATTCATGAGGACCATGAACAGTATCAATGTTACCATTCCGGTGTGAAACGGAATGATTGCGGTAAACAGAGCGCCAAGCGGCATTCCGATGAGCAGGTAAGGCATTCTTCTGCCATACCGGGTATGAGTACGGTCGCTTCGACTTCCAATCCATGGCTGCAAGAACAAGGCAAAGTAATTGTCGATCGTCATAAAAAAACCGATCAGTGCGACACTGGATATGTAATCCTCCAGAAAATAGGGCACAAACGCATTGTAGAGCGCCCAGGTAATGCTAATGCTGAAAAAGCCAAAGCCCAGCAGCCATGTTTTTTTCACAAAGTCACGCTCCCTTGGTTTGTAGCAATCCCCCGAGTACATCCGGATAATCCGTAATAATGCCAGCCACGTCTGCATCGATCAAGGCTTTCATCTGTTCCTCGTCATTGACAGTCCACGGGTGATAGACAACACCATGCTGCTTCGCTTCCGCTACCCATTCCGGTAGAACTGCGCGATGGTATGCATGAAGCGCATCCGCTTTAGCCAATTTGGCATACTCCCACGGTTTGTATAACCCTTCTCCATACAGCAGGCCGGTACGGATTTCAGGATCAATATGTTTGCACTCCACCAGGGAATAATGATTGAAACTTGAGATGACGATTTGCTCTGACATTTTGTAGTGTCTTACGGTCTCGATCACGCGCTTTTCCAGCTCAGGATATTGAATCGACCCGTTCTTCAGCTCAATGTTCACGATCGTGCCACGGTTTTTCGTTAATTCCAGCAGTTCTTCCAGCAGCGGAATCCGTTCCCCTTGAAAAGCCGCTCCAAACCATGAGCCTGCGTCCAACTTGGCCAGTTCGTTGTATGTATAATCTTTGACTAGCCCCTCAGCCCCCGTGGTACGGGCAACACTCTCATCATGGATCAGAACCAGCCTTCCATCCTTCGTCATCTGAACATCGGTTTCAATCCCGGTAGCTCCCTGCTCCAAGCCTT
This sequence comes from Paenibacillus sp. FSL K6-1330, assembly GCF_037976825.1. Taxonomy (NCBI): domain Bacteria; kingdom Bacillati; phylum Bacillota; class Bacilli; order Caryophanales; family Paenibacillaceae; genus Paenibacillus; species Paenibacillus sp. FSL K6-1330. Next base: position 4,980,889 of record NZ_CP150269.1, read on the forward strand.
TGGCAAAGGCAGCCATCGTATTCTCGGGGCATATAGCCGATGACCCGCGGTGTGCAAAATTAATCAATTGTGACATTTGTACTTCCTCCTGAGTGGTTAGAAATTGGTTTGTACTATAAATATAGCTCGCAATTGTTAGAGCTATGTTATCATTCCATTTTTCATATTCCACATCGTTTTACGAAACCCTGTCATGCAGACAATTAATTTTTTGAATGGTTTGACTGATTTGCATGTCAGGCATATAATTGTTTAGACAATTATTTTTGAAAACTTGAAATGAAAGGTGTGACTTGTTTCTTGAAAGTACCTAAACGCAACCCCTCCATCGGTTTTCATCTGGGTTACACCTACCGCCGCGCATCCCATTTGTTTGCTAACGCCTTGAAGCCCTATGATATCACCCCTGAGCAATGGCTGGTGCTGTACCACATCGGAGAGCACGAAGGGTTAAATCAAAAGGAAGTTGCCGCCAAAGCGGACAAGGACCAACCGACCACTACCCGCATTTTGGATCTGCTCGAGAAAAAAGGATACACCCGCAAATCCGTTTCGGTAAACGACCGAAGAGCTTTCCAGCTCTATTTGACGGATACAGGCAAACAATTGATCGAGAAAACCACAACGATCGAAAGTCAGTGCGGAAGCCAGTTAATCGAAGGCATTGACGATCATCAATTAGAGATGTTCTGGGACACACTCTCACGCATCAATACCAACATACACAACTTAGAGAATAACAGGAGTGATGTTTCACATGAATGAAATAAATTCGAAACAACGATTATGGACCAAAGAATTCATCACCTTGATGGTCAGCAACCTGTTTCTGTTCCTGACCCTGCAGATGATGCTGACCACGCTGCCCGCATACGCCAAAGAGGCGTTTATGGCAAGCCCGCTTCAGGTCAGCCTGATCACCAGCTTGTTCGCCTTCAGTGCGATCGCTTCCCGCTTCGTGTCAAGCAAAGCGCTGGAAAAAGGAAAACTGCGCCTGCTTCTGTACGTCGGGCTGTTGATATCGCTGGCAGCCACGCTCGGCTATTACTGGGCATCCGGCATCGCCTTTCTGCTGCTGATGCGCGTTTTGTTTGGCATCGGCTTTGGCATGACAAGCACCTCGTTTCCTACGATGGCTTCAGACGTCATTCCTATCAAACGACTGGGCGAGGGCATGGGGTATTTCGGATTATCCACTACCCTCGCCATGTCGATCGGCCCGATGATCGGCTTGACGCTCCTGCAAGACGGGGGTTTTACACCGCTTGTGGTCATCACCGTCATCATCAATGTACTTATCTTCCCACTCGCCTACGTTCTGACGTTAAAATCGGCAAAACGAAACACGGAGCGCCCCTCAGCAGTTAAACCTCGAGTGGAGGAACAACCGAAGGGCTCATTCAATAAAAAGCTGATTCTACCCAGCGTCCTTAATTTTTTGATGTCCATTACGTACGGCGGGCTGCTGAGCTTCATGGCGTTGTTCGGCACCGAGGCTCACCTCCGGAATCCCCAGTATTTCTTCTTGTTCAATGCCATTGCCATCATTCTGGTAAGGCCGTTCTCCGGCAGAATCTATGACCGCTATGGACACAAGGCGCTGGTTATACCCGCTGCTGTTCTGATGGTCACCGGTTTGTTGTTGCTGACCTTCGCCTCATCGACGGGAATTATGCTGTTATCGGCATTATGTTATGGCCTTGGCTTCGGTGCGATGCAGCCGTCCATCCAGACCTGGATGATCCAGGAGGTTCATCCGCTCCAGCGCGGCATGGCCAACGGCATGTTCTTCAACTCCCTGGATTTCGGTGTCGCTATCGGCTCTATCGCGCTCGGCTCCATCGCCAAATCCACTTCGTACACGATCATGTACCGATATTCAGCCATTGCGTTAGTGCTGTTGATCCTGATTTATATCGTCATGCAGGCAACCGGCAAATCGCGCACTAAAGCTACATCAAAGCTTGAGGATACCGAACCCACCGTTGCAGGATAACGGGGGTTCGAAAGCGAATCCAATTTTTTGGCATCTCTTTGATTTCATCCGAATATTTTGCATGCATCAAGCTCTGACCTACCGGATCGGACCCGGATGGATCATGCGGAGCCGTTTACTCGATTATACGAGTGGACCTTCGTTCCCTATGCTCCCGATCCGTACCCGAATATGAGAGAAAGGTCTTGTCCATTATTTATGGACAAGACCTTTCTTTTTCAAGCCCTGCGGTTTCTTGAAATCCACTCGGTATGAATTCCCTCCGGTATCGTCTTCCTTCGCCTCCGGCTTCACGGCGAATAATGTAAGCAGGCCACCTACAGCCGCGACGGCTGCCAACGTGCCGAACAGCACCCAATGATTCGCCCCGAGCAGCAGTGAAACAACTGGCGGACCGAGCGATACGCCGATAAAACGCATACTGCTATATAGGGAGGTAATGGTACCGCGCTGCTCCTTCTCAACACCTTCCGTCAGCAGCGTGTCCATGCATGGCAGTACCATCCCGATCCCGATGCCACCAAGCGTCATCATGCCGACTACAAAATAGATCTGTGCACTAAATCCGGTTACGATCAAGGAAGCCGTCAAAATGGCCATGCCCGCGAAACCGGTCCACTTCTTAGCCGCTTTATTTTTGCCCGTAAATTTACCGGCTAAGTAAGATGAAAGACATAACAAAGCTAGCGGAATCGCAAGCACCAGCCCTTTCACCACACCGTGTAAATGGTAAGTGCTTTCGAGCGTTTCCGACAAATAGAAAAGAACGCCGAACACGCCAAACATCGCGATGCCGCCGATGGCAAATATCGCATACAGCCATCTTCCCTTCTCGTGCAAAACCTGCTTGGTTGTTTTTAAAAACTCGCGAATGGATTGTTTGTCGTTGTCGTTCGACTTCGGTGTCTTCACAAGAAAAATGACAAGCACGATAGAGATCAAGCATAGAATCGGAATAGCTATAAAGGGCAAGAACCAAATAAAACTTCCGAGCAGGGCACCCAGTATCGGGCTAATTACCTTGCCAAACGTATTGGAGGTTTCGATAATACCCAAACTCTTACTAACCTCTTCTTCCTCTTTAAACATGTCACCGACAAGCGGAATGACAATGGGGAATGCCCCGGCAGCACCAATTCCCTGCAGAAACCGACCCGCCAAAATAACGTAATATGCCGCTGTCCCGCTCAGCATCCAAGCTGCTACAGCCGAGACTGCTCCGCCTAACGCCGCAATAATTAAGCTTGGGATGATGATTTTCTTTCGTCCATAACGATCCGATAAATAACCGGCAATCGGAATCAGTAAGATGGCTACAACAGCATATACCGTTATAAGCATACTGACTTTGAAGGAACTGATCCCCAGAGCTTTTGAAATCGACGGCAAAATGGGAATCAGCATGGAATTTCCCAACGTCATGATAAGTGGTATGGATGCAAGGGCAACCAGATCCCATTTTTTGTTTTCCATGAGAGAAAGACCACCTTTGCGTTATCTGTCATCCATATTGTAGGTTCTTTTACCCGGAATATGCATGATTGCAAGGTGGCCGTTTTTTCCCATATGCAATTTTTCCTTATTTATACTTTAAAGCCGGACATCAACTGCCGCAGCTTGCTGGACATTACGTTCAAATCCTCAACGGAATTTGTAATTTCCTCCATAGAGGCCAGCTGCTCTTCCGTGGCTGCACTGACGCTTTGGGTTCCACCTGCCGTTGTCTCCGTGACCTCCTGAATTCTGCGGATGGCATGAACAAGCTCTCCTGCTCCGGAGTCCATCTGTTCAGTTGCAACAGTGACACTCTGAATTTGTTCGTTCAATTCGCCGACGGATTGCTCAATATCCTTAAAGGCTCTCTCAGCTCCTTGTGCCACGTTCATTCCCTCGGTCACTTCGCGGGTGCCCTGCTCCATGACGCCGGCCAATTCAACAATATCCTGCTGAAGCTCATGGACGAATTGTCTGATTTCGACGGAAGAGTTTGAGGCCTGATCAGCCAATTTTCGGACCTCAGCCGCTACAACCGCAAAACCTCTGCCATGCTCACCTGCCCGAGCGGCCTCAATGGAGGCATTCAAGGCAAGTAGTGATGTCTGCTCTGCAATTTCGATTATGATCTGTCCCATCGCTCCAATGTTGGAGGCCTTTTCGCCGAGCGCCCGCACCGATTGCGCAGATTGATCCACACTGGTGCGTATGCCTTCCATCTGAGCCAGCGTATGTATAAGTGCCTGTTCCCCTTCAGCCGCAAGTTGGTTCGTCGTTGCTGCCAATCCGGAGACGTCTTGGGCGGCATGCGCGATATGTTTCATGCCTTCCGCCATGTCCGTTACCGTAGCTGTCGTTTCCTCCGTATCCTGAAGCTGGTTTTCTACCCCGGCCGCCAGCTCTTCCATAATCCCAGAGGTTTGCTGAGAAGCTTGACGGATTTCCTCGGTCGTGGAGTGCAGCGTCGAAGCTGCGACACCAACTTTGCCAGCCGTATCCTGCACCTGTACGACAAGCACCCTGAATCCATCAACCAGTTTATTGTAGGCGTCGGCTACCGCCCTGATCTCATCTTTCGTAGTAATCTGTAATCGGGTAACCAGATCACCACCGCCCTCGGCAATCTTCAAAAGTTGTTCGCTCATCTGATTCAAAGGACGAATCGAGCGAATAAGAAGATATCCCTGTATCGCAAAATAAGCGATACCTGCTATACCGATCAACATGATCACCATGTTCTGAAATCTGCTGCTGTCCGCAATCTGGTCAGCCTGCTTAGCCAAGGCTTCATTTTTATGCACCGTAAATTGGGCGATAAGCGTACTGAAGGAATTACGCACTTCCCGTTCCTTGCTAAACGCAGCCTCATATACCCGGAACGGCACAGCCTTGTAAAAACCGGTATCGTACCCCAATTTGCTCAATACCTCGTTAACGGCTTCAGAATAAATGACATATCCGGTTTCAATCTCGTTAAACACCTTAAGGTCTTCCTCAGCCGTCATCAAGCCTTTGGTTTCAGCCATAAGTTTGGCAACGGACTCCTGTTTCGCTTTCAATGAATCTGCAAAGGTCGAATCTCCGGTCAATAGGTAGCCCCGCTCATCATTAGAGACACCAGTCAATAGGGTCTCCAATTGCGTCAGGTTATAAATGACCTTCTGATCCACTTCAATAATTTCGCTGAACCTCTTCTCCGTCATGTTCGAAGTGATGAACGCGATGATTACGATAACCACCGTAACCGTTGCAAGAATCGTAGACGAAAGAATTAATTTTGTTTTTATCTTCATCCGCAAGCACCCGACCTTTGATATAAGTAATAGACCCCCAATCCTTTTTTCGTCAAATTTGTGTCCAAAATGAATAGACTCGGCGGTCGAGAAAACACTTTTCCCGAAAATAATTGAAAAAAATTATTAATCACCGGTCAAATCATCATAAATATTGGATAACTCCCTCCTTATGGTATAAAGCATACTCCCTATCTCACCCTAAATAGGTTTCCGTTTTTTTCCTTTTCCATGAAACATGTTTGGATTTCATATAACAATCATGAAAAAAAAGGCCTGCCTAAGCCGTGGCTCAGACAGACCTTTATTCATTTAATATTCATCCGGGATAAAGTGGCTTTTTTCCCCGATATGATACACATGAAGTTTGTGCATGGCACGCGTACATGCGGTGTAGAACAGCTTGCGGTCGCTTTCGCGATGGTACACATCCTCAGAGCCGTTGTATATGATCACCGCGTCGAATTCCACGCCCTTGGCCAAATAGGCAGGAACGACAAGCGTTCCTTTCTCAAAAGCCGGAGTGGTTTTGGCAATTAATCGTGTTTGTATATCTGCTGACAACTGCTCGTGTACGCGTCTACTCTCCTCTTCTGTCCGGCAGATCACCGCGACGTACTGGAATCCCTGTTCATGAAGTTCACGGATATCAGAGACAATCGCTGCAAGCAGGTGTTCTTCATCGTTCACCGCAACCACACGCGGAGCTTCGCCGCTTCGATTAAATGGAACGATCCGCTCCCCGCCCGGTATCATCTGCCGCGTGAAATCAACGATTTCATACGTGGACCGGTAGCTTTGCGTCAGATTGATAACCTCCGTATCCTCCTTGCCGTACAGACTTACCAGATTTTCGAGATTGCCGAGTGCCTCTCCATGTGCATAAATCGCTTGATTAAGGTCTCCCAGCACCGTCATTTTCGCTCGTGGGAACAATCGCTTCAGGAATTCCAGCTGGAATCCGGAATAGTCCTGTACTTCATCAACAATGACGTGTCGAATCGACGTGTTCGTGCGGAAACCTTGAAGCAGCTCCTTCAGATAGAGGAACGGAGTCGTATCCTCATACAACAGCGATTTGTTGTCCAGTGACGCAACGGTAAGATTGCAGATTTCTTCCCAATAATCCGGGAGCATCTCCAAATTTCCGGCCGCCCGGCGAAATAACGATTCATCCGTATATAGTTTTCGATACATGCCCTTCACATCCACATAACGGAACCGCTTGATCCAGCGTCTGACCGGCTTGAGCCGATTGCTGATGACCATTTTGGCAAGGACGTCCCTTTCCTTATCGAAATCGTCAAACGTGTCTGCCTTCCGGTTTTGCTTACGTCTCATCGTTTGAAAGGCCCGTTGGTAATCCTCCGTATCCAGCAGCTGGATTTGCTCCTCCACCCACGGGGCGTCTTTTTCGCTCTGAGCAAACTCCGACAGGCGTTTCAGCATCCACTCTTTCATGAGGTCGATACGGCCAGCAAGCTTAACCGCCGCATCATAACCATAGAACTGCGCGGACATTTCGTCGGAGCTAACGATAACCTTACCTTGGAATACGACCGGCTTAAAGAGCATCCCGTCCTGTTCCAGCAGCTCCTTATATCGTCTGATGGTGTCCAGATAAGCACCCGAGGATTTATAGGATATACTCTGAAGCCGTGCCCGGTAACGCGGCGAATCGTCCGCATTCAGCAGGGTTTCCGTCTGCGTGAACACGTCTTCGAGCTCAAACTCTTTGCCGAGCCGATGCTCCAGATAGGACTGAAAGGTCGTCTGCTGCATATTGTCCTCGCCAAGCTCCGGAAGCACCGTGGATACATAACTGTTGAACAGCGGGTTCGGTGAGAACAGAATCATCTGATCGGCCCGAAGCGTCTCCCGGTACTTATACAACAGATAGGCCACTCGCTGCAGTGCCGCTGAGGTTTTGCCGCTGCCAGCAGCCCCCTGAACGATCAGCATGCGGGTTTTGTCGTTTCGGATGACGGCATTCTGTTCCTTTTGAATTGTAGCTACGATGCTCTTCATCCGATCATCCGCGCTATGGCTGAGCACCTGCTGGAGCAGCTCATCCCCGATCGTTACACCGGTATCAAACAATACCTTGATCTCGCCGTCATGGATGACGAATTGGCGCTTAAGCAGCATTTCGCCTTTGACCGTACCCGAAGGCGTTTCATATTGGGTCGGACCGGGTGCCCCGTCATAATACAAGCTTGATATCGGAGCCCGCCAGTCGTAAACCAGAAACGTCTCCATATGTTCATCCAAAAAAGATCCTGTCCCCAAATAAATGGTTTCCGTCTCCGTGGTTCCATCCTCTTGAAAATCAATGCGTCCAAAGTAAGGGGATTCCACAAGTTTTCTATACTTTTTAAGCAGCTTGCTGGATTGCAGATGAGCATGCTCACGTTCCGCGAGCACCTGCGACTGCTGTCTCAGGTTGGTGGACGTTTCACCCAAATCGTCCGGGTTGCTGAAGTTGACCGTTACTTCGTCCCAAAAGTCTTTCCGCATATCAATAACGACTTCACGGATATCTCCAACGCTCGCTTCCAGCTGAGATATTTTATTACCGATTTTCGTTGTCACTTCCGTTACCCGTGCCTGTTCTTCTTTCCAATCCTGTTCGCTGATAGCCATTTGTTCATCCCCCTAATATACTGGTTGACAGCGCAAGTTGCCTGTGTTATAATACAATTGTGATATTCTAACCACGAATCCTAATTTTAATGACAAATCATTGCTAATTATAACAATGAGCCCCGTATAATTCAACATCGAATTTCAGAACCGACCCACCGGGCGGTTTTTTTTGCGTTTATATACAATACCATTCCCAAAGCTCACTGCCAAGAGAAATCATCATAAAACTGGTGCATGAAAACAGCCGATCAAATATGGCATCTTGATCGGCACCCTCATGGTGAACTTCACTTATTTACGCAGCCACGAGAACAAGACTTCATCCTGCTCTTTATCATCCGTAACGCGGCTGATATGATCCGCCACACGGTTCAGCCGGTCAAGCTGATATCCGTAATCATACATGGAGGCAGCCACCACTGACAGCCGAAGCCCCCCGGCATTGGCGCCTGGCCCGCACATCACCTGCTCCATAAACGCTTCATTGTTCTCCGCCATGGTCTCAGCTTCGTCCTCATTCGGTTTCAGTTTATCTTCGAATTTCCACAAGATATGCTCATGGTACTTCATTAACCGCTCTAGATTATGATCAAACTTCTCGTCGATTTCTTCGGATCGTTCCGCCTGAAAATAGTGGTTCTCCACCGCATCCAGTACTTCATACCCCTTACGAAGGGATTGGAGCAATTGCTTATACACCACTAGCTGCCTTGCTTGACTGTACTTGGCCCGCTTTAGCTTCCTCTGCTCTTCCTCAAACAAATTGTATTTGTCGGACAACGATTTGATCGCCGATTCCAGCTCCTTCTTCTCCGCACGATACACCGAATCCTTCATTTCATGAGAGATGGCCGTGCGCAGCAGAAGTGACATTTTGCCAAATACAATATGAATCCGCGTGATGTACTGTTCCTTGGGTTTCGGGGGAAACACAAGAATATTGATAAGAAATGCAGATATGATACCGATAATCGTCAGAATAAAGCGATTGAGTGCAAAATCCCATTGACCTGAAGCTTCCATCACAGATATTACCGTGACGAGCGTAAGTCCGATGGTCTCACCCATATTCAGCTTCATACAAATCATAATCACTAAAACACACACCAAACCGACGGAAATAGGCTGATTCGATAAAAAGTATCCTCCGAGCATCGCCAGAATCGCACCGAGCGTACTGGTCTGCAGCTGGTCCAGGAAATATCTCCACGACCTATATATGGATGGCTGCATCGCAAAAATCGCGGCTATGGCGGCAACAACAGGGGATTTAAAGTCAAAGAGCATGGCTAAATAAAGAGCCAGCGTCACGGCTAAGCCGGTTTTGAACATTCTTGCTCCAAACGCCACAGACAGCCCTCCTTACCGAACCCAATTTCACATCTATGGATACACACCATGATACATACTCCTCCGTTTGAACCGCTATTACATGAATTACCCTTGCGCTTCCAATGTTATGCAGTTTCTGATCCAATCCTATCTTCCGGGTTGGCCCGCTTCCCCATCCTCTTCTCGTAAGATCGGACCAGAAAGCCAAGCCAAGCGCAAGCAGCCAAATATCCGCCAAGAATATCGCTTGGATAATGGACCCCAAGATAGACTCTGCTTAGTCCGATGCCCAGAATCATGACGACGGAGATGGATATTAAAGTCCCTCTCCCCGCCCTGCTGTCGATATGTCTCCACAGCAAGTAAGCCAACACGCTGTAGAACGAGAAGGCAGCCATGGAATGTCCGCTGGGATAACTATATCCCGTAATTTCAATTAAGCGGTGGATGTCAGGCCTTGCCCGTTGAAAGACCCATTTTAATAATACATTCAGAATAGATGAACCGAAGACGACCACAATAAGGAGAAGGATCTCCGCGCGGTGCCCCAGTACCCAATATAGCACGGCGATTACAATCAGACATAACATAATCACCGGTCCGATAGAACCTATAAACGACAGCCCGATGGCGATATCCGTGATAAGCGGCTGCTCCCAGGCTTGTACCGTTGTTATGATCGCCATGTCAAACGTTTCCAGGCCTTGCCGCTTTACCAAAGCTGCCAGCGTGACAAATCCTATGAGGCTGATCATCGATATGAGAAAAATCCAACGTTGCCTTCCTGAAGTCGGGTGTAGCTTCTGTCCGCTCAACTCTCTTTTCTCCTTTGCCTTTGTTTCGAACCCGTGTCAATTGGTGAAAACAAGATAATATCATTTTCCCGAGATAAAGGAAAGTACATTTGGGATATACATGAAATATCCCGTAGTCTATGTCAAAATCGCAATGATTACTCTTTCAAGGAAATTTTTACCGCAAAGGAGCATGTCCACATGAAGATTCTCGTTGTCGGTGCCAACGGCCAAATCGGCAAACAGCTTACACATCTGTTGCAAGACCATGAAAGATATACCGTGAGAGCAATGGTACGAAAAGAGGAACAGGCCGCCCCATATCAAGCCGCCGGAATAGAGTGTGTTCTTGCGAACCTGGAAGGATCGGTCGAGGAGCTTGCTGATGCGGCGAAGAATTGCCAGGCGGTGGTATTCGCTGCCGGCTCAGGCGGAGCTACCGGATACGACAAAACCCTGTTAATCGATCTGGACGGAGCCGCAAAAATGATCGAAGCCGCCGAGCAGGCATCTGTTTCGCGTTTTGTGATGGTAAGTGCGCTTCAAGCCCATCATCGGGAATTTTGGAATGAGGAGATCAAACCGTATTATGCCGCCAAGCATTACGCGGATCGCATGCTTCGTCAGAGCAGCCTCACGTACACCATCATTCGTCCAGGAGGACTTACAAATAGACCCGGTACCGGTCGTATTACCGCTGCGGAGGATATCCAGGGCGGATCAATTCCGCGCGAGGATGTAGCACGAACGATTCTGTTATCCTTGGATGAAGAAAATACCTTCCGTCGTTCCTTCGATCTGATTTCAGGAGATACTCCTATATCCGAAGCTTTATCCTCTATTTAAAGAGAATGCCTTTGCCAAAAAAAAATCGCCCCTTAGTATAAGCGGTACGGTTGTATCCGCTCATACTTCAGGGGCGATCTTTCAGTTCTGGTTGAATAATATAACCAGCTCACAATAAAAGCAGTCCATGCCGACGCAGCGCATAGATCGTGAATTGCTTCGTCAAATTAGATTTTGTTTTGTTATCTTACGCGCCTGTCTTCTGCAGCATTTGATTCCGCAATATATCTTTTACCGCATCCACAGCTTCTTCCACCCGGTCCACCGCCACAACGATAGGCGTGCTTCCCTCATATTGGCTGAAAGAGTGATTATACTTGGGATCATAATAATGCTCGAGCAGCAGCTGTATTCCCTGAGCAAATCGACCCTCTTCCAACGACTTGCCGATTTCCGCAGCGATAGGTGTGTGGATCCTGCTTTTGATTAACTGGAAGGCTGCTAAATATTGCTCTTTAAAAGCAGCAGGGTTGTAATCCTCCAGAATCTGACGAACACGCTCGGCCATCGGCAGTTCCAACACGATGGCTACCCCAGACTCCTTCTTCTTCATGAGGAAATCGGGGACGACAATTTTGCCAATCCGTTTGCTCTCCGCCTCAAATAACAAATACGGCGCAGATTCCAGTTGCTTCAGCCGCTCAACCAATCCCGAATCAAACGTCTTCTGATTATTCGCCCGGAGACCGATATGTCCAAATATCGAGCCGCGATGTCCTGCCAGCCCTTCCAGGTCCACGACCGGGTAGCCTTCCTGCTGAAGCTGTCTAAGCACTGCGGTCTTGCCTGTGCCTGTCAATCCATGAAGGACAAATGCTTCTGCGTCCAGACTCTTATGCTCCAGCGTATCCAGCACATACTTCCGGTAAGCCTTAATCCCGCCCGTAATTCGGTTGACATGGATATCCATTAAAGAGAGAACGGTTGCGGCGGTCCGGCTGCGCATGCCGCCCCGCCAGCAATAGACCGCCTTATCCCCTTCGATCTCCTTGAATTGCTTCACAAAGCTCGGGAGCTTGGCCGACATAATGGCAAGTCCACGCTCTTTAGCCGCATCCACGCTCACCTGTTTATAAATCGTCCCGATCTCCGCCCGTTCTTCATCATTGAAGACCGGAATGTTCAGACTTCCCGGAATGGTGGAATCCCTGTACTCCGAAGGGGAACGGACATCAATCAAAGTAATCTTCTTCTTGCTTTGCAGTTCCATTAATTCTTTTACGGTGATGTCTTGAAACATGTCTGTTCGCTCCTTTATTGATACAAAACCAGATTCCCTTTATAACTCAACGACAATGCGATTCGGATGGTTATCCACGACCTCACCGATTCTTCCTGCTTCCAGACCGGCTTGGCGAAGCTCTGACAGAAGCTGATCGGCCTGCGAGCCATCAACCGCAATGAGGAGTCCTCCTGAAGTAACGGCATCGCACAATATCCACTTATCAATCTGGTCCATGCTGTCCGGGAAATCCACGTCGTCCTTCACGTGATCATAGTTGTTTTTTGTACCGCCTGGAATAACACCACCATCGGCCATCTCTCGAACCCGCTCCAGAATGGGAACAGAAGGTTTAGAAATTCGGATCCCCGTGCCGCTTCCTTTTGCCATTTCAAGCGCATGGCCAAGGAGACCGAAACCAGTCACATCCGTGCACGCATGCACCTCATAAGGTTCCATGAGCTCAGCTGCCGTTTTGTTCAATGCCGCCATCACGGCGGTAACTCGGCGAATCTCCTCATCGCTTAACAGATCTTTCTTGATGGAACTCGTCAGGATACCCACGCCGATTGGCTTGGTCAAAATCAATGCATCGCCTGGCTTAGCACCGGCATTGGTCCTTACTCTGTCCGGATGGACAGTACCTGTAACGGCAAGGCCGAATTTTGGTTCTTTATCATCGATGGAGTGCCCGCCAACCAGGGTTACCCCCGCTTCCTTCAATTTATCCCCCGCACCTCTCAAAATATCCGTCAATACCTGCTTGTCCAGCGTTGAGATCGGAAATGCTACGATATTCAAGGCAGTCAACGGCTTGCCTCCCATGGCATAAATATCGCTGATGGCATTTGCTGCAGCCACTTGTCCAAAATCATAGGGATCATCCACAATCGGCGTAAAGAAATCGACGGTCTGAACCATAGCCAACTCATCCGTGAGGCGGTATACGCCAGCATCATCACTTGTATCCAAACCAACCAATAAATTGGGATTCGGCTCGGCTTGCGGGAGCTTGCGAATGACCTGTGCCAGGTCCGCAGGTCCGATCTTGCATCCGCATCCTCCTTTAGAGGAATACGAGGTTAATTTTATTTTCTCCGATTGACTCATCACGGGTCTTCCCTTCGTCTTAAGAGTTAATTTTAACAAAACACATGCAACAACCCCGGCGTGGATGCATAAAAAACGTCTCATCTACCCCGGGGATAATCTGATATTTGTCCGTTTACTAACACTTGTGATCACACACAATATCTATATTATAAGAAATCGGCTGCTCCAAGTCTAATGGTCTTCCTATTTCTTGCAATTACCGGGAATATCTTTCTTCGTTCTGTCCGCAATGTGATATACTAATTGATTGGATATGTAAATCATTTCACAACACATCGGGGGAATATAGATCATGAATCACTCAAGCGACGGCAGAATGGCCTTTGATCATTCGGATCGCAGAAGAACCATCTGGTTCATCACCATCTTCATCATCATTGCAGCAACAGGGCTAACCTACGTAAAATGGTGGCCTTATTACGATAAAGCGCTCAAAGCTATTATGGAGCACAGCATTGGCTCTTCCATATTAGGCCTGGACCCGGGCAATGCCGCGCCATCTTGGCAAGCAGCCTGGGAATATGCGGTCACGTATTTTAAAGCAGTTTGGAAAGCGGCGGTGCTCGGTATCCTACTCGGGACCTTGATCCAGTCGCTGCTGCCCTCCCAGTGGCTGCTCCGCGTACTTGGCAAAACCACCTTCGGCAGCACGGCGATTGGAGGAATCGTCTCCATTCCGGGCATGATGTGTTCCTGCTGCGCAGCACCGATCGCGATCGGTCTGCGTAAGAAAAAGGTGTCCGTAGGCTCCGCCCTCGCGTTCTGGATTGGTAACCCGACCATCAATCCGGCGACACTCGTGTTTATGACGTTTGTTTTGTCATGGAAATTCACCGCGCTGCGTTTGATCTTCGGCATCATTCTGACCTTTGGCGTCAGTTATCTGGCTAACCGCTTTGCCAAAGAGGCGAATCCAGTAGAGATTGACGCGCCAGAGAGCACTGAACAACTCGATGAACGTCCACTGTGGAAACGCTGGTTCGCCAGCATCGGTCATATGATTATTCGGGTGGTACCGGCTTATTTTATCGCTGTGCTTCTCCTTGGCGCCCTGCAAGTGTGGATGTTCCCTCATTTGGGAGCTGCTGCTGGAAACACGCTGCTGGCCGTCATTTTCTTCTCCGTGATGGGAATGCTGTTTGTCATTCCAACCGCAGCGGAAATCCCGATCATTCAGGCCTTTATGGCCGCGGGCCTCGGAGCGGGCCCGGCCTCAGCGCTGCTTCTGACCCTGCCGGCCATCAGTCTTCCATCTCTTCTCATGGTGAGACGCTCATTCCCGAGGAACGTCATGTGGTTTGTTGTTGCTGCCGTGGTCCTGCTTGGAATTATATGCGGTATAGCGGGAATGCTGATCCTGTAGGCCCAGCTCCAACTTTTTCGATTATCTTTTCAATTTTTATTTTTTCTTAAGGTAAACCCTTGGCTTATCTGGTAAAGTGATTAAAGAATGAACTAACTCATTATTACATGCAGTCGAAGGGAGTCAATCATTAAATGAAAGATAACGATTTGCAGCCAAACCATCCGGGGCAACCCGAGGATGAACAAGGACAAGCCCAAGAGAAAGAGAATAATCAACAAGATCCGGGCAGCTTGTCTAATGAAGAAGAAAGAATAGATTCAACCTATCCTGAGTCGATCGAGCTTCACAAGGATGAGAACGAACAGCCTGCACTCATGCATCCAACAGGGGATCAACCGCTTAACGATGAACAGTCCCCTGCAGGTGGCGGCGGCAACGGAAGCAAAGGTTGGATGATCGCTTCGCTGGTATTGGCGGCAGCGTTAATCGTCGTCCTGATTGTCCCTCCGTTTGCCAAGGGATCCGGCAATGAAGCTATAGCTAAAGTCAATGACGTTAACATTACCAAGGATAATCTATACAACGAGCTTGTCAGCGCAGGCGGCAAACAAACACTCAATTCCATGATCACAGAGGAATTGATTCAGCAGGAGTTGAAGAAGAAATCCATTACGGTGACCGATGCTGACGTCAATAAAGAAGTGGATACCTTGAAGGGAAGTTTCCCGTCCGAGGATCAATTCAATAGTGCCCTTCAGCAAAGCGGCATGACGCTCGATGACCTGAAAAAGCAAACCAAAACCCAGGTCGAGCTCAAAAAACTGATGGCCGACAAAATCAAAGTCACCGATGAAGAAATTAAAGAAATTTACGACCAAAACAAAGAAAGCTTCGCTACGCCTGAGCAAGTTCGCGCATCCCACATCCTGGTCGAGACCAAGGAAGAAGCCGAAGCCATCGAGAAGCAGCTGAAGGAAGGCGCCGACTTTGCAGCGATTGCCAAAGAGAAGAACCAAGATGCTACGAAAGAAACCGGCGGCGACCTGAACTTCTTCGGACGCGGCCAGATGGACCCTGCATTTGAAGAAGCAGCGTTCAAATTGAAGAAGGGCGAAATCAGCGACCCGGTGAAGAGCTCCTTCGGTTACCACATCATCAAGGTTACCGATCGTAAAGCAGCCACGAACCCTACCCTTGAAGATAAGAAGGAAGAGATCCGCAGTCAGCTTGAGAACCAGAAGGTTTATTCCGAATCCACGGCTTATATTCAAGAACTGAAGGATAAAGCAACCATCACCAATACGCTGGAAGAAACACCGGCTAAAACGCCAGCAGATCCTGAAAAGGAAACACCGGAAGCACCTGCTGCACCATAAATATTAGTCCAAGCCCCTACCCTTGAGGTATGGGCTTTTTTTAATGCGAAATAAAAAGTTCTTTAAACCCCAGGGAAAACATGTTAGAATGTAAGCGTTATCAAATGTTGATCTTGGAAAAGGGGGAAGCAGAATGATGAAGCACGTATCGGAATCCCGCAACATGTATGAGGACTTCGTGGTGGAGACAGACATTCTGTTCTTTAAAACCGGATCGCACGGTTTGGTCAGCTTTCACGGCAGAAACTATAACATTAAAAAGAGAATGACTGCCGAAAAAATTGCATCCCTGCTCTCCGGTAAACAGTTCTATCATGTCGGCGGAAACTGCTACGTTAACGTAGACAAAATCACGACGGTGGAACAAGGCATCGTTTACTTTGGGGAGAAGGCACCTTCTGCCAAACATCTTCGGATTCCGAGATGGAAGCAAGAGTCACTCAAGCGCCTTGTCGCTGAAGTAAAACAGCCTGTTTGAGAGCAGCGCTCTCTTCAGAATCAGGCGTCAAACACAGAAGATCCCGTATCCGTTAACCGGAAGCGGGATCTTTTGGTTTACAGGGTTAAAGCTTCAGTTTTTTAGCATTGACGATGTACAGATGCTTCAGCGGCATTGCACCGTTTCTGTACTTCCGGGCACCGGATTCAAACAGAACGTACAGATCATTACCCCTCATCGCAATATTCTCGGACATCGGAGGCATCGTCAGCGGCGTAGCCGCAGCCTTTCCCTTTGCTCCACGAGTATATATGAGCAATTTGCTTGCATTGTTGCGGCCGCAGGATTGGCTGTACACAACGCGTGATTTCGTCACGACCGCCCCTTGTATACGGTCAGGTGTACTCCATATATAGGTCACCTTCCGATTCGACGGGAAACCGTCGCTGGACGTCAATGGATAACCTCGCAGTTTGCCCTTAGGTCCCGGCGCACACTGTTTGCCTCCTTGATCCTCACCATCCATATATTCGCCAATCCATAGAATGCCATCTGAATACGTGGCATAGGATGCTTTATGGCCGAGCGCATATGGAGTCATGACAATATTGCTGTAATCTTTCTTGCTGCTAATTGTACTCAGCGGAATTTTGTACACATTTTTGCCGGACGCTACCCACAGATGATTTTTGCTAACCGCAAGCCCTCCGACATGCCCGGTATGCTTTTTGCTGCCGCTCTCATACAAATAGAGTGTTTTGATACGTTTGCTGGTTTTGCTGCTTGTAATCGAGATGCTGCTGGCTTGATTGTTGTCCTTATTGCCCCAATAATGCGAGATAATAATCCAGTTCTTGCTCGGAACGAGAGCCAGTCCTTGCGGAATCCACTCCTTGGTCCCGGAGTAACCAGGAATAGGAGCGCCCTTTTTGCTGATATCGAAAAACTTTTTGTACTTCGAGCTGGCTGCTTCGACCTCTACGGGATGAACAAGCCCGCTTAAGCTGAAGATCAGCACTAAGCTAAGCAGGAGAAATGCATAACGTTTGGCTCCCTGTCGTTTACTCACAATCAATACACCTCTCTTCCATCGTCATAATCTATAACGGTATGATTTTCACCTTGCTTACCTACTTAAATGTAATGTATTCTGGTCAGGTTGTACCTGATGATCGATAGGGATGCAATGGTATGATCCCACCTCTAACTTGCCCCATATTATGGTAATATCAAATTAAAGGCTTATGAACATAGAGAGGATGATTGCGCATCAGACCCTATTTTGATCCGAAATATCCGAAAGTTTTTACTGCTTTCTCCATTGAACATTGGATAGTCATTATGGTATTTATCGCCCTTGGCTCGCTGTTGTACCTGTTCAGGACTACAATCGCCTCCAAGCCTTCTTTGCAAAAGACCGTGAGATGGGGGCTGCTTGCTGCACTTTCGTTACCCGAAGCCTCCCTTCATATCTGGTATGCGTCAACGGGAATATGGGACCCTGCCACTTCGCTTCCATTGGAATTGTGCAGCTTGACCCTGTTTCTCTCCATCGCCATCCTGCTTACGGATGAACGCCGTCTATATCCGTTAGTTTACTTTGCCGGAATTGGAGGGGCCTTACAAGCTATATTAACCCCCAATCTGGGTTACCCTTTTCCCCACTTCCGGTTCTTTCATTTCTTCGTTGTCCATATCGCGATCATATTGACGGCGTTGTACATGACATGGGTTCGAGGATACCGTCCAACCTGGAAATCCATTGCCTGGACTATGGTCTTCCTGAACGTATCCGCAGTCGTTGTCGGTCTGGTCAACCTCGCTGTCGGCTCGAATTATATGTTCCTGATGCACAAGCCGGACACGGCTTCGCTGCTAGACCTGCTGGGACCGCATCCCGTATACATCCTCGTTGAGGAGCTCATCGCACTCGCGCTGTTTATCCTTATGTATGCCGCCTTTTTTGTCATTCCGGATCGCTTGAAACGCAGTCGCCGCCGTAAACAAGAACAAACACCTTTTTCTTCGGCTGGCAGTTGAAGAAGGAGTCCTATAAATATAAAGCGTATGGATTGTAAACGCCCTGTGTATTCGGGCGCGGCAATCCATACGCTTTTTTTCAGGGAAAAGCCTAGACTAATCCTTAATCCTTAAGATACAGCCTGGAGGTTGCTTCCCAAATTTCGCCCGGAGCCAAACCGAACAGGCCGATATCGTCAGCCGGCAAGTCCACGTTCGGTGCATTCACCAGGTTGATCTGTGGTTCGGGACAGAAGAACTTCCGGGATGCCTTGTTGTTCCATACCATCCACTGCTTATACGAATTGCCGACATCATAAACGAACGTTTTACCAAGCTTGGTATCCGTCAATTCCATGCGGTTTCTGCCATTTTGCGGAACGGCCGTGTAATGGTTGTCCATCGAATCGAAATAAGGATTTACGCCGCTTGTCCGAAGCAGTTCTTCTTCTGGCGTCAGAGTCTGGAACTTGCCAGTCGGCAGCATCCGCTCACTCATTTCCCACCGCTCGCCCATGGTAATTCTCACGACGCAGTCATCCGCCGTGCTCCCGGGTGCAAACGGAGCGTTGATCGCCGTGTGGAAGGCTAGCAGGCACGGCATGCTGCCGGTACCCAGATTACGGATAAACACATGCTGGGCCAATCCATCCTGATTCAGTGTATAGCGAAGCCGGAAGGTGAACTGGTGCGGAAGCATGGCATACACGGGATGATTCTCATCAATGGTGACCGAAACTACCACGTAGCTTTCAGCCTCGCTGCTGCCATACTCCTCCACGATCCAAGGAATTGTATGTAAAAAGCCATGGAGGTGATTGCCCGTCGCTTCTTCGTTAATCGGAAACTGATAGGTTTGTCCATTCCATGGAAACCGGCCGTCCTCATAACGGTTAGGCGGAAAGAGAACTGGAATGCCGTGAACGCCCGGATTGGATTTGAATGCTTCCATCTCGCCTGCTTCCGGTTCGCGGAGGAACCGGTAACCGCTTTCGTTATCCCTAAAAGCGATGAGATTGCCTCCGATTTCGGGCAATATCGCCGCTTCGTAAGGGCCGTGCTGGAGCCAAACCGCGCGCTCTCCGTGATATGATCCTTCATACGCTTGGTGGTTCATCGGGTCATCTCTCCTCTCAAGTGTGAACGTATATAGATTATCATACCAATGCCCTTAACTTCTATATTTGAGGAGGGATAGTCATCAGGGTCATCCGCTCCCCCCTCACCCCGTTTGTTTAAAATTAGATGCCGGTTAAGACGTAAGTTTCGTTTTAGAAGAGTTTTGCAAAAGTGGAGCCGGGGCCGATTGATCGCTTGCTGCAGGCTGTGTGGCCGAGACCAACTCCTCATCCAGTTCCTTCGTGTATTCGAGTGTCTGCTGCTCGCTCCAACCCAGTACCGTAGCCATATAATCGATCACAGGCAGCTTCCATTTTCTCGTCCAATCGATATGAAATAATAGGGAACCCGTGCGACGGATAAAAAAGTCGGCCGGCCTCACTGCCATCTCATGCTGAATCGCATACATCAGAGGAACCAGCACCGATACCGGAAGCGCCGCTGCTTCCGCCTGTTCGGAGCCCTCCTTGGCCAAGCGGAACAATTCCGACACGTTGGAGCCGTACGTTCGCGCCCACTGCTCGGCGAGCTTACGATCAATTCCTTGCGCGGCGCCGATCTTCGCCTGCTTGCGGACAAAATCAGGGAATTGGGCCGAGCCGCCAACCTCACCGCCGGAAATAGGCAGATTCTTCGTTACGCAGGCACCATACGCTTTCCCGCCGCTTTCTTGGATCCGTCTCGCAACCAGGTCGACGACGGTGCCGGCCATTTTGCGATAGCCGGTCAGCTTCCCTCCGGCAATGGTAATCAGGCCGGACGGGGACTCCCAAATTTCATCCTTTCGTGAAATTTCGGACGGGCTTTTGCCTTCCTCCAGAATCAGGGGCCGGACTCCCGCCCATCCCGATTCAACGTCTGCCGGGTTTAGCTTCACGCCAGGGAACATGTAATGAATGGCTTTCAATATATAATCCCGGTCCTCCACCGTGATCAAGGGACGTACGGGATCGGCCTTGTAGACCGTGTCGGTGGTGCCTACGTAGGTCTTCCCGTCGCGGGGAATAGCAAACACCATTCGGCCGTCAGGTGTATCGAAGTACACCGCTTGACGAAGTGGAAACTTGGATTGATCGATGACCAGATGAACCCCTTTGGTCAGCTGAAGCATTTTCCCCTTCTTGGACTTATCCATTTCGCGCACCTGATCCACCCAGGGCCCTGCGGCATTTACGATTTTGGTTCCGGATACGGACTTGACCCCGCTACCCAGCATATCCCTCACGGTGATACCGGTTATTCGTCCATTCGCATCATAATTCAATGATTCGGCCTTCGCATAATTGAACAGAACCGCCCCTCTGGCGGCTGCCTCCTTCATGACCTCCAACGTCAGCCTGGCATCATCCGTCCGGTATTCCACATAATAACCGCCGCCCTTAAGGCCCTCCTGCTTCAGAAGCGGCTCCCGCTTCAGTGTCTCGGATGCAGACAGCATGGAACGCCGTTCTCCCCGCTTTACGCCGGCCAGGAAATCATACACCATCAACCCGATGGAGGTGCTGAACTTCCCAAAGGTGCCACCCTGGTGTATCGGCAGGAGCATCCACTCCGGCGTCGTTACATGCGGCCCATTCTCATACACAACGGCCCGTTCTTTGCCAACCTCAGCCACCATGCCAACTTCAAACTGCTTCAGGTACCGCAGGCCGCCATGCACCAGCTTGGTCGAACGACTGCTCGTTCCTGCGGCAAAATCCTGCATTTCTACCAACAAAACCGACATCCCGCGGGTGACCGCATCCAGCGCAATCCCCGCACCGGTTATGCCCCCTCCGATAACAATCAGATCGAAGGTTCCCTCTGCCATTTCTTGAAATCGATGCCTGCGGTCCAAACTTGAAAACGACTGTGCCTGCTTCACAATGAATCCCTCCCAGTATGATTTACCCTGTTTTTATCTATCGTTACCCTTCCAATGCAAAAAGACAGCAAAAAAGAGACCACGAAACGCGCAGTAACAAACCCCATATCATGAGGTATTCCGCGCCTAGTGGTCTCTCCAAGTCTCCAGACATGTATTCACTTAATGATCATTATACCATAGAAAATGCTAATGAAAAGCCATTGCCGCATAAACGGCTTTTTTCCAGCCGCTGTATAATTGCTCCCTTACGTCTTCCTCCATGGTTGGCTTGAAGCTTTGCCCCATGCTCCATTTGCTGCAGATTTCCTCCTGATCCTTCCAGAAGCCGACAGCGAGCCCCGCCAGGTAAGCGGCACCGAGTGCCGTTGTCTCCGTAATGTTCGGCTGTTCCACCGGAACATTCAGGATGTCGCTTTGGAATTCCATGAGAAACGTGTTGGATACAGCCCCTCCATCCACCCGCAGGGATGTGATGCCATAGCCGGAATCTTCTTCCATCACGGATAGGACATCCCGAGTTTGATACGCAAGCGACTCCAGGGTTGCACGGATGAAATGCTCCTTCGACGTGCCTCGCGTCAGGCCGAATACGGCCCCTCGGACATCGCTGTTCCAGTATGGACTGCCGAGTCCGACAAAAGCTGGCACCACGTACACGCCATCTGTTGAGTTGACCCGACGCGCATAGGGCTCACTGTCCTTCGCCTCGCGGAACATCCGAAGACCGTCGCGCAGCCACTGGATCGCCGAGCCGGCCACGAACACGCTGCCCTCAAGCGCATACTGTACACCGCCATCCAGTCCCCAGGCGATCGTGGTGATCAGCCCATGCTCGGATTTTACGGGCTGGTCGCCGGTGTTCATCAGCATAAAGCTGCCGGTTCCATAGGTCGTCTTCACCATGCCTTCCGAGAAGCAGGTCTGCCCAAATAGCGCCGCCTGCTGATCGCCGGCTGCTCCGGCAATTGGAACCTCGCGACCGAAGAAATGATAGGAAACGGTATTGGAATATACCTCGGAAGAAGGCCTGACTTCGGGCAGCATGGCCATGGGGATATCTAGGAGTTGCAGGAGCTCCTCATCCCATTTCAATTCATGAATGTTGTAGAGCATCGTTCGCGATGCGTTGGAATAATCGGTCACGTGCGCCTGGCCTCCGGACAGCTTCCAGATCAGCCAGGTATCGATGGTCCCGAATATAATGTCTCCGCGCTCGGCCCGCTCACGGGCACCGTCTACATGATCGAGGATCCATTTGATCTTCGTTCCCGAGAAATAAGGATCAATCAAAAGTCCGGTCTTCTCCCGAACCATCCCGTCATGTCCGGCGGCAATCAGCTCCTCGCAGATGCCCGCCGTCTGGCGGGATTGCCAGACAATGGCGTGGTATATCGGTTCGCCACTATTCCGATCCCAAACCACGGCCGTCTCCCGCTGATTCGTAATTCCGATTCCGGCAATCTGATCCGCCTTCACGCCCGCTTCGGATAAGCATGTCGCAATGACTGCAAGAATGGAGCCCCATATTTCATTGGCATTCTGCTCCACCCAGCCCGGCTTGGGAAAATACTGTGGAAACTCCTTATGAGCCGAGTGTACGATTTCTCCTTCCTTGTTGAACAGGATCGCGCGCGAGCTTGTTGTTCCTTGGTCAAGCGCCAGAATGTACTGCTCCAATCAACTTCTCCCCTTCCGCATATGCATTTAACCAAAGATAACGTGCAGGTGGAAACGTTGTCAAATCCCTTATTCCGTCAGCGAGAAACCTAGCAAGTCCTGCAGCAGGACTGAGGCCGCACCCATTAACTTGTCTTCCTCGCCAAGGGAGGCCAAACCGAATACCATGTCCTCCTTCAGAATAGGCAGCGCATGCCGGTCTATATAGCTGCGCACCATTTCCAGCAAATTCGGATTTCCATGCGCCATTTCCCCGCCCAGGATTAGCGCTTCGGGATTAAACATATTGACCAGATTGACGATGGCTGCTCCTAGAAGCTCCGCCACTTCCTCATTCAGATCCCTCGCCAGCCTGTCCCCTCTGCGAAGAACTTCTTTAAATACGGACGGAACAATTTTACTGTAATCTCCCCCGCTGAGCTCCTGGATTAGCGTCGGTCTCCCCGTTGCGATTGCCGTAATAATTCGCGAATACACGGCCATCCAGCTGATGTAACTGTCCAAGCAGCCTACATTGCCGCATTCGCAGCGGATGCCGCTGCGGTTTACGCTCGTATGCCCGAATTCGCCGGCACCGCCATGCTTGCCCCTTAGGAGATGATCGTTAATTAAAATACCGGAACCAAGCCCGTCGCCAATGGAGATATAAATCAGGTTCGCAAATGCGTAATCGCCAAATCGGCGTTCAGCCAGTACAACGGAATTCATATCGTTCTCCACCCAGGTGCGCAGTCCATAGCGTTCTTCAATAATCCGTTTCAACGGAACATCGGTCATGCGAAGTTTCGTGTTATAGTGCACCAGGCCCTGACTATCACTCACAACACCCGGCACGGTAACGGAAATCCCGACACACCGCTCTAAGTCTTCTTGGCCTGTCATGAAATTGTCCATCAGGCTCAGCAGTCGCTCGATAACGGCTTCTCCTTGGAGCCCGGCTAGAGGATGCGTTTCCTTCTGGAGCACCTTCGCCTCCAGATTCATGCGGGCCAGCATCATAACCGAATTCGTTATCGCTACAGCGAACAAATAATGATTATCCGGATTGAATTTAAGCAGAATGGGTTTTCTCCCTCCGCTGGAGGAGCCCGTTCCAATCTCGGAAACGTAGCCTTCCTTGATGAGTTCCTGTACGGCTGAGGCGACCGTGGAGGGACTCAGCTTGTTCTTTTTGGCCAGATCGATTCTGGATATGGGTCCCTCTGTGCGGATCTTGTTCAGCACCATGGACCGGTTTAATGCCTGAATCAGCTTATGGTCACCTTTTTTCATATTGTTCAAGCAAGCTCAACCTCTCTATCGTTTCTTCGCATAGTGCGACTTTCTGTATCGGAAAAATGAGGATAGAATCACTATAACATGTTCCAGAACTGAATAAAAACTTATTCCATTGATCGAAATAAGATGTAACGTTAGATCTCATGCTGATTCTCTCATATTGTGAAAAAAAGAATTTAAATGGATTTGAAATCGCTATCTTGAAAAATAATCGAGGGGATTATATAATCTTTCGCAATAGAAGCTGGTTGTTCTGTCAAGAAAGATAGCATATCGATGTTAACTTTTTTCGACTTGTGGAATAACTATTGCTTTTTACATCACTTACATAAAGGGGGCGCATATGGGGTCCGCTTCACTTCGAACAAGCCGTACGACCAACCACGCTTGATCAAAAACCATGTGAATTCAAGGAGGGTTATCTGATGAAAAAAAGAATGTCTGTCCTGATTTCGGTATTATTCGTGTTCACCGCGTTACTCTCTGCTTGCGGAGGCGGCAATGCCTCTGGAGGAGAAAACGGCAAGAAGGTCATCAGCGTCGCTCTATGGGACGAAAATGTGCGGGACACGCTGGACAAGTCCATTAAAATTTTCAATGAGAAGCACCCGAATGTTGAAGTGAAAGTGACTTACACCCCATGGGCCGATTATTGGACCAAGCTGAAAACCAGCCTCGCCGGCAACAGCGGTCCTGACGTCTACTGGATGAACGGTCCTAACTTTCATTCCTATGCCTCCTCCGGTCTGATCAAAGACCTGTCTCCCCTAATTGAGAAGAGCGGTCTGGACACCTCGGTTTATACCGAAGCGCTCGTCGATATGTACACCTATCAGGGTAAACTTCACGGACTCCCTTACTTCCAGGATTCCGTTGGACTTTTTTACAATAAAGAATTGTTTGACCAAGCAGGTCTGCCTTATCCCGACAAGAGCTGGACCTGGCAAACCGTCGAGGAGAACGCAGCCAAGCTGACGGATAAATCGAATGGCATTTATGGCTTCATCGCGCCGATCGACAGCCAGATCGGATATTACAACTTCATTGCTCAAGCGGGCGGATACGTCATCTCGGACGATAAGAAATCATCTGGATTTGATACACCCGAAGCGCTATCGGCCTTCCAGTGGGAGCAGAGCTTGATTGAAAAGGGTTATTCCCCAAGCGCCCAGCAGCAGCTTGAAACGAAGTCCCGCCAATTGTTCGGCTCCGGCAAGGCCGCTATGTTCCCGGGGATTTCGGTTAACTCCCCCGAGTTGTACAAGCTTCTCGGCGATAAACTCGGTGTCGCTGAACTTCCTGCCGGCAAGAAAAAGGCATCGATCGTTCATGGACTCAGCTGGGCCATCAACGGCAAGACGAAGGTCGAGCAGGAATCCTGGGAGCTGATTCAGATTCTTTCCGGCAAGGAAGGTCAGGAATTACTCGCCGAATCTGGATTCTCGATGCCTGCATACAAAGGCACGGAGGGCGGCTGGCTGAAGTCCATCCCATCTCTTGATCTACAGGTGTTCGTGGACAGCCTGGAGTTCGCCGTACCTTATCCCGTATCCCAGAAAACGGCAGAGTGGCAAGACGCTGAAGTGAAGGAAATTCAGGCGGCTTTCCTCGGAAAGAAATCGTTTGAAGAAGCACTGAAAAATGCCGGCGAACAGATGAATGCGATCCTTGCGACAGAAACGAAATGACAAGCGGCCACGCCCAATACGGAAATTAAGAAAGGACGGTGCAGCCTGTGAGCTCTCCCATCACCGTGACCACAGAACCTCCTAAAACAACAACCAAGCGAAAAGTTGGGAAACTTGCCTTACACGAAGCTGTCTGGGGGTATATCTTCATTCTTCCTGTTGTGCTGGGCCTCGGTCTGTTCTATATGGCACCTTCCGCAGCATCTCTGTTCCTGTCGTTTACGTCGTGGGATGGATTAACTTCACCTCAATTCATCGGATTCGATAACTTCGCAAATTTGATGAAGGACGACAAATTCACCGGTTCCTTGCTCAACACGATGCTGTATACGGTCGGTACGGTGCCATTATCCGTTGCACTCGCAACGGTGCTGGCCGTGCTCTTGAACCAGAAGATCAAAGGCATGGTCTTCTACCGCACCCTCTATTTCATTCCCGTGATCACCATGCCGATCGCGGTCGGCATGGTATGGAAATGGTTATACAACTCCGAATTCGGATTGATCAACCATGTGCTGGGCGTCATGAACCTGCCGCAGCCCAACTGGCTGTTCGATGAGCGATTCGCCTTGTTCTCCATCGTGCTTGTCAGTGTCTGGAGCAGCATCGGATACAATGCCGTCATTCTGCTGTCCGGTCTGCAGGGCATCTCCGGCAGCTATTATGAAGCGGCTTCGCTTGACGGAGCGGGGACGTTGTATAAGTTTTTCCGAATTACACTTCCTCTGCTCACGCCCAGCTTGTTCTTTGTCTTGGTCATGTCCTTCATCAATTCGTTCCAGGTGTTTGACCTGATCTTCATCATGATGGATCAACAGACCACGATGCTGGAATCCACCCGAACGGTTGTATACAGCATCTGGGAAGATGGCTTCAAATACTTCAACATGGGTTACGCTTCAGCGCAGGCCTTCATTCTGTTTATCGTTATTCTGATCATCACCATGGTCCAGATGTATATTCAGAAGCGCTGGGTCCACTACCAATAACAGGAGGTGTGTAGATGTGAATACTTCAACCAATACGGGAAAAGCAAGCCGTCTAGCGGTCCACATCCTGTTAGCTGTCGGGGCGCTGCTCATGATTATGCCGTTTCTGTGGATGATTTCCACATCCTTCAAGTCCTTTGCGGACTCCATGTCCGTTCCGCCCAAATGGCTGCCTGTGGAATGGCACCCGGACAACTACCTGCGGGTCATCCAAACCATCGACTTCGGTACCTATTACTTGAACACCATCATCGTGACGGTGGGACGGACGGCTGGCCAACTCATTCTGTGCTCCCTTGCAGCCTATGCATTTGCCAGCTTGAGATTCCCTTTCAAGAACGCCATCTTTCTCGCGCTCCTGGCCGTGTTGATGGTCCCTTCCCAGGTCGTTATGATTCCGAGCTTTGTCATCATGCGCGAGTTCAATTGGCTGGACACGTTCTATGTGCTGATCGTACCCGGCATATTCAGCGCCTTCGGTACATTTTTATTGAGACAGTTCTTTATGACGCTGCCGAAGGACCTGGAGGAAGCGGCCAAAATTGACGGCTGCAGTTACTTCCGGATTTACTGGAATATTTACTTGCCTTTATCCAAGGCGGCTCTCGTCTCCCTGGCGATCTTCACCATATTAGCCTCATGGAACGATCTGCTGTGGCCGCTCATCATGACAAGCTCTGAGGAGATGCGCGTGCTTTCGATCGGGATTTCCAGCTTCCAGGGACAGCATTCCACCGATTACCCGCTGCTGATGGCAGGCGCCTTAATGGCTACCCTTCCCATCATCGTTCTGTTTATCTTCCTTCAGCGTTACTTCATTGAAGGCATTGCGATGAACGGGATTAAGGGATAGAACTCGGAAAGCACGAACCATGCAGAAAAAAGAGTGGACGGAAATGTTACAGGTGTTAGTCATTGGAGCAGGCACCATGGGAAGAACCCATGGTGCCGCCTATGCTTCGATCCCGGGCGTTAAGCTTGCTGGCATTGCGGGTATCCGGGTGGAGGAAGCGCAGCAGAGTTAGCGGACAGACATGGCGTACAGGCCTATGTTTCATTCGAAGCAGCGGCACAGAAAGCGTCGTGGTATTTGAGAGGGTCTTCTGTGCTTTTTATCATTGCGCATCCGTCAATCTAGGTTCAAATGAGTGCTTGAATAATATGGATAGCGGGGCTATAATCACGTGTGAGTAATCGAGTTACCGGAATATGTAACCAACATCTTATACGATCAGGAGTGAGGCAACCTATGATTAAAGCAGGCGTGCTTGGAGCGGGAGGCATGGGCGCCGTCCATATCAAAAACCTTCACGGGAACGAACACGTTCAGCTGGCTGCAATATGCGATACCAATGAAACGTTAGCGCAGCAGCAGGCCGAACTGTACGGCACAGCTTATTATACGGACGGCAGCACGATGCTGGAGCAAGAGCATCTGGATGTGCTGTATGTGTGCATTCCACCATTTTGCCATGGGGATATCGAAGAACAGGCAGCCGCGAAGGGCATTCACCTCATGGTGGAAAAGCCGCTGGGACTGGACGCCCAGTCCGTCCGCCACAAAGCCAAGGTCATTGCTGAAAGCGGAATCATTGCAGCTTCCGGCTACTGTCTGCGGTACCTGGACACGGTTGCGATTGCCAAAGACTTTCTCAAGGACAAAAAAATCGGCATGGTTCGCGCCCACTACATTACAACACCTGTACCAACTCCTTGGTGGCGCAAAAAGGCATTATCCGGCGGACAGCTAGTTGAGCAATCCACGCACACCATGGACTTGGTTCGCTACCTGTGCGGCGATATCACCCGCCTGTATGCCGATATGAAGCTGCTGCTGGTAGACGACATCCCGGACCTCGATATTCCGGATGTGGGCGCCATCCAATTCGTGCTGGATTCCGGAGCCGTCGGCCATATGCAAACTGGATTTATCCAGTTCGATCACCGCAGCGGAATCGAGATCATGGGCCGCGACTTCCGCGTCGTTCTGGACGGAACCACGCTCTCCATTGTAGAGAAGGAGAAAGAGATCGTGTATCGGAGCAAAACGGACTTCTACAAAAATCTTACCAACGCCTTGATCGACGCCATTCGTAACAACGACCCAAGCCTTGTGCTGGCATCTTATGAAGACGGCTTCAAGACGCTGGAAGTGACGCTTGCCGCCAATGAATCTGCGGAAACTGGAAAACCCGTTATCCTACAAGCATAATAATATGGGGCATGCTCATGGTCTGAAAACCTTGAGCATGCCCCTTAATTTTGAATTGGCATGGAGTAGCGCAGTAACATATATGCTTGTCAATCCACCCGTTTCGCATTCTTGTGCAAAGATATACTCCCCCCGCTCTTATAAACCAAGCGAAATATACTTCACCTCCAGGAACTCATCCATTCCGTAGTGCCCGCCTTCCCGGCCCAGTCCACTCTCTTTGAATCCACCGAATGGTGCTTGCGCCGTCGAAGGTACGGGATCATTCACGCCCACAATCCCGTAGTCCAGCGATTCCGCAATGTTGACCGCTTCACCTAGATTCTGCGTGAATACATAGGCGGCTAAGCCATAAGGACTGTTATTGGCTCGCTGCACCGCTTCGTCTATCGTCCGGAAAGTGGTAATCGGCGCAAGGGGGCCGAAGGTTTCCTCATTCATACACTCCATGTCATCGGTTGCGTTCATGATGACCGTCGGCTCAACATAATTGCGACCCAGCTCAGATAATGCTTGACCTCCTGCCAGAATGACGCCGCCCTTCTCTTCCGCGTCCTTGATCTGTCTTACGACTTTATCCACAGCGTCCCGGTTAATCAAAGGACCAATATCGACGCCGTTCTCCAGTCCATTTCCTACCTTCAATTGCTTGACAAGCTCAGCAAACTTCGCGGCAAATGCCTGCGCAATGCCTTCCTGAACATATACCCGGTTGGCACATACGCAGGTTTGTCCCCCATTGCGGAATTTAGAGGAGATTAATCCGGCAGCCGCTTGGTTCAGGTCAGCCTGATCCGTCACAATAAACGGCGCATGACCGCCAAGCTCCAGCGATATTTTCTTGACGTTAGCGGCAGCTCCGGCCATCAGTTGTTTCCCCACCTCGGTTGATCCTGTAAAAGACAGCTTTCTTACACGGCTGTCCGCCTGCCACACGCCGGAAATGTCGCTTGAAGATCCAGTTACGATGTTAATGACCCCGGCAGGAATACCAGCCTGATCGGCAAGCTCTACCAGCTTGATGGCCGTGAATGGCGTCTCACCGGATGGCTTGATCACCACCGTGCATCCGGCGGCTAGAGCGGGCGCCACCTTACGGGTAATCATGGATGCCGGAAAGTTCCACGGCGTAATCGCTGCTACGACGCCAACGGGCTGCTTCGTTACGATGATGCGTTGGCGGCTGGATGATCCGGGGATGGTCTCGCCGTAGATTCGTTTGCCTTCCTCCGCATACCAGGCCACAAAGCTGTTGGCATATTGTATCTCGCCTGCTGCTTCCTTCAGCGGTTTCCCCTGCTCTGTGGTCATAATCCGCGCCAATTCATCCATATGCTCCGCTATGAGCTGATGCCAGCGGCGCAGCAGTTCCCCTCGCTCATTTGCCGTCCTGCGAGACCACGCCGGAAAAGCATCGGCTGCCGCATCGACGGCCAGGGCGGCTTCCTTCTTGCCAGCCTTGGACACGGTACCTATCACCTTGCCATCCGCCGGATTATATACATCCATCTGTTCTTCGGTCTGAATCCATTGTCCAGCAATATAGACTTGATTTCGAAACATAGTAAAGACCTCCTCATCGTCTCTTCAGGCTGCAAGTGTCTATTGATCATCATCTTCTAGGTCACGATTCGTCCTTCTTATTATCCGTTACCCACTTACCCTAATGCAAAAAAATAAAACACCGGAGCTCATGTGAAAGCTCCAGTGTTTTCTATGTTCATCACGACTTCACTATCTTATTTAATCGCTGCGTCTACTTCCGTGATCATTTCGGATACGGACGTCAGGCCGCCACCGGAAAGATACCAGAAATCCGGATTCAAGTAAACGATATTACCCTCTTTCGCCGCGTTCGTTGTATTCACAAGCTCGTTCTCAACGACCGCTTTAGCGCCTGAATCCCCTTCGCCTGTGGCAACCGCTGCACCGCGATCGACAACAAAGAGATAATCCGGGTTCATCTCAACGATGTACTCATTCGAAATGTCTTTACCATGTGTGCTGACTTCGATGTTAGGATCTACAGCTCCGAAACCGAACACATCATGCAGAATGCCGAAGCGGGAACCTGGTCCGTATGCACTGATTTTGCCTTCGTTAGCCAGGATGATCAATGCCTTCTTGCCGGTTGCTGTAGCTTTCTCATTCAAAGCTTTGATGTTCTCGTCAATTGTAGCAAGCTCTTTTTCAACTTCTGCTTCTTTACCAAAGATTTGACCCAGCGTGTTCATGTTTGCTTTAAAGGATTCCATGTATTTGCTTGTATCCACACCCAGGAAGATGGTTGGGGCAATTTTGCTGAGTTCATCATACGCATCTTGCTGTCTGCCGGAAATGATGATCAGATCTGGTTTAATGCTGTTGATTTTCTCGAAGTCCGGCTCTTTCAAGCTGCCCACATTCTCATATTTCTTGTCTTCGAATTTGGACAGGTAGGCCGGGACATTCGCTTGGGGTACGCCCAGAACCTCAACGCCCAGTTTATCGACAGAGTCCAGAATACCAAAATCGAAAACAACGACGCGGGAAGGATTCTTCTTAACAAGTGTATCGCCCAGTTGATGGGTAATCGTGATTTCTTCGGTTGCAGCCGGTGTATCTCCAGCTGCATCTCCTCCACCCGTGCCGCTTGTTTTATCGTCTTGACCACAAGCCGCGAGTACAAGCGTGAACATTGCTACCATAAATAAAGCTAACCATTTTTTCATTATTTCACACCCCATTTTTATATTTAAAAGCTTTAACAATCCAACATATATTTGAACTTATGGTTGAATATGTAATTTAATATGAACAGACTAAACCATGCCGTCCTGTATCCAAGGCAGCCCTGTCCTTGTCTATGATTAAGGATTCCGTGCTTCTGTTCCCCCAGAATCCTTATCCTCTACTCTCTACTACCATGCCGCTTAGCCGTAGTAGACGCATACCCGATTGTCATTAATCTCTTCGATCTCAATGTCCATGTCATAGATTCCGCGGAGCACATTGCTCTGAATGATGTTCTCGGTCTTCCCTTCGCTTTCAATGGCTCCATCCTTCAATGCCACGATGTAATCCGAATAGAAGGAAGCGAAGTTGATGTCATGAATCACGATGACAATCGTCTTGTTCAGATCAGCGACAAGCTTTCTGAGAATCTTCATAATCTGTACGGAGTGCTTCATGTCCAGATTGTTCAGAGGCTCATCCAGCAGGATATACTCTGTATTCTGGGCGATAACCATTGCAATGTAGGCACGCTGGGTCTGACCGCCGCTGAGCTGATGAAGATATTTATGCTGCATATCCCCAAGCTCCATATAAGAGATCGCCTCATCTACGTATTTCTCATCTTCCGCGTTCAATCTGCCCTGAGAGTAAGGAAAACGACCGAAGGATACAAGCTCACGCACCGTCAGACGGAGGCTGATATGGTTGGATTGTTTCAGGATGGAAACCTTCTTCGCCAGATCGCCGCTCTTCCATTGGCTAACCTCTTTACCGTCCACCGTAATTTGTCCGCTGTCCTTGCCTGTTAATCTGCTAATCATGGACAGCAAGGTACTCTTGCCGGCACCATTCGGGCCGATAAAGGAAGTGATTTGACCTTTCGGGATCGTAACCGACACGTTATCAACGACTTTTTTGCCGCCATACACTTTCGATACGTTCGTAACCTGGATCATGCTTTACTCTCCTTTAGTAGCAGGTATATGAAGTAGACACCGCCGATGAAATTGATGATGACGCTGAGCGTTGTAGAGAACGTAAACACCCGTTCTACAACCAATTGACCGCCGACCAGTGCAATAATGCTAATCAGTATGGATGCTGCAATTAAATATGAATGCCTGTACGTCTTCATAACTTCGTACGCAACATTGACAACCAGGAGCCCGAGGAATGTGATCGGCCCTACCAAAGCGGTAGCCACCGAGATCAGAACGGCAACCACAATCAGAAGCCGCTTCACAACATAATCATAATTCACGCCGAGGTTGATCGCCTGCTCACGGCCAAGCGCCAGCACGTTCAGGTACTTGGCAAATCGGGCAAAGTACAGCAAGGTCAGCACAACGACAATGACGGACAGGACCAGAAGCTCGGTCTTCACATTGTTAAAGCTGGCAAACATTTTGTCGGCCACAAACTGGAACTCGTTCGGGTCAATCAACACTTCCATAAAAGAAGACATGCTCGAGAACAGGGTTCCAAAAATCATGCCGATCAGCAGCAGGAAGTAAATGTTGTTTCCTTCCCTTTTGAACAGAATCTTATATAAGACTCCGGCGAATAGGATCATCCCGCCGACGTTGATCAGAAAGTTAACATTGCTGCCCAGTTTGTACAGCGTGAAGGATCCGAAGACGAAGATGACGGTGGTCTGGATCAGTACATATAAGGAATCTAATCCCATAACGCTTGGCGTCAGTATCCGGTTATTCGTGACCGTTTGAAACACCGTGGTAGACAGAGCGATCGCTCCGCCGGTCAGAATGATGGCAAGCACCTTCTTGATTCTTCTTGGAAGCGCGTAATCCCAATTGCCGCCAAGATCAATGAACAGAAAGACTGCCACCAGGATGATTGCCGCTGCGGCCAACAGGCCGAGTTTGGCTTTATAAGTCATAAGCCTTTCTCCTCATCAGTAAGAAAATGAATATACCGCTTCCGAGTACGCCCACGGTTAGACTAATCGGAATTTCATAGGGATAAATAATGATCCGGCCCAGGATGTCACAGAACAGTACGAACCCGGCCCCCAGCAGCGCGGTATGCGAAAGGCTTTTTTTCAAGTGGTCTCCTAAGTACAAACTGACAATATTAGGTATGATCAGACCAAGAAACGGAATCACGCCGACCGTCAGCACGACAGATGCCGTAACCAGCGCCACGATGACCAATCCCAGATTCACAACTCTCCGGTAGTGAAGACCCAGGTTGGTTGCAAACTCCTCTCCCATTCCGGCCACCGTAAACTTGTTGGCGAACAGATACGCCAGAATCAAAAGCGGGATACTAATATAGAGCATTTCATACTGGCCCTTCATGATCATGGAAAAATCACCCTGAAGCCATGCGGACATATTCTGAATAAGATCATATTTGTATGCAAAGAAGGTGGCTATCGAACTCACGATATTACCAAACATCAGCCCTACGAGCGGGATGAAGATCGCATCCTTAAACTTAATCCGATCCAGTATCTTCATGAAGATAAAGGTTCCTACCAGAGCGAATACAAATGCCACGAGCATTTTGATAAGCGGACCGCTTGTCGTGAAGACGAGCATGGCTACCAAAATCCCCAGTCTGGCAGAGTCCATCGTACCTGCCGTGGTCGGCGATACGAACTTATTGCGGCTGAGCTGCTGCATGATCAATCCGCAGATACTCATGCTGACACCCGCCAATATAAGACTGACAAGCCTAGGAATCCGGCTTACAAGCATAATATGCTGTTGTTGTTCTGTCATCGAGAACAGTTGCAGTGGCGAGATATCTTTAACTCCAATAAATAATGAGATTATCGAGAGTACCACAACGGCTGCAAATAAGTATCTAATCTTCATGGCTCTTCCTTCTATGCGTATGTCTCTAAAATATCCGGGATCTCGCAATTTTCAACGCCATTCTCATTGAGATTGATTATCAATCGCGCTCTGATATGCATTATATCATCCTCATTCTGGCTCGACAAGGGTAATTGAGAATCAAAATCAATTAATTTGTTCATACTTGTATATTTTGTTCATGAATTGTTCATAATATGAAGTTTCGAGAAGACATAGCTAATATCCTCAGGTAGGAAGCACTCCTTTCGTTTAAACCTCCATATAATGAAGCTTCTCAAAAAGCCAAACGGATTCAATTCATATTTAATATATAAGGGAAATTATATTTAATCAAAAGTCGTTGACAATTACTCTAAGTTATATTAATATACTAACATAAATATTATTCCTAACTAAACGTAAGTTAATATGGAATGATAATTAAAAATATTGCTAAATAAGCAACATGCATATTTGCTTGAAGTAAAGGACATCTTCTTATCAGGCGAATGCAAATTCGATTACACCAGGAGGTTTTTTTTCAATGTCTAAAGATTTTTCAACTGCACTCAAAAGTCGCCGTTCTTATTACGGGATTAGCAAAGAATCCGTTATCTCGGACGAGCGTATTCAGGAAATCGTAAACGAAGCGGTTAAGTATACCCCGTCTTCTTTCAACTCTCAAAGTGCACGCGTCGTTGTATTGCTTGGCGAACAGCATGATAAACTGTGGAACATCACGGAAGGCATCCTGAAAGAAGTCGTTGGCGATGAAGAAGCATTCAAATCCACTGCCGACAAAATGGGCGCATTCCGCGCTGGTTACGGTACGGTATTGTTCTTCGAGGACAACAACGTCATTGCCGGGCTGCAACAGAACTTTGCCGCTTATGCCGACAACTTCCCGATTTGGTCCAACCAATCCAACGGCATGCTGCAATTTGTAGTATGGACATCCCTTGAAGCAGAAGGTCTGGGCGCATCCCTGCAGCACTACAACCCGCTGATCGACGAAAAAGTAAAATCCGAATGGAACATCCCGGAAAGCTGGAAGCTGCTTGCTCAAATGCCTTTCGGTAAGCCGGTTGCTGAACCAGGCGAAAAAGAATTTGCACCGCTTGAAGATCGCGTAAAAGTATACAACTAATTAAATAGATGAAAAAAGGCCGCCTCCCTAAGTTCCCGCAACTTGGATAGGCGGTCCTTTTATAATGGGCAAAGATTGAAAAACCGATCACTAAGCGATACAATTAGTCAAGTAAGAACCCTCGAACTTCTAAGATAACAGAAGCTCCGGGCAAACTTGCGATAACCAACTACATAGAATGTTGGCTGTACTAGGGGTGCCATGTGCTGAGAGACGGCGGTTTGCCGTTAACCCTTAACACCCGATCTAGGTCATACTAGCGTGGGGAAGTGTAGCATTTATGTTTATTTCTTTTCGTAGGCATAACTGCACTTTCTTCACGGGGTGCGGTTTTTTTGCGTGGACTTATATCAT
Source organism: Paenibacillus sp. FSL K6-1330 (assembly GCF_037976825.1). Taxonomy (NCBI): domain Bacteria; kingdom Bacillati; phylum Bacillota; class Bacilli; order Caryophanales; family Paenibacillaceae; genus Paenibacillus; species Paenibacillus sp. FSL K6-1330. The sequence goes on from NZ_CP150269.1 coordinate 5,017,136, forward strand.
GGGGAGGAAATAACAATGAATGAGCTTGTATGCGGAACCAGTCGGATCGTTGGGTGCCGGTTCTCGGTATTTCCCATGACGGACCGGTTTGTGGAGGTCATCATGGGCGCACTACATTCCGTAGATACGGGGAAGGTATGGATTCAGACAGATGATGTGAGCACCTGTATTCGTGGACGTGCAGAGCATGTCTTTGATGTTACAAGGGCGATATTCGCCTATGCTGCAGCGAGTGGCGTGCATACCGTTTTTAATGGTACTTATTCCATCGGTTGCCCCGGAGATACGGACGCCGATGTATATATGACCGAGGATTCGACTCTCTTAAACAACGACATCGGGGAACATGCCGATATTGAGACTGCTTGCCAATTCGCTCTATACCCCATGGGTACCGATGACTACATGGATGTCATCTACGGTGAAGTTAATCGTACGAAGGCAGCCGGGACATTCGCCGGAAGCGTTCATTACGCCAGCCGATTGGATGGGTCTCTGGCCCAGGTGTTTGGATCCCTTGAAGAGGCTTTTTTACATGCGATTCAATCTGACAGCAGCCATTTGGTCATGACTGCGGTTGTGTCCGCACACAGCCCTTCGGTCAAAGCCGCATCGAATTGAGCTTTATTGAGGCAGACAAAAGCCCGGCAAGCGCCGGGCTTCCTGTCACTACTGCCAAGAATCTTGACGGTTTAAACCCAAGCACTCAAGATAATTACGAGCAGGATAAAGAGAACCAAAATAATTCCTACTGAATTGTTCCATCCACCGCCGCCATATACTCCGCTCATGAAGATCCCCTCCTGGATTTAAAGAATGACGTGATGTAATCACACTATTATAGTATTTCCCGTCTCGTGCTAGTGTCACGGCTAATGTACCCCTCTTTTTATATTGGCAAGGAAATTCTATTCGTCATAACCAATGAGAAGCTTGCCTCCGTACGGATGGAGCATTTCCTCGGTGAATGCCATAAGAACTGAAGGATCATCCTGGCGATACATCGCCGTGAGCGCTGCTTCCAATCGTTCTCCCAAGATCGAGTCATAGCGGTTGAACAGACGGAACAGCGTTTTCCCTTCACCCGTCCACTCCCGGTTCACCCTAAGTACAAAATCACAGAGAATCGCCGCTATTTTGTGCACCGTAAACCACTTTTCGGCATCCCTTCGGGGACTCTGCAAATCCAGCAGGTACTCGGTTAGCATATAACGGTATTCGTTAATGTCGGTTAGCATCAAGGGCATGGGTCCGTAATTCAAGTCGCTTCGAGCTTCCGCCTGCACCTCTTCTCCCTCAGGCAGCGCGTGCAGCACCGTCCCTTCTACGACCATCCGCTGCAATGAAGGATTCGCCGCGATCACTCCCTCATCGAAATATTCGCGATAGGAGGATAAAGACAATATAAATATTTCCGCGATCCACCCATGTGCCTCTATCGTCTTCCTGCTGAAATCATGACCATCCCGTTCAATGACTATGATGTCCAAATCGGATTGTTCGTTATATTCACCTCTGCTCGCGCTGCCGCCAAGCACAGCAAGCAAACAGTCGGGATAATCGTATTGTATGATGCGTTCCGCTGCCTCTACCGGTTCCATCCTCATGACGTTTCCTCCAGTATGATTCTGATCCTCCCGAAAAAAGGGCTCAAAATATCTAATTCAGCTAAAACCCTAAACGTACCTGAATCATATGGTAAATAAATAAACGATTACCCTCATGTTGATGACAAGGAAGAAGGGATAGATGAGATGAACTATATTCATATGCTCTCCAAATTAGGTATGGGCAGTGCCCACCCGGGAGGATTCGAGGCAACCCTCCGAATGCTGAAGAATTATCCCATTCAACCGGGCAGCCGCATTTTGGAGGTCGGGTGTGGAACGGGCAGAACTGCATGCCATCTCTCGGAGATGGGGTATCAAGTAACGGCCATTGACTTGAACGAAAATATGATCAAAAAAGCCCGTGCAAGAGCCGAAGCGATGGAAATCGACGTGCAATTCCAACAAGCGGATGTATGCGCATTGCCTTTCGAGGACAACCAATTCGACCTAATCATGGCCGAATCCGTTACCGTATTTACGGATACTACGAAATCACTGCCCGAATATTACCGCGTTCTGGATCATGGAGGCGTCCTGCAGGACAGAGAATTGCTGCTTGATAAACCCATGCCGGAGGCAAAACTTCAGGAACTGCTCGAATTCTTCGGAATTCCTAATCTCATGATGAGGGAAGAATGGGCGGACTCCCTCTTGGCTTGCGGGTTTAAACAGGAAGAAATTCTGGAGTACAACCACTTCAATGACCAGTTAAAGGAAGAGCAAACACGTCATCTGGATACATTTGAACAGCGCGATAAAGGACTCCTGTTCGATGTGGCGCTCTGGGAAACGTTGTTCAAGCATGACCGCATGATCCTGGATAATACCGATTATCTCGCTTCCGCCTTATTCCGGGCTGTAAAATAAAATCACTTCATATCTGTGCATCAAGTGGGGATTCGCATATTTGCTGCGCATCCCCTCTCCCTCCTCAATTTCGGTCCTTTCGACCTAATCCAACACTTTTTGTCAATTCGTTATATCTAGTTTTGCCTGTCGATGCTATAATCATGGTAAATATATCCTATGTTGTTGAGGAGGACTCATTCTTATGGCATGGTTCAACAGACTCCCTATCTCGCGAAAAATTACCGCAGCCTGTTTTCTCATTGCCGCTTTGTTTGCGGTTCCAATGCTGCTTGCATTTATTCTAATGGGTAAAGCAATCATTGGCGTGGTCATCGTCGTGGCACTAACCGGTTTTACTTTTCCTCTTTCTCGTCTTATTGAGAAAACGCTTACCAATTCCTTTGCGGAGATCTCCAGCGTTTCCGCCAAAATCGCCAAAGGCGACTTCACCTTCCAGGTAGAAGAGGTTGGGGGCATGAACGATCTCAGCCGAACGTTCAACAGCATGGTGGACAAGCTTCGAAAAATATTGCAGGAAACCTCGGATATCACCCGCCAGGTCATGTCGTCAAGCTCCAACATCTCGATTAAAAACCAGGAGCTCATTCAAGTGATGAATCAAGTCTCCTTATCTTCCAATGAGCTTGCTGTCGGCGCGAACGAAATATCGGAAGACGTAGCCGAAATGACGCATTCCATCGGTGAGATCGAAGAGAAGGTCAGCAATTATACGCATTCAACCCAGGAAATGAATACCCGTTCGATCGAAACGCTGGGACTGGTTGAGCAAGGAAGGGACTCCGTTGCCAAGCAGTCTGCAGGGATGCAGCGTAATATTGACGCAACAGCAAAGGTCTCGGAATCCATAGATGCGCTGGCTAAGAGCGCCAGGGGAATTACGCAGATCACGGAGACGATCTCGGAACTTGCCGATCAGACCAATTTGTTATCCTTGAACGCATCCATTGAAGCGGCAAGGGCAGGCGAGCATGGCGCTGGCTTTGCCGTTGTCGCCCAAGAGGTGCGTAAATTGGCTGAGGAATCCACATCATCGACAAGAGAAGTATTCAATCTCGTACGGAGCATCGAATCGGACGTCAAACATGCAACTCAGAACATAAAAATTAATGAAGAGGTCGTCAGGCAGCAAACCGAAATGATCCGTGAAGCTGAGCTGGTGTTCATGGAGATTGTAAACAGTGTGCAGTATATTTCGGAACAGATCTCCGCTTTCTCCAAGGAGAGCGAATCCATGCTGGAAAGTGCGAAGAGCATTTCTTCCGCAATTCAGAATATATCGGCGATTACGCAGCAATCCGCCGCAGGCACGGAGCAGGTGTCGGCATCCATGAATGAGGGCATCTCATCGATCCAGAAGATGGCCGAGGAAGCAGAAGCGATGAATAATGCCGTCTTCCGGCTGCAAAAAACGATCAACATTTTCAAATTTTAAGTAGGGTACAGCCTACATCATGTCTATTACTTTCGAAGCAGCAAACGAACCGAAAATGCGAAAAATGGCTGTGCAAGGATACCATCCTGAGCACAGCCATTTCTTCATTGGACACATTTTTTTAATCTGACGAACCATCCGTGTGAGCAGACCCTTCATATGGGACAGCTCCCTTTTGTATCATGTCAAGTACACCTGAATTATTGCTCGCTCCATAACCGCGCGATATTCACAAGCCGCCCTTCTTCAAACTCGACTCGATATATATCCGGCAGCGTCATTCCTTGCCAGAAATGATAATCGAATCGTTGATCATAATGCTGCAGCATAAGTGTCATAATGTCGCCGTGCGTGCCAATCACGACACGCTTTCCTATATGCGCATTCAAGATTTCCTCTAGCACCTGGACTGCTCGGCTTTGCGCGATTTTGCTGGATTCCCCTCCGGGGAAGGACGTAGTTTGATCCTGAAACAGCATCTTTTTGGCATCGAGGAATGAATGCCCCTGAAAATCCCCGACTTTCCGTTCTCTTAAGTCCTCTTGCTCCGCAATCGGGAGTCCTAAAGCATCCGCCAATGGTTGGACCGTGTCCCTGGCTCGCTGATAAGGGCTTGAAGTAATAGCGTCAATCCCTTCACCCAGGAGCAATTCCTTGACTCGAACCGCAGCGAGGGAGCCCTCCGCGGACAATCCCCGCGACCTTTCCTTCCCATCGATAAAGGGAGATTCCGCATGTCTTACAAAATAGATAGTCGTCATCCTTCGACCTCTGCTTCTTTATGAGCCTCACCCTTTAATACGGGCTCCATCATCATCTCTACAAACGGTGTTAACGGTAACACCCCCAATGACTCCAAGGGAATCCATTTGGCCCCTAATGAGTCTTGGCCGTCACCGTCCGTTTTGATAACAGCTTGAAGATCCAACAGCTCGACATCATACATGATACCAATGTGATGCAGCTCTTCCATCTGATTCGCCTCATACTGATATACGATCGTGTAAGATACAGCCGTCCGAATGCTCCCCTTAATCGGAGAAAGCCCGGTTTCCTCTAAAAATTCGCGCTGCAGCGTATGCTCCGGCTCTTCTCCGAACTCAATGGAGCCGCCCGGTAAATCCCACTTCCCCTTGTGCGGTCCTCTCGCTTTCTGGATCAACAGGATATGATCATGCTGAATCAGTATTCCATAAACACCGAGATGCGTATGTTTCACCACGGTCAACAACCTCCTTTTCTTGCAGTGAAGGTAATCCATTGACTTCGGAAAAGTACGTCTCTCCCATCCTTCACTTCCTGAATATCCTGCTGCACCTGCCGCCTCGTTAAGATCTCCCATTCCGAATACAGCTCATCAAGGATGGAAAAGGCTTTGTCGGCGGATAGATTCAACTCGATTAAGCCTGCCTCCTCCAAACCCGTTTCCTGATCGATTTCCTTTACCTCGGTGCTCATCAATATGCAATGTACGCCCTGCTCCACGGTTCCAGCCTGCATCTGTTTGATCTTGGATACAAAGGCTTCCTCGGAGCTCATATGCTCCAGACATGAGCATGCGATGACGTAATGATAAGTATCCTCGGTAATTTCATAGTGTTCTACGTCTGCCACAAGTGCCTCAAGATTTGAGCTTACGCCATGCAATTCGGCATACTGCCGCAGCTTGTCAACTGCCGATGGCAGCAGATCCACGCAGATGACCTTCCCGTTAACCGCTTGGATCCGCTGCGCAACCGGGATGCTGTTACGCCCGACGCCACAGCCTAGATCCAGTACCCGCACCTCATGAAACGGCAATAATTCCAAATGATCCAGGACCGTCTGAACGGGCTTGGCTAACCAGCTCCCAGGTTGAAACAGTACGGCTTCTTCGTACAATGTCTCGTGATACGATATTTCCTTTTCACGTGCGCGGTTGAATATGTCCATGCTATATCCCCTTGTTCTGGCCGTTATAACGTCACTTCCATATAGACAAGCTCATTTTCTTGCTCACTGCAACTCCTGCTAGGATACCTTTTTCTAATCTTCGCTTATCGTTAGCTGCGGCCACTGATCCTTCCATTGCTTCTTTCCTACCCGCTCCAAATAATAGCGTCGCTTATGAAAGTTAGGGCATCTGCGAACCCGAAGCGCAAATAAATCCTCCAGTCCGTAAGGACAGCAGAGCTCAAGCTCTCCTTCGGCGTTCAGCCTTGCCCCGACCGCGGTAGCCGTCTCCGTCCAATGAGCTAACGCATCATAGGTCGAGTGATAGGGTTCATCTCCATTCTTCACATGCATTCTGGCCTGATTCTTGACCGACCATTTCGGGTTCCCCGTGGTTGTTCTTAGAAGCTCTTCCAATCGAATATCCCGCGCTTCAGACACATCTTCCGGATCGAAATACACCACATCGATATCCGTATGCCGATCCGTCCCTTCTAACCCATGAAGCAAGTCCCACACATAATTTCGGATGTAGCCTGCAGCAATATAGCATTGCGGCAGCCCTAAGTCACGAACGATGTCCAAATCCGTCATCAATTGCTGATGCTGGCTTATGTACTCCTTTAACCGTTTCTCTAACATACCATCCACCGCCAATGACCTAAATTCTTCTCAGCCCTCTTACCATTCAGCTGCCACATGTTCTTATATTAGTTAGCTGCAACTTGAATAAGAGCGTACCCTAAAATCCTGTATTCGTGTAAAAAAGCATAGACCGCTTCACGAAGAGAAGGAAACGGTCTATGCACACTCATAGATATAACTATTATATTCCAGATAATCCCTGAACGGCAAGAGAGAGCAGGGATTATGGGACGCAGCGGGTGATACCCGAGCTGCATGTTGGACAGAAATCTGAGCATGCATGCGCCATAACTGCTTCAACTTGAGCCAGATTGACTTCGGTATGCTCATGTGAGAGAGCTTATAAGCCGGATTTCGGACAGCCATGCACGAAATAATCCCACTACCGAACAATCAAGCCCAGTGGTGCTAGCTACACAGCCGCGTCCACCCGCTCCTGCGAAGCGCCGTCGCAGCGCTTGCACACTTTCAGGGCAGTCCCGTCCGATTTGGTTCGGGGATACAACAATTTCGTTCGGGTACTCTTGCACACCGGACATGTACCGCGCGCGCGAGTTGGTAGGTTCCACAAGGATTTGCCTCTTTTTTGTTTTGCCATTAGTCAGATACCCCATTTCATAGATTCATTATTATCACTCTTACTTATATGAAAGGGTTCAGCAGAACATGTCGGGCAGCTCCATTTAGATCTCACATACCATCGCTCACAACCATTGCAACCTCATCAGATCCGGAATAGATGGTGGATCGCCCTCATGGTATGTCTCCGTCGCACATTAGAAAAACGAGTGGGTAAGATAACAAAAGCGAGAAGGCAATGAAGACGCCCTCCCGCTTGTGCAACGAATTACTTATTTATAAAAGCCAGAATCTCTTCCTTGGACGGTATGGAGGCTTGTGCGCCTGGCCGGGTCACCGTCAATGCAGCCGCAGCAGTTGCAAACTGAAGCGCTTCTTCCGTTTCCAGCCCCTCCGTGCAAGCTGCCGCATAAGCACCGATGAAGGTATCTCCTGCCGCCGTGGTATCCACGGGTCTGACGTGGAAAGCCGGAACGGTGAAACGCTCACCTTGTGCATTCCCATAGAAGCAGCCTTGCTCGCCAAGGGTGATGATCACGTTGGAGGTGCCTCTGCCGATAATCGACGCTGCAGCCGCATCGGCTGAAGCAGTGTCCTCCACCTTTAGGCCGCTTACCACTTCGGCTTCCGTCTCGTTCACAATCAAGGTATCGATCAACGGTAACACGTTATGAGGGATCTTTCGCGCAGGCGCCGGATTCAACCAGACGCGAACGCCTGCCTTGTTAGCCGATTGGATAACATACTGCGTCGTCTGCCATGGAATTTCATTTTGCAGCAGTACAGCATATACTCCATCCCACTTCACCTCAGTCGCAACATCTTCTTCAGTCAACCGCCCATTGGCTCCTTCCGACAACACGATATAATTCTCGCCCGCCTCGTTAACCGTGATGATCGCCATCCCCGAGGTGCCTGTCTTGGAGAGGACGGATGTAACGCCAACCCCGCGCTCCTCCAAGGAAGCAACCAGGGTATTCCCAAAAGGATCAAGACCGACCGCGCCGACCATGACACAATCCGCACCTACTGAGGCTGCAGCCACAGCCTGATTCGCTCCTTTACCCCCAGGAAAAAAAGATGTGCCGCTGCTATGAATCGTTTCTCCCGGCCGGGGAAACTGCTCTACATTACTCACAACATCCATATTAATGCTTCCAATGACAACTAGCTTGCGCAAAGATAACCTGCTCCCTTCTCTTAAACCAACTTCGGCTCTGATGTACGGACGTGAACATCCCTGATCTCATTCTCACCATCCTCCAAGCAGCCAAAGCCGAACATGCCATGACCATAGGCGGTGTCCTTGCATTCTAGCACATGGTCTCCATTAATATACAAGATGAACCGATCCTTCTCGGACACCAGCTTCAGGCGGTATTCTTTACCCCATTCCCAATCGTATCTTGCCGTAATCAGACGCTTGATCCCGAAGTCCTGTTTGATAAACGATACGGAATTCGGACCGTCGAACCCGGCCAGATAATGCCGCATGACCCCCTGCGCCCTCGTAATCAGGCAATGGCTGGTGCCTGATATTGGTCTAATGGTCGCTTCAATCTCCATATCTCCTGCATAGTAATTGCCGGAATAGGACGAGGTATCTCCTTCAGATATACAATGCAGTGCTCCCTCACGCAACTCCCAGTTTCCTCGATGATGCGAGAATGGAGTGACAGAAGCGAACTCTTTGGCCTGCTTGGCAAAATCGATCGTATAATCCGCAGCTCCCGTGATGCGGAATTGACCGACGAACAAACTACCGATAGCGCGGTTCAAGAGCGGCGACGGGCTCTCGAGTATCCAGCCGATCTCATCAATCATGGCGCTTTCGGTATCCGGAATGACGAATTGAATCGTATTCCACTCTCCGCCAACCGGAGTAACGGCCTCAAGACACACATCTTCCTGTATAAAAGTATTCCGTACGTACGGTGTCAGTCTTACCGGTTCGCCTTCCCACTGATCCACATAAATTTGGGCGGATACGGTCTGCCCGCTATAGGCCAGGGGGGCAAAGGTCGGCTTATATTTCTCATCGTTAAACTCCGCCCGGCGATAGAACGGTTTATAGTAGATTTTGCTGCTGTCGCCTTCTACCAGTCGGTCAAAGACCACTTCCAAGGATCCTCTGCTATCATACGTATTCTTGGTTGAATGGCGCAAGACAGGCGTCTTGAACGAATTGCTTGTCCGAAAGCCGTGCGTGGACCCCGGCAGGTCGAAATCGAAATACACCTCGCCTTGCTTCACCCGCGACACCAACGCTTCGGGGGCCTTCTCTCCATTGAGGCGATAGCCAAGCAGTGCAAGCTCTTTGGCAAATGTCGGGAAATCCACCAGATTCAAATAACCGGATACACTCGAAGCCACGATGAAGTCATTGATCGGCTTGCGATAATGATCCGGAATCCCCGCCAGGCCGCCGTAAACGCCTAGGATCGTGCCCACGTTTCCGGCGTTGCAATCGGTGTCCCAGCCACACATCGATGCGATCTCGACCGTGCGCGCAAAATCCCCCTCGCCATACAGAAGGGCAAGCACGCACACGCCCGCATTCGGGATAATGTGGCATACGCCAGTATACTTATCGTATCCCCAGTGATCCTCCAAATATTGACGGCAAGCGCGGAAATCCGATGGATGCTCCCGGTGGAAGTCCATCACCACGTGGACCACGCGCGCATAAGTGGAGTCATCCGGAATCATGCGAAGTCCTTCCGCAATAATCTCATCCATGGATGAAGCATCAAAGGCTTTGGCTATGCAAGCAGCCATGAAGCGGGCGCCGTACAGCCCGTTGCCGTCGTGCGAAACACTGGCGGCTTTTTCCGCATAATCCGCCGCTTTCTCCGCCTGACCCGGGAACAGCAGGCCCCAGGAATCGATGAAGATCTGGCCGCCGATCTGCTCCGCCATCTCCGTGCCGTTGACCTCAATCGAACCGGAGCGCGGGGCTGAAATGCCTTTGCGCAGATTAACATAAGCACGGTGCTCCGTACTGATATCCTCGCCGCCCCACCAAAACATGCCAATCCCTTCCCTTGCGTAGTTGAGCCATGCCTTGCCCACATCCTCAGGCTCAAGCTCGCGGTCCGTCGCATCGTCATACAGCGCGCGAATAAAGAATACCGGTCCGTTCGCGTCATCGTCGGCGGCAAAGGTTTTGTACGGCTTCACGTAATCCCGGATATCGCCGTATACGTCCCGAATGCGTTCATACGTCCAAGCTACCGGTTCGATGGGAGCACCGAGTCTGATGCCAATGTTCATACCGATGAATCCCGCATATACCGTCTCTACATAATGTTTAGGTATCATTTGCTCTCCCTCCTGTATCAACCATTCCTCTACATCCGCTAAGCTGCAATAGCTTGTGAAAAACTATGGACTCACAATATTCTTCCGAGATTCATTGATGCGAAGATCATCCTCAATGATCTGCACAGCAATGGCGCTGAACCTGTCCGCGATGGCACACAGGTCCAAGCGGTTCACCTTATTCAACTGCTCGATATCTTCTTCGCGGATAACCTCACAACCATACATGGCGCCCAGGATGACCCCGGCCATAACGCCGATCGAGTCTGTGTCACGCCCGGAGTTAACCCCGTCCAGAATCGAACGATAGTAATCGCCGTCGTTGAGAACGATAAACGCTAGTGCCATCGGCAGCTCTTCAATCGACCATAGGCGGCTTGGCGTATAATGGTTGCTCGGGATGCCGACCTTGTCGATATGGCGACTCACGTCATCGCCCATCGGCGAATATTTGAGCATGATCGCTTGCAATACCTCGATCACTTTGTCCATGTCATCCCGCTGATGCCGCAATTCGCGGGCGGCTTGCGTCATTTCCACAATGGCTGCTTTCGTGCCGTCTTTTGCCAGGCTGATCGCGGTGCGGACAATATCGTCCACACTCACCCCCGGCTCAAAGGCCTTCGCCACGCAAGCAGCCAGAACGCCTGCGGCTTCCAGACCGTAGCTGCTCTGATGACCCATCGCAAACAGGATGGCCTCATCATAGGCCGCCTTGGGATTACCGGCATTGACGATCCCGATCGGGGCGATGTACATCGCCGCCCCGCAGTTCACCATATTCCCGATGCCCCCTTCTCTCGGATCGCAATTGGCCAACACATGACGCATGAAGATGTATTTTTCCGGATAGAACAACCGGTCAATGATCAACGTCTCCTCATTCAGCTCCGGGACAAACGTCTTGCGGAACGCAATCTCCTTCACGAATTCATTGCCCATATCATAGGCATCCAGATGCCGGCCTTCAGTAAGATAAACATTCATGAGCGCAATGGTCATCAGCGTATCGTCCGTGACAATCCCGTCGCCCCTTACCCGTCCAAGCCGGACGTCGGCGGGCAGATCCATCTTATGCCATCTTGTCATAAGAGATTCCACGCGTCCGTATTTGGACTTAATCTCCTCGTACGTCAATTTCTCGATTGGAGCTCCCATTGCGTCTCCGAGCGCGGTGGATATCACCACGCCCCTCACCCGGTCACGAAACGAAGTCATAGTCATAGGCTCCTTACTTGATGTTTTCGTTGGCATATTTCGTAATTTCTGCACCGCCTGCAGCATTCCAGGCTTCAACGAATTGGTCGAATTGGGACAAGTCTTTCTTGCCCGTAATAAAGTCCGTCGAGTATTCCTTGTACAGATTGTTCATTGCATCCCAATTCGCAATGAATTGCTCAGGAATGATGAAATTGTTGTCTTCCGTGTAGAATTCGGTAGCCATTTTCAACGATTCGGTTCCAGGCTCACCCAATAGCGGCGTTTTCAAAGGCGTTTCGGACTTGATCTCGGTCGGCTCCCAGAAACGCGCATACCATTCGCTGTAGTATTTCTCGTTCAGCTCGATCTCGCCGTCAACGACCTTATAATGCTCGTCTTCGAAACCGAGGCGGTCCAGCATTTGCCCCTTCGGACTTGCAAGGTAATCAAAGACCTTGAACGCTACGTCTTTATGCGGTGACTGCGAAGAGATCGCAAGCCCTCTGGATTCCTTCGTCACGTCGGTTGCCCCGAAGCCCTGCGCTTCGCCCTTAGCCGGCGGCAGGACGATCAGATTGGCGTCATCTCCGCCCAGTTCCTGCATTCTTCCATCATACAAATCGATGATTTTACCGGCTGTGCCCGTGATAACGGCAGCTTCCCCTTTATAGAAGGCGTCCTCCTTGGTATCCCATTGCTTTGTAATGAATTGCGGGTCCAGCAGCCCTTCCTTGTAGAGCTTATTGTAGAACGTCAGCTTTTCTTTTTCTTTCTGAGAAACCTTGGAATACTCATAAGTTCCGTCTTCCTTCTTGAGCCAGGTCGTATCCAAACCGAAAGCCGTATTGAAAATAAAGTTGATCTCGGCAATATCGCCTGCTGCCGTCAGCGCGTAGCTCGGCTTGCCTTCACCCGGCTTCTTCTCCACCAATTCCTTGAAGAAGGCATAATAATTGTCGACACTTGGGTTCTCCATCAAGGCCTTGGAGCTCTCCATGGCATTAAACCAATCCGCCCGGATGACCGGTGTTTTAGGTGCGAGCGGTTTGATCCACAGCAGATACGGATAACTTGCCATCCGGGTCTTGTTGTGCGGCTCCATGATATTTTTGATGTAGGTTGAATTTTCAATATAAGGTGTCAGATCTTCCAACAGACCTTGATCGGCAATTTGCTGGTCACCGCCCTGGAAATAGATGATATCCGGAATGGTTCCGCCCAGCAGCAGCAGATTGAGGTTCTCGGCATAACTGCCTTGTGCCAGATCCACAAGCTCGAATTTCACGTTCAAGCCTTCATCTTCAGCCAGGGATTTCTCCAAGGTCTCGAAGAATTTAACCGAAACGGGGTTTGCCGTTCCTTCATCCTTGTACACGATCTTCAGCGTAACCGGATCCCCGGTCCCGTCAGACTGGGCGGTTCCGGGTTCAGTTTGACCTGCTCCCGGCGTGTTTGACTTCGATGTACATGCCGACATGACCATAACCAGCATGGCAACGATGAATAACAGGCTTAATTTTTTCATGTTCATCTTTCTCCCCTTTTTTGAATTTGAACATTCATGCCTTATAAGTTAGCTGCCTTCGCCTTCCCGCTTAATCCTTCACTCCGCCCTCCAGTTCGCCTTTCGCGTAATATTTAAGAATGAACGGATATAGGAATAACAGCGGTACAATCGCAATCATGATCGTACCTGCCTGCAGGGAAGCAAAATCAAAGTTGATCGAGCTGTCGAACATGTTTTGGTTGCCGATCAAGGACGTATTATCCTTGCGGACAACAAATTGTCTGAGTACAACCTGCAGCGGCCATTTGGTTGGATCCGAAATGTAGAGCGTGGCTCTGAAATATTCGTTCCAGTGATATACCCCGTAGAACAAACCCAATGTCGCCAGCCCCGGTTTGGACAGCGGCAGTATGATCTGACTATATAAGCGAAAATGACCTGCGCCGTCGATTCGGGAAGCCTCCAGAATCTCCTCCGGAATGTCCTGAATGAACCGCATAAGAATAAAGAGATAGTACACGTTGACCGCTTTGTACAGGATCAGTGATGTTAGCGTATTCATCAGTCCGAGATCCTTTACCAGCAGGTATTCGGGAATCATGCCCGGCTCGAACACCATAATGACGATCAGAAAGAACAACACGACTTTTTTACCGATAAACTCGGTTCTGGCCAGCACGTACGCTGCCATGGAGGTCAGCAGCAGATTCAGGAATGTACCCGCTACGGTAATCCATACCGAATTCAGAATACTGCCCGTAATCAAGGGATTGGACAATAACAGTTGGTAATTGATCGTTGAGAATCCCTTCGGAAAAATGTCCAGTCCGCCCATCAAATGGGCTTTGCCGGGATCGGTTAAGGATAGCGCCAGCAGATTCAGGAGAGGAACCAATACCATGAGCGTAAACACAAACAACATGAGATAAATAACGATTTTCGAAACTTCCAGTCGTCTCATCGTAAATCCCTCCTTTACCAGACGCCCTTGCCCGAGAAGCGCTTCGAGATGAAATGCGTGCCCAGGATGAGGATGATACCGATAACGCCCTTGAACAAACTCGCTGCGGTTGCATAAGCAAATTGTCCGTTCCCGATACCGATTCGGTACACATACGTGTCCAAAATATCCACCACACTGATGATGGAATCGTTCATAAAGTTAAACACTTGATCGAAACCAGCATTCATGAAGAAGCCCAGATTCAGAATGAAGACGGTTACAACTGTGCTGTATAAATGAGGAAGCGTAATGAACCTCATCTGCTGCAGGCGGGTCGCCCCGTCAATCTTGGCTGCTTCATACAATCCTGGGCTGATCTTCATGATGGCTGCCAGATAGATGATGGAGTCCCAGCCGGCGCTTCGCCAGATTTCGGAGAATACAAGCACCCAACGAATATGCTCTTTGCTGGTCATGTAATCAATGGATGGCAGTTGAAAGAAATTCGCAATCAGATTGACTCCGCCTTCGGCAGGATTCAAGAGGCTGATCCAGATCCCGGCAATAACGACCCAGGATAGAAAATGCGGCAAATAAACCACGGATTGCACGTATTTGCGGTATTTCGAGCTTCGAACTTCATTAATAAGCAGTGATAACATGATTGGAATCGGGAATACAAATACGATTTTCATCAAACTGATAATGATGGTATTCTCCAGTACGCTTGTGAAGGCGGGCGAACTGAATAGCGTCTTAAAGTGCTTCCACCCGACCCACACATGATCCCCCAGAATCCGGTAATCCTGAAAGGCAAGCTTCATGCCGTATAGCGGAATGATGTGAAAGATAAAAAAGTAGAGCAGAGGCAGCGACAGCATCGCGTATAGTACCCAATCCTGCCTTAAGCGTCTCAACACCTTCATGGCTTACCCCTCCTCCAGATGTTCAATGGATAATTTCATGAGGGGAGCATGCTGCTGGGCTCCGTACACGTCGCGGTCGCCGACACTGCCGGACGATATATCCCGCGACATCGTGATTTTGAAACCCAGCGCCTGGTCGAAAAATACCAGGTGATGAATCTGCTCCTCCCGTATCTGATACAGCTCACATATCGTCCGTTTTGTAATGATGCCGGACTGTTTCACTTTGTCATATTGCTCTTTGGAATCAAACAACACGTCTAAAGTAATTTCGAAGGGGCCTGAATTTTTGCTTCGCAGCACCTTCGCCAAATCGCCGAGTTGAGTCATGGTTTGATCCTCCTTATCGATGCTCTATCCGAAAAGCATTATTGTTCATTTCCATCAGATGGTAGACGGAGAATTCATAGACAGGACCGAACTCGATATCGCTTGGCGCGAAGGGAAAAGCCAGATTGCCTGCCGTTGATTTACGGCCTTCGTATCCATAATGCAGGAAGGTGGAACGCACCGTGGCGCAGATGCTGTTCGCTAACTCCTGCGTCTTGGCCACCACTTCGAACATAACGCCGACCTCGTGTCCGACGAACGACTCCGGCTCCTTGCTTCCGAGAACACCGTTCTTGCCGTAGTTGTAAAATTGAATCTGATAATCCGATTCCGGAATTTCCCGGTAATATTCCCGTGCCTGATTGCGAACATATTCCTCAACCTCTTCCAGCTTCCCGATCAGGATCGGATCCCGGATCCCCGCCACCACGAAGGTCCGATAAGCGACGCGCCTAGCGCCTTCCAGCTTAATGAAATATTTCTCTGCCGGAAGGAACCGGCTGCCGGTTACGCGAACGATGCCTTTCTCCTCTTCCTCGAAGCGGCAATTCTCCAAATCGAGCGTAAATCCGGGACCATGCAGAATATAAGGGTGTTCCTTCTCATAAAAGGTATGGGCCGCAACGCTGGTCGGGCTGCACGTCCGGTCCGGGTTAAGCGACTGAACGGTAAACGAATCGTCGCTGATCGTGCCAAGAATGCTGTCTTTGGTTGTTCCCGGTTCCGCGCACAATGCGCCGCATTCCAATATTTTGCCCAGATGATAGGATAGCCCCGGGTCCTTGCCGTGGTAGATCCCGATCGCCGCGAAAGGCGAAGGATCATACGCCCTGCCGCAGACGATGATGTCCACGCCCTGTTGAAGCGCTTCCACAATAGGTTCATGTCCCATCTGGGCAACGATGCTGTTGGTGGAGTCAATCAACTCACTGGTGAGTGGCGGAATATTTGGACTTAATGCCTTAATCCGCCCTTCTTCCTTCGCCTGATGGATTTCCTCCCGGGTGAAGTCGGCCCATATGACGGACACCTTGGCCTGAAGTCCCCGCTCATCCAAAATTTCATCAATGATGTCGAGTGTCCATTTCACATGGGTCCGTGCGCCCGAGCCGCCGGCCGAGCCGATGATGATCGGAATTTTACGGGGCAAACCGTTCGTGAGCATAATATCCAGGTCTTTCTTAACCGCCCGCTTGCTGACGATCGATACGCCGGCACCCAACTTATGCGGTCCCCCGTCCGTTGAGCCCGCATCAACAACGATGCCGTGCAGCTCGAACTTCAGTCCGTTCATGAAGGATTGTTCAGGAAATCCATATCCCAGCATGCCGCAGGGGGATAGAATTCGAATGTCTGTATTCATCTGCAGTCCCTCTTTACCAAAATATTCACCCATGACCATTGGATAATTGGATTATCCAATTTGTGCTAAAAGGGGTATGTTTCTCCCCTCTTAAACATGAATGTAGTTTTTCTGTATGTTTTCTTTAACCCGGCTGAGATGGTTCAGCAAAGCGAGCTTTGCTTTTACCGGATCGCGTTCCTTAATAGCTTGCAAAATAAGTAAATGTTCTTCGTAGACCTCGCTCTTGCGACCCGGAATCTGGGCTGTTTTGCTCAGCGTCCGCTGAAGCAAATCCATATGCAATTCAATCATATTGACGAGGACCACGTTATGCGTGGCTTTAGCAATTGACAGGTGAAACGCCTGATCCGGCTTCGATCGATCCTCCGCATTCTGATCAATCTCCCCCCACGTCGCGAAGGCTGCCTCAATCTCGGCGATATCCTCATCGGTTGCCCGCTTGGCCGCTAGCTCCACGATTCCTGTCTCGAACAATTCACGCGCTTCTAACAACTCAATGATAGTCGCACGTTCGATATTATCCAGGATGCGGCTTCGATCCTCGGCAACATCCAGTGCCTTGCTCAGGAAGCGCCCGCCGCCGGGTCTGGCTTCAATCAGTCCTTCGCGCTCCAGAATGCGGAATGCTTCCCGCAATGTCCCGCGGCTAATGCCAAACGATTGGGCCAGCTCCCTTTCAGTCGGAAGAACATCACCCGGAGCCAGATTTCCTTCCAGAATCAGATTCTTGATCTGTTCGATAACATCCTCGTACACCCGATGATATTTAATCTTCTTAATGGTCATATGACTACCCTCTCTATCCCTACTTGCGCAAACGATAATTGGGTGATCCAATTAACCGCATGTTTAGCATAAACGCATCGTAAAAGGCTGTCAAGCATAAAAATAGCGCTTACATTATCTTTTTGAAGGTGTTTATTGCCTGATTGAAGACATATGCCGGGTAATTGGGTGACCCAATCATCTTCGGATTTTTCTTTTTCAAAACAAATAACCCTGGCTTTGGACGGAAATCCATAACAGGGTTTATGCTCTCTAGAAAATCCAATATTAAGGTTGCGGTCTTCGTTTTGCCAACATCCATCGAACACATCCATATAAGCCGCCCAATACAATAAAGCCTCCAATTGCAGCCACGGTAAGCCATTCGCTATTCCGCTCGATCATGCCAAAAGTTACTTGAGCCTGGAGGGATTCCGCCCGTTCATATTGCCTGGTCAAATCCAGATCCCGCACATGTCTCTGTGTTAGCACCAGGCCTTGCAGGATCATAAATACAAAATAACCTATGTATATCGCTGCAGCAAACAGCACGGATTCCATAACTACACGTTTACGAGTCATTACGATTCTTCCTCTCTCCTTCTGACTTTCTAACCACAACCATAGTCCTTATATCCACTTCACAATCTCACTGATCACATAAGCGGCCGGAATGATCACGAGCTGTGCCAGCATGGTCCCAAAAAACCTTGAAACCATCAGCATCGTATACACTTTGCCAAGCTGGTCCCTCGCTTCCTCGTTCCGAGTCGCCTTGTCGGTAATCAAACCAAGCTGGGGATCGATAAATATCGTTAAAATAATCGTTGCAATTCCGTTAATCAGTCCCGATGCTTGGGATGCCGTGGTGCTGTACTGAGGAACGAGATGTGCTGCGTACAGAGATGACAGGACACCTACTGTGTAAAAAGCGGTGACCACAATATTCAGCATAATAAACCGTTTAGGTATTCCTAAGTAACGAAACTGACTCCATTTCAAATTGGGCTTTCTTATGTAATGCCTTGTGTTCTTGAGCTGCCCGATGGTCACGCTTGATACAAGTTTCGGAATGGATCCGGCAACCTCCAGCTTGCTGATGACTCTGCTGAACAGATTGACGAAAGTAGGAAATAACGCGATTGCGACAATCGTTCCGATCGAGGCCGCTAACAAAATCGCCCTGAAATAGGAAAGCACGTCAAACGAAGGATCCACCTTCGCATAATCAACAAACTTGGCCGTCAGCGGGGCTTGAACTAAGTTGGATGTTCGGGAAACCAGTACAATGATCCCCGTCAACGATAAGGCAACAGCAATCTTGTTTAGCTTCACCCCGGCATATCTTGCGGAGTATGATAAGGTTTCCGCCGTATGAATAATCATCGTCAGGACAAACACAACGATCAAGCTCTGTATCATAGAGGGCTCCTCCCCACCTGATGTTCAGTTCAAACGCCGTACCCTGTATTGTCGCCAATTGAGTCTGTAAGCTCTAGCCCACTCTTTATATCTATCCGATTTACGATCGAATTAGTACATGCCCTCCCTGCTCTTCCAGCGTCAACGCCGTCCGACTATATATCTGATGCAGCTGCTGTTGAGTGATGAGACTGGCTTTGTGTTCAAATGTTACATGAAACCGTGAATTGCGTTCTGCAAGATACCGCAAATAGGCGTAGGCATCTCCATAGTTCACATCATGATCCTGCTCCGGCAGGACAGGCAGATGATGCGTGAACTTGTCCTCATCATAAAATACGTTACTGTAATGGACCAAATAAACCTGGGATGCCATCCGATCAAGAAAATGATACGGATCGAACCCGTGAAAGGCCCTGCGGGTAATATCAAGCCTGGCCGTGTCCAGCACAAACCCAATTTCAGGATAAGCGTGAAAGCTATCCACAAAAACATCCTCGTAATCACCAAAAAAATCATGCTCCAGCACAATGCGCTGCCCATAACGGAGCTGCAGCTCACAGAGGAACTCAAATAACCGCTTGGAAATTTCCCGGAATTTTGTTTTGCTCAATTGGTTGTAACTATAACGATGTGCAGGATCGGGAAGTCTCGGATATGGGGTAAAGGGCTCCTGGAAGACCGGATAAAATGGATAATGGAACAGCATATAATCTGCGCCCACACTGGATGCTAACTGAACCTCGGCCGAGATTTGTTCTAGTGCTTCCTGAAAGTCCCCGGACTCGGGAGCATTAACTTGAGGCAATCGAAATCCAGCGTCGCCGAGAATCGGGGCATGCACACCGAAAGCGATCCGCTGGCTGCAGCAATAATCGCTGACCTGCAATAATGCCTCCCGATTCGGAAAGCTGCATATTTCCATCCCGCTGATATGCTGGTCAGCAAGCTCATCCCATCGTTCTTCCGTAAAGTGATCCCACATCCCTACCTGTAAACGCCTCGGAATCATGCCTTTGCCCCTCCTTTGACTTTCCTCTTATCCATGCCGAATCATGGATCCATAATCAACGCTGACCCGGCTGTGCGTCTCGGACGACAGACGAATTGCATCCAGAACAGCTTGTACCCTATGGCCATCCACGAAATACGGCATGTTCAACGTCGGTTTATTTGCAGTTATGCTGTGGTACATGCCATCTATCATCTGATAGAAGCCGTTATAATAGTGCACTGCCGGAGCCTCCAGGTTAGCCGGAGGGTCAAACGGATCAATCGGGATAGATTCAAATGCCCCGCCAAAGCTGCATTCGAGGGTATGGTCATCTCGCATCCTCAGCGTCCCCTTCGTTCCGTAGATCTCTAGCGTCCAACCGACTCCGCCAATTCCCGGGAAAAACACATCCGCAAGGACAGAGGTTCCACCCTTAAAACGACCCGAAAAGGTAAAGGCATCCTCAGCATCCCTGAACTCAAGCCCTGCATCTCCCTTATAGGCAGGGATCTGGGTTCTCAGGTCACCGTACACTTCCGTAATCTCTTCGTCCATCCACCATAGGAGTGAATCTATCATATGCGAACCGATCGCAAACAGGAATCCACCGCCATCCTCGCTGCGGGCTTCCCATCCCCGGTAAGAATTAGCCAGTACAGAGTATCCGGAGAAGCTCCCTGTATATTTGATATGCTGAATATCTCCCAGCTTTTTATCTTGCAGCATCTGTTTTATTCGTTGCCGAATCGGCGTCCATCTCCATTGAAAATTAACGAAAGCATGTCGGTCCAGCCGTTCCGACTCTCTCAGCATTCGTAACGTTTGCTCCGTATTCATGCCCAGAGGTTTCTCTGTCAGGACATGGTGGCCGGACTGCAAGGCGAGCATCGTCATTTCATAATGATGGACGGGTGCCGATACGATCGATACCAAATCCAACGGCTCACTCTCCAGCATGTCACGCCAATTCCTGTAATACGGAATTCCATTCCACAAGCGGTCCTCCGTGCGTTGTCGATGGACACTAGCAATGGATTTCACTTCTATCCCCGGGTGCAGCTGAAGAATGGGAGCATGAACGGTACCGCCAAATCCGGTCCCTATAATTCCTACTGACAATGTCTTCATCTTATGAAACCTCCTAACATCAAGCTACCCGCCTGATGTTATTTTAACATTATTTCCCTCTCCCGTACCCTGTGACTTTGGCCAAGCCTAACTTTTCAATGGTCTAATGTACCCCCGCATCGTCGATGTTTTAAGTTTAAACGGTTGTTGCTTAGATCATAATGGAATTATAGAGGTTTATGTTTAAACGACGCTAATGTTGACTTAGCAGGGGGATCAACATGTGGAAAATGGTGCTTTCCTACCTTCCGGATTGGAAGGTTTTTATGCAGGGTTTCATCGCATTGGTAATTCCGTATATGATCTCAAGGTTTTTTAAATGGATTCATAACTCAAAGGAAGACTGAGGAAATGGCGGGTATCAACAATGAAACAACATGAGAATGAAAAAAGCAAAACATTGAGTTCTGCTCAAGCCTCATTAGAGCATTTTACGGGGAATTTCGCCTTGGATCTTGAACTGGTAAGAGAAGCAATCGGCCATAACTCGGATGTACACTTTAGGGAGTTTCATATTGGAGGCACTGGCATTTGTGCGGCCCTCATTTTCGTAGATGGACTGTCGGATAAAGAACTCATCGACAAACACATCATGAAATCTCTTATGGTGAGCTTCTCCGAAAAAAATAATGAGGATCCATCTTTTGGGCAAGGGACCGTTTCTAAAGAGTTTATTAAAAATCAAGTTCTTACCATTAGTGAAGTAACCGAAGCACATCATGTAAAAGATTTAGTGTCCAAGATATTGACAGGTTCGACCGCACTGTTAGTGGATGGCGTGCAGAATGTGCTCATTCTCGGTACAACCAAAGGGAAATCGCGCAGTATTGAAGAACCTTCCTCGGAACCACTGGTTAGAGGCCCACGTGTAGGCTTCACAGAATCGTTAAGTGATAATACTGCCCTTTTACGACAGCATGGTGACAACTACAACTTGTCCATCATCAAGTTTCAAGTAGGACTACGTTCAAAAAAAGAACTTGTCATCGCCTATATCAAAGATATGGCGGACCCTGCTTTGGTGGAAGAGGTCCAGGAAAGAATCAAAAAAATAAAGATAGATGATGTACCGGAATCAGGATACGTAGAGCAGCTGATCGAGGATAATTACCTCAGTCCTTTTACACAAGTACAGAATACAGAGCGTCCCGACCGCGTTTACAGTGCCTTGATGGAAGGACGAGTTGCGATCTTGTTAGATGGGACGCCTTTCGCATTAATCGTTCCGGTTTCATTTAGTATGATGCTGCACTCACCAGAGGACTATTATGATCGTTGGTTACCGAGTTTTCTCATCCGCCTATTGCGTTATTTCGCGGCCCTTATATCGCTTTTGGGACCCTCCTTGTATATTTCGTTTGTCTCGTTTCACCAGGGAATGATCCCAACCAAACTGGCCTTGTCTATTATGGGCACGAGAGAAGGCGTCCCGTTTCCCGCAATAATTGAAGCACTGATCATGGAAATAGCCATCGAGATTCTGCGGGAGGGCGGACTTCGATTGCCTAAACCCATTGGTCCGGCCATGGGTATCGTCGGCGGATTGGTCATTGGAGAAGCCGCCGTACAAGCGGGGATTGTCAGTCCAATTTTGGTGATCGTGGTGGCGTTAACTGCCATTTCTTCCTTTACCGTCCCTCAATACAGTGCCGGAATTACGTTTCGCATGCTTCGTTTTGTAGCCATGTTTTTCGCTGCTGTGTTTGGATTGTATGGGGTCGTTCTCTTTTTCCTTTTCCTTTGCAGCCATTTAGTGAGGTTGAAGAGTTTTGGTGTTCCCTATATCACTCCGATCGTTCCTTATCGAGCAAGTGATTGGAAAGACTTTATGATTCGTATGCCACTTTTGAAGATGAAACGCCTTCGGAAGGCGATACATAAGAAAGATTCCATCCGCTAATGATAGCTCTCTATGAAAGGAAATACACCAACATGATAGGTAGTTCAAAAGACCAAATTACGACTTCGCAAGCAGTTGTTATCCTCGTCAATTATATTCTTGCAGCCGGGATCCTCACCCTCCCCCGCACATCTGTGGAGAAGGTGAAAACACCCGATGTGTGGATCACCGTTATTTTG
This sequence comes from Paenibacillus sp. FSL K6-1330, assembly GCF_037976825.1. NCBI lineage: Bacteria > Bacillati > Bacillota > Bacilli > Caryophanales > Paenibacillaceae > Paenibacillus > Paenibacillus sp. FSL K6-1330. The sequence continues at coordinate 5,040,185 of NZ_CP150269.1, forward strand.
GGCGGGATGATCGCAATGATCGTAGGGGTGATCATCGTGAAATTAAACAAGCGATTCCCCGAAAAAACCTTTTATCAATATAACCAAGAAATTGTAGGAAAATGGGTGGGCGGGTTCCTCAGTTTACTTGTGATCGGCTACTTTTTTACCATTTCTGCATATGAAGTCAGAACAATGGCAGAAGTAACCGGCCTTTTTTTGCTGGAAGGTACCCCCACCTGGGCCATCATCCTGCCTTTTATGTGGATAGGTCTCTATCTGATCATAGGTGGAATAAACACGATCGCCCGTTTGTTTGAAATCATATTCCCAATTACGATCGTCATTTTTTTATTGGTTGCCTTTTTGAGCTTAGGCATATTTGAGATTGATAATCTCCGTCCCGTGTTAGGATTGGGAATTGCCCCCATGCTAAAAGGAATAAGGACAACGGCTCTTGCATTTTTAGGTTCTGAAATTATGCTGCTCCTTGTAGCCTTTATGAAACAGCCGGACAAAGCCGTAAAAGTTGTTCTAGTTGGAGTATTCATCCCCTTGCTCTTTTACGGCATAACCGTTGTCATGGTCATAGGAGCCCTATCGATCGATGGAGTGGTCACGAGCACATGGCCTACACTTGAGCTTATGCGAAGTTTTGAAATCCCCGGTTTGATCTTTGAACGGTTTGAATCTTTGCTGCTTGTGATATGGATTATGCAAATATTCACTACCTTTACCATTACCTATTATGCGGCTGCTTTAGGGCTGGCTCAGTTGTTCAAAAAGAAGATCCATCCATTTATATATGGCTTGATTCCGATTATTTACATCATTGCCATGATTCCCAAAAATATCAATGACCTCTTTAAACTTGGGGATACCATCGGTAATGTCGCGTTATTATTATTTGCTGTACTACCATTAATCTTACTTCTAGTATCGAGACTGAGAGGTGGAAAAGCTTGAAGCACATCACGATACGGATCCTCTTGAATGCGCTGTTGGTTCTTATCCTCCTACCTCTTACTGGATGCTGGAGCAATAAAGAAATTGAAGATCTAGGCCTTATTGTAGGCACTTCATTGGATTTGGAAAAACAGGAGGAGGCACAGGAAGAGTCAGCGGGACAAACAGGCAGGTATCCTAACCGGGATCAAATTACGATAACCAATCAATTTCTCACCGCAGAGACAACAGGTAAAACAGGTAAAGGAACAAAAACAGGTTCATCACAAAAAGCTTACAACAACGTTTCTGAAACAGGAGATGCTATCCTGCCGACTTTACGCAATATGGTATTAAGAATCGACAAACGTGCCTTTGCCGAACATTCAAAAGTGATTATCATTGGAGAGGATCTTGCGCGTACTTTGGATTTGCAAAAGTTGTTGGATTTTTTTATTAGAGAACAAGAGATGAGACCAAGCGGCCTCCTTCTAATTGCTCAAAACCGTGCGAGTAAAACACTAGAATCGAAAAAACCGATGGATATCCCAGCATTCCGGCTCGTTGAAATGACACACGGTCACGGAAGAACCACCAAAATTTTGCCTCCAACTACACTTACCAAAATAGAGGGGAAGCTGCATTCCGGAGCCAGCTTTCTTTTGCAAAATGTCGTCTCGTCGTCGAATGGAGAAATAAAATTTGCAGGAGCTGCCGTCATTGAAGGGAAAACTAAAAAACTGCGTGGTTTTTTGAATGAACAGGAAATAGAGGGCTTAACGTGGATAACCGGAAAGGGGAAAGGCGGTTTGGTTAAAAGCGTTGATAAAAAGACAGGTCAGCCTATTGTATACGAAATGCTGTCTATGAAAAGTAAAATTAAACCTCATGTTGATGGAAACAATATCTCGTTTAATATAGAAGTCGAGTCCGAAGGAAGAATTGCCGAGCATTGGGTGGTTTCGGAGAAACCCATTGAAACTGAATTTTTGAAAAGAGTGGAAAAAGCTATTGAAGAAGAGGTTGAGCGTTTGGTAAAGAATGTACTCGATAAAATTCAACATGAATACAAGACAGACGTTTCCGGTTTCGGAAACAAATTGAGAATTAAGTATCCTCATATATGGAAGACAGCCAAAAAAGATTGGGATCAAACATTTAGTGAGGTTCCGATCCAGTATGAGGTAAAAATAACGATCAAAGATTATGGGACATCCGATGAATGAGTTCGCTGTATATCCTTCTTCATCCCAATGGTGAATCGCTGAAAACCCAGCTTCTCATAATACGGCTCCAGCTCTTCCTCACACATCAGTTGCGGGAAGACCCCGAACTTCTCGCAATGTTCAACCAATCGATGGAGGATCTCGCGGCCTATCCCTCTGGACTGATAATCCGGATGTACGCCTAATCCGCATATAACGCCGGTAATAACCCCATCGGAAACCAAACGTCCCATGCCTACCAATTTATGCCCTTCATATGCATAGATGGCATACCAGCTCTGCAAGCACATGGTTTTCAATTCGGTAACGGATAGATGAATAGAGTTCCAACCAAGCGAAGCGTACAAAGCTTCCAGTTGACGAAAATCCTCAGGCGCCTCTGAGGTATATATTACGGTTTGTACCATACAATCACCTTCCTTAGGATCTGGTTACCGGATACGCCATGACACTCATTAAGGCATTCTCGGCCTGAGTCGAATCGAGACGGCTGTATTGAACAAATACGGGTGCACTGCTCGTAACTTCCATAGCATAGGGAATACCTGGAGGAATACTTTGCCGGCCAGCCGTTTGAAGCGAGCTGGTTCGTATGTGCTTGGTTCTTCTAGCTGGTACGATGGTTTCCATTCCTAGCAATGGATCACGATCCTCAAAGTAAGCATGTATCGTGACCACAACGTCCTGCTCGGATAAGTTCAAGACACAGACGGATTCATGACTGGTTAATTCTCCGCTGCTTTCAGGAGGGATATATCCGTCGGGAATAATCCAATGTTTTTCACCTTTTGACATGCGCTTCGCTCCTCGCAACTCATGGATTTAAGCTGCATAAATAAAAATACATTCTCTATGGACACCGAAAATTCCTTTAATCCTCGTTCCGACCCATCACGCTAGCGCAAAAACAGAGACAACGGCTGGAGTCCAAGCGCCTTCAAACGGCGAGCCACCATGTCGGCCAACCGGGCCGCACCGCGCTCTTGAAAATGAGTGTTGTCCATCACGCCCTGCGGAAACAGAAGAAACTCCCCTGACCTCCCCCACATAAACACGGATTTAGTCCCTTCGGGACCCAGCTGGTTAAAATTTTGTCTAAATCCATTATGGATTGGGAGCCTCCGAACATAAATTCAAATAACCGTTCTCCTTGTTCAAATAACCGACTACATAAGCAAAGTCTCTTTAATTATTCCAGGCTGGAATAACAGCGCTTGTATTGACAGCGTTTACAACCCGGTACATAATGTGTACACAACATTTTAGGACCAGCGCAAGGAGACGTTGCTGTGCAAAAATGGAAAACGATTTATAAAAATATGAAAATCAAAAACAAGCTTTCCCTTCTTATCAGCTTAATCGTTGCAATGGCATTTACCTTTGCCGTCATCGTCCAGCAATATGCCTTCTCCATCTACGACGAACAGCTGTACCTCAAATCATCCCAGGTCTTACACCTGTCCTCCTCTGCGATTGAGTCAGAGCTCGAGCGGATCGAACAGTTATCCTTCAACATCATTACCGATACCCAGATTCAAAATATGTTACGTTCCATCGCCGGGAGCGACTCCGATTATGACCGCCTCATCCTGCGGCAACATCTGGCGGACCGCCTCCTGAATTATGTAGGTTCCGAGCCGATGCTGTATTCCATCCACCTGATCGATTCCTACGATAAACAGCAGGACGTCGGCAGTGTCGTCCCGATTCATCCCGCCAAAAGGGAGTTTATTCTACAGCTTGCTGGAGATGCGGATGGAGAAGAACGCTGGGTATACCCGGACGAAACGGATTCGGCTCTTCTACTTTCCCGGGAAATAAGATCCTACTCTGGAACCTTATTCGATCTTAACTACTTGGGAACCATCATTATTCGTATCAATATGGACAAAATCGTCCGGAAATCCACCGGTGGGGAGGGCGACCTAATCGTGACTTCGGGTACGGATGTCATCTACCCCGCAACCCCGCACTTCGATCCGGCTGTCATTCAATCCTCCCTATCATCTGGTAACGGGTACCTTACCCGTGAAATGGATAGTCATACCTACTTCATCGCACATAACCGATCAGGCAATACCGGATGGACGTATATGAATGTCACGCCCTTTAATCAGACCTTCAAGCAAATCATATTCATTAAAGAGCTTGTCATCATCGTGTTTACCGTTATTTTCGCGGTTGCGATTCTGCTCGGCATCCGGTTCAGCCGAGGCCTGACACGTCCTATCGAAAGTCTCATCTCTCGGATGAAGCTTGCGGAAAAAGGAAACTTTGCGGAAGCCAACGTGCTGCCTCAGGACGCTGCTCCTGTCGCCATGAACGAGCTGGGCCTGCTGCATCGGACGTTCCGTCTCATGATCGAGAGAATCAATGCGCTGATTACCGAGAACTATTCGAACTTGCTGTTAATCAAAGAGACCGAGTTCAAAGCGCTGCAAGCGCAAATCAACCCCCACTTTCTTTATAACACGTTGGAATCCGTGAACTGGCTGGCGAAGATGAACAAGCAAACCCAAATCTCCGACATGGTGCAAGCCTTAGCTTTCCTTCTTCGTAACTCCGTCAGCTTAAAGGAGCCGATTCTGACACTGGGAGAGGAACTGGAGATTGTCCGAAACTACGTCATTATTCAGAAATTCCGATTTGAAGACCGCCTAGATTTCACGATGGATGTGAAGGAGCAGGATTTGCAGCGCAAAATTCCAAAGCTATCCCTTCAGCCCCTGCTCGAAAATGCGATTCATTATGCGCTGGAGCCTTCCGTTAACCCTTGCCGAATTACGTTGTCCTGCAAGGAGACCCCTTCCGCGTTCTGCGTCATCGTGGAGGATGACGGCCCCGGCATGGCGCCGGATACGTTGGCGCGATTACGAAGCGGCGAAATAGCCACCAGCGGTAACGGGATCGGACTGTTAAACATCGATGAACGGATCAAGCTGGCTTTTGGCGAGCACCACGGGTTAACCATCGACAGCGGATCGGGGCTTGGAACCCGCGTAATTCTGTATTTACCCAAATAACGGAGGGATTCGTATGTACAAAGTTCTGCTCGTGGACGATGAACGAATTATTCTGGACGGCATATCTCAGATGGTGGATTGGTCGGCATACCGAACCGAGCTGGCCGGTACCGCCCAGAACGGAATTCAGGCATATGAAAAAATCGTCAGGGAGAGCCCGGATATCGTCGTATGCGATATTCGCATGCCCGGACTGGATGGGCTTGAGCTCGTAGCCAAAACCTATGCCTCCCACCCTCACATTAAATTCGTGCTGCTGTCCGGTTTCGGCGAATTTGAATATGCCAACCGTGCCATGCAATACGGCGTGAAGCATTACCTGCTCAAGCCGACCGACGAGGTCAAGATCGGAGGGGCGCTGAAAGAGGTCACTGACGAGCTGACCCTAAACGAAAACAAGGAGTCTTTTATCCAAGAGATGAAAGGCCGTCTTCGAAAGGTGCTGCCTCATGTCAAAGAACAGGTGCTCAAGGAGTTTGTCACCAACAAAACCTATGGACGCCATGACTTGGAGGAGTACCGCAGCCTGTTCGAAACTAATTTCAATCAGCCCGTCCGTCTGCTGTTGTTCCAACTGGAGGGCATCGTTGAATATGAGCATCAATTCGCCGTGAAGAACATTGCCGAGGATCTGTTGGACACAACGCTCCTAAGTACGACGATCGGGCAGCATGTACTGGTGCTCATTGAGAACCAAAAGGATCAACAGCGGCTCCATCAACAGCTGCAGGATATCCGGTGTACTTTTAAACAGTATTACAAGATGGACGTCACAATCGCGATCAGCGATCCCGGACCTGTAACCCTGGCGCGGAAGCTGTACCGGGATACGCTGCAATGCCTGAACTACCGTTTCTATCTGGATGAGAGCGGAATGATCACCACGGAAGATACGCTTCATGCCGGCGGCTTGGAAGGAACGTTTGTCCTCGATGAGGAGCGCCTGTGCATGCCGGTCCGATCCGGCCACCGCAACGAAGCGGAGCTTGCCCTGGCCGAATTCATTCAGGAGCTGAAGCGTGCGCAGCTTAGTATCGACATGACCAAATCCTATGTCATTCAGCAGTATGTATCCCTTATCCGTTTAACCGACCCGGATCAGATGCAAGAACGCTATGCACGGATTCCGGAAATCGCCGAGATGAGTACGCTTCAAGCCATTCAAGCCTTTTTGGAAGAAACGGTTCGGGAAATCACGCTGCGAAACTTCGAGCAGAACAAAGTCAAATATAATGCCATCGTCCGCAAGGTGGTTGAGATTATCGAGGAGCAGCTGGGGAACTCGGAGCTTACGCTCAATTTGGTGGCAAACGACATGCTGTATATGAACGCCGACTATCTCGGCAAGCTGTTCAAGAAAGAGACCGGCGAGAAATTCTCAAATTACGTAATGAAACTACGGATGAAGCGCGCAACCGAAATGATGGCAAGCGATCCCGATATCAAGATTTTTGAAATGGCCGAGCTGCTCGGTTTCGGCGATAATCCTCAATATTTCAGCCAGGTGTTCAAAAAACAGATCGGGTGCACCCCCTCCGAATATATGAAAAAGAGTGATTAACTTGTACGTACATCTCTGCTTTTTAAACAAATTGCACGGTTTTTTTCCTTACTCTTTCCCCGCGGAAACAAGATAATTGGGAATGTAAGCACTAACAATCGAAACGATATGAAGTGGTTTATTAACAAAGGGGAGGAAATGGAATGAAAAAAGTGTTACACGCGGTTCTGATGTTTTCCCTGATCGGAAGCTTGATTGGCTGTTCGGGCGGCGGCGCTGCAGAACCGCAAGCCAGCGGCGGAACCGGAACGGAGACACCGCCGGCGGCTGCAAGCGATAGCAAGGATCCGGTCAAACTCCGCATTGCTTGGTGGGGCGGACAATCCCGGCATGATTATACCTTGAAGGTCATTGAAATGTATGAGTCCCAGAATCCGCATGTCACCATTGAGCCGGAGTATGCTCCATTCGATGACTACTGGAAAAAGCTTGCTCCCCAAGCGGTGGCTGGCGGACTCCCGGACATTATTCAAATGGACATCTCCTATCTGAATCAATATGCTGGCCGGAATCAGCTGGCGGATTTGAAGCCGTTCACCGAAAGCGGCGAGCTGGATGTCGCCGATGTCAGCGAGAATGCACTGAGCGGCGGTGAGGTCAACGGCAAGCTCGTTGCCATGAACCTCGGCGTGAACGCACTTCAGACCACCTTCGACGTTGAGACGATGAAGAAGAACGGCATCGATATTCCATCCAAAGAATGGACTTGGGACGACATGGACAAAATGGGCGCCCAAGCCAAGGAAAAAGGCCTGCAGATCGGAGGTTTTGCTTACCGGCATGACGTCTTCTTCCCTTACTACCTAAGAACTATCGGCCAGAAAATGTACAGCGCTGACGGTAAAACGATCGGATACAGTGACGACCAGCTCTTTATCGATTATTTCACCCGCTATCAGAAATGGTACGACAACGGATATATCCTCTCTCTGGACAAGGAAGCCCAGAAAAAAGGCGTAGCGGAAGAGGATGAAATTGTCCTTGGCAACTCCATATCGGGCACCGGCTGGTCCAACCAATTCCTTGCAGTGGCCAATCTGGTCACCGATCGTCCGTTGGAGCTGAATCCGATGCCTGGGCCTGGAACGAAGGACGGTCTTTTCCTGAAACCTTCGATGTACTTCTCGGTCACCGAAACGTCCAAGCATAAAGAGGAAGCCGCTAAATTCATCAGCTTCTTCATTAACGACATCGAGGCCAACAAGCTGATTAAGGGCGAGCGCGGCGTTCCCGTATCCGCCAAGGTGAAGGAAGCGCTCAAGCCGCTCCTCTCGGAGAACGAAGCCAAAATTTTCGACTATGTTACTTGGGCTGAGGCCAACAGCACGCCAGGCGATCCGCCTAACCCGATTGGCGCGGTGGAGATCGAGAAGCTGCTGCGAGATCTCAGTGAACGTATTCTGTTCAAGAAAATCTCGATCGAAGATGCCGCGGCTGAGTTCCGCAAGGAAGCGAACGCCATCTTGGCCAGATCTCAGCAATAACCAGGACATGGTCAGACAAGGCATCTCCCGCACGTCTTTCCCGTGTGCGCAAGAGATGCCCTTTTTGACATCCGTGACCCCTGCACGGGGCGCAACCAAATCTAAATCGTAGGGGTTGAAGTCTATGAAGAGGCTCCGTGAGAACGAGCATATCACCGGTTATGTTTTTTCTGCACCGTTCGTTCTTGGTTTTCTCATCTTTACCTTATATCCAATCCTGTCGTCACTGTATTATTCGTTCACCAATTACAATCTGATGGAAGCGCCAAGATGGCTGGGCCTCGGGAATTATGAGCGGTTGTTCCTGGAGGACGACAAGATCGGCAAGTCATTTCAGGTCACGTTCACCTATGTATTTGCCAGCGTCCCCCTCCGCCTCATCTTCGCTCTATTTGTTGCCATGATTCTGAATACCGCGACCAAGGCGGTGGGACTGTACCGCTCGGCCTTCTACCTGCCTTCTCTTATTGGCGGAAGTGTGGCCGTGGCTATCATGTGGCAGCAGATCTTCGGTGACAAGGGTCTTGTGAACTCTGCCCTGTCCCTCTTCGGGATTCATTCCACGACCTCCTGGATCGGGAATCCAAGCACAGCGCTGTGGACGCTGATCGCGTTATCGATCTGGCAGTTCGGTTCCTCGATGATCATTTTTCTGGCCGGCTTAAAAAATATCCCGAAGGATTACTATGAAGCTGCCAGCGTGGACGGCGCCAACGCAGTCCATCGCTTTTTCAAAATTACGCTGCCTATGCTCAGTCCGATTATTTTGTTCAATCTGACGCTCCAGACGATTTCGGCGTTCCTGACCTTCACCCCCGCCTACATTATTTCGCGCGGCGAAGGCGGCCCGCTGGACCAAACGCTGCTCTATTCACTTTACTTGTATCGCAAGGCGTTCTCGCATTTTGAGATGGGATACGCGTCGGCGCTTGCCTGGATCATGCTCATTATCGTTGGTGTCCTAACCCTGCTCATCTTCAGATCATCTACCCGCTGGGTTCATTACGAGTCGAAAGGAGATTGACGGTTGTGACCAAATCCAGACGTTTCCTCTACCATACCCTGGTCGGATTGTTCGCCCTCGGCATGACCTATCCAATTCTGTGGCTGGTGGCTAGCTCGCTAAAACCTAACCATGAGATATTCACGACGGCTTACAGCCTGATACCGAGTCGGCTGGAATTCTCAAATTATGCTACAGGCTGGAAGGGTTTTGCCGGAACTACCTTCGGTACCTTCTTCAAAAATTCTTTTATCATTGTCATCATATCCACCATTGGTGCCGTCGCTTCCTCCGCGCTTGTCGCCTTCGGCCTGGCTCGGACCAAATTCTTCGGCCAGCAATTCTGGTTCGCCTGCATGATGATTACAATGATGCTGCCCCATGATGTCGTGATCGTTCCGCAATATGTCATGTTCGCTAAATTCGGCTGGCTGTCTTCCTTTAAGCCGTTAATTGTTCCCCAATTCTTCGGCATTCCGTTCTTTATCTTCCTGATCATGCAGTTCATCCGCACGATTCCGAAGGAGCTGGACGAAGCGGCCAAAATTGACGGATGCAGCAAATACGGGATATTCTTCCGGGTCGTAGTGCCGTTGATCGTGCCCGCTCTGATCACGTGTTCGATTTTCTCCTTCTACTGGAGATGGGATGACTTTATCAATCCGCTTATTTACTTGAACAATCCGGAGAAATACCCGGTATCACTCGCCTTGAAGCTATTCCTTGACGGGGAGTCGCTCAATAACTGGGGCGGCATGTTTGCCATGGCTACCTTATCGCTGCTGCCGGTCGTCATCGTCTTCTTTATCTTCCAGAAATACATCGTGGAAGGGATCAGCACAACGGGATTGAAAGGGTAATTCAATAGAATAAATTCAATGGAATATGAAGGGAGCTCATACGATGCCTGCACTTGTATTTGATGATCAACAGATTGAACATGTCATAGACCGCGTGGTCGACCGGACCTTTCGTATGGATTTCAGCTGGGATTGGCCGGGCGGGGTCGCCTTCTACGGAGTATGCGAAGCCTATAAGGCCACCGGCAAGAAGGAGTATCTGGAACGGCTGAAAGCCTGGGTCGACGAAAACATGGAGGAGGGGTTGCCCAAGCTGTCCGTCAACGGCGTCTCCATCGGCCACTCCTTGTTAACGTTGTACGAAGTTTATGAGGATGAGCGGTATATCGAAACGGCCAAGGAAATGGCCGAGTATCTCACGCATGATGCGCTGCGTTTCGGCAACGGCATCTTTCAGCATACGGTGAACTCCGAAACGTATAACTTTCCGGAGCAGGCGTGGGTTGATACGATGTTCATGGCAGGCTACTTCCTGCTTCGGATTGGCGTGATGCTGGACCGGGAGGATTATTTCGAGGATGGCCTGAAGCAGTATCATGGCCATGAGGATTGCCTGCAGGATCCCGTTTCAAATCTGTATTACCACGGCTGGGACAATATCGCTGGCAACCATATGTCCGGCGTGTTCTGGTGCCGGGGCAACGCCTGGGCTGCCCTTACGATGGCCCGTGCCCTGGAGCTCGTCCCGGTGACGCATCCCTCCTTCATGATCATCGAAGGCTCGCTGCGCGACCAGCTCAGCGCCCTGGTCCGGCTGCAGCATGAATCCGGCCTGTGGCATACGATTACAACCGATCCGCAGTCTCCACTGGAAACGTCCGGCTCAGCCGGTATCGCTGCTGCCCTGCTCACCAAAGGACGCATCTACAATAAATACACGCAGAAATCGATTGACGGCATTTTGTCCAAGATCACCGAGGATGGCACCGTTACCGGCGTCTCCGCGGGAACGGCGGTCATGAAAGACACCGCGGGATACAGAGGCGTGCCGGATAAGCGGATACAAGGCTGGGGTCAAGGGCTGGTCTCAACCTTTCTGGCAGAGGTGCTGAAGATCAAGGACAATCCTTATTGATTAAATGCGATACAAAAAAGGCAGGATTGGAGAGGAGAAGTTCGCCTCTACAGCCTGCCTTTGGTTTATGCAATTTAACGCGACTCTGCGACTACGGTTCTTATCTATTGTCCTCTGTCTCGTCCTCACTGCTTTCCTTCTTCTGCTCTTCAGTCTTCTTCGGATGCGGCGTTCCATCAAGTCCGTAGACTTCATCATAAGCATCGAATATTTTCCTCGCAATCGGCGCGGCGCTTTGCGATCCGAAGCCGCCTTCCGGTACAACGACGGCAACCGCCAGCTTCGGATTATCCCGCGGAGCAAAGGCGATGAAGACGCCGTTATCAATCTTCTTCCACGTTCCATTCACTTTAGCTTCCTGCTCGGAGGTTCCCGTTTTTCGGGCAAAATCATATTTAAAATCTTCGAATGCTGCCAGCCCCTGCGTATTCATCCCACGCTTGACGGTCTGCCAATACGCTTTGGGGAATTCGACCTCGTTCAGGATCTCGCGACCGAACTCCTTGACCACGTTGCCCTCCTGATCCGTGATTTTGCTGACCAGTTGCGGCTTGATCCGCTTGCCTTCATTCGCCAGCATAACGGTGTATTGGGCTAGCTGGAGCGGCGTGTATTTCCCCATCTGACCGAAGGAAGCATAGGCTAAAGCTGCCAGATTACTCCCCGCTGCCTTTGTATTCGTATACTCCCCACGGCCCTTAAATTCCCCGGGCAAGCCGCTCCCCGTGGCAACACCAAGACCAAACTGCATCATATACTCATCCCACTTTTTGACGCCTTTCTCTCCTCCGTACTTGCCAACTAACTCCTTGCCGATCATATCGATCATAAAAGCATTCGAGGATTGCTGGATTGCTTGCTGCGGCTTAATGGGTCCATTTCGATGTCCGCTCGAGTTGGAGATAGCCTTCTCATATCCTTCCCGGCCGATTAAAGCGTACCCTTTATCGTCATACGTTTCGTTCAAGCCAAATAACCCCTCATTCAGCCCGATCAACACGGTCAGCGGTTTAATGACAGAACCAAGATAGATCGTGGATTCAAACCCGTTTCCCGATCTGCCCGATCCGTAGATTGTAATCGTGCCGTTTCCCGACGAATCCACGATATCCGGCGTAATCTTGCCTCCGTTTACACGTACATTCGAGTCGTAATCCGGCATACTGGCCATCGCGACTACATTACCGGTGTCCACCTCCATAGCGACCGCGTATCCGGTCAAGGCATCCTTATGAAGCTTGCCCGATACGGGATGGGTATGAAGATATTGAAGCTGATCCGTAATGGCCTGCTCTGTCGAAAGCTGAATGTCTTTATGAATCGTGGTGTGAATATTATGGCCTTTTTCAGGAGCGACCATCGTCGGTACGCCGTCCACCATATTCTGCGGATTGATCGGAATGCTGAGATACCCGCTCTTGCCGCGCAGTTCTTCCTGAAACATCCGCTCCAATCCGTCATAGCCAATCCACTCTTCTTCCGTGTAGATCAAGCCGGGATTCTTCTGATCCTTGTTGCTCTGATCAATAGCCTCATAATCCTTAAGGTCTTTAGAGCCACTGAACTTCTTTAGAAATCCGATCGTCTGAACCGCCACCGTATCCGGATCATAGTGCCTTACATTCTCCTCCACGATCTGGATGCCGGGAAACTTGGCTCGGTTCTCCATGAAATAAGCGATCTCTTCCTTCGTCAAATCGGATTTGATTCGTCTGGGTTCATAACCATGCTGCTTGTTATATTCCAAATCCAGGTCGTCAATCACTGTTTTGACGGTCATCGGTTCCGCCTTGGGGTCCCCATACTTGTTAAACGCCTGGACAAGCCGCTTCGCCAACTCTTCCGCTTCCGGCCTGTTTTCTTTTCCTTTGTCCGTCTTTTTGCTGTAATCCTTCATGAGCGTGATATATAAAGAGTTTGAAGCCGTAGAGTAAGCAAGCTTCGTGCCGGATGCATCGATGATGGACCCCCGGATCGGCTGCAGCGGGAAGTGCTTCTGCTCTCCACCGATTTCCTGACTCGCAAGCTCCGGTCCCTCTACGAACTGCAATATGGCCATTCGAATGATAATGACGCAAAAGATAAGAAATGCACTAAAAAAGAAAATATTAATCCGTCCGTTATATCTGCGTTTCATTTCCGCTTCATCCGGTGCGTCCTTATAAATTTTAAAGCCCTTCACATTGTCTACGCTCCTTTGTTATATGGTTTAATCCAGCCAAGTTGGCAGATGAGGCTGTTTCTCGAACTCGAAGATTCGCTGCAGCTGTTCCTTGGTATTTCGTTCCTGAGACAGCGGAGGCAGTTCGTCCTGCGCGAAAAAACCGACCGCGGACGTCTCGGTCCCCACACCTGCAGTTCCACCCGTAATGTCGCACTGAATGAACATTTTGTACACATGGAAGGCCGAAGGCGGATGGTTATGAAACTTCTTATCCAATACAGCCAGTAATCTCGTTGCGCGTACCTCATAACCCGCTTCTTCCTTCACTTCCTTCACAACAACCTCGGCAGGCGATAGACCGATGTCCGCCCATCCTCCCGGCAATGCCCAAGCTCCGTCGGCCTTTTCCTTCACCAGAAGTAGCTTCCCCTCTTGAAAAATAACGCCACGGACGTCCACCTTCGGCGTTTGGTATCCGGTTTCACTCGCAAACAGCGTACGGATCTTCTCGTCGCCAGCTTCGGTATACTCCTGCATGATCTTGATGCTGAGCTCCCTTAGCTGCTCAAACCGTTCCTTGTCATAGACATCCCTCGTATATTCCAGTCCGGCCTGGCTGATCGCCTGTATCTCTTTTGCCCAATCCAACCATTTTAGTGTCATAGATTCATCCCTCTTCGATTTCTTCTCATATATATAACGCCTGCTACCCACGATTGGTTTATAATGGAAGTGTTTGATTTCAAAATTATAACATATTTTCCGCCTGATTATGAGACGAGTGATATATTAAGGGGGCTTTATTACATGAAGAAAACCCGATCGGTTCTATATGTAATCCTGCTAATCGTTGTGTTCGGTACGGGCTATTATGTCGGATCGAGGTCAGAGAATTCAAAACCGATCTCAAAGGAAAATGCCCGCAAAGCCATCCAAACCCTGTGGGTAAGATCCGCCGAACCTCCGTTGCCCAAGGTTACAATCGACGGCACCGAAATCGCGGTGCAGCGAGGCTGGTACCTTTATTCATGGTGCAACGGGGATAAGTGTTCGATGACGGATGCAGTCCGACCGGAGCTGAAGGATATAACACCCGTTGTAGTCCAAGGCGGTGTGGACATTAAAACAACGCCACCCGAAGGAATACATGGCTTCACCGTCCTAAACCTGACGGAGCCCGATATCGACGGATATACCGTACCGACAGGACCCGGCTCGTACCTGTACGAAATTCATTGTACATGGCCTCTGGAGCAGGGACGCGCCAGCTTTTATTTTGCGGTAACGGTCCAATAGGGTAAGCAGCTCAACTAAAGCGATATCAGTGTTCATAAAAAAAGATGACCTCGACGAATTCGAGGTCATCTGCTTGCTAGTTAAGTCCAGGACGGTTTTCTCTGAACCTTCCCCAATCGGTTCACAGTTCAAACGCCTGGAATGTTCCCTTTTTCCATTAGGAATTCAGTCCTTTTCATCCCTTTGATTCGTTCGGATTAAGGCATACGCCAATTGTCCAGCCATCCCAAGGAATATACCCGTACCGACGACAATATACACCATCGTGAATGTTTTACCAAGCGGTGTCTGCGGCACGAATTCCGGATGACCTACTGTACTCAACGTCACTACGCAGAAATACAGGGCATCCAGCACGGATAACCCTTCCTGCTTGGTATAAAACATCGTACCCGATATCAGCATAATGACGATCAATACAAACAGCGCTACAAAATACCGCTGCTTAAACGCTCGAAACAGACCGCTGAAGAGACGTTTTAACGTTAGTAAAAAAGATATCATCCCGAAAACCGTCCTATTCTATGACTGGAGTATACGTTACATAAATCACATACAGCTATTATATCAGCGTTTTATCCCTTGCGCCCATCCACACTCTTAGAGGCTCAACCCTGAAGCGTCAGCAGCTCCCGGATTTCCGCCTCGGTCCAGCTTGGAAGCGACTCTCCTCCCGGTTGAACCAGTTCCTCGATCAGATCCTTCTTCTTCTGTTGCAGGGCGACCATTTTATCCTCGATGGTATCCTGAGCCACCAGCCGTATCACCTGCACAACCTTCTTCTGTCCGATGCGATGTGCCCTGTCCGTCGCCTGCTGCTCTACAGCAGGGTTCCACCACAGATCATACAAGATCACCGTATCGGCCCCGGTCAGGTTTAGCCCCGTTCCGCCTGCCTTCAGTGATATGAGGAACACTTCCCGTTCTCCTTCGTTGAAGCGTTCGCACAGCTTCACTCGCTCCGATGCCGGAGTCTGTCCATCCAAGTAGAAAAACGGGATCCCCCGATATCCGAGCTCCCCGGCAATCAGATTCAGCATCCCCGTAAACTGGGAGAATACCAGCATCCGTCTTCCCGCAAGCCGACATTCCTCAATGGTTTCCAGAAGCTGCTCAAACTTGGCCGAACTACCCTCATAGCCCTCCACGAATAGGGCCGGGTGACAGCAGATCTGGCGCAGACGAGTAATGCCCGCTAAGATGCGAATCCGACTCTTCTGAAAGCCATCCTGCGCCAAATGCTTGAGCGTCTCTTGCCTTAACTTCGCAAGATAGGCGGTATAGAGCTTCTTCTGCTCGACCAGCAGGCCCGATGCCTGAACCGTCTCGATCTTCTCCGGCAGCTCCTTGAGCACATCCGATTTCAGCCTGCGAAGCAGGAAGGGACGCACTCGCCTCACCACGGTTTCTTTCGGCAATTCCTGAAACGTTTTTCGATCTCCAAAGAGTGCCGGGAAAACGGCATCATATATGGACCATAGTTCCTCAAGTCGGTTCTCGACCGGGGTACCTGTCAGCGCAAACCGATAACGGGCATGCAGCGTTTTGACTACCTGAGCCGTTTGCGTTGTGTAATTTTTGAAGAATTGGGCTTCATCCAGAATTAACGTTAAGAACGGCAGCTTCGCATAGCGCTCAACGTCCCTGCGGAGCAGCGGGTAAGAAGTAATGATGACATCTGCGTTCCCCGCATTCTGTATGATTTTAGCCCGTTCGGTCTGCGTACCATCGGCAATGACGGCCTTGATCTCGGGCGCAAACTTCTGGAGCTCATTATGCCAGTTATAGAGCAGAGAGGCCGGCGCCACGATCAACGCAGGTTCGTTACGTTCTCTGATCTCCGGAAGTACTGACAGAATGAATGCAATGCTCTGAATCGTTTTACCAAGGCCCATATCATCGGCCAAGATGCCGCCGAAGCGGTAGTGGGCCATCGTCTTCATCCATTGGAAACCAAACTTCTGATAATCCCGGAGGACCGTTTCAAGGTTCGGCGGCACGGCAAAATCCAAATGATCCGGATTCTTCACATGCTGCAGCATTTGGCGCAAGGATCGGCCAAGCTGGACCGTTGATCCCAAATTTTCCCAATCCAGCAGCTGAAGTCCTTGGACTGCCGGCATTTTGAACTGCGTGCCCTCCCCTTCGTATAACCAAGGCCCTACCCGGTTCATTAAAGCAACCATTGCCTGGAACTCGGCGCTTTCCAGCGGAAGCAGCGCGCCGTTTCGCAACCGGTGATATTTGCGTTTTTCTTCAAGCGACTTGACGATCTCCCGAATTTCGGCTTCCCGAATCCCCTCCATATCAAACTTCAATTCAAGCCAATCCGTCCGTTCGTCGACCTCCACCCGCACCTTGGCACCCATCGGTTCAGTAAGCACCCGTTCCTTCACGGCCGTCGTTGCATAAACAACCAGCAGCTTCTCCAGCTGCGGGATCGTATGATACAGGAAATCGTATTCGGCATCCTCATCGTTCATGAAGAAACCGCCATCGGTCTTGGCAAAGGAGGCGTTCTCCATGAGCTCAAGAATCCGCTGCTCCTGCTCTCCGTCGCGAACGAGGATCGAGCTGCTGCTGCGTATGGCGCGATGCCCCTCCAACGGATTAATGGTGATTTCTCCATATTGAAATTCGAGTCCGGCCAAAAGCCGGCCACGCACCCGGTCCAGATAGAGCTTCGCTTTTAAAGGCGTT